>CADAQF010000030.1 GCA_902790015.1 uncultured Eubacteriales bacterium | reverse complement strand
AAAAACCTGTGCGTCCTCCGTTTCCATATTGCGGATGGTGAGTTTATCGTCTTCAAAATAAATCATGGAGTCTCTTTCCTCCTCATGAAAAGAATCTGCATCGCCGGTAAGTATCCGGTTCCTTTGGGCAGAAAAATCAAAAAACATATCAAGAGGACGATACAGGCTGTCAAACCGGCTTTCAATCCTCAACTGTGATAAAAAGCAGCTCGTCTTCCGTCAGCACAGTGGCTGAACCTTTGCCCAGGGCCTCGAGAGAATCATTTACAACGAGGGGATCGGAACTGAAGCATTCGCCTTCAAATCTGTCGCCCGGTTTCATAATTACCGTCCGGGAGTGCGTTTTAAGCCAGTCGCTCCATTTTATCGCGTAGGCAGAATCATGGTTGGCCAGGATATACAGATAGATGGCTCTGGCCAGCACGCACCGTTCTTTCTGGGCGGGACTCTTATCCGGGTTCGCTCTGTCCAGCAGGTTCCCGCTGCCGGTTTCAGCCTGGTGCCGCAGGATCTCCTCTGCCGGCGCGTACGGTTTCAGCATCATCTCATAGATGGTCATAAAAGCCCCGGTTCGGCCTGATCCGGCCTGGCAATGAAAGTGGAGCCATGCGCCGCCCTCCAGGCTGTTTGCAAACGATATGAACGTATCGATCACGTCGGCAGGCGGCCAGCAATGATCCGGGCAGGCCAAACGCAGGTAACGGATATTTTCGCCCTGAACAAGCGCACGCTCTGTTTCCCATGTTTCGACGGACAGGTCAAGGCTTTCCGCCGGCCGATCGTTCTCTGCCGTATAAGCCGTAACAGTCGTGCCGATCAGCGAGGACAGACCTTCTTCTTCGGCTTCGATTTCCTCTGCGGTTCTGCCAAGGTTCGCTCCGTTGTCTTCTCCGCACCATGAGACGGCAATTCCGTTGACCATGCCATGGCTTTCCATCCGGCAGTCTACGATCCATACCTCCTGAGATCGCTCTTTCAGCTGCCCGGCAAGCGTACGGAACTGTTCTGTGGAAAACTGCGCGCTGCCGGACATACGTTCCTCCGTCAGGAAACGAACATTGGCCAGATCGTTTTTCCATGCTTCCGGATCATCCCGGTCGATGCGGATGAACACATCTGCAAACGCCGGCACAGCAGTCATGAAATAACATAAAATCAGCACTCCTGCGATAAGCTTTTTCATCCTGTTCTTCCTCTTTACGCCGTATCTGCTGATGATAAGCGCTGTTCGTTCAGCTCAGAAGATTGCGGTGCGCGATCATATCGTCACTACTTTGACATCATTCCCGTGCTCCCGAATGATCATGATCAGATCGTCGGCTTTCAGCCACACGGTCGCGGTATTATCATTCGGATGGATGCCGATCAGGCCGGGGCTTTCCCTGAAAGCGGCATCGATGCAGAATACGACCTTTTTTTCAACATCGTTGAGCAGGCCGAAAGGCGATACAGCGCCGGGGATCAGCCCGAGGATGTCGGCCAGCTCGTCCGGCTTCACAAAAGTCAGCGGTTTCGTGCCGTAGGTCTTCCTGAATTCCTTCAGATCTACACGCTTGTCGCCCTTGACGGTGATCAGATAATAGCTTCTGCGTTTGTCATCCCTGACGAAAAGATTCTTGGCATCGCAATCCGGGTAAGGAAGTTCAACCGCATCAAGTTCTTCCATGTTGAAAACGGCAGGGTGCTCTGTGACCTCATGCCAGATGCCGTTTGCTTTCAGATAGTCATATATTTCCTGCTTGTTCATATGGGGCTTCCTTATCTGACTTCATATCCCGATTCGGCGTGAATCGGCCATG
Organism: uncultured Eubacteriales bacterium; assembly: GCA_902790015.1. Taxonomy (GTDB): domain Bacteria; phylum Bacillota; class Clostridia; order Christensenellales; family Aristaeellaceae; genus UBA4246. The sequence goes on along the minus strand of CADAQF010000030.1, from coordinate 26,764 downwards.
TCAAAAGCTTTCAGTACTGTCTTTCATCAGTCCGGCTGCTGCCCGTCATGCGCTTTCCATGCGCATTCTGTCAGCTGCATATCGCTGAAAATGGCTGTGAAGGATGAATCTTCGGGAGAACAGGCATAAATCCCGAATCGGATCCTGCCGCCTCCTTCGAGCATGTGGCAGACTCTCATCTGCTTCCATGTACTGCCGTTCTCCGAGCACTCTATGCAGTAATCATCTGCCCTGCGGCTTAAACGATACCACATGGATTTCACATCAGCCGGGATCTCCGCAGTGGCCCAGTCGGAGTAGCCGTGGTTCGTCACGACACTTCCCAGATGCTGAAATGCGGCGTTTTCGTACTCGATAGAGCCCTTCAGCCAGTTTTCACTGTCCAGGTACATGACGATACCGCACTGATCGAAACGGTGATGACTTTCTTCAAAGCTGGTTTTCACAGCAAAACTGAAGTATTGCTCCTCCGTTTCCATCTGAAAAACCGGAGCGTTGTCATTCCTGAAATGATAATACGTGCGCTGCCACAGGTCCGTATGCGGCAGCGTCGTGACGTGGATGGTCCCGTTCTGAACAGCACAGGCTTTCGGTTCTCTTGTCCAATGAAATAAATTCAGATCCATCGTATTCCTCCTGCTGTGGGGCTTAGCCCTCATCTCGCCGCAGCCGGCCAATTCAAAATCTTCCATGTTATCTTTCCACAGCCATTTCAATAATATTCCACGGCTTGGCGCTTACAGTCTCCCGATCCGCAAAGCCGGCTTTCTGATAGCATTTATGCGCGGGTTCGTTATTCTCATAAACGCCTATCGTCACCTGAGCCGCGCCCAGGATATCAAAAGCGTATTTAAGGCCTGCTTGAAGCATCTTAGTTCCATAGCCTTTGCCTCTGCGCGCATCATCCACGATGACCCATCCGAAGCGCAGGAGCCTGTTGTTTCCGTTCAGGTATCTCATGATGAAATGACCGACGACATGATTTTCGTCATCAAGGGCAATCCACGGATAGAAGTTGTCTTCTTCAGCGCAGTCACCGTTATAGAGCGTATATTTTTCATTGATGACCTGTGCCGAAACAGGGAATTCTCCGAAGCGGTCCCCGCCCCACTTCATAAAAACATCCCTGTCCAGTATCCATTTCTCGATGGTTTTGGCGTCACAGGGTTTATAGGGTCTCAGTCTCAGCATAGGCATGCTCCTTTATCTGACGTGAATAATGCAAAAAGTCAGAAGCTGATCGCTTCTGAGCCTTCGGTTCCGGCCGTTCGCAGTATGACGCCAAAACCAACAATAGAAGATAATCAAAATGCCGCTGAAGCGGCGGGGGCATCAAGTCAGGAAAAGGAGCGCTCCGGGGCGGGGACCATCAGCAGAAGGTCCAGGGGATTGCGGTCCACCAGCAGATGGTCGGTGATATCGCCGGTATGGGCGCCGTCGGAAAAGATTTCGGCGGTGTTGGCGGGGGAGCGGATCAGGTCGATCCTGATAGGGCTCAGGTCGCTCAGGACCATGGGGGAGGCGTCCCTGGAATGGGGGCAGATGGGCGTGGCGGCGAAAGCGGGCACGTCGGGGGCGATGATGGGGCCGCCGGCCGAATGATTGTAGGCGGTGGAGCCGGTGGGCGTGGAGAGGATGATGCCGTCGCCGATCCAGCGGGCGGCGGTGCTTGCGGAGGAGACGCCCAGCTCGATGGTCTCCCCGAAGCGGGACTTGACCACCGTGATGTCGTTCAGGGCAAAATGATCCCGGCCGTTCTGGGAAAAATGCAGCAGGGAACGGCGGGACAGGGCGAGCCTGCCCCAAAGCTCTGGCGTGCTGCCCCACAGGCTTTCCATGGGCAGGGCGCACAGAAAGCCCAGCCGGCCGTTGTTGATGCCGATCAGGGGTTTCTGAGCGGGAACGGCGGTCTGTGCGGCGCGCAGCACCGACCCGTCTCCGCCGATGGCCAGGATATAGTCCGCCTCCTCGGGGGGAAAGGAGCAGCAGTCCGCCCCGGCGGAAATGATCCGGGCGCTTTCAGGCGTCAGGGCGCAGCGGGCGTGCCAGGATTCGGTGAACAGCCGGAGGCATTTTCTGGCGGTGACCACCTGCACGTCCGTGTACAGGTTGGGACAGAGAAACAGCTTCATCCGGGCGAAGGCTCCTCTCTTGTGGGTAGGTTACAGGTCGATCGGCTGCACGGCGGCTTCTTCCTGCGCGCAGCGGGCGAGCAGGGGATCCACCTCATGCAGGATGAACCGTTCGGTCTGCTCGCGGGCACAGCCGGTATACAGGGCGGGATCGAGCCTGCGGCCGATCTCATCCATCGTCAGGGGGAAATCCGGGTCCTGCGCCAGGGCTTCCAGCAGGGCGGGGGGCTGGCCCTCGTCCTTGACGCGGCGGCCGGCCTGAAGGGCCTGCACGCGGATCTTCTCGTGCAGCTTCTGCCGGTCGCCGCCCTGCTCCACGGCCTCCATCAGCAGGTTTTCGGTGGCCATGAAGGGAAGCTCTTCCCGGAGGTGCTTTTCGATGACCTTTTCGTGCACGGTCAGGCCGGAAGCGACGTTCAGGAACAAAGAGAGCACGGCGTCGGCGCAAAGGAAGCCCTCGGACAGGGCGATGCGGCGGTTGGCGCTGTCATCCAGCGTGCGCTCCAGCCACTGCTCGGCGGCGGTCATCAGGCCGTTTTCGGCGTTGAGGATCAGGTGGCGGGACAGGGCGGACATGCGCTCGGCCCGCATGGGATTGCGCTTGTAGGGCATGGCGGAGGAGCCGACCTGCTTTTGCTCAAAGGGCTCCTCGACCTCCTTTTCGTGCGCAAGCAGGCGAAGGTCGGCCGCGAACTTGTGGGCCGTCACGCCGACTTGGGCCAGGAAGGACAGCACGCGCCCGTCCCACTTGCGGCTGTAGGTCTGGCCGGTGACGGGCTGGACAGCGTCAAAGCCCATTTTCCGGACGATGGCTTCGTCCAGCAGGCGCGCTTTTTCGGCGTCACCATGGAAAAGCTCCAGGAAGCTGGCCTGGGTGCCGGTGGTGCCCTTGCAGCCCAGCGGCCGGTGCACGGCCATCAGGTGTTCGCATTCCTCGATATCGCTTAGCAGGTCGTTCATCCACAGGGAAGCCCTTTTGCCCAGGGTGGTGGGCTGGGCGGGCTGAAAGTGGGTGTAGGCGAGCACCGGCAGCGCCCGGTACTGCCAGGCAAAGCCGCGCAGCGCGCGCAGCACCGCGACCAGGCGGGCGTGGATCAGCCGGAGGGCGTCCTGCTGGATGAGGCTGTCCGAATTGTCGCCCACGTAGCAGCTGGTGGCCCCCAGATGGATGATGGGGGCGGCCAGCGGGCACTGGTCGGCATAGGCGCGGATATGGGCCATCACGTCGTGGCGCAGCTGCTTTTCGTAGGCGGCGGCCTTATCAAAATCGATATCGGTCACGTGCGCTTTGAGCTCGTCGACCTGTTCCTGGGTGACGGGCAGGCCCATTTCCATTTCGGTCTGCGCCAGGAGCACCCAGAGCCTGCGCCACAGCTCCGCCCGGTGCCGGGCGGAAAACAGCTGCTGCATCTCGCGGCTTGAATAGCGGGTGGAGAAGGGGGATACATAGGTATCGAGCTCAGACATGGAAGGGCCTCCTTGATACAGCGCGGGAAAAAGCTGCGCGGTTGAAATAAAGAACGGGGCAGTCAGGATAAAGCCTGAACAATGCGGGGGTGAGGAGGGCCCGGAAATCGGTCCGGTGGACCGATTTCACCGACGAACGGGCCGGCAGGTTCTGGGGTGAGGCGCGCCCGGAAAAAGGTCCGGTGGACCTTTTTCAGCGCCGAACGGGCCGGGAGGCCCTGGGTTAGCCGGATAAGCACCCGCTAAACTGCCAGAATAGCGAACGGCGGTGAGAGGGACGTCAGTCCCCCTGCGGTGACTGTTCAGTGAAACTGAACAGTCACGATCATTCCAGCTCAAACGCGCCGGTGTACAGCTGGTAATACTGGCCGCGCTGGGCGATCAGCTGGTCGTGGCTGCCGCGCTCGATGATGCGGCCGTGGTCCAGCACCATGATGACGTCGCTGTTTTGCACGGTGGAGAGGCGGTGGGCGATCACGAACACCGTGCGGCCCTGCATCAGCCGGTCCATGCCGCGCTGTACCAGCGCCTCGGTGCGGGTGTCGATGGAGGAGGTGGCCTCGTCCAGTATCATTACCGGCGGGTCGGCCACGGCGGCGCGGGCGATGGAGATCAGCTGGCGCTGCCCCTGGCTCAGGCCGCCGCCGTCCCCGGTGAGCATGGTGTTGTAGCCGTCCGGCAGGCGGGTGATAAAGTCGTGGGCGTTGGCCAGCTTGGCCGCGGCGATGCATTCGTCGTCCGTGGCGTCCAGCTTGCCGTAGCGGATGTTGTCCATCACCGTGCCGGTGAACAGGTTCACGTCCTGCAGCACCACGCCCAGGGAACGGCGCAGGTCGGGCTTTTTGATCTTGTTGATGTTGATGCCGTCATAGCGGATCTTGCCGTCGGCGATATCGTAGAAGCGGTTGATCAGGTTGGTAATGGTGGTCTTGCCGGCGCCGGTGGCGCCCACGAAGGCGACCTTCTGACCGGGCCGGGCGTACAGCGAAATGTCGTGCAGCACGGTCTTTTCGGGCACATAGGCAAAGTCTACCTGCTCCATTACGACGTCGCCCTCCAGGCGCCTGTAGGTAACGGAGCCGTCGGCGCTGTGCGGGTGCTTCCACGCCCACAGGCCGGTGTGCTCGCTGGTTTCGACCAGCTCGCCGTTTTCCTCCCGGGCGTTGACGAGGCGGACGTAGCCGTTGTCTTCCTCGGACTTTTCGTCCATCAGGGAGAAAATGCGCTCGGCGCCCGCCAGGGCCATGGCGATGAAGTTGATCTGCTGGGCCATCTGGCTGATGGGCATCATGAAGTTGCGGCTCAGGGTGAGAAAGCTGGCGATGGCGCCCAGGGTGAGCGGGGCCATGCCGGACAGGCTCAGGTTGCTTACGCCGCCCAGGGCCAGCGCGCCGCCCACGATGGCCAGCACCACATACAGGATGTGGCCCATGTTGTTGTTGACCGGGCCTAAAATATTGCCCAGCTTGTTGGCCTCGGTCATGTTTTCGCACAGCTCGTCGTTGCGGCGGTCGAATTCCTCCTTGGCGAGCGACTCATGGTTGAACACCTTGACGACCTTCTGGCCGTTGACCATTTCCTCGATATAGCCGTTCAGGCTGGCCAGGGCGGTCTGCTGCTTGACGAAGTAGCCGGCGCTGCGGCCGCCCAGCTTTCCCACGACCCGGGCCATCACGAAAGCGCCCAGCAGCACGATCAGCGTCAGCCATACGCTGTTCTGCAGCATGGCGATGAACACGACGACCAGCGTGATCAGGGAGGAAACGCCCTGCGGCAGGGTCTGGCTGACCATCTGGCGGAGGGTGTCGGTGTCGTTGGTGTAATAGCTCATGACCTCGCCGTGGGTATGGGTGTCAAAATAGCGGATCGGCAGGGTCTGCATATGGGCGAACATCTCGTCGCGGATTTTGCGCAGCACGCTGTGGGACACCACGGCCATGATGCGGGCCTGCGCGAAGGTGGCGGAGATGGCCAGCGCGTACAGCGCGGCCATGCGGAGGATGGCGCTGATAAGGCCGCTGAAATCAGGGGCGGAGGAGGCGAGCATGGGGGTGATGTAGCCGTCGATCATCCGCCCTAAGAAGGTGGCGGCGGCCGCCGTGGCGATGGCGTTTAAAACGACGCAGATCAGCACCAGCAAAAGCCTCGGCCAAAAAGGTTTGAGATAGCTCAGCAGGCGCAGGACCGTTTCCTTATGGATGGGCTGGCGGGGGCCCATGGCGCGGCCGCGCGGGCCGCCGGCCGCCGGCCGGATGGGGGCAGCGCTGTTTTTCCGCTCACTCATGGTCTTCGCCTCCGTTCGTCTGGGACTGGTAAACTTCCCGGTAGATCGCGCAGCGGGCGAGCAGCTCTTCGTGGGTGCCGACGTCGGCGACCTTCCCGTTGTCCAGCACGATGATCATGTCCGCGTCCATCACGGAGGAAACGCGCTGGGCGATGATGATCTTGGTGGTCTGGGGGATATAGCTGCGGAAGCCGGCGCGGATCAGGGCGTCGGTCTTGGTGTCGACGGCGCTGGTGCTGTCGTCCAGTATCAGGACGCGGGGCTTTTTAAGCAGCGCCCGGGCGATGCACAGCCGCTGCTTTTGCCCGCCGGACACGTTGGTGCCGCCCTGCTCGATCCAGGTGTCGTATTTGTCGGGCAGCTCCTGGATGAAGGGATCCGCCTGGGAGAGGCGGCAGGCTTCCTCGATCTCTTCGTCGGTCGCCCCGCTGTTGCCCCAGCGCAGGTTGTCTTTGATGGTGCCGCTGAACAGCTCGTTTTTCTGCAGCACCATGGCCACGCTGTCGCGCAGGGCGGTCAGGTCGTAGGAACGGACGTCGTGCCCGCCTACCATCACGCGGCCCGAGGACGCGTCGTACAGCCGGGGGATCAGCTGCACGAGGGTGGACTTGCCGCTGCCGGTGCCGCCCAGGACGCCCACCACGGCGCCGGAGGGAATGTGCAGGTCTATGTCGCTCAGCGTATCCCTTTCGCTGCGGCTGGCGTAGGAGAAGGTGACGTGGTCAAAGTCTACCGAGCCGTCGGGAATGTCGGTCAGGGGCTCTTCGGGGCTTACGATATCGGAGCTTTCGTCCAGTATCTCCACGATGCGCTGGGCGGAGGCGCGGGACATGGTGATCATCATGAATACGAAGGAGACCATCATCAGGCTGGACAGGATCTGGATCACGTAGGTGATCAGGCTCATCAGCTGCCCGGTGGTCATGCCGGCGGCCGGGTTGTTGCCGGAGGCTATGATCGCCTTGGCGCCCAGCCAGGAGATGATCAGCGTGCAGGTGTATATGCATACCATCATCAGCGGGGACATGAACGCCAGATTCTTTTCAGCCTTCGTAAAGTCCTTGTAGATGGAGGCGGAAATGCCGTTGAACTTCTCGACCTCGTAATCCTCCCGGACGAAGTTTTTGACCACGCGGATGCCGCGCAGGTTTTCCTGCACGACGTTGTTCAGCCGGTCGTAGGTCTTGAACACGCGGCGGAAGATGGGGTGGGTGCGGGTCATGATCAGGTAGATGCCCAGGCCCAGCACCGGCAGGGTGAACAGGAAAACCTTGCTGATGCGCACGTTGATGGTAAGCGCCATGATCATGGAAAGGATCAGCGTCAACGGCGCGCGGACCGCCATGCGCAGAATCATCTGAAAGGCGTTCTGCACGTTGCTGACGTCCGTGGTCAGGCGGGTGATGATGGAAGAGGTGCTGAATTTGTCGATGTTGGAAAACGAATAGTCCTGGATGGTGTAGTACATATCGTGGCGGAGATTGCGGGCGAAGCCGGCGGAGGACACGGCGGCCATCTTGCCGCTCATGACGCCGGAAAACAGCGACAGGAACGCCGCGACGAGCAGGATGAGCCCGTAAAACCAGATCTGCCCAAGGTTTCCCGCCTCGATGCCGCGGTCCACCAGGAAGCTCATCGCCCTCGGGATGACGGCCTCCATGGCGACCTCGCCCAGCATGAACACCGGCGTGGCAAACGCCTGTTTTTTGTACTGCCGGATATGCGCAGCCAGTTTCTTGATCATAAGCCGTTACATTTTCCTTTCTGAAGCGGTCAGCGTCTGATATGAAACAATATCTATTGTACTTTAAAAACGGACATTTGTATATTGAAAATTTCATAAATTTTTTGCGGGGCGGGCGCGGAAAACGGGCAACACGGGGCGGCGTCGTCAGCGGAAGAACAGTGGATGACACATCAGGGAAACAGAACAGCGGATGACACATCAGGGAAAACTGTTGACAAATATGACATCCGGTGGTATGATATGCGTACTGGAACCGGTACCGGTATCGTTTCCAAATGATACAGCGGCGAACACGGCGGAACTGAACAGGAGCAGCGGCATGACCACCATCAGGGATGTGGCGAAATATGCGGGAGTATCCGTATCGACGGTGTCCCGGTATCTGAATCACCATCCGGACCTGAACGAAGAAACCCGTGCCAGGGTCGAGCGGGCGGTAAGGGAGCTGGATTATGTGCCCAGCTCCGCGGCCAGGAACGTGTCCCGCCTGTCCACCCGCACCGTCGGGCTGACCATTCCGGATATTCAGGATTCCTTCTTTGCAGACAACGCCTACGGCGTGGAGCAGTATCTGCGGGAAAAGGGATACGCGCTCATTTACGGAAGCCTGGACCGCAGCGGCCAAAGGCTGCTGGATTTTATACGGTATGCCCGGGAAATGCGGCTGGACGGGCTGATCATCACCCCGGAGGAATGGAGCGCCGAGCTGCTTGACACCCTGAAAAGGACCAAAATGCCCGTGGTCGCCCTGCGCAGAAGGCCCCCCGCGTCCTCCGGCATCCCCTGTGTGGACGCGGACCATTACCAGGGTGCGGCGCAGATGGTGGAATACCTGACAGGCCTGGGGCATCGGCATATCGCCCATATCGTGCTGAATACGGACATAGGCCGGGAACGGCTGCGCGGCTTTAAGGACGCCATGGAGCAGCAGGGACTGAAGCCGCTGGTGGTATCCGTGCCGGAGATACCGGCCAACCGCACGATGGACGGCATCCGCAACGGCGCGGAGGCGATGAAGCGGCTGCTTGAAAAAGCGCCGCGGGTCACCGCGGTGTTCGCGTCCAGCGACCCCATTGCCATCGGCGCCATGGCCACTCTAAGGGAAAAGGGCCTGCGGGTGCCGGAGGATGTTTCCGTCTGCGGCAGCGGGGACCTGGAAATGGGAGCGCTTCCCTGGTTCAGGCTGACCACGATCGCTTTTGAGCGTTATGCTCTGGGCCGCAAGGCCGCGGAGCTTTTGTTGAACATGACAGGAAAGGAGGTGTGCGCGCCGTCGTCCGTTCTGTTTGAAACGCATCTTGTGCTCAGGGAGAGCACGCGCGCCGTTTGACAACATCTACTCTTTGGACAAGGAGGAAAAACCATGAAACGCGTATTGGCGCTGATGATGTGCCTGGCTCTTTTGACGGCCCTGCCGGTGGCGGCGTCGGGCGAACAGATCAAATCCGTATCCATTTACACCTGCTATGTGGAAGCGGAAGCGCTGGAAATGTTCGAGCAGTTCACCAAGGACACGGGGATCAAGGTCAACTACGTGCGTCTGGGCGCGGGCGAGATCGTGACCCGCCTGGAGGCTGAAAAGGAAAACCCGCAGGTGTCCATTTTCATGGGCGGCTCGGTGGATACCCATACCAGCGCCATGAACAAGGGCCTGCTGGACAACTATGTGTCCCCCATGATCGACGTGGTGGACGAGCGCTGGAAGGATCCCAACCAGGTCTGGACCCCGGTGTCCATGATCGTGACGGCGTTTGCGAGCAACACCGAATACCTGGCTGAAAAGGGCATCGAGGCCCCGACCAGCTGGGCGGAGCTGCTGAACCCCGAGCTCAAGGGCGACGTCTGCATGGCGCACCCCGGCACCTCGGGCGCGGCTTACACGGCCTTCTCCGGGATGCTGCAGACCTTCGGGGTGGAGGAAGGCTTTGAGTACATGAAGAAGCTGGACGGCAATATCGCTCAGTACACCAAGGCCGGCGCGGCGCCCTACCGCATGGCCGGTCTGGGCGAGATCGGCGTGGCGATCGGCTACGACCTGGACGCGCAGGCCACCATCAACGAGGGCTATCCGCTGGTGATCACCTATCCCAGCGAGGGCACCGGCTACGAAGTCACCTGCGTCTCGATGGTCAAGGGCGGCCCCGCCAACGAGGTGGAAGCGGCGCACGCGTTCATCGACTGGATGCTGTCCGACACCTGCCAGACCATGGCGACCGAGCAATTCTACCGCTATCCCATCAGCAAGAATATCCCCGTGAACCCGGCCATGATCCCCATGGATCAGCTCAACCTGATCGACTATGATTTCATCTGGTCCGGCGACAACAAGGTGGCGCTGGTGGAGCGCTTCGAGCGCGAGGTCCGCACGGCTGAAAACGTGCTGAAGTAAGACACTTTTGCCCGGAGGCCGTCCGTTCGGCCTCCGGCCTTTGCCTGGTTACGCCCGGGAAGGGCGCCCTTCTGAACGACAGGAAAGGAGCGGTACGGATTGAGCCAAGCCGTTAAACAGATGCGAAGCCAGCGCAGGAAGGAAGCGGCCATGCTGGCGCGGCAGCCCGGCCTGCTCGCGTGCATCGTCCTGATCCTCGCGGTGCTGGTCGTCTTCTGCATTTTCCCGGTCATCCGGCTGTTCGTGGCGACGCTGACCAACGAAGCGGGCCGGCTGGACCTGAGCAATATCCGCCACATCATGGAGGCGACCAACTTTTTCCATTCGCTGGGCAATTCCATGCTGCTGGGCGTCACGGTGGCGGCGCTGTCCACGCTGACAGGGTATGTGTTCGCCTTTGCCGTTACCCGGACGGAAATGCCGGGCAAGCGCTTTTTTGACTTCATGGCGACGATGCCTATCCTGTCTCCGCCGTTCGTGATCTCTCTGGCCATGATCCTGCTTTTCGGCCGCAGCGGCATCATCACCAAAAACCTCATGCACATCCGCAACAACAACGTGTACGGCTTTGGAAGCCTGGTGATCGTCCAGACGCTGGCGCTGTTTCCGCTGGCATACCTGAACCTCAAGGGCATGCTGGAAAGCATAGACGGCTCGGTGGAGGACGCCTCCCGGTCGCTGGGAGCCAGCAGGTGGAAGGTCTTTTCCTCGGTCACGCTGCCGCTGAGCGCGCCGGGCATATTCAGTTCTCTTTTGATCGTTTTCGCCAAGTCCATCAGCGATTTCGGCAACCCGCAGGTGCTGGCGGGCAACTTTTCGGTGCTGTCGGTGGACGCGTATATGCAGATCACCGGCCTGTACAACCTGAAAACCGGCGCGTTCATGGCGCTGAGCATCCTGCTGCCCGCCATGCTGGCCTTTTTCATACAGAAATACTGGGTGGCCCGCAAATCGTTCGTGACCGTCACGGGCAAGCCGGTGGGCAGCATCCGCCTGATCCATGAAAAAAAGATCGTGGCGCCGCTTTTCTGCGTGTGCCTGCTGGTGTCCGTGTTCACGCTGATGCTGTACGGCACGGTCATATGGGTATCCCTGGTCAAGACCTGGGGCGTGGACATGAGCCTGGCGCTGAAAAATTACGAGTTCGTGTTCAAGCGGGGGAAGGACGCCATAGGGGACACGCTGACCCTGGCGCTGATCGCCACCCCCATCACGGCGCTGCTGGGGCTTATCATCAGCTTCCTGCTGGTGCGCAAGAAATTCCCCGGCAAGAAGCTGATGGAGGCAGCTTCCATGATCCCCTTCGCCGTGCCGGGCATCGCGCTGGGCATCGGCTATATCCTGTCCTTTAATACCAGGCCGCTGCTGCTGACCGGCACGCCGGTGATCATCGTGGCCGCCCTGGTGTTCAGGACCCTGTCCGTCGGCGTGGAGGCGGGCAGCAACAGCCTTCGCGCGGTGGATCCCAGCATCGAGGAAGCAAGCGCGGTGCTGGGCGCCAACAACCTGACGACCTTCCGGCGGGTGTCGCTGCCGCTGATGCGCTCGGCGCTGTTTTCGGGGCTGCTGAACGCCTTCGTACGGTCGATGACGTCGGTCAGCGCGGTCATTTTCCTGGTGTCGGTCAACTGGAACCTGCTGACGGTGTCCATCATGTCCGAGATCGAGGGCAGCCGCCTGGGCGTGGCGTCGGCGTACTGCGTGGTGCTGATGGGCATCGTCGTGATCGCGCTGCTTTTGATGCGGCTGGGACTGGATGGGAAGCCCTCCCGCGGGAGGAGAAGGAGAGAAACGCATGAGTGAAAACAAAGCGGTCGGCGTGGAGCTGAAGGAACTGACGAAGGTTTTCCCGGCCTACGGCACCCAGAAGGATTTTACCGCGGTGGACCATGTGTCGCTCAGCGCGCGGCCGGGGGAGATGGTGACGCTGCTGGGCCCCTCGGGCTGCGGCAAAACGACCATCCTGCGCATGATCTCCGGCTTTGAGATACCTACCTCGGGGCAGGTGCTGATCGGCGGGAAGGACGTGTCCACCCTGCCGCCCAACAAAAGGAACGTCGGCATGATGTTCCAGAGCTACGCGCTGTTTCCGCATCTGAACGTTTTTGAGAACGTAGCCTACGGCCTGCGGGTCAAAAAGGTGCCCGAGCAGGAGATCCGCCGGCGGGTGCAGGAGGTGCTGGAGCTCATGCAGATCAGCGCCTTCACCGCCCGCATGCCCAACCAGCTGTCGGGCGGCCAGCAGCAGCGCGTGGCCCTGGCCCGCGCCGTGGTGACGGAGCCCAGCGTGCTGCTGTTCGACGAGCCGCTTTCCAACCTGGACGCCAAGCTGCGCGAATACATGCGGGACGAGCTGAGAAAAATCCAGCAGCGGGTGGGCATCACCAGCGTCTACGTCACCCACGACCAGAGCGAGGCCATGGCCATATCCGACAAGGTGGTGGTCATGCGCTCGGGCGTCATCCAGCAGGTAGGCACGGCAACGGGCATATACACCTCTCCTTTGTCCTGCTTTGTGGCGGACTTTATGGGAAAGGCCAATTTCCTGCCCGTGACGGACTGGAACGGGAAGGACACCTGCGTGGTTTTCGGCCGCCCGGTAAAGGCGGCGCTGGCCGAAGGAACGGACCCAAAGCGGGAGATGGTGCTGATGGCGCGGCCGGAAAACATCATCCTGTGCCAGGACGGCCCCTTCGAGGCCAGGGTCGAAAACGCCACCTATATGGGGCAGACGTTCCAGTACGTATTGAGCTGCCAGGGGCATTCGTTCTTTGTGGCGGATTACGGCTACCACACCGGCGGCATTCACGGCCCGGGTGACACGGTTCACTGGCGCATGGTGGAGCCTTCGCTGAGGCTTTTGCAGGCGGAAAAGGAGGATAATGATGCCTGATTCCTATCTGGAAACAGCCAAAAGGGCTGCCCTGGAGGCCGGAGCCATGATCCGGGCGGAAAAGGACCGCCGCCACCAGGTGGACCGCAAAAGCGGCTTTGATTTTGTGACCGAGGTCGACAAAAAAAGCGAGGAGATCATCCGGAACATCGTGCTGGGCGCCTATCCGGACCACGGCTTTTTCGGGGAGGAGCAGGTGTCCCAGAGCGGCCTGTCCGAGGACGAGCTGCTTAAGCGGACCGGCGCGTTTACCTGGGTGGTGGACGCGCTGGACGGCACCACCAACTTTATCCGCGGCATTCCCCAGTACGCGGTGTCCATAGCCCTGCTGCACGGACAGAAGCTGGCCGCCGGCGCAGTCTACGACCCGAACAGGGACGAGCTTTTTTCGGCCGCCGCGGGGCAGGGAGCGTATCTGAACGGAAAGAGGATCCGCGTGTCGGACAAGACGGATTTTGCAGACGCCATCGTGTCCTTCGGTTTCCCCGCCGTGGACATGGAAAAAAGGGAGCGTACCATGAAGCGCTTTTGCGCCGTGGCGCCCTTGGTGGGGAGCGCCCGCATCTATAACTGCGCCGCCCTGCTTTTGTGCTACGCGGCCTGCGGAAGGACGGAGCTTACGTTTGAAGAAGGCATCCACCTGTGGGACATGGCCGCGGGCATCCTGCTGGTGCGCGAGGCGGGCGGCGAGGTGCGAAAGCTGAACGGCGAGGAGATCGATATCTTCGCCAGGGAAAACCTGGCCGGCCCAAGGGAGCTGGTCACGAAGTTCGCGGAGCTGACGGCCGGGATGTAAGGGCCGCACAAAAGACAATGAGCCGGGGTGATGATGCCCCGGCTTTTTTAAGGTATTTATGGCATTCAAAATAGCGCGTGAAGGGAAATTGCTCCCCGGCAGGGCGGACGCCGGGTGGATCAACGCGGCGTTCATTCTGAAACGTTCGGAAAAAAGAGATTTCATCTTGAAATTGCCGACCGGCTCTTATATAATGGAGATAACCTCCCCGGAAAGGAAGACGGCCCATGATACACATCGCGTTCGTCATGCCGGATCAGAGCCTGGTGGACGTAGCCCACCGGGCCTGGAAGGAGCATGACCGCATATTCGGAAAAAGTCCGGACCTCACCTATTCGGTGGACAACGCCATAGAACCGGACGAGATCCTGTCCCGCCATTACGACGCGGACGTCATCGTTTCCCGCGGCGGCACGGCGGCCGCGCTTAAGGACCGGCACATCCTGACGCCGGTGGTGGAGATCCCCATCACCTCCGCCGATATGGCGGATTCCATCCGCCTGGCCCTCAAGAAAAACGGGTACCTGCCCATCGGCGTGGTCGGCACGGTCAACACGATCCGCTCCGTGCATTTTCTGCGCGAGCGCTTTCCCGTGCCCATCCAGTCCTTCGTGACCGCCAGCGTCCACATGCCGGACCTTATCGCCGGCATGGAGCAGGCCGCCTCAAGCGGCGCAAAGTTGATACTGGCGGGGCATAACTCCTGCCATTACTGCGCGGAGCACGGCATCCCCGCGGGGCTGATCTATTCGTCGGTGGAGTCCGTTTTCCTGGCCATTACCGAGGCCAAGCGCACGGCGGCGGCGGTGCGCGTGGAGCGGGAAAATTCCATGTTTTTCCGCGGCATCGTGGACAATGTGTTTGAAGGCATCATCGCGGTGGACAAAAACGGCATCATCCGCACCTTCAACGGAGCGGCGGAGGATTTCCTTAAGCGCAGGCAGAAGGACTGCCTGGGGGAAAAGCCCGGAAACGTCCTGCCGGAGGGGCGGCTCAATGCCATTCTGACCAGCGGGCAGGCCTATACCAACGAGGTGGTCCGCATAGGGGAGGACAGCTATGTGCTGAACTCCACGCCGATCAGGCAGGCGGACGAGCATATCGGCATGGTGGTCACCTTCCAGGCCGCCCAGTCCATCACCACGGCGGAGAGCCGCCTGCGCGACCAGCTTCGCGTCAGCGGCCATATCGCCCGGTATCATTTTGAGGACATCCTGGGAAAAAGCCCCGCCGTGCTCACGGCCATCCGCCAGGCCAGGCGCTTTGCGCGGGTGGACAGCAACATCCTCCTGACCGGCGAGACCGGCACGGGCAAGGAGCTTTTTGCCCAGTCCATCCACAACGAAAGCGAGCGCGCCTCCGGCCCGTTCGTGGCTGTCAACTGTGCCGCCATCCCCGAAAACCTGATGGAAAGCGAGCTGTTCGGCTATGAGGGCGGCGCGTTCACCGGCGCCAGCAAAACGGGCAAAGCGGGCCTTTTCGAGGCGGCGCACAACGGCACCATCTTCCTGGACGAGGTCAGTGAGATCCCCCTGACGCTGCAAAGCCGCCTGCTGCGCGTGATCCAGGAGCGGGAGATCCGCCGGGTGGGCGCCAACCGCGTCATCCCCATCAACGTGCGGATCATCTGCGCCACCAACCGCGACCTGATGGACATGATCCATCAGGGCCGCTTCAGGGAGGACCTGTATTACCGGCTGAAGGTGCTCAGCATCAACCTGCCTCCGCTGCGCAGCCGCGAGGGCGATACGGCCCTGATCATGCAGCATTATCTGACGCATTACGCCAGGAAATTCGGCAAGGGGGACATCCTGCTGGTGCCCGGGGCGCAGCGCCTGGCCGAAAAGTATTCCTGGCCCGGCAACATCCGGGAGATCCGTAACGTCAGCGAGCAGCTGGCCGTCTTATGCGAGACCGACACCGTACAGCCGGAGGACCTGGCCATGATCTTCCCCGGGGAAGCGCCCCCGCCGGCCGTCTCCGCCCCGTCGGACACCCCGGCCGATACCCGGCTGAGCAGCCTGGAAAAACAGCAGATCCTGGAGGTGCTGGCCCATTCTGCCAGCCGCAGGGAGGCGGCTGAAAAGCTGGGCATCAGCAAAACCACCCTGTGGCGCAAGTGCAGGGAATTCGGACTGAACCCCTGAACGCCTTAATAGAGGAGGACATCATCATGAAAGAACGCAAGCTGGTCATCCTGCTGCCGCAGTTCACGCAGGCGCAGCGGGGAAAAATAGCCCAAACAGCCGCACGGCTCGGCTTTACGCCCCTGTTTGCGGATACCGCAGAGGAGGCGCTCCGCCTGGCGCCCGACGCGGAGGTATTTTTCGGCTCCGCGCCGGAATTCACGAGGGCCGCGAAGGCCCTTCGCTGGGTCTGCGCGCCCTCCGCGGGGGTCAACCAGTACCTGGCGAACGGCGCGCTGCCCGACCCGGAAACGCTGCTTTCCAACTCCTCCGGGGCCTATGGGGTCACCATCTCGGAGCACATCGTGATGGTCTCGCTGGAGATGATGCGCAGGCAGCAGGATTACAGCGCGATCGTGTCCCAAAGGAAGTGGGTGAGGGATCTTCCCGTCACTTCCCTGAAGGACTGCCGGATCACGCTTGTCGGAACCGGCGATATCGGGCAGGAGGCGGCCGTACGCCTGCGCGCCTTTTCCCCGGCCGCGCTGATCGGCGTCAACCGCGGGGGCAGAAACCCGAAAAATCTGTTCGACCGGATCGTCATGCAGACGGATTTGGCGGCGGTGCTGCCTGAAACTGATTTGCTGATCGTGTCCCTTCCCGGCACGAAGGATACCTTCCGCATGCTGGACGCCCGGATGATTTCTCTTTTGCCGGACGGCGCCATCGTGGTCAACGTGGGCCGGGGAAGCGTGATCGACCAGCGGGCCCTTTTCAGGGAGCTTTCTTCGGGGAGGCTTAAGGCGGCGCTGGACGTGTTTGAGGAAGAGCCCATTCCGCAGGACGACCCTGCCTGGGAATGCCCCAACCTGCTGATCACCCCGCATGTGGCCGGCAATATGACCCTGCCCTATACCGTTCAGCGGATCGCGGACCTGTTTTTGTCCGACCTGGAGCGCTATGCGCAGGGGCTTCTGCCCGAACGGCTGGTGAACCGGGAAAAAGGCTATTAATACAGATTTGCACCTGATCCGTGTACATCTGCGGGAGGCTTGTACGTCATCTGACATGTATACTCACCGTACCACCGGGTAAGCTGTTGGATGCATTCCCTGATCCGGCATAAAAGCCGTTCCGAATCTGCATATATTCCGGATGCAGATCAGTATGCAGGACAGGGAGGCGGCCCGGAACCGCTTTTATATGAACAGCAAAGGGACGGCCGTTTCAGCCGCCCCTTTGTGATACTGAATTTCGTCTGACCCTTGCACATCTGCGTGCGTCTTTTGCTTAAATCTCCGCGTCAGACTCTCTCCTCGTACCTAAAGCGCTTTCCTTTATGCTTTTTTCCCGCGCAGGATCCTTCGCTTGGCAAAGTAGTTGAACACCATCACGATCAGGGTGGAAAGCGCCTTGTTGAGCATATAGGCGCTGACCGTGAAGGAGAAAAGACGGATCACCGTCCAGTCCTCGCCCCAAAGCACGCGGAACAGGTACATCAGCCCTTCGTTGAGCGCAAGCCCCAGCAGGCTGGTCAGCAGGAAGGCTGCCTTGACCGGCCCGCTGTCCGCCGCGCCCGGGAAGACCCACCTGACGCAGATCAGGTAGTTGACCGCGACCGATATGAGGAACGCGATCGGCGCGGCGATAAGCGTGTCCAGCCCGGCTTTGTCCCGGAGCAGAATGAGGCATATAAGCTCGATCAGGAAGCACGCCCCGCCCGTGACGGCGAAGCGAAGCGCTTCCTTCCATTTTTTGTCCATTCCCGTTTCCTCCCGTCGTGCCGATTATAGCACGGAGGCACCCTTTAGTCCACGTTGATTGTCATTTTTTACTGTTTTTGCGCTTTTTTGTGCTTTAATCCGCGCAGCGGGCCCGGCCGGAAAGGTTTTTCTTGTGCTTTAAGCAAAAAAATGATAAAATACCAAAGAGCTTTACTTCATTGGGAAGAGGTGTTCGTATGCTCGTATGCAAATTCGGCGGCAGTTCCCTGGCGGATGCGGAACAGTTCCGCAAGGTAAAGGAAATTGTCCTGGCAGATAAAAACAGGAGATTCGTGATCCCCAGCGCTCCCGGCAAGCGCGGCAGCGGGGATGAAAAGATCACCGACCTGCTGTATCAGGCGGCGGCCTGCCGTCAGGTGGGGAGCCCCTTCCTGCATCTGCTGGAAAGGATCCGCTACCGTTACGAACGGATCGCGCAGGACCTGGGGCTGGACGTTCCCCTGGAGCAGGAATTCACCACCATCGCTTCCAGGATGATGAGCGGCGTATCCAGAGATTACGTGGCCAGCCGGGGCGAATATCTGAACGGTCTGCTGCTGGCGGCTTTTCTGGACTTTCCCTTTGTGGACGCCGACAAGGTGATCCGCTTTGACAAAAACGGCGTGCTGCTGGAGGAGGAAACCAACAGCCTGATCGCCGACACCCTGGGGTCGCTGCCCTGCGCCGTCATTCCCGGCTTCTACGGGGCGGACGAGGAGGGGAACATCCACACCTTCTCCCGCGGCGGGAGCGATATTTCAGGCGCATTGGTCGCCCGCGCGGTCAACGCGGACGTCTATGAGAACTGGACGGACGTCACGGGCTTCCGCATGGCGGACCCGCGGATCATCCCCGACGCGCAGTACATTTCGGGCATGACCTACCGGGAACTGCGCGAGCTTTCCTACATGGGCGCCTCGGTGCTGCATGAAGAAGCCATCTTCCCGGTGCGCCGCGCGGGCATCCCCACCAATATCCGCAATACCAACGACCCGCTGCATCCGGGCACGATGATCCGCCACAACGCCGACCGCACCGAGCCGGAGCACGTGATCACCGGCATCGCCGGCCACAAGGGCTTTTCCATCATCACGATAGAAAAGGACCTGATGAACGCCGAGACGGGCTTTGGCCGCCGGGTGCTGGAGGCGGTGGAGGAATTCGGTATCAACTTTGAGCACCTGCCCACCGGCATCGATACCATGTGCGTGGTCATCAACGAAAAGGAGCTGGCGCCCCACCGGGAGCAGCTGGTTTCCCGCATCGTCGAGCTGACCCAGCCGGACAGCATCACCATCCACGACCATCTGGCGCTGATCGCCACGGTGGGCCGCGGCATGGTGCGCAATTACGGCACGGCCGCCAGGCTGTTCACCGCCATTTCCTCCCAGGGCATCTCGATCCGCATCATCGACCAGGGGAGCAGCGAGCTCAATATCATCGTGGGCGTGGATGAGGATGACTTTGACAACGCCGTCCGCGCCATTTACGATACCTTTGTCAGGGAATGAGTGATACCATAGCTTTGATTACGCCGCGGGGCGTATCATGACGCATCCGAACGGAAGGAGGAAACGCACATGAAACTGGTTTTTGCCATCGTACAGGACGAGGATTCGCCCCGGCTCATCACGGCGCTGATGGACGAGGGCCTGGGTGTCACCAAGCTGGCCTCCACGGGCGGTTTCCTCAAATCCGGCAACACGACGCTGCTGGTAGGGCTGGACGACGATAAGCTGGACTTATGCCTGGGACTGATCGAAAAAACATGCAAAAACCGCAGGCAGATCGCCACCTCCCAGATGCCCCTGTCCGGCGCGGGCACCATGTACGCCCCCTATCCCATCGAGGTGACGGTGGGCGGAGCGACTGTGTTTGTGCTTTCGGTGGATCAATTTGTCAAATACTGAAATAACCCTCAGCCGCTTTGAAAACCGGGGGGAAGGCGCGCGGGAACTGATCCGCGCTTTCAGAGCGGGCGCGATGAGCCCGGCCGTGCTGATCTGCGGCGCTCCGGGGACGGGAAAAGCCACCTTAGCCCGGCTGCTTGCCCAGGGACTTTTGTGTACTGCCCCGGGGGACAGGCCCTGCGGGGTGTGCAAAAGCTGCCTCAGGGTCATGCGCGGCACGCATCCCGACTGCCTGACGTATACCCTGACACCCAAGGACAAGTCCATCAAGGTGGAGGATCATATCCGCCCGCTGCTTAAGCTGCTGGACCGGCATCCCCTGGAGGGAGAGCGGCGGGCCGTGCTTCTGCCCCACGCGGAAATGATGACGGCCGCCTCGCAGAACGCGCTGCTCAAGTCGCTGGAGGAAACGCAGAAGGGCACCTGGTTTTTGCTGACGGCGGACAATGAAAACACCGTCCTGCCCACGATCAGGTCCCGGTGCCGGCTGATCAGGCTGCCTCCCTTTAAGGAAAGCGAGATCTGCCGCGCGCTGGAGGACGAAGGGATCTCCGCCCCGCAGGCGGAGCTGGCCGCTTCCCTGTCCGAGGGCAGCCTGACCGCCGCCCGCGCCCTGGCCGCCCGGGAGGACCTGATGCAGCTTAAGGACACCGCGGTCAGGCAGTTTTTGTCCTGCAGGGGGCTAAATCAGTACGCCCGGCAGGCGGCCGGGCTCAGGAACCTGAAGGACCAGGAAGATGATGTTTTATGGCTGATGGAGCAGGAGATCCGCCTGCTGATGCGAAGGATGGCTTCCGGAGAGCCCCTGCCCGACTGGGCCGAAGGCCCCTGGGAAAACGCTGATCCCGAGCGCTGCCGGCGCGTACTGGGCATGATACTGGAAACGCAGCGGATGCGCCGCTTCAACGTGGGCGCGCAGGGCGCGCTGGATAATCTGATACAGCAACTTTCGGAGGAAACAGACTCATGGCAAACGTAGTAGGCGTTCGCTTCCGCAACGCCGGAAAGCTATACTATTTCGCCCCCGGGGAATGGCAGCCCGCCGCGGGCCAGGCCGTTATCGTGGAAACGGCGCGCGGCCTTGAATACGGGGAAGTGGTGACCGGCGTCAGCGATATGCCGGATGAAAACATCACCCCGCCGCTGCGTCCCGTCATCCGCATCGCCTCTCAGGAGGACACGGCCCATCACCTGGACAACGTATCCAAGGAAAAGGACGCTATCCGCATCTGCAAGGAAAAGATCGCCGACCATCAGCTCCAGATGAAGCTGGTCGGCTGCGAATATACGTTTGACAACAACAAGATCCTCTTCTATTTCACGGCCGACAAGCGGGTGGACTTCCGCCTGCTGGTCAAGGACCTGGCCGGCGCGTTTCACACCCGCATTGAGCTCAGGCAGATCGGCGTGCGCGACGAGGCGCGCATGATGGGAGGCCTGGGTATCTGCGGCCGTCCGCTGTGCTGCAGCCGTTTTCTGGGGGATTTTCATTCGGTGTCCATCAAGATGGCGAAGGAGCAGAACCTGTCGCTCAACCCCACCAAGATCTCCGGCGCCTGCGGGAGGCTGATGTGCTGCCTGCAGTACGAGGAAGAATTCTATGAAAAGGTCAGCCGGGAGATGCCCCGGGTGGGCCGCGGCGTCCATACGCCTGACGGAGACGGCGTCGTGGTGGACGTGAGCATCCTCAAGGAACGGGTCAAGGTCCGTCTTCCCAAGGGCAGCGACGAGTTTGAGGTAAAGGAATACCCCGCCGCGGACGTTCAGCGGCTGAGCGGCCCGATCCGTCCGGTTCCCCGGCCGGAACCCGCCGATCAGGAGGAGGACGAGCCGGATCCCGAGATCATGCACGCCCTGCGCGCGTCCGAAATGGAAGTGCCGGACGTGGACAACGACGTGGCCCTGCCCGAGGACGACGTGCCGGAAACGGCTGCCGCCGGGGAGGAACCCTCTTCCCGGCCTGTCTGCCCCCCGCGGCCCCGCCGCGCACCGCGCGCGGACGAACCCCGGACGGACAGGGACAGCCGCCCCGGCCGGAGCGAAGGCCGGCAGGGAGGCCGGCGGCCCCGCCCCGCGGATGCCGCTGCCAAAGAGGACTTCCGGCCGGCGCCCAGGCCGCCCAGGGCCCGGGCGGACGCTCCGGCGCCAAAGCCCGATGCGGCCCAGGCCTCCGCGCCCCGGCGCGACCCGTGGACCGTGCCCGAGGAATACCGCCAGAAAAAGCCTTCCGTTCCGTCCCCGTCCCCGGAAACCCCGGCCGGGCAGGAGGGCTGATACCAGATTGTTTCCGCACCCATCAAAAAAAGCCTGTCTCAGGACAGGCTTTTTTTGATGGGTAGTGATGTTTTTTTACAGCAGGTGCGCGCAGACCTTGTCAAACGACAGGAACGCCTGGTCGCCCACCCGGAACAGGGGTTTGTTGATCGGGCAGTTGTCGGTGATCTTGACCAGGGTATCTCCTACCCGGACGTGGTAATTCTGGTAGGAGCCCATGAAGCACGAAAGCTCCACCGTGCAGGGCAGGTCACCCTGGCTCGCGATGGTGACGGCCTCGGGCCTGAGCACGATCTCGGCCTCGGAGCCCGGCTGGGGCTGGCGGCGGGTTTCGACGGAAACAGGGTGGCCGTTCACGGAGATCACAGCCTCGTTCTGCGTGCTTGAAACGACGGTGCCCTTCAGGAAATTGCACTCGCCGATAAAGTCCGCCACAAACTCGCTGACCGGGTGGTAGTAGATTTCCGTCGGCGTTCCCATCTGGGCGATGACGCCCTGCTTCATCAGTATGATCTGATCGGACAGGCTCATGGCCTCGGACTGGTCGTGCGTCACGTAGATGGCGGTGATGCCCAGCTTCTGCTGGATCTTGCGGATCTCGGTGCGCATCTGCACGCGGAGCTTGGCGTCCAGGTTGGACAGCGGCTCGTCAAACAGCAGCACGCCGGGCTCCACCACCAGCGCGCGCGCCAGGGCCACGCGCTGCTGCTGGCCGCCGGACAGCTGGTTGGTCATGCGCTGCTCCATGCCGGAAAGCTCCACCAGGGACAAAATCTCGGTGACCTTCCGGGTGATCTCATCCGCCGGCAGCTTTCTCAGCTTCAGGCCGTAGGCCACGTTGTCAAAGACGTTGTAGTGGGGGAAAAGGGCGTAGCTCTGAAACACCATGGCGGTGTCCCGCTTGTTGGGCGTAAGCGCGTTGATGGACTCCCCGCCCAGCCAGATATCGCCCTCGTCGGGCGATTCAAACCCGGCGATCATCCGCAGGGTGGTCGTTTTTCCGCAGCCGGAGGGGCCTAAGAGCGTCACGAAGGAGCCCGGCTCAATGTCCAGGGAAACGTCATGGACGGCGTAAAAGTCCCTGCCGGTCTTGGGATCCTTGTAGATCTTGGAGATATGGTCCAGCTTGACCCCCTTGGGGGTTTTGACGGTGTTCGGCATAATCGGTTACTCCTTTTCCTTGACGGCGCGGCTGGTGCCGAAATATTTGATCAGGGTGTTCATGGTCAGGATGGCGGCGTACGTGATCAGGATCAGCACCGTCGCGTAGGCGCAGGCAACGCCGAACTCGCCCTTTTCGGCGTACTCGTTGATGCGGCAGGTGATCAGCAGATACCTGGGCGTCACCAGCAGGATGACCGCGCTGATGGCCGTGATGGAGCGGACGAAGGTGGTCACGAGGCCGGAGAAGAAGGAATCCTTGATCAGCGGGAGCGTGACCGTCATGAACACCTTCCCGCTGCCCGCGCCCATGTCGTAGGCGGATTCCTCGATGGATTTATCGATCTGCCGCAGGGCGGAGATACCGCTTCTGGTACCCGTGGGAAGCGAGCGGACGATGAACACGATCACCAGGATGATGCCGGTGCCGTAAATGCCCTGCAGGAAGCCGGTGCGGAACACGCCTCCCGCGAAGCCGCGGATATAGCCGACGCCCAGCACCGTGCCCGGCACAGCCATGGCCAGCATGGACACGAATTCGATGAAGAACTTGCCGTGGAACTTCTTTTTGACCACCAGGTACGAGATGATCATGGAAAGCAGCGCCGTGATGGGCGAAGCGATCAGGGAAAGCTTGAACGAATCCCAGAAGGCCTGCCAGCCGCCCTCGGTGAACATCTTGGCGAACCACTTGGTGGTAAGCGTATAGTCCCTGCCCCACAGGGTGAACAGGGCGCCGAAGGGCACGGCGATGTACATCAGCACCACGAACGCGGAAATAACGACGCAGAAGGTGGCCAGCGGATAGCGCACGGACTTGTCCTCGATCAGCATCCTTCCGCGGGAGGCCTTGCCGGTAAGGGTCGCGGCCGTCTTTTTTTCCAGAACATATTTTTGTATCAGGAACAGGCCCAGCGTCAGCACGAGCAGCACCACCGTCATCGCGGAGGCGCCGTTTATGTCGTAGGTGCCGCCGGTGATGCGCAGGTAGATGGTGGTGGCCAGGGTGTCAAACGAGCCGCCGATCATCATGGGGTTGGCAAAGTCCGCCACGGACTCGATGAAGGTGACCAGAAAGGCGTTGCCCAGGCCGGGCAGCATCAGCGGCAGGGTCACGGTGGTGAAGACCTTCCAGCGGCTGGCGCCCATGTCCCGTGCCGCCTCTTCCATGGAAGGGTCGATGTTTTTAAGCAGGCCCTTGAGCATCAGATAAACCACCGGGAAGAACGTCAGCGTCTGCACGATGACGATGCCCCACATGCCGTAAATATCGCTGTCGAAGATCTTGAAAAGCTCTCGTGTGACCAGGCCGCTTCGGCCGAACAGCAGGATCATGGACAGCGACAGCACGAACGGGGGAGAGACCACCGGAAGCAGGGACACCACGTCGAAAAGCTTCTTGGCAAACCGCGACCGGACGTGCACGTACACGTCCACATACGCGAACAAAAGGCCGATCAGCAGCGACCCAAAACCCGTCAGCACGCCCAGCAGCAGCGTGTTGCGCAGGGCGTTGTTGAAGGTATAATCCCTGAAAATGCGGGGGAAGGCGTCCAGGGTCCAGTAGTTGGCGTTCAGCTTGACGGACACGTCGGTAAGCTCGATGCCGTCCATTTTTTTGATGACGCGGCCGTTGTTTCGGAAGGTGGCGGGCACCTCCTGAGGCTGGGTGAGCTGTGCCAGAGACAGGTAGACGGTCTTGGACTTGTTGTTCACCACCTTGAGGTATATGGGCTTTCCGTCCTGCGCGTCCTGAAGCTTAGCCTGCCCGGCGAACAGGCCGCCCGAACGGTACAGCGGCACCAGCTTGAAGCTTTCCTCCCCTTCCTTGGCGTCCGGCCGGTCCAGCCGGGCAAAAAGCGGGGCGTTAGCCTGACTGGCCGGGCTGCCGTTCGCGTCAAAGAACGCGGGCGTTTCCCCCATCAGGGAGGACACGTTGTACAATTCCGTATTCTGCACCATCACGCTGTCCAGCAGCAGCATGGCCAATGGATACAGGATAAACAGCGTCAGAAACAAAAACAGGATGATGATCGTGATCACCATGACCGGATCGCCGAAAAACTTCTTCCGGTCCAGCTGCGCGCTTTGCTTTCGGTTCATGTGAGGCCTCCCTTGGGGAGATTAGTTAAGTAAAAAAGCAGGGGGACGGGGCCGCGGCCTCGTCCCCCTGCTGAACGGGTTTGAAATCAGGTTTGGCTGGACCGTTACTCGGTCTTGAAGCGGCTGTCGGCGGCGGCGCCCAGCAGGTCAAAGTATTCGGTGACGTACTTGCTGGTGTTGGCCTTGGCGTCCGCAAAGTCGTAGTCGATGGTCTTGGTGGGATCAAGCTCCGGGAAGGCGGCCAGGGCGGCGGGCATCTCGGCGTTGTCGATCACCAGGAACTGGTAACTGCCGGCGTCGTCGGCAAGCTCCACACAGTCGGGAGACAGGGCGTATTCGATCCACAGCTTGGCGGCGTTCTCGTGCTGGCAGCCCTCGAAGATGGCGGTGGAACCGATCTCAAAGGAGGTGCCGTCCTCGGGGATGATCAGGCCGATGTTGTCGTAGCCCTGCAGGATCTGGTACACGCCGTCATGCAGGAAGCCGATGCCGATGGTGCACTGGCCGATGCCGACGTTCTTGGAGGGGCCGGAGCCGGACTTGGTGTACTGGGCGATGTTCTTGTCCAGATCCACCAGGAATTTAAGTCCCTCGTCATGGCCCTTCATCTGCACCATGGTGTTGATGACCAGCTTGGCGGTGCCGGCAGTGTTCGGGTTGGACAGCCAGATCAGGCCCTTGTATTCGTCCTTGAGCAGGTCGTCCCAGGTCTTGGGGGCTTCCAGGCCCAGGCGGGCCAGTTCCTCATTGTTCACCATGAAGCCCAGGATGCCCTGATAGATGCCGTACCAGTAGCCGTCGGCGTCCCGATAGTAGGACTTGGTCAGGTGGGCGGCGTTCTTGGCCTCATAGGCCATCAGCAGGCCGGCCGCGGCGGATTCGTTGTAGGGGTCGTTCGTGCCGCCGAACCAGACGTCCGCAGAAGGATCGCCGTTTTCGTTGGTGATCTTCGCCTGGACCTCGCCGGTGGACAGACGCTGATAGCTGACCTTGATGCCGAACAGCTCTTCAAAGTGCTTGCAGGCGGCGATCAGGTAGGGCTCCTCGCAGGAACCGTACACGACCAGTTCTCCGTCCTCCTGAGCGGCCTTGACCAGTTCCGGGTCAAAATCGCCGACGTCGGCCAGGGCGGAAGCGCAGCTCAGCGCCATCACGGCAATAAGCAGCCAGACCAGAAGCTTTTTCATAAAGGTGCCTCCTTCATATTGTCTGCCCCTTGCGCGGCAGACTGTCATGTGATTCAACTGGTGTAATTATAGCCCGATGCTCCATCTTTGTCAATAGCCGCGAATAAGATGCCGGCGCTTTGAAAACGCGGGAACGCGGCCGCGCGGAACGCCTGATTTTGGCTGGAGGAGGGATATATAGGGATATATATGGAAAGGATGGATAAAACTGTTTATGGAGTGATATAGCATAGCAGGAAGGCCGCTATATCCTTTTCCATGCGACCGGAATAGCACGGGAGGGGATGGCGGATAAGGGAAAAGTTTATCCGAACGGTTCAAAGATTTCATAATGAAACTATACGATGGTTTCAAAACGAAATAATGGAAACCTTCCTGAAACTGCCGGAACCGGGAAAAAAAGAAAAAAGGACAGGGAAAAACCAATCAATATTAAGGCAACACCGTACAATATGCCGAATCTGACAGTCTGAGCCTGTCAGGTTCAAAATACGGTCGCCCGAACTGACTTATCCGCCGTGAAGGGAACCTG
>CADAQF010000029.1 GCA_902790015.1 uncultured Eubacteriales bacterium | reverse complement strand
CAGGCTGCTCCAGCTTAGTTTTTGATCCTGCCTTTGGCCAGCTTTCGGGGTGGCCTGCTTTGCTGTGCCTTGGCCCGTCACGTAGATGTTTCAAACTTTGCTCCTCCCTGGATCGCTTGCGCGTCAGATATGTTTTGCAAAAGGGATAAGGCCGCTCACCTCGACGAAGCCGTTCTTTTTGTAGAAATTGCAGGCCGGCATATCCCGATCCGTGAGCAGGAAGATCTGCCTGACGCCCATTTCCTTTACGGCCTTTTCGATTTGTGTCAGAAAACCGGTTCCGGCGCCGCAGCCCTGGCGGTCAGTCCTGATGCACAGTTCATTGATGATGTATTCGGTACCCGTGTACCAGTGTTTGATATATCCCATCGAAAGCCCTATCAGCTCGTCGCCGTCGTAAAGCCCGTAGGTCAGCGAGTATTCCTGGCCGCACAGGTCTTTTATATAAAGGTCAAGCTGCCCACTGTCCGACCAGTCGTCGTTCCAGGGCTCACCTGTGAAAACGCCTGTGAACAGTTCTTTTATGGCTTCCTTATCATTGATCGAAAGCTGTTTCAGTTCCATATGTCATCTCCTCCGGACCATTCAATGCTGATTTGGCCTTCATATACTCAAGCAAAGCAGTGTATTCCCGCAGGTATGCTCCCCGTTTTTCCTCGCTGACTGATGCATAGTCCTGGTGGCGGGAGAACATGTCCACCGCTTCCCGCAGGGGGATCCATTGAGGCTCTAGACCGCGTTTCCGCTCCGCCTCTGTCAGATGCATCTGTCCTTTGCCGGTCACTTCACAGACAAAGTAATGGCTGATATAGCGGTACTCCTCATAATACTCATTAAGAATAAGGAATTCCCGAACAGGAAGCACGATATATCCTGTTTCCTCTTCAACCTCTCTTATGCAGCATGCTTCAGGCGTTTCATTTTCTTCCATGCCGCCGCCGGGGACCAGCCACCAGCCCGACCCGGTTTCATGGGAAAGGAGTATCTTTCCATCGCGTAGGATGACGGCCCGGCTGCCCGAACGGGTTTTGGTGAAGGTCTCAAAACGGTTGGCGCCGAGGATTTCGATCTCTTTCATGCTGCTTCCTTATTCTCTGAATGAAGTGTGGACTGAAGGCCGATCCGGTTCCGCGGATCCCGTTTGCCGGGCCAAAGCTGCTGACGGTCATGCTGTAAACCCCGTACAGCTATTATATGCCTGTTTCCCGGATCGCACAATGGGAAAGAACGCGAAATCCCGCGGCCGGAACCCGGGGAGGAGCGAAAAACAGCTGAAGCGATCACGCGCATTTTATGAAGAGCGGCATGGGAACAAAAAAGGTCAAAAATATTTCTTGTTTCCGCTGCCGCCTGTACCCTTGGGCGCGAATAGAATAATGACCAGCAGCAAGGAAGCGCTGGCCCGAACATAAAAAACAAGCGGCCGCTCAGTCCTGGGAAAAAGGAGATCATTACCATGAAGATGACCAAGAAGAACCTGGAAACGCTTTTTAAAGTCAGCCTTGCCGTGACCGGTGTCGCCACCCTGGTGCTGGGCGGCGCTGCCCTGTTTGACATCGACCTGTCCGACGGGCTCAAGAGAGTCCTCGGCGCTTTGGATCTGGTCGCTGTGCCCGCTTTCGTGTACGCGGCCATGACAAAGATCAAGGGCATCCCCTCGGACAAGGAGTGAGCTCCTGCCCGCACTAGGCCCCGGCCGCAGGGATCACCCGGTGTGATTTTAAGCATGACGGCGTATCCCGTTTCACCATGTTTACTTATATAACGCTTACATCCCCCTGAAAGCGCAGCCTTCAGGGGGATCATTGTCATACGTATTGATCGGACCCGGCGCGGCGGGTGAAAGGACCGGTCAGGCGCTGAAGAGCGCATAAACAATAAGCCGGAGCGGGGGAGACTGGCGCGGAGGAAAGCAGGATGTGTTCCGGATCAAGGCGTTTTTTGCTTTTTGGAAACATTGCCTATTGTTTTGTATGACTTTTTGACTTATACTTCCATCTGATCGAATCAGATCCAGGCTTCATGCGAATCGGCGCTGTGATAAACGGCGAAAACTGTGCAGAAGCGGAAAAGACGGGGGAGGGACGGGAGATGAGTGAAACGCCCGGGGTGCGGTCCGTCCAGTTCATCGACAATTACTTTCCGGTGATCGACGGGGTGACGCTGACGGTGCACCAGTACGCGCAGCATATGAGCGCGGCGGTGGTCTGCCCGGCCATGGTGAGCCGCTACAGGGAAAAATACCATTTTTCCTATCCGCTGATCGTTTCCAGGACGCTCCGGGTGCCCTTTTCCCGCTATACTGTCGCAATCCCCGCGCTGGATGGTAAACTGCCCGCGTCCGTCCTTGAACAGAAGCCGGAGATATTCCATGCCCACAGCCCGTCGCTTTTGGGAAAGTATGCCGTTTCCCTGGGCAGGAAGGAGCGTATCCCGGTTGTGGCGACCTTCCATTCCAAGGTGTACGACGCGGTTTTCGAGTTTACGAAGAGTAAGACGATCGCGAAGACGGTCACCGGGAGGATCGTCCGGCTGTACGAGGCCTGCGACGAGGTATGGGCGTGCTCCGAGGAGAGCGGGGAAACGCTCCGCTCGTACGGTTTTCGCAAGCCGTATTATGTGATGCCCAACGGAACGGAGGTGTCCGTGCCGGAAAACGCCGCGGAACTGCGGGAGCGGGCGGAGAACGTTTTCCGGATACCGCCGGGGAAGAAGGTGCTTCTCTTTGTCGGCCAGCAGATCTGGTATAAAAACCAGCGCCTGATACTGGATACCTTCCGCCTGCTGTGCGACCGGGACGAAGACTGGTTCCTGGTCATGGCCGGAGCGGGGAAGGATGAAAAGGAGATCGAGCGGTATGCCGCGTCCCTGAATCTTTCCGATGACCGGATCCGCTTCGCCGGGCTGGTCCGGGACCGGGACCTGTTAAACGGGCTTTACCTGGCCGCGGACCTGCTGTTTTTCCCCTCCGTATTTGACAATGCGCCGCTGGTGCTCAGGGAAGCGGCGGTACTGGGCACCCCTGCGCTGGTCACCGAAGGCTCCAACGCGGCGGGGGCCATCCGCAAGGATGTGAACGGATTTACGGCCAAGGCGACGCCGGAGGCCATGCGGGATGAGATCGTCCGGATATTCTCCTGTATGGACCTGCGCAGGGTCGGGGAAAAGGCAAGGGAAACCATCCCCGTTTCATGGGAAAAGCTGGCCGGCATGGTGCAGGACCGCTACCGCACGGTCATTGAACGGTACAGGATAAAAGGATCATGAAGCGCTTAATGTACGACCGGCAGGCCCTGACTTTCAGTCCCCTTCACGGGATATTTATACCTCCCTTTGGACGAAAGGAAATGAAGATCCATGCGCAGGAAGCTTCCTGAAAAGGGCGGCAGAAAAGACGGAAAGGCGCCCCTTTTGTTCCGGGCGGTGTGCCGGGTCGTGAGGTGGTTTTCGCCCAAATACCGGCTGTACGGCACGGAAAACCTGCCTCAGGGGCCCTGCATCCTGGTCGGGAATCACAGCCAGATGTACGGACCGATCGCCGCGGAGCTTTATATGCCCCGGACAAGCTATATCTGGTGCGTGGGGGAAATGATGGACCGCAGGGAGGTCCCGGCTTACGCATTCCGGGATTTCTGGTCCATGAAGCCCCGGGCGCTCCATTGGTTTTACCGCCTGCTCAGCCATATCATCGCGCCGGTGGCGGAATATATCTTCACCCGGGCGCACACGATCCCCGTCTATCACGATATGCGGATCATGACCACCCTACGCCAGTCTTTGGCGCGTCTTAACGAAGGGGCGGACCTGGTTATTTTTCCGGAAAAGAATGAGCCGTGGAACGGCATTCTCTGCCGGTTTCAGGAAAACTTCGCGGAGCTGGCGGTCCTCTGTCACCGCCGGACGGGGAAAGCGCTCCGTTTCGTACCGATGTATATCGCCCCGCGGCTAAAAAGCATTCATTTTGGGAAACCGGTCACGTATGATCCCGGAGCTTCGCCCGAGGAGGAAAAAAAGCGGATCTGCGAAGCGATGATGAACGGGATCACGAGCCTGGCCGCAGGCCTTCCGGAGCACACCGTGGTGCCGTATCTCAATATCCCAAAACGCCGGTATCCGCTGAATAAGGTTTAAGCGGTCTTAAAGCATTCGGTTCCGGGCTTGTCATGCATCTTTGTTCAGTCCCATCCAGTTCAGCTTTGACGGCGTCGGGCACCACGACTGGATGCGCGGCGTTCCCGGGGCGGAAAAGATTGCCATCGACGCCTTCAGGCGCTGCCAAAAGCGGGGGATCCCCACCACGGCCGCGATGGCGATGTGCAGGGAGAGCGCTGCCAGCATCCGCGAAACGGTCAAATTGCTCGCAAGTCTCGGGTGTTCGGCGCTCAAGATCAACAACGCCGCGCCGCAGGGTGAATGGCTCAACGAGCCGGAGCACTACCTGACGCTGGAGGAAGCCTACCAGGTCTATCTGGACTATATACCGCAGTATTTTGAGGACGGCGCGCCGCTTTCGCTGATGCTGGAAGGCTTCTTCCATTACGACAAGAAGCGGCAGATGGAGAAGGCCGTCAACGAAAAGGACCTTTCGGAAGCGGCTTTCGGGCGGGCGCTGATGTGTTCCATCGTGCGCAGCAGCATGTACGTAAGCCCGCAGGGAAATGTGCTGCCCTGCATGTCCATGGTGGGAACGCCCATCGAAGCGCAATTCCCGAATATGCTCAAAACCCCGCTGGAGGAGATCCTGAGCGGCCAGTCGCACTATATGGACGTGGTGAACCTGCGGGTAAGCGATTACATGGCGCACAACGCGGAATGCCGCGCATGCGAATACCGCGGGGAATGCTGCGGCGGCTGCCAGGCGATGGCTGTGAACGAGGGCAGCGGGGACTACTTAGGCAAGGATATGCATGCCTGCACCTATTTCAAGGGAGGCTGGAAAGCCAGGAAGGACGCTGTGATGAAACAACTCGGCTTTGAAAACGGGCGCAGAATTAATCAGTACGCAACAGCATAAAATAATAAAGAAACATCACAGAAAGGACCATGTCTGATATCGAAAAAGCAAAGATCCTGAATGAACACGAAGTATCCTCCGACGAAATGGAGGCCGTCAGCGGCGGCGTTGTGATCGACTGGGACGCCAGGTGCGAGGCCACGGTGAAAAGCGGCACCAGCTGCTGGGGAACCGACGCCTGCTATGGCATTAACGTCAAGTATATGCGGGACCGGGCGGTACACGGCTGCTCCGCCACCGTCGAAAGCACGGGCTATTGCAGCAGCAACGACTACTGCGATTTCATCCAGATCCGCTACGAACTGTGCACCGGCGACTGGGTGATCGATCCCGAGGCCCTGTGAAATCAAGTCTTGAATCAAACAAAAGAAGCCTCCTGTGACAGCAATGACGCACAGGAGGCTTTTTATGCGGCTGACAGGAAGCGGACGGGCCGGTCATCGGTACGCCGGACTGTATCAGCGAAAGGACGGCATTCTTCCGTGCGCTTCATGGGCGGTTGGTTTTCCGGGATCGCGCCTCAAATGCATGCTTTCGGTCATTTATGAACGTGATTCCTTGCCTTATCGCATGCATTTATTCCATACGGGACGGGATTTCCGTATTGATTGGCTTTGCTGCCGGTCACGACCAGCCGCAAACGGGCAGTTTGCTTTTGGGCGGGAATGCGGAACCGGTGGGGGGACCAGAAGGAAACGCCGCAGGGCTGATCGTTTACAAAAAGGGCGGCCATTTCTTCGGCTTCCACTAAAAGCGACAGCGCGGTCTCACAGGGGGAAAGGGCGGCGGTGTACGTCTTTGTGCAGGCGGCTTTGTCCTCCTGCGTCAGGACGAAGTCGGGCCTTATTTCCGGCAGGCGCTCCATAGGGGGCAGCGCCTCGTCGCAGGCAAAAACCAGCAGACTGCCTCTGTACGGCAGGGACAGCATGAGGCTGGCGCCTTTTTCCGTTTCCTTTGCATCCGCGCTGTATTTGCTGCCGCTCCACAGATCATAGATCCCAAGCCTTCCGCGATGGGGCAGAACCAGCTGCGCATTTATATCCGTTTCCCCTTCGTTGACCAGCAGCCAGCAGGGGAGCCCGTCATAGGAAAGCGACGCCACGCGAAGTTCCGGCTGGGGAGGATCGCACAGGCAGTCAGCCGCCACGGCATCCGCTCCGTGCGGCACCGAAGAAAAAGCCGTGGGCTCGCCGATCACGGCGTCAAAGACGAGACCGCCGCAGCAAAGTATGCCATCCTTTTCCGCACAGTCGGCCCACATGCTTTCAGGCAGGTACATAAAGGATCTCTGCTGCGCAAAAAGCTGCGCGGCCATTTCGTCATGCAGATCCCGGTTGCGGCACATGAGGGCGATTTTGGCCTGGTACCGGGCTTCCGTCATCAGGCAGGACAGGCGGGCCATATATTCCGCCCACCGGCGGTAATAAGGCCACCAGATGCTGCCGGGCCCCACATCCGGCGGGCGTTCCGCGCTGCGCGCGCCCGCCAGGCTGTAGTAGAAGGCATGGGGGATAAACAGATTCACGCCCCGCACGGCCAGCCAGTCGATATACCATTTCATATCGGAACCGGTAAAGTGCCAGGGGTTATTGTTCCGGTTGCAGGCGCCGAAGCATTCGTTGGAATTGCGCCTGCGGCCGGTCAGCCTGGCCATATCGGCGCTGCACTTGGCCATGGTGCTGTCCATGCCCGCCGTGCCGCCCCTTTCAGGAGATACCAGGCGGAACACCAGGTCCTGGCCCGGCACATGAAAATACCGTTCCACCTCGATATCGTCGCTTTGGTGGGGATGCCCCATCAGGGCGATCCCGTGCTCCTCGCACCATTCGGACAGCCGGGCATAATACACCCGGCTTTCCCGCGCCAGGATCAGCCGGTGATAAAGGACGGTATCCTCGTTTTCCAGGCCGTCGAACAAAGCCATGAGGCCGGGCAGACGGCCGCCCGCCGCTTCAAACTCTTTTTCAAAATCTTTTGTCCAGGGAAACATATCCCGCACGTTGCGGCCCAGTATGCTGGGTTCATCGGTAAAAAAACCGATGACGGTGCTGCCGAAATATTCAGAAAAGTGCCGGTAATAGGCCTCATGGGTCAGCTGAACGAAGCGCTCCACCGCCTCCGGGTTCAGGATATCGGCGCTGGGAGGGGCATGGGGCTCGCCGTCGTCCTCGCCAAAGTGCACGCCCCGGATGGTGCCGCCGCTGAACCGTTCCACCAGATAAAGACCGTCCTTTTGACAGAGCGCGGTATCCCCCTCCTTTGGCGCTGCCGTGCGCAGGATACCCCTGCTGGCCAGTTCGGGATGACCCCGCACGACCTGCCCGCATGCGGAGCCGGAAGGATACATGCCCTCATCATACAGGACGATTTTGATATCCAACTCAGCGGCGGTCCGGACAGCGGTGCGCAGGTAATCAAAAAAGGCTTCGGAAAGATAACCGATGTCCTCTCTGAGCCCCATACGGGGATGAAGCACCACGCCGTATACGCCGTGCGCACTAAAATCGCGCAGCTGACGGCCGATCTCTTCATGGGACAAATCGCCGTTGAGGAACCAGAAGGGGATGGGCGTATATTCCCGGGACGGATGATCCAGTATTTTCAGCAGTTTCATGAGCAATTCTTCTCCTGTTCTGATTGCGGTCATTATATCATGACGTTTTGAAAACAGCAAGGGAAAAACGTGATATCCCGTTTTCAATCGGGGGATGGTCAAAGCGTTTCATGCTGACAGATCGCCCCGGCCAATTTGTAATTGACAGGAGGTAACTGCTGTCATACAATCAATTATGAGGAAATACAACTGCGCTTGAAAGGGAAACGGCAGCGGGCGGCCTGCTGCTGAACCGATTTGGATGACGACTAAAAGGACCACCCGGAACGGTATGCCGGTCCCGCCTGCGCCTGTCCGAAAAAACCCGCGGTACTGCTGCCGGGTCGCGATGAAGCGCGGCGCGCAGGGTTCCATTTGTTTAAAAGCTTTTTTGCACAACAGCCCTTTTTGAAAAATGCCGTGCTAAAACACCTGGGAAGGAGTGGGCCACTGATGTATCGCCTTGATCTGCGCGGGGTGAAGGAAAAAGAACTGTATTCTTTGGGAGACAGGTTTTCAGGCACAGCCCCCGACGGCCTGGAGATCGGCTTTACCAACTACTATATGACGGTGGACGGAAAGCCCTTCTTCGGCATCAGCGGAGAGATGCATTTTTCCAGGGTTTCCCCAGATCAGTGGGAGGACGCCGTCGTCAAAATGAAGTGCGGCGGCATCAACATCCTGTCCTCGTATGTATTCTGGAACGTGCATGAGGAAGAAGAGGGCGTGTTCCGCTTTGACGGCTGCCGGAACCTGCGGGGCTTCCTGGAAGTCTGCGAAAAGCATGGCATGTGGGTGATCATGCGCCTGGGGCCCTTTGCTCACGGCGAAATGCGCAACGGCGGCCTGCCCGACTGGCTGTACGGAAAGCCCTTTGACGTGCGGGAGGATAATCCCGGTTTTATGGAGGCCGCCCGCAGGCTGTTCAGGGCGCTGCACGGGCAGATGGACGGGCATTATTTCAGCCAGGGCGGCTGCATCGTGGGTACGCAGATAGAGAATGAATATCAGCATTCCTGCGCTCCCTGGGAGCTGACCGCCGGCGTATCCGACGAGTGGCTCACCAGCGGGCATTCCGGCCTCGGATATATGCTAAAGCTCAAGCAGATCATGCGGGAGGAAGGAATCGTCACGCCTTTTTACACCGCCACCGCCTGGGGCGGAGCCGTGACGCCGGCGGAAGAGGCGCTGCCCCTGTGGGGCGGGTATTCCTACCAGCCCTGGCTGTTTTACCGTAAGCAGGGCGTTCATCCCGCCACCCCGGAATACATCTACCGGGACAACCACAACAGCGCCGTCACCAGGGAATACAATTTTGAGCCGGCTTACGACCCGGAAAGCCGCCCCTACGCCTGCTGCGAGATGATGGGCGGCATGATGTGCAGCTACAAATACCGCTTCCGGCTGGATATGCGGGCGGTAGACGCATTGGCTAATACGAAGCTGGGTTCCGGCTGCAACCTGCTGGGCTACTATATGTACAAAGGCGGCACCAATCCCACGGGACTGTGCACGCCGTATCTGAACGAAGGGCAGATCCCCAAGCGCAGCTATGATTACCAGGCGGCCATCGGGGAGTTCGGCCAGATCCGGGAAAGCTTTGGCAGGCTGCGGGCCATCCACATGTTCTGCCAAATGTTTTCCGGCTTCTTTGAGCAGACGAAAGCTGTTCTGCCCGCGCATCTGAAGGGCCTGCAGCCGGATGATACATCGCCTTTGCGCTTTTCCGTGCGGGTGAAGGGCAGCAGCGGGTTCCTGTTCGTCAACAATTTCCAGGATCACGCGCAGATGAAGGACCGCCGCGGGGACGAAGTGTCGCTGGCCTTGCCGGAAGGGGACGTCACCTTTCGTTTCGATATCGCCGCCGGGGAGAACGCCATCCTGCCGTTCGGGATCAGGCTGGGTGATGTGAAGCTTAACTGGGCCGCCGCTCAGCCGCTTGCGCACGTGGGCCACACCTGGTTCTTCATGGCGCCTGACGGCATGCGGCCCGTCTACTGTATCGACGGCGAGGAAATCAAAGCTACGGCCGGCAAAGCCTTTGCCGTAAAGGATCAGACGATCATGACCTTAAGCCGCGGGGACGCTCAGTGCTTCTGGGTATACAACGGTACGGCGTACCTGTGTGACCGGCCCCTGTTGTGGGACGGTGAACAGCTGAAGGTCGAAATGGAGGACGGCGGCGCGGCCCTGCGCGCATGGTCGGAAAAACAGCGGGACTTCGTCCTTGTCAAACGCATCATGCATTCCTTTGGGCCCGTGCCCCTTTCCTGGAAAACGGTGGGCACAGGCCGGTATACCGTTGCTGTCCCTCAAGAAGCGCTGACCGGGCACAAGCAGGCGCTGCTTAGGGTCCGCTATCACGGCGATGTGGGGCATGCCTTTGCGGGGGGCAAGCTTATTTCCGATAACTTCTGTAACGGCGATAGCTGGGACATCCGGCTGGACTGCCATGCGGAAACGCTTGAACAAGCGCCGCTGGTCATATACCTGACGCCCGTCAGGAAGAATGTGGCGGTGGACGTCTCCGCCATGGCGGGGCTTCAGGAAAAGGCGGACAAAGAAGCGGCGGAGCTTTTGTCGGCCGAGCTGGTGATCATCGACGATTATCCGATCCGCGCGCAAGGAAATAAGCCCCGGCGCGTGACGCCGAATGCATATCGTATCAGAGGGGAGGAACTGCAATGAACGCATCTGTTCGGGTCGAAACCGTCCTGATCCCCACCTACGGCATCGGGAAGGCCGACAAAAACCCCATGTTCCTGGAAAAGCGGGTGTACCAGGGCAGCAGCGGCAAGGTGTATCCGCTGCCGGTGATCGACAGGATCCTGGACGAAAAGGAGGATAAGCCCTATACCGCCGTGTGGCTGGAAAATGATTACATCAAAGTCATGGTGCTGCCGGAACTGGGCGGGCGTATCCAGCGGGCGTACGATAAGACCAACGGCTATGATTTCGTGTATTATAACGAGGTCATCAAGCCCGCGCTGGTGGGGCTGACCGGCCCCTGGATCAGCGGCGGCATCGAGTTCAACTGGCCCCAGCATCACCGGCCTACGACCTTTGGCCCGACAGACTTCAGGACCCTTGAAAATGAAGACGGCAGCGCCGCGGTGGAGCTTTCCGAAGTGGATCAGATGTACGGCACCAAGGGCAAAATGACCATCACCCTCTATCCGGACAGGGCGTATATCGAGATCAGGGGACAGCTGTACAACCGCACCAGCCTGCCCCAGACCTTCCTGTGGTGGGCCAACCCCGCCGTAGCGGTGAACGAAAACACCCAGAGCGTTTTTCCGCCGGACGTGAGCGCCGTCTATGACCACGGCAAGCGGGACGTGAGCACATTCCCCATCGCCACGGGCGTATATTATAAGCACGATTACGGCGCGGGCGTGGACATCAGCCGCTACAAAAATATCCCCGTGCCCACCAGCTATATGTGCGCCCACAGCGATTACGACTTTGTAGGCGGCTACGATTACGGCGCGGAGGCGGGCATACTGCACGTAGCCGATCACCATGTTTCTCCCGGCAAGAAGCAATGGACCTGGGGCTGCGGCGATTTTGGCCGCGCATGGGACCGCAACCTGACGGACCGAAACGGCCCCTACATTGAACTGATGACCGGCATGTACTGCGATAATCAGCCGGATTTTGCCTGGCTCAGGCCCTTCGAGGAAAAGACCTTCACCCAGTATTTCATGCCCTACAAGGCGGCGGGGTATGTGAAGAACGCCAGCAGGGAATGCGTGCTGAACCTGGAAGCGGGAAACGGCAAGGCGTCGATCACGGTTTACACCACGCAGCTTTTTAAAAATGCCCGGGTGACGCTGACGGCCGGGGGAGAGACCGTGTATGAAAAAACCGCCGATCTGAGCCCGGTCAACGTATTGAAGGACGAAATTGAAATAAGCGTCCTTGAAACGGAGCTGACGCTTGCCGTATATACTTCCGGCGGCCGGAAGCTGCTGGACTACACGCCCCGGCCCGGGAGGATCGAGAAGATCCCCGACCCCATGCCCCCGGCCAGGCTGCCGGACGAGATCCTGACCAACGAGGAACTGTACCTGACCGGCCTCCACCTGGAGCAGTACCGCCACGCCACCTTTCAGCCTGACCCCTATTACCTGGAAGCGCTGAAGCGGGATCCCGGCGATATCAGGGCTAACAACGCCTACGGCACGCTGCTTCTCAGGCACGGCAAGTTTTCGGAAGCGGAAAAATACTTCCGCGCCGCCATCGCTCGCATGACCGGCCGCAACCCGAACCCCTCAGACAGCGAGGCGTACCTGAACTTAGGCCTGGCGCTGCGCTGGCAGGGCCTGGACGACGCGGCCTATGACGCTTTCTTCAAGGCCGTCTGGACAGCCGGCCAGCAGGAAACGGGGTATTATCACATCGCCTGCTTCGACTGCAGGCGGGGCGAATATGAACTTGCGCTGGAACATATTGAGCGCAGCCTGGTCAGGAATTACCACAACCTGAAGGCCAGAGCGCTGAAGGGCCTGATCCTGGACGCCCTGGGCAGGAGCGCGGAAGCGGAGCGCTGGTACGGTGAGAACCTGAAGCTGGATGCTTTCGATTATGTATCCCGCATAGAATCAGGCGATATAAAAGGGGCCCTGCGGCTCATGAACGGCCGGGCCAGCAGCTTTATTGAGTGCGCCATCGATTATGCGGAGGCGGGCTTTTACGCAAAAGCCGTTTTCATATTGGAATGCTGCCCGGACCCTGCG
This sequence comes from uncultured Eubacteriales bacterium, assembly GCA_902790015.1. Taxonomy (GTDB): domain Bacteria; phylum Bacillota; class Clostridia; order Christensenellales; family Aristaeellaceae; genus UBA4246. The sequence goes on along the minus strand of CADAQF010000029.1, from coordinate 16,511 downwards.
CCGATGGTGTGGTATCACCTGGCGAGGTACGCTGCCCTGAACGGCGAGGGCGAGTATGCGGAACTTGCCCTGGACAACGCGGCCAACGCCGATCCTCTTTACTGCTTCCCGAATAAGCCTGAAGATATCCCCGCCCTGCAATTCGCCATCAAACACAATGAAAAGGACGCCAAAGCGCCGTACTATCTCGGCTGCCTGTGGTACGACAAACGGCAATATGACGATGCCGTTTCCTGCTGGGAAAAGAGCGCCAAAATGGATGGCAGATTCCCTACCGTGTGGCGCAATCTCAGCCTGGCCTATTTCAACAAGCGGAATGAACCGGAAAAAGCCAGAAGCTTCATGGAACGGGCATATATGCTTGATGAAACCGATGCCCGCGTTCTGCTGGAGCTGTACCAGCTCTACGGAAAGCTGAATTACAGCATTGAAGACCGCTTTGCCTTCCTTGACGCCCATAAAGAGACTGCTTTTAAACGGGATGACCTGTACACCGAATACTGCGCTTTGCTCAACGACCAGGGCCTGTACCGGGAGGCGCTGGATATGATGATGGCCCATCACTTCCACCCCTGGGAGGGCGGGGAAGGCAAGGTGACCGCCCAATACGCCGTGGCGCTGACGCAGCTCGGCATCCGGGCCATGAACAGCGGCGACGCCGCCGGGGCCAGGGAACTGTTTGAAAAGGCGCTCGTTTTCCCGCACAGCCTGGGGGAAGGAAAACTGGAAGGGGCCAGGGACAACAACATCCATTATTATCTGGGCCTGGCAGAAAAAGCCCTGGGAAACGAAACCGAAAGCCTGCGCCAGTTGGAGCTGGCCGCCGCGGGCGACGAGGAGCCCGCCTCCGCCATGTATTACAACGACCAGCCTGCGGACATGATCCTGTATCAGGGCCTGGCCAACCGGGCGCTGGGGAGGGAAGAAAGGGCTTCCAGCCGCTTCCACAAACTGATTTCCTACGGCGAAAAGCATTATTACGACCAGGTGAAGATCGACTATTTCGCCGTGTCCCTGCCGGATATGCAATTGTTCGACGACGACCTGTCCAGCCGCAACCGGGCTCATTGCGAATACCTGATCGCCCTGGGCAGCTTTGGCCTGGGCGACAGGGAACGGGCGGCAAAATGCTTTGACGCGGTGCTTCAAATCGATCGCGGCCACCAGGGAGCGATCCTGCACAAACAGCTGCTGTAATAGGGGGCAGATATGGATTATATCGATCTTTCCGGCCTGTGGCGCTGCCGGATCCCCGGGCAGGAGGCTTACGTCCGCCTGCCGGGCACGCTGGATGAAAACGATGTGGGTTTCCCGGACGACCCCGCCCGTCAATGGCATCGGGAAAACGCCGAAAAAATCGGTCTTTGGGCTGAAGGCGACCCCATCGTGACCCGGCTGACCCGTAAACACACCTTTGAAGGCGAGGCCCGCTTTACCCGCACGGTGGACTGGGATGTGCCTGAAGGGCGGCGCGTCTTTGCGGACGTGGAGCGGGCCCGGCAGCTGCGCCTGCTGGTGAATGGCCGGGAGGCTGCGCTCTGCCACCCCGGCAACCTGATCTCGCCGTGTTCCTTTGAGGTGACGGGGCTTGTGACCGGACATGATACTTTTGTTTTTCTGTCGGACAACAGCTATCCGGGGTGGCCCCGCCTATGCATCCTGCAGTCCTCCGCCGCATCGGATGAGACCCAGACCAATTGGAACGGGCTGCTGGGCTTTATCCGTCTGCGGACGGAAAGGCAGACGTTCATCTCCCACGTGCGCGCCTATCCGGCTGGGCAGACGCTGGAGGTTTTCGCCGAACTGGACAGCGCTGAACCCTGGCAAGGAACGCTCCTTATTTCTTCCGGGGCGCTGGAAAAAGCTGCTTCCCTCCACGTGGACATAAAAGCCGGAAAGCACGAGATCCGCGTGCGCGGCCTGCCGATAAAGCCTGAGGCGCAAAAATGGGATACTGAAGAAGGAAACCTGCACTATCTGACCGTGTCAGGCCCTGGACTGGAGCCCTGTTCCGTTTCCTTCGGTGTGCGGGATTTCCGGGCGGAGAACGGGCATTTCACCCTCAACGGCCGCCGAATATTTCTGCGCGGCGAGGCAAATTGCGCTGTGTTCCCGGAAACGGGCTATCCTCCCATGGATGTGGATGCCTGGAAGGAGATCCTTCAGAAATACCATGCCTACGGCGTCAACTGCATGCGCTTTCACAGCCATTGTCCGCCGGAGGCGGCCTTTATCGCCGCGGACGAATCCGGCATGCTGATGCAGCCGGAATTGTCTCACTGGGACCCGGAGCATGCCTTTGCGTCGGAGGAGGCGCGGCGGTATTATGAGACGGAATTGCGGGCCGTCCTGCGGCACCTGGCCAACCATCCTTCTTTTGTGATGCTAACCTTCGGAAACGAATTGCACGCCGATGAAAAAGGGCACGCTTTTATGGACCGGCTTTTGGAACTGGCGGGGCAGTATGATCCCACCCGGCTGTACGCCAACGGCTCCAACGTGCATTACGGAGCCTCAGGCGCGGACCCGGCCAGCGATTTCTACACCGCCATGACGTATTTTGACCATGACACGCGGGCCACCTGCGACGGCATGAAGGGCTGGCTGAACCGGGAATATCCCGATGGGCGCCGCGATTATCATGAAACGATTGCCGCCCTGCGGGAAAAAACCGGTCAGCCCCTGTTTTCCTTCGAGGTGGGCCAGTATGAGGTGCTGCCGGACTTTGCGCAGACAGATCAGTACCATGGCGTCACAGCCCCCGAAAACCTGAAGCACATTCAACGAAAAGTTCAGGAAAAAGGGCTTCAGGAGGACTGGCAGCGCATGGTGGAGGCCACGGGTGAAAGCAGCCTGCTTTGCTACCGGGCCGAGGTGGAAGCAGCCCTGCGGACGGAAGGGTACAGCGGCATTTCGCTGCTGGGCCTTCAGGATTTTCCCGGCCAGGGCACCGCGCTGGTGGGGATGATGGACGCGCATCTGCAGGCAAAGCCCTATGATTTTGCCCGCCCCGAACGCTTTTCTGCTTTCTTCCGGGATAAGCTTCCGCTGGTGCTGCTGGAAAAATACACGTATACCGCAGGCGAAACGCTGAGCGCCCGGGCAAGGATGGCCAACTATGGAAAATGCGGGCTTTCGGGCCGCGCTTCATGGGCCCTGCAGGGCGGGGACGAAGAAATGCGCGGCCTGCTGCCCGAAACCGCAGCGCCGGCGGGCGCTTTGACCGATCTTGGCGAGATCAGGATTTCACTTGACGGTATCACCAGGCCGCAGAAAAGGATGCTGACCATTTCCTTCTGCGGCGAACGTCATTCCTACCCGATCTGGGTGTATCCGGACGCGGAGCCCGTCTGCCCGGAAAGCGTCTGTGAGTGTCGGCGCTTTGATGAAAAGGCAGAGCAAACGCTGCAAAACGGCGGCATCGTGTATCTGGCCCCGGACAGCACGGAGGAGGCGCTGCCTCATTCCATCCAGGCCCAGTTCAGCCCTGATTTCTGGTCGGTATGCACCTTCCCGCACCAGGCGGGCGGCATGGGCCAGCTGATCGATGAAAAGCACCCGATCTTCCGTCTTTTCCCAACGGAATCCTACAGCAGCTGGCAGTGGTGGCCGATGGCGAACCAGCGGGCCATGATATTGCCCGGGCGGATCGATGCGATCGTTGCGGAGATGGATTCCTACGCCCTGCTGCGCCCCATGGCCAAGCTGTTTGAGTGCCGGTGCGGGAACGGGCGGCTGCTGGTGTCCTCCCTGGGGCTTCATCAGCTGACGCGGTATCCCGAGGCCAGGGCGCTGCAAAGAGCCATTTATACTTACCTTTCGTCCGATGAATTTGAACCTGAACAGCGTATTGACCGGGATTTTATAAGAACGATATTCAACATCCGTCAGACACGATAACAACAATAAAAATACACCCTGCAGGACAGCCTTGCAGGGTGATATATTTATAACCGATTCAGGTGTTTGTTTCGCTCTTCAGAAGCACTTCCGAATCTACAAGGTGCAGGTACATATATCCGTCTTCATCATAGCTTTCCAGCCTGCCGGTCACGACGATATCCGTTCCTTGTTCCGGGTAATCGTCCGGCCACTTATGCTCGCCGCTCCAGACGAATTCGATGCCCTGCGCGCAGCAGGCGGTGGCGTCCGGGATCACGCAGGCGTGGTACACAACGCCCCGCTCCGTATCCTCATAGGCACTGTAATAGCCGGCCATCCTGATCATGGTCCTCATGATGGTCGTGGTCTTTGCCGTCCTCGTCATGGTCCTCATGGTCATGCTCATGTTCCATGCCTTCCACGATCTCTTCCATCTTGATGTTTTCACCCATGGCTTCCACCAGATTGATCACGATCATATTGGGATTGACGGCTTCCTTCAGGGCATCCTCCACCCATTCATCCGATTCGCCGCCCACATAGATGAAAACGTCGCAGGTGGCGATCTTCATGATGTCCTGAGCGGTGGGCTGATAGCTGTGCAGGTCCACACCGCTGTCCAACAGGAGCGTAAGCTGCACGCTGTCATTTTCGCCAACTACTTCGCGCGTCCAGTCATAAATGGGAAAAACCGTCGCAACGACGTTGAGCTTTTTGTCTTCCGCCTGGGCGGCATGGAGCATGCAGGACAGGACCATAGCCAGGCTGATCACGAGGCAGATAAACTTCTTCATTTTCAGATTCCTCCGGTCTTCATTCACTGAATTCGGGCATAAAAACAAGGAATCCATAATACAGGGATCCTGCCGGACGGCATAAGAATCCCCTGGATCATGTGATTCCTCAATTTGAATTCAGTTAATTATTCAACCGGATCTTCCAGCTCACCAATGTTCCGCAGACAGGCGCAGAAAGCTCAGGGGTATCAGCCCAGGCGTGTTTTGTGCGCAGGATACCCAGCAGAAAAGCCAGCACAAGGACCGCCGCGCCAAACAGACGCAGCAAGTGACCGTTCATGGCGATCGCCTGGCAGATCAGGCAGTCCTCTCCTGTGCAAATGTGACCTGCTTCATGGATGACGAAGGCGGAAGAAACAAGCAGAGCCAGTGCAAAAATGACGCACAGAAGCCCGGCGCCGATCCTTTTCTGATGACTCATGCCCTGTTCCCTCCTTCCTTAAATCAAATGCTTGCAGTCAGCCCTTCCGGCACTGATCGCATAAGCCGTAGAAAACGGTTTTCCCCGAATTCCACAAAAAACCGTGATGCTCCAGCAGATGCTTCTGGATCTCCCTCAGCTCGTCGCAGTCAAGGTGGATCAGGCTTCCGCACTGCTCGCACTTGCAGTGGAAATGGGATGAACATGCTGCGGACGGATCCACAAACGCGTAACAGGCGCTTTCGCCGGTCCCGATGAAGTACTTCTGGATATGGCCTTCATCCACAAACCGTTCCAGCTGCCGATAGATGGTAGCCGTCCCGATGGGAGCGCCCTCATCCTCGAAGTGTTCCTTCAGTTCAGCTGCCGTGTGATGCACGCCCGGGGTCGCTTTCAGATAGGCCAACAGTTCTTCCTGAGCCCGCGTCCTGTAGCCCGTCTTGCCTGCCAATGCCCACATCTCCCTTCGACAAATGAGAACCGTTACCATTTTAATGCATGAATATGCAATTGTCAATTTAAATTGAAAATGATTTTCACATTGAACGGTAATGCCGCGGATGAAGCAGAGGAATCCGATGCGCAAACAGGGGCCGTCTGCATCGGGCATGGTGCCCGTTCACAGAAAAAAATGAAGCCCGCAGGCAGACCGAAATGAAACCTTTCCGAATGGGAGGGAAAAAGAAAAAGCCTTGATTTCTCAAGACCTTTTCGGGTTGGCGGCCGCGGCGGGGCACGAAGCCGGGCCGAAGCGAAAACTGCGTAAATCCATGCGCAGTCCGGGAAAATGACGAAACCAGAACATACAATACTGAACAACCCCTGAATAACCCGGCAAAACCACGGCGGGGGAGGCGGCAGGGCAAAGCTTCTGCCATTTCATCTGTCATTTCCCCGGAAAAACCTTTTCAAAAGCCCTCCGGATAGCACAAAGCGCCTCATCCGAGGCACTTTGACAGATCCGAAAACCGCTCCAGATGCCAGTTGGCGCGCGCATCGTCCCGGGCGTCGCCCATGGCGGCGCAATCGAAGCCACCCGCCGCGGCGGCCTCTACGCCCGCATGGGCATCCTCCACCACCAGACAGTCCGCCGGTGAAAGCCCGATCATTTCCGCCGCCTTCAGGAACACTTCGGGGTGCGGCTTGGAGCGGGTGATGCAGTTGCCGTCCGCCACAGCGTCGAAGAAATGACTGAGGCCGATCCTCTCCAGGATAAAAGGCGTGTTCTTGCTGGAGGAGCCAATGGCCAGCTTCAGATCGGTTTTCCGCAGCGCATCCAGGGTGGTTTTCACATCGTCCGACAGATCCGCCGGCGACATTCGCTTAAGCAATTGCCGATACAGCGTGTTCTTTTCTTCGGCAAAGGCGGCTTTTTCTTCGTCCGTATAGGTTTTTTCGCTCTTTTCCAGAATGATGTCCAGGCTGGCCATGCGGCTGACGCCCCGGAGCAGATTGTTCCGTTCCCGGTCAAAGGGGATCCCAAGCCGGTCCGCCAGGGCCTTCCAGGCCAGATAATGGTATTCGTCGGTGGAACAGATCACGCCGTCCAGATCAAAAATGATGCCTCTGTATTTCATGTGTTTTCCTCCAGTATGCCGCTTCTGAGGAACCAGGCGGGGGTGCAGCTCCAGGCATGGCAGTAGCTGTTGACCACCCGCGAGCCGTAGGGGGACTCATCGGGGTCGGCTGGGTTGAAAAGCTCCCAGTAGGTATCCGCCCCCTGATCGACCATCGCGCCCCAGTAATCCCGGATGACCTTAAGTGCCTGCGCTTTGCGGCCGACGCGGCACAGGGCTTCCGCATAGTGGTGCATCATGTAGGGCGTCACCATGGGCACGGCGTCGGGGCAGAGGGCCGCGGCGTCCAGGCACGCGGCGGCGTCCGTTCCTTCAGCTATGCCTGACAGCACAGCCCACACCTGGGAGGCCCAGGAGACCTGCCGTTGCGCGCCGCTCAGGAACAGATGCCGCTCAGGATCGTACCAGTGCTTCCTGGCGGCTTCCCGGCGAAGGGCGATCCTTTCTTCCAGCGCGGGGTCGGCTTTCAATTGCAGCGCGGCCTCGGCGCAGTAAATCCAGATGGCCTGGGCGCAGAACTGCTTGTTAAGAGCCAGCGCCCAATCCACAAAGCACCAGCCCAGCCTCTCGCAATCCCGGATGAGCTGGGTTTCGGGGTCGAACTGCTTTTCGGCCAGCATCAGCTGATGAAGGGCCAGGGGCAGCAGGTCCCTTGCAGTTTCCCTGTCTGCGCTTGCGTCCGCATACTGCAGAAGCGTCGGGATGAAAAACAGGGAATAATCGAACATGTAGGTGTCGTCGCCTTCGACCTGCGGTTCTGTAAACAGGCAGGCGGGGATGCGGCCTTCCCCGTCCGCCGCATAAGCGAACAGATACAGGCAGCGCCTGACCAGATCGAAATTCCGGTAGGTCACGCTGTTGGTCAGGGCCTGCAGGCGCAGATCGCCCAGCCACAGGCGGCGGTCCCGCTTGGGGCCGTCCTCAAAGAAATCCTGCATGCAGTTCCGCAGCGTCCTTAGGGCCACCCGATCCATGGCGATATCCCGTTCGTCGCCGGTAAGCTTCGAAACAGCGCTGTCATCCGCGGCGGTGACGGCTTCGGCAAAGGCGTCCTCCAGCACCAGCCGGTATTTGGAGGACAGCGCCAGCACGTCGATCTTCACAAAGCGGAAGGCATAGCGGCGGGGCAGCGCCAGCGCGGCGGGCAGTACGTCTATATGCGCCTGCTCCTGCTGCACCCAGCCCTTGCTGATCCAGCCGGCATAGCCATCCAGGGTTTCGTTGAGCTCCCGGGCGTTTTCGCAGAACCTGACCGCCAGCCAGACGGGCGCGTCCGGATGGCTGCCCTGAGAGGACAGCTTAAGCGTGAGCCTGCCCACGAAATGATTGCCAAAGTCCAGGATGACGCTTTCATTCTCCGCAAGCGCGTGATCCGGCATGCCGGCCATAGGCCGCACGGTTTCCCGGCGAAGCTGGGGCTTCAGGCTTTCGGCGATGCGCAGCCATTCCGCTTTTTTCTCTTCAAACATGGTCTATCCTCAATAGCGCAGATAATCTTTGCCGCAGAAGGGGTCCGTGGGCGAGACGCCCCGGAAGCTGTCCCGGCCCATCAGCTTTTCCACCAGGGCGTCCAGGGTTTCGGCGTTGTTGGAATAGCAGTTGATATATGTCCTGATCATCGGAACGTCGATCAGATGATAGGGATTGGCCAGGGAGCAGAACACGGTGGGCACCTCGTGAACAAACCACGGCACGTTGTTTCCGTGGCCCCAGAAGGTATTCCAGTTGATGCGGTTGGTGGTCTTGTTGCTGGCGTTTTCGATATTGCCCAGGTACAGCACCGCGTCGTAAGCGTCCGTAAAGGGCCTGACGCCGAACTGATAGGTGGCAAAGTCTTCGGGCTGATACAGGGTCACTTCAAAGCCTTCCGCCGTCAGCTTGTCCTTCATATAAGCGGCGATGCGCGCTTCGGACGGGCAGCCGCCCAGCACTTCCAGCAGCAGGCGCTTCGTCTTCTTCGGGCTCAGGGGGAGGCTGCCCTCCGTGTCCTTTACCAGCGTGACGGCTTCGTCCGCCATCTCCCGGGCCCAGGCGTGGTGCTGCGTACAGCCGATGCAGGCCATGTCTCCTTCGTCCGGCATGCGCTTTTCATGGAGGCCCAGGGCGGCCTTCATGGCCAGGATGCGGGTGACGGCTTCATCCACCCGCTCCCAGGTGAGCAGGCCCCGGCGGATGCCGTCCTTCATGTATTCAAAGTCCTCCGGCAGGCTCTTGTTGAACAGGAACATATCGGCGCCCGCGGCGATGGAGGCGGGCACGGCGTCCGCGCGCTTCATGGAGCAGTTGAAGCCCACCATTGGGGTGGCGTCGGTGATGATCAGGCCGTTGAAGCCCAGATGATCCCGCAAAAGCCCTGTCATCAGCTCTCTGGAGAGCGTAGCCGGCACGGTGCCCTCCGGCAGATCCGGGTTCAGCCTGTGCCGCCAGGCGGGATGATCGATGTGCCCGACCATGAAGCTCATGGCCCCGTCCTCGATCATGCCGCGGTACACTTTTCCGTAGGTTTCCTCCCATTCATCGATGGGCATGGTGTTGACGCTGACGAGCAGGTGCTGGTCCACCTCGTCCACGCCGTCGCCGGGGAAGTGCTTGACGGAGACGGCCACGTTGTTTTCGTCCGCGCCGCGCTTGTAGGCCTTGCAGAAGGCCAGCACCTTGTCCGGGTCCTTTCCGTAGGAGCGCACGTTGATGATGGGGTTGCGCCAGTTGAGGTCCAGATCGCTCACTGGGGCGAAGGCGAAGCGGCAGCCGGCGGCGGCAGCCTCCCTGCAGGAGACATAGCCCATGCGGTAGGCGTGCGTGGGATCGCCCGTCGCTCCGATGCCCAGCTGCTGGCCAAACAGCGTCCCGTCCTCCAGGAAGCCCGTGGAGCCGAACTCCAGGTTGGCGGCGCACAGCAGGGGAATGCGGCTGTTATCCTGCATGAACTGCAGCGCGCCCCGCACTTCCCGGGACGGGCTGGTCTTGAACAGCACCCCGCCCACATGATAGCGCAGCATCTCATAACGCAGATAGTTTTCGTCCGCGGAGTAGGCGATGGGCAGGAACAATTGCCCGATCCTTTCATCCTCCGTCATGGAGGCCAGGGTATCCCGCACCCAATGGATCTGTTCGTCGTTCAGGCAAAAGGGCTTCGCTTTAAGATCAATGCTCATGACTTTACTTCCTGCTTTCTGCGGAACCTTGAAAGAATGGCGAATTCATTGTTCAAATAGATCAGGAACAGCACCAGCAGCAGGGCCGATACGATGCTCTGCACGGAGGACGCCGTATCGAACCGGGCGTAGGCCAGGGAGATCAGCGCCATGGAGACGGCTCCCAGCATGATGCCGATGCGCCTGTTGATATACCGCCCGATCCAGCCGCCGATGAACATGGGCAGGAACGCGGTGAACATGATGCCGATGGAGCCGAAGTTCAGCGCCATCTGCTGGCTGCCCGTATTGGCCATGCCGATGAAGCCCACCACGCCCATCAGCGCGCCGCTGACGGCATAGCAGCCCAGGGCGTTGCCCACCTCACGGATGCCCGTTTCCACAGCGATCTTCTGTCCGCTGACCAGGGCGCGGTAATTGGCGCCGAAGCGGGTATAGTCGAACAGCAGCACGATCAGCGCCACGGCGGCGGCCGTCACTAGGATGTAGTTGCCGATTTGGGAGAACCCGATGATGTCCGTGCGGGTTACCAGGGACACGCCCTTGCCCCCGGTGAAGGCGAAGGCGCAGCCCTCATAGAACAGAGCCATTCCCAGGGAAACGATGATGGGCGGGATGCGGGTGAGCACATAGACCCCGCCGTGGATGAGCCCGAGCCCAGCCGCGATGCACACCGCAGCGGCCAGGGTCAGCCAGGGGCCCAGCTGCCACTGCTGGCTGAGCGTCCCCGCGATGGTGGCGGACAGCATGGATACCGACCCCAGGGAAAAGTCGAACCGGCCCGAATCCAGGTTGATGGACAGCGCAAAGGTGGTCAGCGTCACATTGGCTACCGCCCGGAAAAAGAGCTTCCAGCTGTCCGCGTTGACGAAGAGCCGCACGCCCTTTGCAAGCGCGATGATCTCCAGCACCAGCAGCACGGCGCAGGGGATCAAAAGACTCAGCAGCAGGTTCCTGAACAGGGAGGGCTTTTTCATGCCGGTCACTCCTTTTTGAATGGTCTGGCGCTCCTTTTGCGGAGGCGTCGCGGGGATGCTCCCGCAAAAAGAGCGCCGGGGACGGAGCGTTCCTCCGCCCCGGCAGAAAGGCTTACTTCTTCAGCGCAGCGATCTCATCGAAGCTGTACTGGGCAATGAAGGCGGCAAAGTCGTCATAGCTGACGCCGGCGGGCACATAAGTGTCCAGGATGGCCTTGCTGTAGGCGGGATCCTCGCTGGAGGAATCAACCGCATAATACTGAGCGAACTGTTCCGCGTCGGTGGCGACCCAGTAGCCCTGATCCAGGGCCAGGGCGTTGCCGTCGTTGTCCCGGATGGGCTGGCCGTTGACCGCGTTCAGGGTGGCGACGAAGATCGGGCCGATGGAGGTGGCGAACTTGCCGGCCACGTAGTCGATGATGCCGCTGTTCATGGCTTCGCCCATGGCGGCGGTGAAGCTGTCCACGGTGGCCAGCTTCACATTGGAACCGGACACGAAGCTGCCCAGCACGTCCACGCCGCTGCCCACGGTGAGGATGGCCTCGATGCCCTCGGTGCCGGCCATCTGGGCCAGCTTGCCGAACCAGGCGTCGTCAAAGTCATAGCCGCCCACGTAAGCCATAAGCTCCAGGCTGCCGATCTTGCCGGTTTCGATACTGCCGGTGCCGTAGATCATGCCGATGACGGCGCCGGGATCGGTGACGCCCTGATAGGCAGCGCCCTCGCCGCCCTTGTCGATCATGGCGCAGAGCATGCCCGCGGCGCGGTAGATGTGCATGTCGGTGCGGTAGGGCACGGCGCCGCCGAAGATGCCGAACTTCGTCATGCCCTGATCGATGTAGTAGGCCGCCATGTCATAGCCCACCCGGAATTCGGTGTCCAGGGACGGTCCGATGGCGCCCACATAGTATTCGTAGTCCTTGAACTCCTCATATTCCTCGGCGGTCAGGGTGCCGGTGGCCACGGCATAGTAGATGCCGGCGGCGTCGCACTGCTCGATCTGGGCGGGACGGTCCACGCTGGAGAAGGAGATGATCGCCTTGCAGTTATTGACGATGAAGTTGTCGATGGCGTTCTTTTCGCCGTCCGCGGTGTTCAGTTCCTCGGAATAGATGAACTCCACGTTGTAGGCCTTGGCGATGTAATGCTCATAGTAAGCCCGGAAGGCCAGGGCTTCCGCGCCGGTGGCGTCGGCCACCAGTACGCCGATCTTGACGGGAGCGTCCGCCAGGGCGGGGATGCAGGCCAGCGCCAGCATCAGGCACAGGGCCAGACTGAGGATGCGCTTCATGTTCTTCATGTTCGTTTCTCCTTTTTTGCTTTATTGTAACGCTTGCCGCGTTATCATCGGGTGAGAAGCTTGCCGCGCTGGCTGCCCAGGGCGATGAACACCACCAGCAGGAAGATGGCCGCCTTGATCATCTGGCCGTAACCGGAGCCCAGGTTCAGCATGGACATGATCTGCGTCATAAAGCCCATGGAAAACGCGCCCACCACGGCGGACAGGATGCGGCTGCGGGGCCCGCCGGATACCGGCATGCCGCCGAACACGATGGCGATGATCACATCCATGCCGATGGAGGAGGCGGTGTCCTTGGTAAGGGTCGGGGCGTAGATGATGGTCAGGAACGCGCCCAGGCCGATGCCCACGGCGGAGATCAGCGAGGCGATGATGCCCAGCTTTTTTTCGTTGATGCCGCTGAGCCTGGCGCATACCGGGCTGCCGCCGATGAACTTGGCCTCCCGGCCCGTGGGCAGGAGGGTGAAGATAAACCAGCACAGCGCGATATAGCTGACCAGGATGAACACCTTGAAGGGGATGTTGTCCAGAGGCCGCACGTCCCGGGCCTTCACCTTGACGGTGTCGCCGGCGCCGTTCCAGCCGATCAGGATCAGCATGAAGGCGCTGAGCACGCTCATCATGGCCACGGTGGTGACGAAGATGGGGAGGTTGAAGACGGAGGCCAGGGAGGAGTTGATGAAGCCCAGCACCACCGCCACGCCCACGCACACCAGGAACATGATCACCAGGCTGCCGGTGGCGTTGTAGGCCATGGCGCCCAGCAGGGCGCTTACGCCCGTGGCCGCGCCCAGGCTTATGTCAAAGCTGCCCAGGGTATAGATGAACACCGCTCCCGTGGCCACAAGGGCCACCACCACGCTCTGGTTGACGATGGCCTTGAGGCCGTAGGCTACGTTGGCGTCCCGTACCGCGCCTACGATATAATAGGCGGCGATCAGCACCAGCAGGCCCAGTACGGAGGCAAATGCCGGGATGCGCTCTTTCCATGTCTGCTTTCCCATGATGCCGCCTCCTTAAATCATATAGCGGATGATCTCCGCTTCGCGCATCTGTCCGCGCAGGAATTCCTTCTGCACCGCGCCGTCCTTCATCACCAGCAGCCGGTCGCACATGCCGATCAGCTCCGCCATTTCCTCCGAGATGATCAGGACGGCCCTGCCCTCGTTTTTCATCTTCGTGATCAGCTGATACATGCTCTGCTTGACGCCGATATCCACACCCCGGGTGGGGCAGTCCAGGATCAGCACCCGGCTGCCGGCTCCCAGCCACTTGCCAAAGACCACCTTCTGCTTGTTGCCGCCGCTCATGGCGCTGACAGGCTGCTCCATGTGGCGGCATTTGATGCTGAGGGCGTCCACCTGCTTCTGTACATACGCCGTTTCCCGCTTTTTAAGGATCAGCTTTTTCATTTGGATATGCTTAAGCCCGCCGATGGCGATGTTGTCGCGGATGGAGGCCTGCTGGCAGAGGGATTCGGTATCCCGCTCCTTGGACACATAGCCCACGCCCAGGGCGGTGGCATGTCCGGGGTCGCTGTATGCTTTTCCCCCGGTTTCCACGGTGCCACCGGTGAGCATGGCGCTTCCGAACAGCGCCTTGCCCAGGGTGTGCATCCCGCATTCACTGAGGCCGCCGATGCCCAGGATCTCGCCCGCGCGGACCTCCAGCGAAACATCATGAAGGCCGCTGCCGGTCAGGCGGTCCGCCTTCAGCAGCACCTGCTCCTGCCAGGAGGGCTCGCTGTCCGCCCGGTAGTAATCGCCCTGCATCTCCCGGCCGATCATGCTGGTCTTGATAGCGTCGTCATCATAGTTTTCCCGGCTGAAATGGGTGATGATCCGGCCGTCCCGGAGCACCGTCAGGGTATCGCACACCTGCTTGATCTCATCCAGGTCGTGGGAGATGAAGATGACGGCCTTGCCCTCTTTTTTCAGGCTCTCCATCAGCTGATACAACAGCTCCCGGCCCTTCTGGGAAAGCGCGGTGGTGGTTTCGTCCACCACCAGGATCTCCGGCTTTTTCACCATGACTTTGGCAACTTCTACCAGCTTGCGCTCCTGCAGATCCAGCATGGCGGCGGGGGTGCCGGGGCGTATATGATCGGCATGGATCACATCCAAAGCCTTTCGGGCTTCCCGCTCCATGGCGCGGCGGCTGACCAGGCCCAGGCTGCTGCGGAAACGGTCGCTTTCTCCCAGGAACAGGTTCTCCGCCACGGTGATGCCGGGTATGGTGCCTGTCTCCTGCACGATCATGCCGATGCCATGGTTCAGGGCGTCGATCATGGACGCGGGATGCCAGGGCTGGCCGTGGAAGCGGATCTCTCCGGCGTCCGCTTTCTGGATGCCCGCGATGATGGAGGTCAGCGTGGACTTGCCGCTGCCGTTTTCTCCGATCAGACCGCGGATCTCGCCGGGCCATACGTCCAGATCCACCTGCCTCAGCGCGACAGTGGCGCCGAAGCTCTTATCCATGCTTCTTACCGTTAAGATCGGTTCCATGCGGTCACCTCATTTGTAGCCAAATTGCTTTCATTCGCATTATAGCCGAATGACGGATGGAAAGCATGACCGTTTTTAATCTGTCTTCCTGACAGATTTTGACATCTTGCATATATCTTCATGACCTATCTGGCTGAATAACCGCCTGAACGGAATTTTGTACGCAAAATTCATTAAGACCATTGACAAAATCAAGCTCTCCGGCTATGCTGTTCCGGAAAGAAATACGCGAAGGGGATGGATGCCATGAACGAGCAGCAGGTGCTTTCCCGCCTGCGGGCGCTGAACGACAGCGAGATCTTTTACCGCAGCTACCGCCTGGCCAGGGCCTCCCGGGCCGGCTTTGACGAATATCTGGCTGCCATCGACAGGGAACGGGTCTATCGGGAAAACCTTCTGGTGCCCGAATGGAAGGATACGATCCCGCCGGAATACCTGGAGGACTGGTATTTTTCCTCAGACCGGCGGGAGGGCATCCATGTGTTCAAGCACAATTGCTATACCCCCGCCATTCCCCATCATCACAACTTTTTTGAATTGTTCTTCGTGCTGGAAGGGCATTGCGTTCATCAGGTGGGGGAGAACACGGCGGTGCTGCATGCGGGAGACCTGTGCCTGATCCAGCCCAAAGTGACGCATTCACTGGATGTGAACGACGAAAGCGTCATCATTGACGTGCTGATCCGCCGGTCTACCTTCCGGCAGTATTTTTACAGCATCCTCCAGGGGGACAATGTACTCTCCAATTTCTTTATGAGCACCCTGTACAGCAAATCGGGCATCGACTATCTGCTGTTCCATACGCAGAACGATCCCGACCTGCATTACGCCTTCATCGACCTGTGCGGCGAATCCTTTGCGCAGGAGGCCTATTACAATGTGCTGATCAACGCCATCGTGACCAAAGTATTCGTCCTGCTGCTCAGACGCTATATGTCCTTTTGCGAGCTGCCGAAGGACAAGCCGACGGATTCTGAGATTGCCTCCACCCTGGCCCGCTACCTGCAGGCCAACGCCGCCGATGTGACGCTTGCCCGGCTGGCGGAGGATTTTCACTATTCCCCGGAATACGCTTCCCGCCTGATCAAGCGCTCCACCGGCCAGACCTTCATTCAGCTGCTCACCAGCATCCGGCTGGAAAATGCCAAGCAGCTCCTGCGGGACACCACGCTTAGCGTGATGGACATCGCCCTGCAGGTGGGCTACGACAGCAGCGAGCATTTTATCCGCACCTTCCGCAAGCATACGGGAACCACGCCCAGCGAGTACAGGCGGCAGTAAAGCAGGATGAAGGCCCCGCTTCTGAACGGCCCGCACACCGCCGGGTGCTGCTCAGGACGCGCAGCGTCCGGAGCTGTCCGGCAGGAGGCGGGGGAGGGATCATGCAATGAGCAGGCTTTTTTGATGACGAAAACAGTGGCTTCACTTAAATCCCTGATTCAATGGCAGTTTTGAAAGCAACGTTATCAACAGCATAATCGATCATCGCTGTCGCGCCGGGCACAACGCTGGAGTATGTGGCCAGTGCCTTCAACGGCTGGCAGGCTGTAAAGATCGGAAGCCAGGTCGGATGGGTTTCCGGGGAGTACAGCGAGATCACTACGGAATAAATGATTGGGGAACCTGCTTTTCTAGTGGGTTCCCCTTTTTTCGTTGATGTTCTGTGCAAGAAAAACGAAGTATTTCAATGAAATCCGCAGAAATAATTCAAAACAGAGTCAATGCAATGTGAAATTCACAGAAAACGAGAAAAATATGAAGAAAAAGCTTTTCAAAAATATTGACTTTCTTTGACCTTGGATATATAATATAGGCACCATCAAGGGAGGGGGATCGAGAGAGAGCCCGAACAAGATGGAATGAATGCGACCCTGCAAGCGTGGCAATGAACCAAGCGT
>CADAQF010000028.1 GCA_902790015.1 uncultured Eubacteriales bacterium | reverse complement strand
GCCGCTGAAGGTCAGGCCTTCCTCCATCTCGTCGGTGAAGGTGATGTGGTACAGGCTGTAGGACGTCACGTCCTTGGCCAGCGTCGCCGTCAGTTTGAACGGCACCTCGTCGCCGATATCGTAGTCGGCGCTGTCCTGCCACCCGCTCTTATCACCGGTGGAATCGTTCACGTCCATGACCTTCTTTTCGAAGGTGGGCTTGCCGGATTTCCTGTTGGTGATGGTGATCGTGCCGTCTTCCTCACTGGGAGCGCCGGCTTCGCTGATGTAGCCGGGCACGCTTTCTTCCTGTACGGTGTAGATCAGCTCCACCCATCCACCGGTGGACTGGCTCTTTTCGTAGGCAGGCAGGTCCGTAAAGGTGTCCTTCGTCTTTTCGCCCGACAGGACGACGGTCGTGTCCGGCACCTGGGTCGGCGTGCCGTTTTCCCCGAACTGCTTCATCAGGTAAACGGTGACTGTGTCGACATCGGCCGGCCAGTCGATCGGATTGCCGTCAGCGTCCTGCCAGACCTTTTCGACCGGCAGCTCAGTCAGGGGCAGATCCTCGACCAGCAGGACCATATTGCCGTCCGCGTCGACAGTGGCATTACCTTCATATTCAACCGTACCGTCTGCGCCGATAGAGAATACAGTATCCTCCGCTACGGCATAGCCGTCCGGCCCGTATTCTTCATGCAGGGTGTATTCGACGCCGGTCTTCAGCCCTATGACGATATGAGCTTCCTCGGTGGAAGTCCAGCTTTCCACCGTATTGCCGTCAGGCTTCAAGACGGACATTTCAGCGTCGGGGAGGGGCTCGCCGGTGACAGCGTCCACCTTCAGGAAGCGCACGACGGTCGCGTCGTCCCTGATCACCAGGACGTCGTCAGCGACTTCGACGGTGGTATTGTCGGCGTCAATGGAGCCGTCGGCATTCAGCATGAAGGTAGTATCCGCCGTAACGGTATAGCCAACGGGCGCCATGGTCTCGTGCAGGGTGTATTTAATGAGGGCGGTCAGGCCGGTGACCTCATGCGGCTCCGTGCCAGAGACCCACTCCTGCCGCACGCCGTTGATCTCGACCACGTTGCCGCTTTCGTCGAGGATCTGGATAGTCGCGCCGGGCAGCTCATCATCGCCGGTGACTGATTTCTTGGAGATGGTGGCATGGGTCAGCTCGTCCACGATCTGGATGACGGTGTTGCCGTTTGCGTCAGTCGTGGTGGACGCATCGATTATCTCGCCGTCTTCGCCGATCGAGAAGGTCACGTCAGCCGCAACGGCATAGCCGTCGGGCGCGCTCACTTCGTGCAGGGTGTATTCGACGTTGGGCGTCAGGCCTTCCACGACGTGAGGCGTGTCGGTCGAGGTCCACTGCTGATAAACGCCGTTGATCATCACGACCGCGCCGGATTCGTCAATGATCTGGAACAACGCGCCCGGCAGTTCCTGCGCGCCGGTGACGTCCATCTTGGAGATGCTGACCGGCTTATAGGTATTGGTGATCTCGACGGTCTCGATCAGCGCTGTGCCTTCTTCGGCGACCAGGTGACCATTCCCGTCGTCCACCACGGTAAACGTGACTTCGTGATCCGTCGTGTCGTAGAAGACGCTGGGCAGGCTGCCCGCGGTCTCCCGCACGATATAGGTATAGGTACCCGCTTCGGTGAAGGAAATCTCACCGAAGGTATCCTCATAGCCCGCTGTGGTGTTGTCAATGGTAACATCATTCTTTTCGGGCATCGGATAATCCGAGGGCGCGCCTTCCGGAGCGCTCACGGTGAAGGTGAAGGAATCCCCGTCCTTCCAGGCGCGGCCGTCCAGGTTCTTTTTGACCTTGATTTCGGCGATGCCTTCAGCTGAGTAGCTGTTGTTGAACTCAGGCGTCTGGAAGGTTTCGTTGCCGTCATAGGTGATCTTCAGCGAGCCATCGCCGTTGTCTTCCTCCACCTTGACGATTACCGTTTCCGTATGCGTATCGTAGGCGATGCCGTCAAGGATATAGTCGTTTTCCTCGGTGGCGCCATCGGGCAGGGTTTCCCTGATATAGTAGGTGAATTCCTTGCCGACGTCTTCCAGCGAATACTTGATCTTATAGAAAGTCCACGTTTTGCCCTGCTTAATGGGATCGCTCGTCTGGATGACTTCTTCATCCACATCCAGCAGCTCAAAGGTGAACTCCGTTTCGCCGAGGTTCGCGTTCGCGGCCTTTTTGGCGGAAAGTTCCGCTTCGCCGGAGGCTTCATAGGTGTTTTCAAACACGGCGGCATTTCCGGCGGGGCTGAACGCAACATCCGTATGCACACCGGTTTCGTTAAGCGTCACGGTGACCGTGACCGTCTTTTCACCGCCGTCATAGGTTATGCCGTCGATGGTTTCGCCGGCGTGCGTCTCTTCGACATGATAGACATAGGTGCCGGCGCTTTCATAGGTGATCGCGCCGAAGGAGCCGGCATAGTTTTCGGAATCCTTGGTGATGACTACGGTATTGCCGTTTTCGCTCAACGGCATCGGCGCGCCGTCAACCGGGACCAGGGTGAAGGTGAACGCGTCGTCCTCTGTCCATTCACGGCCGGACAGGATCTTCTTTACCGGAATAACGACAGGAGAAACGGTGATGCCGTTGATAAAAGAAGGATCCAGGACAGGCGATTGCGTTTCGTCGCTGATCGTGACATTTCTGCTGCCGGCGCCCCTGATATAGATACCCTTATCCTGTTGCGCCTGCGTCAGTGCTTCGGCGACGGTGTAATCGCCGTATGGCAGGTTCTTGACCGTGACGACCTGGTTAGTCTGGTCAAACTCTGCATAATTGCTGTCCAGCGCGGCATATTCGGCATCAGCGGTCAGCTTATACTGGACACCGGTCATGCTGCCGTTTTCAATTGCAACCAGGAGATAGAGCAGCGGAGCGCTTTCACCGGCCTTCGTGACGACAAACTCATAGCTGTCATTCAGCAGCGGGCTGTCGGTCTGAGCGTCGTTGAGATAGACCAGCTTTTTGAATTTGATCTCGCCGACCTGCATATTGTTGGTGAAAGAAACGATGGCATTCGTATCTTCCGCCGTGGTGCCGGCTTCCACTGTTACACTGGTAACATTGGAATCCGTATCCTCATCATTGATCTTGCTGACTTTCATGCCATTGGGGAGCGCACGCTCTTCAACGGAATATGTATCAGCAGGCAGTCCTTCCAGCACGACATAGCCGTCCTCTGTAAGGGTCACCGGAGAATCGTCCACCGTAGCGGAAAAGACGGAGCCGTTCCTTATGGTAATCTTTACTGTCTTCTGAACAGACGGCCCGGTGACAAGGAATTCATACTCTCCGTCAGCCAGGGTGCCGTTGGTCTCAGCGCCGTTGACAGTGACTTTCTTGGTCAGCTTCATCGCGCCGGTAGTAAGCTCGTTTACGAACGAGGCCTTCTCAGCGGAAGTTTCGCCCTTGAGATAGGTCACCGTCGGGGCCTTGAGTTCGCCGCTGGAAGCTTCTCTTTCCACGACGACCGTAACGGTATATTCGGTCTCATCGTAATCGATCGCACTGTCCGTTCCGGCGGTTTCCTTGACCGTATACACATAGGTGCCGGGCAGGGTGTAGGTGATATCCCCAAAGGTGAAGCCGACAGCGGTGCCGTCGGTGCCGGCAGGGTTATGGGCCTCGGCGCCGTCCGCGGGCATGGGAATATCCACCTGCTCCAGGGTGACGGTGACTTCCTTGTCATTGATGACACGGACGACGGTACCCGAAACAGCCTCCAGGGTGAAGGTAAACTCGTTTTCGGCGGGATCACGGCCGTTCAGGGTCTTTTCGCCTTCGATCTGACCGGTGACGGACTCTTCCTTGATGTTGGTGACGTTCCAGTTATAGCCGGAGCGGGCGGAAACGACCGTAACGCCGGGGTTGTCGCGGGATACCGTATTATCGACGGCCCAGGCGACGTGCATATTCTCCGTCGTTATGCTCTCATCTGTCCTGTGAACGGGGTAAGCAACGAAGTAGTGCTTCTCCGTGTTGGTCATCACGTAGCCGGGAGCGGGCGCGATTTCCTGCCAGTAGTAAACCTCGTAAGGCTCAACGCCTTCGGCGAACGTGAGGATACCGCTGTTGTTGGTAGTGCCGGTCGCGATAGGCGTTTCGGCGCCAAAGACGCCGCTGCCGCCGGCCCAGTACTGGGTTTCGCCCTGATCATCCACCGTGGTGGTGATATCGTTCGGGATACCGCTGGCGGACTTGGTGATGCCGTCGGTCGCCACATGGAACAGCTGGAACCTCGCGCCGGGCAGGACCGTCAGAACGTTGTTCCTGTCGATCTTCTTGAGCTGGATCCTGACGCCGGCAGAAATCGCTCCGGCGCTGCTCTTTTTGATATCATATTCCTCCGAGGTAGAATCCTCGTCGGAGATGGACGCGGTCAGCGTGACAGAGTTCTTATAGACCTTTTTCCCGGATTCCTTGGCGTTGACCAGGAAGGTGACCGTGACCTTCTGACCGTCGGGCACCTTGAATTCCAGGATACGGGAGTCGTCGTCATACGAGACCCGCACATCGCCGCTGGCCATCAGGTCGTTTCCGCTTTCATCCACGGCGGTCGGAGAGACTCTGCCGCTCAGTCTGCCCAGGTAGATATCCACGTCCGTATCGATCCGGTCGGAAACGGTATAGGGCTCGTTATGGTTCAGTATCTTGCCGTCCGGATTGATCACGACGGTATACGGAATATACTCGTTGAGAAGCAGCGCGCCCGCCGTCTTATCCACGAGGTTGTCGTATTTGTATTCGACTGTCGCGTCGTCCGTCTTCTTGACATCGCCGTCCCCGTCCTCGAGCTTGGCGAAGTTGGTGAACTGCTGAACGGAGACAGTATCGGTATCGGCCAGGTACTGGAGATAATCGTCCGTGATCCTGGTCTTGTAGGTGATGGTATAGGAATAGCCGGACAGTCCGAAGCCGGGGGCCCCATAACCCGTGCCGATCGGAACCGGCTGGATCACGTTGTCCACTACCGAGACCGCGAAGGGCATATTCGAATAGGGGTTGTAGTACTGATTCTGAGAAACCGTTACATAGATGGTATTGTCGATCAATTCCATATTTTCAGGAATCTGATCGGTAAAGTACGGATAATAATCAGGCGAAACTTCAATCCTGCCCTGGTTGATGACCACGGTCCAGGTCGCAACATTCTGAGCCTGGTCATACGTGCCGTCCTTGACCATCTTATAATTGGTCTGAATATACCGGCCCGAAGTGGCGTCCGGCTCCCCTATCTTTCCTTCGTCGGAATGCACATACGCTTTATTGTACGCGTAATAGTTGGAAACGCTGTCGAATTCGACGGGGCTGACGGTGGCCACTCTGATCCGGATGCCGTGACGCAGCTCGCCGGCAAAGAAGATGCCCTGACGGTTGGCCACAAAATTTCCAGTCGGCAGATTCGGGTCGGGATCCGCCTGGAGGGTATAAGCAGGCAGCGGATCTGTCACCCCGCTGTCCAGCCAGGACACGGTGATATCGGACGGGTCGAAGGAGAGATTCCTTTCAGTGCCGGTATTGGGAATCCAGCTGTACAGGGCATACTGCATCTGGTAATCCGTCACATACAAATTATGCAGCGTTTTGCCGGCCGGGATGTCTACGTCGATATACCAATAGATCTTCTTGTTTGCGTCGTCCCATTCGGAGAAACTCTTGGCGGTGGAAGCGGCGGAGCCGTATTCAACCGGCGTGTTGGTTTCCACGTGGGTATTATCCAGATAGGCCTGGTTATTCAGGGTTTTATCCCCGCTCAGGGAAAGATTCTCCGCGATCAGGATAGAATAGGTGATCGTATAGCCGTTTTCCGCGATGTAGGATGCGTCCGTCGGGAAAGTGAAGTCGTAAACTTTCTTCTTTGTCTCGTCCGTGCCGTCGAGCTCAGCGCCGGGCAGGACAGTAACAGACCCTACCGCGGGCGAAATAGTCACGTCGCCCACGAGGGTGCCCAGATTGGTGATCTCATCGAAAATGCGATGGCCCGCCATGTTCTTGGGATTGCCGTCTTCATCAAGGCCGACGACCACGGTGTAGTCAATGGTGTCGCCCGGATGAACCTTGGTCTGGCCGTTGCCGACATCGACGCCGTCCTTCATGGCCGTCTTGGTGACCCTGGGCTGTTTTTCGGGAACACCGGGCGTCACGTCGGTGCCGATGCCTTCCTGCCCATGATCCCAGGTCCAGTTGGCGGTATTCACCTGTCTGGCGCCGGCCTCCACCATCTCGTCGGTCAGTTTGGTGTCATACGTGATCGTATAGGTGGTCTGCGGCGTGACTTCAAAGCCCTGGGACCGCAGGAAAGCAGCCAGGTCAAAATCGAAGGAAGAGCCGCTGATGGCGGGGGTGATGTTAAAGTTATGAGGGATATTATTGCTGTCCTGGAAGGAAAGGACGAAGGTCCCTTCCATGTACTCCTGTCCGCCGCTGATGGTGTCGTGCAGGGCAAGGGTGGAGGTATGCGTGCCGGGCCTCACGGACAGCCTGTAGTGCAGGCGGTAGAAGTCTTCCCCCTGCTGCTTCTGCACATCGACATTGCCGGTGGATGTTTCGCCGCCGCTGCCTTTGACCAGCTTTCCGGGGTTCAGCTGTTTTTCAACCACAGGGGTGATATGGGTCTCGCTCTGCTTCGGGGTACCGTCATAGGTAACGGTCGCCGTATTGTTGACCTGGTCAAACGTCCCGTCCGCCTTGGGCGAAACGGTAGTGGAATACCTCAGATGATATTCCGTATTGGCTTTAACGCCGCCCTTGTCGCTCAGGAAAGCGAGCAGGTCCACCGTGCCGCCTGATGCGGCGGCGCTGCCCAGAGGCGCGCTGCCTTCCAGGATCTGTACGCTGCCGGACCCCATCTTTTCGTCAGTGACGGTAAGGCTCTCGTATTCGGAGGAGTTCGGGGTGACGGTGACGTCGTAATACAGCGTCGCCGTTCCGTCTTCATTGACCACGACGTTGGCGTTCGTCCAGCCGGAAAGGT
Source organism: uncultured Eubacteriales bacterium (assembly GCA_902790015.1). GTDB lineage: Bacteria > Bacillota > Clostridia > Christensenellales > Aristaeellaceae > UBA4246. Next base: position 22,460 of record CADAQF010000028.1, on the reverse strand, counting down.
TGTAAACGCCTTCAATAACGCCGGCTTTCTTGCCGATGTCGGCGGTTTTGTCGTGCTTGGGCGTTACGCTGGTATTGTCCTGATTGGTGGAAACGTCCCACGTCCAGCTGGAACGGTTGGTCTGCACGGCGCCGCTTTCGACCTGGGCCTTGGTAAGGGTCGTCTGATAGCGCATACGGTAGGTCGTTCCGCCGCGGACAGAACCGCCCTGGGAAGCCAGATAGGCGCCCACGTCAAACGCAAAGCCCGAGCCGTTCTGGGTGACGCTGACATTGGTCCAGCGCTGCCCGTCAAACAGCTGCACGGAAGAGGTATCCAGCACCTGGCCGCCCGAAATCTCGTCGGTTACGGACAGGGTCCTGAAGTCCTGGTTGGGAGTAGCGGAGATTTCATAATAGAGGGTATAGGTGCCGTCCGGATTTTCGACGACCTGCACTTCGCTGGCGTCGTTGGTGGCAGCATAGGAATTTTCCGCGGTTCCGACGCCCTTAAAGCTGTTCAGGGTCTTTTCGGGATATTCCACATGGATGGAAGCGCCGCCGGGGAACGCAATGTTCTCATCGTTCTTGTTGTAGTTGTGATTTTCATTAAGCTCTATGGTGAGATCGACGTAGCCGATGATGTTGGACGTCTTGGGACGGCCTTGATCGTCAACCCAGAATTCGTCAGACATCCTCAGGATGATCTTGCCTCCGCTGATCTCATAGGTGCCGACTACGGAGCCGTCGTCATCCCTGACAACGCCTGTCGTCTGATCCTGAACGCTTGCCAGGGGGTGATTTTCGTCGCTGCCGATCATGGAAGACAGATCATACACCCAGTATTCCGCATTTCTGGCCTGGGGTATCCTGTTTCTTCTGATCTCATAGTCAATAGTCAGAGAAAGCGAACCGTTGCGCTGGACGACCTGGCCCTGTTCCGCGTAAGAAAGGTCAATCTGGCTGATATCCTGCAGATTGGCGGGCGGTCCGGCCGGAGGATCGGTCACTTTGACAGTATACGCAACGCCGCCGACCGTCACAGTCAGCACATATTCATCCACAAAGGACGCGTCGCTGGTCAGATACCAGCCGTCCTCATTTTCTTCCAGATAAAGGGTGTCGGCAGCGCCGCCCATATCCACCACGCGGTCCAGGGTGACGCTTTCGATCTCACCTTCGATGCCCAGCTCGTTCAGGATGCTCCTGATGCTGTAGGAGCCCTCGCCCGGCCAAGCCCAGGTTTTGGTTTCGCCGGTGACCGGATCTTCGTATTCAAATTCCACCGTATACGCCACGCCGAAGGTGGAGAAGCTGCCGGTGCGGAAGGTCACGGCGGTGATCATGCCGCCGGAAATGGCGGGCTGGACGCCGTCGATCACTTCGACGGAGCCGTCGGCCTTCTTATGAACGATCTTGACGGTGACTTCCGCTTTGGGAGCCACGCCGTTTTTCACTTCGCCTTCCGGCAGAACGATGGGTTCGGGGAGCTTGACCGTCACATTCGCGCCGGTCTCCACGCTGGAGCCGTCGGGGGCGACCAGACTGATGTCCATATAGACGACCTGGACGTCCTCTCCCAGCGCCTGCTGCGCGGCGGAGGCCATGGCGGCGTCGGGCGCGGCGGCGGATACGCGCATCTGCGTGCCGGCCGGCACAGCGCCGTCGGGCGTGAAGGTGCCGGCTTCACCGGAAACGGGCCCGACAACGGGAGGAGCTTCCGGTTCGGGGTTATTCAGCAGGATGGTGATGATCCTGCCTTCGGCGGTCAGGGTCAGCACTACCTCGCCGAAATAGTTGTTGGCCGTGAGGTTTTCACCGGAAACGGTGACCAGGTTGCTGTCACTCACCGCAATGGTGTAACCGGAAATCTGCGCGCCGACGGCGGCCAGGATGTCGCTGACGGAAACCGTCTCAAGGCCCGGGAAGGCATAGGTATACTGTTCCCGCACCACGGGAGCGGGATTGGTCAGAACGATGACGGTCTCATACTTCTTGGGCGCGCCAAGCACCGGCCGGCCGTGATCCATATACACGCCCAGCTCGTTACCGCCGCGGATGGTCAGCACCGCTTCGTCAAAATAAGTCAAAGGCTTTACGATATAATCGCCCTGGCCCGGGACAAAGCTAAGGTCCACCAGGCCGGGCGGGGTCACCGTCACCTGGTCGCCGATCATCAGCAGGGGCAGATCGGCCCCCTGGGCGTTCAGCGCTTCGATGATGCGGCTCAGCTTGATATTGCCCTTGACATCCTTGAGGCTGAAGGAAACGCGCCTGGAGCTGGTCTGGCCGTCCTGCGGCTCGCCCTGCTCGCCAGGTTTATCGGAAGGCTCTTCAGCGGGCTCGGCCGGTTCGTCGGAAGGCTCATCTGCAGGTTCGTCGGCGGGTTCGGCCGGTTCGTCGGAAGGCTCATCCGCAGGTTCGTCGGCGGGTTCGGCCGGTTCATCGGCAGGCTCGTCAGCGGGTTCGTCGGAAGGCTCGACCGGTTCATCAGCGGGCTCATCCGCAGGTTCGTCGGAAGGTTCAGCCGGTTCGTCAGCGGGTTCATCGGCGGGCTCATCCGCGGGTTCGTCGGAAGGTTCAGCCGGTTCGTCAGCGGGTTCATCCGCAGGCTCATCCGCGGGTTCGTCGGGAGCGTCATTGGATTCTGCTGCAGGTTCGGCAGCTTCTGCGGCGGGGGCAGCTTCCTCAGCAGCCTCAGCGGATTCTCCGGAGGAAGCGGATTCTTCGGCGGGTTCAGAGGTTTCCTCCGCGGGAGCGAATTCATCCAGAGCGGAAGGATCTGCCGTATCGCGGCGGGCAAAGCTGAAACGGGGCTTCTGTTCTTCAGGCTGTTTCCCCGCATCATCCTGCTTTTGTTCAGCGGCGGGAGCGTCCTGTTCAGCTTTGGAAGCGGGGGCGTCCTTTTTCGCTTCGCCGGAAGTCCTGTCCGGCGCGGCGGGGCTGCCTTCGCGGATATCGGCCGGGGCGGTTTCTTCGGCAGGCTCGTCGGACGCGGCATCGCTGTCGTCAGAGAAGCTGCCGGAAGAAAGCATCCAGGAAATAAACTGATCCTGCGTCATCGCGCGCACGCGAATAGAACCGGTCTTGCCCGTCTTGGAGGCAAAGGCCAGCACATAGTCGCCGCTGTTGGCATAGAAAGAGAAAACCAGCGGCTCGCTGCCTTCGGCCGTATAACGACGCGAAAAGCCGCCGCCGGAAACATCCACATAAAGAGGAAGGCCGGTGGCGACGATATTCACATTGCTGCCGCCCTTAACGTGCAGAAGCACACGGGCCACAGGCCGGTCCCCCGTGATGGAAGCGCTGGCGCTGCCGCCCAGGCTCAGCTCCGCCTGATAGGTGTCGGCCTGCTGCGGGGCAGGCTTGGCGGTCGCTTCGGGAGCAGGGGTGGGATCCTCTGCCGCGGGCTCCTCTGCCGCAGGCTGATCCGGCTGTTCGGCGGGCGCATCACCGGGATCCGCCGGGGCTGGCGGCGCCTCGGGAGCGTCCGTTGCAGGAGCGGGCGTGTCAGGAACTGGTGTCGCCGGAACGGGCGTCTGCGGCGCAGCCGTGGCGGGAGCGGGAGTATTCACCATGGACTGAATAAGATCCATGATGTCCCTCGAGGTGTCCGCCATGGCGGAGGTCGGCAGGGTGCCGAAAACCATCGCCGCGACACAAAGCATTGCCAGGAACCGTTTGAACTGATTACGCATAGCCTTCATACCCCACATATAATAATTGCAGAATGCATGGCAAACGATTTATTTATTTATATAAACCTCAGCCACAGGGCCTGGAGATCGAAAAGGGATTAGCCGGATAATCAGAGTAATTATAGAGATTAGGGAAAATGTTGTCAATTTCAGAAGAATTTCGAATCTGTTAAGAAAATATTTCAGCAAGAAATGAATAAAATGTGTGCTGATAACAGACATATTACTCCATTTTCTGAAAAAACCCGAAGAATCAACGGCAACAAACAGAGAACAACAGGGTTAAAAGAGAGACCGACATGACAAAAAGCAGGAAAAGAGTGTTCTGATCAGGCAAGGAAGGAAGATACCAAAGTCTGTTTTGCGTAAACCCAGCATGAAATGCTGTATGACCGAAAAAATGGATTGAAATGTGTTACAGCGCCATCAGGAAAGGCGATTCACGGGTATCCCCTCTGCTGTCGAAAACCGGTGGCCAGTGCGATGATGCAGGCAAAACATACCGCATTCTGTTTTTGCGCTGGTCTGGCATGTATATTATATTCCCCGGAAGTTCGTATGTCAACATATTCGTTAACATACTTCGGTATTTTATACATAATTTTTTAATGATTTTAATCAAAATGTCATATTGATGCATTTATCGCCTAAAAAAGCGTCTGCCCGGGTGGGATGACCGGGGCAGACGCTGCAGGATCATGATGACGGGAAACAGAGCCGCGCATGAACATGAAAACGGAACGGACGGGATCGTACTTTGGGCCTTACTTATCCGCGGGCCAGCGCTTCGTGGGCTTCGCTCACCGTCAGGCGGATGGCCTCGTCCGACACCGTTCCTTCATTGCCAGGACGGATATCGGCCAGAAACTCGATATTGCCCTTGGGGCCGGTGATCGGGGAATAGGTCAGGCCGTGCACCGACCAGCCGAAGGTGGGGGCGAAATCGCAGATTTTGCGCAGCACCTGCCGGTGCGTGCTCTCCTCCCGGACGACGCCGTTCTTGCCCACCAGGCCGCGCCCAGCCTCGAACTGGGGCTTGACCAGGGTCACAAACCGGCCCTTTTCCCCCATGATCCCCGCAGCCACGGGCAGGATCAGGCAGATGGAGATAAAGGAAACGTCCATCACCGTAAAATCGGGCTGCAGGGAAAACATATCCCGGGTAAGATGGCGGGCGTTCGTCCTTTCCATGACGGTGACGCGGCTGTCCTGGCTCAGCTGATAGTCAAACTGACCGTAGCCTACGTCGATGGCGTACACATGGGCGGCGCCCCGGCGCACAAGCACGTCGGTAAAGCCGCCGGCGGCGGCGCCGATATCCAGGCAGACGCGGCCTGTGACATCCGCCGAAAAAACCGTCAGGCCCTTTTCCAGCTTATGGTAGCCCCGGCTGGCCAGGCGGTTCACCGGGCCACGCAGGGTAAGGGAAATATCGTCCTCAAAAAGCTCCGAGGCCTTGTTGACGCGCTTTTCGCCCGCGTACACCTGGCCGGCCATGATCAGCGCCTGCGCTTCCTCGCGGCTTTTGACCTCCGGGTGCCGGGATAAAAGGATATCCGCCCTGGTTTTCATGATCTCTTCTCCCCGCTTATTTGAACGATCCGCCCGATCCTGTCTGCCATCTGCCCGGCGCTCAGGCCGCACAGGGCAAGGAGCTTCGTGCGGTCCCCGTGGGGCACAAAGCGGTCCGGCACGGCGAAGATATGGGCCGGGGCGGGAAGCCCCGCGCGCTGGCAGTACGCCGTGACCGCCTGCCCGAAGCCGCCGGAAAGCTCGTGCTCTTCCACGGTGAAAACGGGCGCTGCGGAAGAAAACAGGCTGTTCAGGGCCGCTTCGTCCAGAGGCTTCACCCGGCAGCAGGCATATACCGCGCAGGAAATGCCCTTCTGCGCCAGGATATCCGCCGCCTTCAGCGCTTCCTCCAGGATGGCGCCCATCGCCAGCAGGCACGCGTCCGTCCCCTCCCGGACACAGGACCAGGTTTCCGCGTCCGTTAGAAGTTCAAGCGTTTCTTCCGGCCAGCGGGGGATATAGCGAGGATAGCGGACGGCGGCGGGGCCCGCTTGCGTCAGCGCCCCGCGCAGGGCGGACCTCAGCTGATCCCCGGACGCCGGGCAGTAAACCCGCATATGGGGCATGGTATTCAGATAACTCAGCCCGAAAATGCCGTGATGGGTGGCGCCGTCCGCCCCGCTGAAGCCGGCCCGGTCCATCAGGAAAAGCACCGGCAGGTTCTGCTGGCAGACATCCTCCATCATCTGATCGTAGCCGCGCTGCAGGAACGTATCGTACACGGCCACCGCGGGGCGCATGCCGCCCCGGGCCATGCCGGCCGCCATGGTCACCGCGTGCTCCTCGGCGATGCCGACGTCAAAAAGGCGGTCCGGCGCCTCGGTCTTCCAGGCGGAAAAACCGGTTCCGTCCGTCATGGCGGCGCAGACAGCGGCCACCGGCACGCCCTTTTTAAGCGCGTCCAGGAGCGCGCGGGAAGCCGTTTCTCCGAAGGCTTCGGCCCCGGAGGTCTTCCGGGCCGCGCCGCTTTCCACATAAAACGGCGGAACGCCGTGAAAAACATCCGGCTGATCCTCCGCCGGGCGGTAGCCGCGGCCCTTCTGCGTAACCACGTGGATCAGCACCGGTTCATGCATGTCCTTGACCCGGTTCAGCACCCGCTGCAGGGAGGATATATTGTGCCCGTCGATGGGGCCGAAATAACGAAAGCCCAGAGAATCGAAATATGTATCCCTTACGAAGATGTTTCGGATATGGTCCTTGAACCGGCCGAAACGGTCATACAGCCTGTCTCCCGCCTTCGGAACGCGCAAAAGCGCGGAGGAGACTCCTTTTTTAAGCTGCAGCCAGCCCTTGCTGGAGCGCATATACGTCAGGTATTCGGCGACCGCCCCGGTGTTTCCGGAAATGGACATGCCGTTGTCGTTCAGGATGACGATCATGGGTTCCCGGGAGCTGCCGGCGTCGTTGAGGGCTTCAAAGCACATGCCGCCCGTCAGGGCGCCGTCCCCCACCACGGCCGCCACATGATGCTTTTCCCCCTTCAGGTCCCTGGCGCGGCAAAGGCCCAGGGCGGCTGAGATGGCGGTGGAGGCATGGCCGGCGGTGAAAGTGTCGTAAACGCTTTCTTCCGGCTGGGGAAAGCCGCTCAGGCCCTCCCAGGTGCGCAGGCTCGAAAAGCGTTCGAACCGGCCCGTCAAAAGCTTAAAGGGGTAGCACTGGTGGCCTACGTCCAGCAGGATCTTGTCCTCCGGAAGGGAAAAAGAGGTCAGCAAGGCGATGGTGAGCTCCACCACGCCCAGGTTGGAGGCCAGATGCCCGCCGTTATGGGACACCGTCCTGAGGATCTCCTCCCGAACCTCTTCGGCCAGCCTTTCGAGCTGGCTGATATCCAGCGCCTTCAGATCATCCGGACGCCGTATCTTTTCCAGATACAACCCGTCGCCCCCTTTCGTGCAGGCCTATTATAAAGGAAGCTTTCCCCTTTTGTAAAGGAAAATGTACTGCGGCTTCACAGCAGCCCGTATTTTTTCATCCTCCGCCAGAGGGTGGCGCGGCTGACGCCGAGGCGGGCGGCGGCGAGGTCCCGGTTGCCCTGGGCGGCCGAAAGCGCGCCGCGCAGGGCCAGCTCCTCCCGGTCGGCCACGATATGGACCAGCTGCTCCTGTTCGCCCTGCTTAAGGTCCGGCAGCAGCTTTTCCCTGACGAAATCCAGCCCTATTTCCTTGTCCCTCGAAAGCATCGTGGCCTTCTGGCAGAAATACTCGATATCGCGCAGGTTGTTGGGCCAGGGATAGCGGCACAGATGCTCCATGGCCTCGTCTGAAAGCTGGACCTCTTTTTTGAACTGCCGGGCGGCCTGCGCCATATATTCACTGATGTAGGAAGGAATATCCTCCGGAATATCCCGGATGGGAGGAAGGGTGAGGCTGATTCCCAGGAGGGTGTTGGCCAGCTGCCACATCCACTGGCCTTTCCGGGCCAGCTCCATCAGGTCCATGAAGGTGGAACAGATCAGCCGGATGGATACCGGGATGGGCTCCATGGTGTCCTTTCTACGGAAGCTGCCGTTTCGCAGGATGCTGAGCAGCTGGCGCTGGCATTCCGGCACGAGCGCGTGCACGTCCAGCAAAAACAGCGTACCCTTGTGCGCCTGGCCCACCAGGCCCACGTTTCCCCCGCCGCTGCGCCCGAAAAGAAGGTTGAACTGGTTGTCGGGCGGCATCGTGCCCAGGTCCACCGCAACGAACGGGTTCCTGCGGCGGAGGCTGGCGTTGTGGATGCACTCCGCCAGGCGCGTTTTGGGAAGCCTGGGCTCGCCCACCAGCAGCACCGGCACGTCGTACTGGGCGTAGGCCTCTGCTTCCTCCAGCACGGCCTGCATGGCCGGGGAACGGGACGGGAAGCGCTCGAACGTTTCCCTGGCCACGAAGCCGCGCCGCTGCCGCTCCTGGCGGATGCGCTCGTCCAGGTCGTCGATGGCGGCGAATTCCTGCATGAACAAAAGCCAGCCGTCCGGCTGTCCCTCAAACAAGACCCGCATGATGTTGGTCATATAGGAAAGGCGGCCGAGCTGCAGGACGGCGGAATGACGGTCCTTCCCGGTCTGCAGCGAGCGGATCAGCGCGGATGAGGGAACGAGGCCCGGCAGGTCCATAAGCTTTTTTCCCTGCAGCTCCTCCTGCGGCTTGCCCAGGGCCTTGAGCGCCGCCGGGTTCAGAAAGACGATCCTGCCTTCCTCGTCCAGGCGGATGATGGCGTCGGAAGAATACTGGGTGACCAGGTGCATTTCCCCGGACTGGCGCTGTTCCCTCCTGAGCGCCTCTGAAAGGCGCGAGGCCGTCCTGAGCGCGGAGAGCATGCTTTCCCGACCCGAGCCGGTGGGCATGGTCAAAAAGCCTGCCCTCGTCGCTGAAAGGCAGACCTGCTCGTCCCCTATCACCAGCCCGGCGCCAAATTCCCGGGCGCGGGAAAGAGCATCCGGTATATCGGCGTCCGACGATACGTAATACAGGTTCACCTCCGCGCCGATCAGCGCGGCCACCGGCCCCGGATCGGAAAACATATAGCGCTGACCGATCAGGGCGACCTTCACCACTTGCCCTTTAAGCAGCTCTTTGGCCGCAGAAAGCAGCCGGGCGATATCCTGCCCGGACAGGATGACCTCCACCACCACGGCGCCTTCGCGCCTGAGGGCCGCGGCGACTCTCCCCTTGGCGACCGCGACGGACGTATCCAGCCCGGCGCGTTCGCGTAAAATGGCTGCGGCGGAGGCTTCGTCCGCCGAAAGGACCTGAGCGTCCAGCCCGGTCTCCCGCACGAGGGAAACGGCGTTCTGTTCTTCCGCGGGGTCCGATACGAATACGTATATGGCGCTCATGCTGTTTCCTCCGTTTTGGGGGCGGTCGGCGCCCGGCGCATAATAAAGAGAAGCTCCGTGGATTAAATGATATTTATTATACTATGAAGGATGTACGTCTGGCAAGGGTTTTGTTTCGTTTCTGACACATCATATGAAACGTTTGAAACCTGTATTTCACATTTTGAATCGGTATGCCAAAAACTTTCTGTTTTTATGCCGGAAAACACCAAAAAAGAGGTTGATTTTCCTTGACCGCCGCCTCATCAAGATGGTATCTTTTATTCAGGACCTATTAAACGAACGAGGATGGGAGGGTATCAGAATGGCAAGATATATCTTCCAGCGATTGGGACAGACACTGCTGGTGCTGCTGATCGTTTCATTTCTGACGTATCTGCTGGTGGACTTTCTGCCGGGCGATCCTATCGCGGCCATGACGGGCGGCGAAATATCCGGTGAAACCTATGAGCGGCTGTACTATGAAATGAACATGGACAAGCCGGTGCTGGTGCGGTATCTGCTGTGGCTGAAGGACGCCGTGACCGGGAACCTGGGGATGTCCGCGTCCTACCACCGCAAGGTGGCCGACATCATCGGCGAGCGCGTCCCGGTAACGATCTACCTGTCCCTGCTGGCCTTTATCATCAGCGTGCCGCTGGGTATCCTGTTCGGCATCATCAGCGCGGTCAAAAGGGGCAGCGCGTCTGACACGGCGGTGACCCTGACGGCAAACATCTGCTGCTGCCTGCCGCAGTTCTGGCTGGGCATCCTGTTCATGTACGTGTTCGCGATGAAACTGGGCTGGCTTCCCTCCAGCGGGTTTGTCTGGCCGCATGAAGACTTTGTGATGAGCCTGCGGCAGACCATCATGCCGGTGCTCTGTCTGGCCATCGGCGGCATCGCCTCCATCACCCGCCAGACCCGTTCCTCCATGCTGGAGGTCATCCGTCAGGACTATATCCGCACCGCCCGTTCCAAGGGCCTCAAGAGCAAAAAGGTCATCTACGTCCACGCGCTCAAAAACGCGCTGCTGCCGGTCATCACGCTGATGGGCCTGCGTCTGGGCGGCCTGGTCGGCGGCTCGGTATTCGTGGAAAACGTATTCGTCATCCCCGGCATGGGATCCCTGCTGGTAAACGCCATCACCAGCGTAGACATTCCCCTGATCCAGGGCTGCGTGCTGCTGATAGCTGTATTTTCCTGCGTGATCAACCTGATCACCGATATCGTGTACGTCTACGTGGATCCCCGCATCAAAATGGCGTAACCGAAGAAAGGAGCGTTTAACATGAGCCAGGCCAACGTCACCGCCGACAGTCAGGCCGCCAAAGCCGTGCTGAAGGCCAACAAAGCTAAAAAACGCAGACAGTTCCTGCGGGCGCTCTTTTCCAGAAAGATCGTCCTGGTATCCGCAGCGATCGTCATGATCATCATCCTGGTCGCCGTGTTCGCCTATCAGATCATGCCGTTTGACCCAAACAAGCCCTCCGTCCGCGAGCGCAACCAGGGCCCGAGCGAGGCCCACCTGCTGGGCACCGATGAATTCGGGCGGGACGTGCTGAGCCGCATCATCATAGGCTCCCGCGTTTCCCTGATCGTAGGCGTGCTGGCGGTCATCATCGCCTGCATCATCGGCACCTCCCTGGGCATGGTCGCCGGCTTCTTCGGCGGGGTGGTGGACGACGTCATCAGCCGTATAGCGGAGGCCATACGCGTCATACCCCAGGTGGTCCTGGCCATCGCCCTGTGCGCGGTGTTCGGCGGGGGCGTGGTGAACATGTCCATCATCCTGGGCATCTCCAACATGACCGTATACATCCGCATGATGCGCTCGCAGGTCATGTCCATCAAGGAACGCGATTTCATCATGGCCGGCCGCCTGCAGGGCAACAGCAACTTAAGACTCATGCTGCACCATATCCTGCCCAACAGCGTTTCCCCCATCATCGTCACCATGACCCAGCAGATCGGCGGCACGATCCTGGCCGAAGCGGGTCTGAGCTTCCTGGGCCTGGGCATTTCCACTCCCACCGCCTCCTGGGGCACGCTGGTGTCCGGCGGCCGGGCCTACCTGTTGACCAACCCCGTTTACTCCCTGGCGCCCGGCTTCTGCATCGCCCTATTGGTGATCTGTCTCAACTCCCTGGGCGACGGCGTACGCGACGCGCTGGATCCGCGGCTTCGCGGCGAACTGTGACGGAAGGAGGAAGCGCTTTATGGCAGACAGACATCTGCTTGAAATCAAGGACCTGGTCACCACCTTCCGCTCGGACGGGAAGGAATTCAACGCCATCGAGGGCGTCAATCTCCATGTGGACCGGGGAGAGATCGTCGGCATCGTCGGCGAGAGCGGCTCGGGCAAATCGGTCACCATGCTGTCGAGCCTCCAGCTGATCGCCAGCCCCGGCCGGGTCGCCGGCGGAGAGGTTTATCTGGAAGGGATCAATGAAAACCTCCTTTCCTTCGACAGCGACTCTGAGCAGATGCGCCAGGTGCGCGGCGGGCGTATCTCCATGATCTTCCAGGAACCCATGACCAGCCTGAACCCCGTGCTGACCGTGGGCTACCAGATCCAGGAAAACATACTGCTGCATAAGGACGTGACCCCGGAGGAAGCGAAGAAACGCACCATCGAGGCCATGAAGATGGTCAACATTCCCGACGCGGAGACCCGGTTTGACTATTACCCCCAGCAGTTTTCGGGCGGCATGCGGCAGCGCATCATGATCGCCATGGCGATGGCGCCCGGGCCGGACATCCTGATCGCCGACGAGGCGACCACCGCGCTGGACGTAACGACCCAGGCGCAGCTGCTCGAAATGATCCGCGATATCGCCAAGAAGACCAATACCGCGGTCATCATGGTCACCCATAACCTGGGGCTGGTGGCACGCTACGCCGAACGCATCTACGTCATGTACGGCGGCCACATCATGGAAGCCAGCGGCTGCAAGGAGATCTTCCACAATACCAAGCATCCCTACACCCGGGCGCTGCTGCGCGCCATTCCGCGCCTGGACGACCCCAAGGACAGGATACTCATTCCCATCGACGGGCTGCCCCCCGTGCCCTCCCAAAGGCCTCCTTACTGCCCGTTTTACGCCCGGTGCGAATACCGCTGCGACGCCTGCAAAGAAAACACGGACTATTCCCTGCGCGAGGTGGGGCCGGATCACTGGTCCAGCTGCATTTTGACCCAGGCGCAGCTTGACGAAAAGGCGGAGGAGCTCAGCCACAAGGACTACGGTGCCTCCCCCGAGCGCCGGCAGAACAGCGAATACTGCCTGAAGGTGCGCAACGTCCGCAAGTATTTCCCGGTCTATAAGGGGATGCTGCGCAAGAAGGTGGGCGAGGTCAAGGCCATCGAGGATATCAATTTTGACCTGCGCCAGGGGGAAACGCTGGGCGTCGTCGGAGAATCCGGCTGCGGCAAGACGACTCTGGCCCGCTGCATCATGCGCATGTACGAGCCTGACGAGGGCGAGATCATCTTCGGCGGCCGGGATATAGCGCACTTCAAGGACAAGGAACTGAAGCCCGTCCGGCCCAAGGTGTCCATGATCTTCCAGGATCCCTTCTCCTCGCTGGATCCCCGGCAGTCGGCCGGGTCGATCGTGGGAGAAAGCCTGCTGATCCACCATCTGACCGAGGGCGGCAGCGACTATGAACGGCGGGTGGACGAGCTGTTCCGCAAGGTCGGCATGGACCCCGCCATGAAGGACCGCGTGGCCCACGAGTTTTCGGGCGGGCAGCGCCAGCGCATCGGCATCGCCCGGGCGCTGAGCTCCAACCCCGACCTGATCATCTGCGACGAGCCCATCTCCGCGCTGGACGTTTCCATCCAGGCCCAGATCATCAACCTTCTGGAGGATATCCAGGCGGAGCTCGGCATCAGCTACATCTTTATCGCCCACGACCTGGCCGTGGTCAAGCACATTTCCGACCGCATCCTGGTCATGTACCTGGGCCGCGTGATGGAGATCGCCCCCTGCGACGAACTGTACGAGCATCCGCTGCACCCCTACACCCAGGCGCTTCTGTCCGCCATTCCGGTGGCCGACCCGGTGGTGGAGGAACAGCGCGAGGCCGTGCCGATCCAGGGCGAGGTGCCCAGCATCCTGAAGCGCCCCTCCGGCTGCCCGTTCCACAACCGCTGCCCCCGCGCCACCGACCGCTGCCGCCAGGAAACCCCGCAGCTGCGCGATATCGCAGGAAACCATCAGGTGGCGTGCCATCTCGTATGACACGGGAACGTTAACCCTCATCGGTGATCACCCGCTTTTCAGGCGGGAGCACATACATCATCCATTTTCCCAACCGAACCCTTAAGGAGGTAACCCATGAAAAAGTTCGTAGCTCTGCTGCTGGCCGCGCTGATGGCGCTGTCTATGGTCTCCGCAGTGGCGGAGGATGCCCAGCCCGCTTACGGCGGTTCCCTGTCCGTGCTGGGCTTTGAATTCGCCACGTTCTTCCTCCCGCACTCCACTACCACCTCTGACCGTTATAACGCCGCTCCCGCCATCGAGTCCCTGGGCCGCCGCAACCCCGAAACCGGCGACACTGAAGGCTGGCTCGCCGATGAGTTCATCGTCGATCCCGAAGCGCTGACGCTGACGCTCAAGCTGCACCAGGGCATCAAGTTCTCCGACGGCACCGATTTCAACGCCGACGCCGTTATCTGGAACTTCCAGCAGATGGTGGACTTCGGCAAGGCTTCCGAGCTTGTCAGCCCCGAGAGCTTTGAAAAAATCGACGATTATACCGTGGTCCTGCACTATGCCACCTGGGCCAACACCTGGGCCGACACCGTGGGCGAGGTCCGCATCTATTCTCCTGCCGCGTATGAAGAGCACGGCGAGGACTGGGCTGCCATCAACCCCGTGGGCACCGGCGCCTTCGTCATGAAGGAAATGGTCGCCGACAGCCACATCACCTACGTCAAGAATGAAAACTACTGGCGCGAAGGCCAGCCCTACCTGGACGAGATCGTCGTGAAATTCATGAGCGACTCTACCACCAAGCTGTCCTCCTTCCTGAACGGCGAACTGGACGTGCTGCGCAACCCCGACTCCGTGTCCATCAAGCAGCTGCAGGACAAGTATCAGAACGTCGCTAACAACGCGCCCGACCTGGCCGGCATCACCTACATGATGTTCTGCTCCGGTGTGGAAGAATCCCCCTTCTATAACCTGGATGTCCGTCTGGCCGTGATGCACTGCATCGACTGGGAAGAAATGTCCGACGCGATCTACGACGGTCTGGGCGGCGTGACCCCCGTTTTCGCCGTACCCGGCGCCTGGTCTTATGACGAAAACCTGCCCATGTTTGAAAAGGATCTGGACCTCGCCAAGAGCCTGCTGGCCGGCGCCGGCTATCCCAACGGTTTTAACACCGTCATCACCATCAACGGCGAGAACCCCGCCAACGAGCCCTGCGCCGTCATGCTGCAGTATTACATGAGCGAGATCGGCATCAACGCCGAGATCAAGAAGCTGACCAACGCCGACTTCAACGCCCAGAAGGCTGAAGGCAACTACGACCTGGGCATCATGGTCAACAACGGATCTTCCAAGCTTGACTTCACCGCCAATTACATCCGCCTGTATTCCACCGAGGGCGTCAACTACAAGAACATGATGGCCAAGCCCGCCGACTATGAGGAAGCCCTCTTCGGCGCCCGCGCCGCCAAGACCCTGGAAGAAAAGAAGGAACTGCTGAAGACCGCCGCCCGCCTGTTCAGCCACGACTATGCGCTGGTCATCGCCGCCGGCTATCAGGGCGCTTACTGCTACGCGCAGGAAGGCGTGTTTGACACCGGCATCTGCTCCACCACCGCCGAAGCCTGGACGCCCGAATCCGCCTGGAAGGCTGCCAAGTAATCAGAGCGCTCTCTCTTAATCATCCATCGGGGAGGGAAAGAGGATATTTCCCCCTTTTCCTCCCCCTTCATCAAACGAAAAGGAAACACCGCCATGACAAAACGGATGAACCCCCAGCTTTGCGTGCGTTCGGACAACGCGACGGACGAATATCTGCAGTATCTGCGGCAGATGAACCTGTCACACTGCTTTGTCATGTTCAGCAACGAGCATTCCAATTACGAGGACGTCAACCGGACGCTGGACAAGGTCCGTAAAGCGGGCATTACCGTGGACGACGCCGGAAACGCCGCGCTGTACAAGCACCTTTCCTTCTATCTGGGCCTCCCGGACAGGGATCTGTGGATCGACCGGTATAACACGCTTAACAAACTCCTGGGCCAGGCCGGCGTGCCCGTAGGCCACATCGGCAACAGCCGGGTGTCCCACACGGGGTATTTCGCCTCCGACATTTCCCACGGTGCTCCCGCCAGGACCGTGGACATGGACGAGATCCTTTCCAGGAAACCTCTGTGCGAAAAGCCTGTCTATGAGGAAGAAGTCTGGGAAAACTTCCGTTATCTGCTCGAAAGGGCGCTGCCCGTCGCGCAGGAATACGGGATGAAGCTTTCCCTGCACCCCTGCGACCCGCCCTATCCTTTCTATGAGGGCTATCACAGCCTGATCCACAACAGCGACTGCTACAGGAAGGCCCTTAAAATGGGCGACGAGATCGCCCCGCGCGTGCTGGGCATCAAGTTCTGCTGCGGGTGCTGGCTGGAGGGCGGCAGCGCCTTCGGCGACATCCTGGCCGATTTGCGCGAGTTCGTGCGGGCCGGGCGCGTGTACACCGTGCACTTCCGCAACGTCTCCTGCCCCCTGCCCCGCTTCACGGAGACCCTGGCCGAGGACGGCTATTTCGACATGATGAGCATCATGCGCGTGCTGGTTCAGGAGGGCTACGATCAGGCCATCTACCCCGATCACATCTTTGAGACCGACCCCAAGACCGGCGGGAACCTGAGCGCGTTCGCCTACGCCGTGGGCTACATGAAGGGCCTCATGGACGCGGCCTACGCTGACGCACCTTCAAGATAAGCGCCGAAATAAACTCAGGCTGAAACAATCATTCCGCCCCGGGCCTTTCTCAGGTCCGGGGCGCGTTGGATTATTGCTCCGCCAATGGATTCATGAAGCCGCAGATGGTTCAGGGATTTGCCGGGGGAGCAATAAAGTCCCCTTCCCAAAAACATTGTCACTTTTCCCGTAAACATCCCTCAAGGCGCTTGATTTGAAACGGGGATTCATGGTATAATACGGATGAAGCAGGAAGGGCGGTACGCCCCGACGCTAATATTATATGGGAGGCTCGTTTATGAAAAAGATTCTCTCCATCGCCTTGATTGTCTGCATGGCGCTGCTGGCGGTTCCGGCCGTCACTGCGGAAGACACCGTGAAGATCGGTATGGTTACCGACGTCGGCGGCGTCAACGACAAGTCCTTCAACCAGACTTCCTGGGAAGGCCTGCTGGCCCTGGCCGCGGAAGACCCCACCTTCGAAGTCAACTACCTGGAGAGCAAGACCGACGCTGACTATCAGACCAACATCAACACCTTCATCGACGAAGGCTACGACCTGATCATCTGCGTGGGCTACATGCTGGCTGACGCCACCCGCGAAGCCGCTGAAGAAAACCCCGATCAGCTGTTCGCCATCATCGACGATTCCAGCATCGACCTGCCCAACGTCGCCTGCCTGATGTTCGCGCAGGAGCAGGCCTCCTACCTGGTCGGCCTGGTCGCCGGCTCCGTCACCCAGACCAAGATCGTCGGCTATGTCCAGGGCATGGTGTCTGATTCCATGAACCTGTTCGGCATCGGCTACATCACCGGCGTCAAGGAAGCCTGCCCCGACGCCACCATCCTACAGTACAACGCCAACAGCTTCGGCGACAGCGCCGGCGGCTCCACCGCTGCCAAGGGCTTCATCACCAACGGCGCTGACGTGATCTATCACGCCGCCGGCGGCACCGGCATGGGCGTCATCGAGGCCTGCAACGAAGAAGGCATCTGGGCCATCGGCGTCGATACCGACCAGTCCATCCTGGCTCCCGAGCACGTGATCACCTCCGCCATGAAGCGCGTGGACGTTGCTTCCCAGGACATCTCCAAGGCTGTCAAGAACGGCACCTTCGCGGCCGGCGTGCATATGTACGACCTGTCCAACGGCGGCGTCGACCTGGCTCCCACACGTGATCACATCCCGGCCGAGGTGCTGGAAGTGGTCGAAGCGGCGAAGGCTGCCATCATCGCCGGTGAAAAGAGCGTGCCCACCAACGCGGCGGACGTGCCCGAATTCACCCTGGACGATTAAGACTTAAACGAACCCATTCAAAAAGGCCGCCGGCAAATGCCGGCGGTTTTTACATGCCTTTCTCAGGCTTTTCGATTTTCCGATTATACAACGTATGCCTGTGAAGCCCCCAGGGACCGGGCCAGCGCCGCATAGCGTTCGGCGTATTCCTCCTCCACGGTGAACTCTCCCAGCTCCTTTTGATATTTTTCCCTTACGCCGAAGGGGCGGTAGCGGATGATCTTGTAGCCGCACGCGGAGCCGATCCGTCCGGCCACGTAGCGGACGGTAACTTCATTTTCTTCGTCCCGGCCGGGCAGGATCACCGTGCGCACCTCCTGAAGCTTCCCGACGGACAGGAGGTAATCGAGGTTTTTGAGCACCGTGTCCCGTTTGGCGCCGATCAGGTGCTCGTGCCAGGCGGGAGAGACGGCCTTTACGTCCAGCATGACGCCGTCGGAGACAGCAAGGATGCGCGGGTCCTTCTCAAAATCAAAGGAACCATTGGAATCGAGCAGGCAGGTCTTCCCCATCTGCCTGACCAGCGGAAAAAGCTCCAGCAGAAAATCGTTCTGCAGCGTGCATTCCCCACCGGACACCGTGATGCCGCCGATATAGGGTGCCGCGCGCCTGATCTCATGCAGCACCTCTTCCACCGTCATATAGCGGACGCGGGGGGAAGCGTCGTGCGGGCAAACGCGGATGCAGCTGTCGCACTGCACGCACAGGGAAGGGTCCCAGCGCACCCTTCCGTCCCCGTCCCTTGAAAGCGCGCGGGCGGGGCATTTGTCCACGCACAGCCCGCAGTTTTCACACAGGTTTATCGTTTCCGGGTTATGGCAGAAGCGGCAGTTGAACGGACAGCCCTGAAAGAAGATGGAGGTCCGGTTGCCCGGACCGTCCACATTGGAAAAGGAAATGATCTTATTGACGGGCGCTTTCCTCATGATGCTGCACCCTCCGATCCAGCGCGTGGCCGCCGTCCTGCGCGCCCATGCCGAAAACCGTCACCTGGTTCAGGGACTGCTTTTTCTGGCGGAGCTTCTCGATCTCGCTCTTTTTGACCAGATAGCCGGTGACGCGCACGACGTCGTTGTTTTCAAGGTAGCCGGAGAAGTAACGTAAACCCCTTGCCAGAGAGCCCTTGATGATCGGCAGCACGGCCTCCGGGGTCTTGATATAGGTCTCCTCGAACTTGAAGATGTCCCCCGTGCCGGTGGGGAAATAGGGATGGAACTGCTCGTTGACCTCCAATTGTTCCAGCATCGTGGGCTCGGCGCCGATGGGGATGCGGGTGCCGGGAGAATCGTCCATGCCGTCCGTGTCGATGCCCACCTGGGCGTGCAGGCGGTAGCGGTGATCAAAGGCGTCGCAGTAGGGGGCGACATGCTCGCTGACGCGTTTTTCGATGGCGTCCATGATGCGCAGGCCCAGCTTCGTGGCCTGTTCGTTCATGCCGAAGCCTTTTTTATTGTCCGTGATGCCCAGCAGGTGGTTGCAGCATTCCGCCAGGCCCACGACGCCGAACATGCCGGTGAAGTTTTCCTGTTTGACAAAGCCTTCGGTGACCAGGAAATTGGTCTTGAAGAAGCTGGATTCCTCCACGATGAATTTGACCCGCTTGTCCATGTATTCAAGCTGCAGGTCGATGTGCCGGGGCAGCTCGCGGGCGATAAAATCGTCCGGATCCTTCGCGTCCAGCGAGCATTCGTACAGGCGCAGCCGGGGCAGGGTGTAGCCGCCGCCGGCGATCTTAAGCCCGTTATAGCAGGAGGCGATGGCGTAATCCTCGCCCCATTCTTTGGCAAACATCCGGTGGTTGGCGAATGAGGGCTTGGCCGTCTTCAGCATGCATTTGACACACGCCAGGGCAAAGTCGTCGCTCGTCCGTTCCGGGTCGTAGCGAAGGGTGATGTTGGGCACGGCCAGCTGCATTTCCTCTGTAAGCTCCAGCAGCAGCCTCCCGGTGACCGTATCCTCCGGACCTATGTCGGCATGGACAAAGGAGTCCGTCTGCACCTTGTCGATGTTGCGCAAGAACAGGCGCAGCACCTTCTTGGCATAGGCGCGGTCTTCCCTGAGCACAAAGGGCTCCAGCAGCTTATCCAGGTCGCCCAGGTAGACCGGGTAGGTGGTGATGGAGGGCACGTGGCAGTAGAAGATCTCCAGCACGTTGACCGCTTCCAGCAGGTCTTTGGGCGGATCGAGCTCCAGAAACGCGCAGCCTTTTTTAAACAGCAGCTCGTAGTCCGGGCAGATGTAGCGCGGCCTGAAGGGCATCACGCCCTCGTTCAGGTCGCACAGCGCGCCCTTCTTTTTGGCTTCATAATATGCGTCGGAATAGCGCAGCGTATCGTCCGTGCTTTCCCCCAGGTGCGCCAGGGCCACCAGCTCCTGGCGGTAGGTCAGCGTCGGGTCCTGGATGATTTTCAAAGCGTCTGACAAGGTGATGCCTCCTCTGAACGACATACAGTAATGTCTTTTCTATGTATATTTTATGCCTTTAAGGCCCGTCTGTCAACTGAAGAAAAAGCTGAAAACAAAACGCGAAAAACCCCGCGGGGCGGGCCAAAGCGGCCTAACCGCGGGGCTATGACAATATCCCGGATCAGAAGCTGATCTTTTCTTCCAGGAAGGCCTTGAGGCCGGAGATGGGAAGCCTTACCTGTTCCATCGTGTCGCGGTCGCGGACGGTGACGGTCTGGTCTTCCTGGGTCTGGAAGTCGACGGTGATGCAGTAGGGGGTGCCGATCTCGTCTTCCCGGCGGTAGCGCTTGCCGATGGAGCCGGTATCGTCGTAATCGACGTTGAAGTCCCTGGAAAGCTGCTCGTGCACCTGGGACGCAAGCTCGCCCAGCTTGTTTTTCTGCAGCGGCAGCACGGCGGCCTTGAAGGGTGCCAGCGCCGGATGGAAGTGCAGCACCACGCGGGTGTCGTTCTCGCCGACCTGCTCCTCGTCGTAGGCGTTGCACAGGAAGGCCAGCGCCATGCGGTCGGCGCCCAGGGAGGGCTCGATCACATAGGGGATGAAGCGCTCGCCGCTGGTCGGGTCGATATATTCCATGTTCTGGCCCGAAACCTCCTGATGGCGGCCCAGGTCGTAATCCGTGCGGTCAGCCACGCCCCACAGCTCGCCCCAGCCGAAGGGGAAAAGGAACTCAAAGTCCGTCGTGGCCTTGGAATAGAAGGCCAGCTCTTCCTTGGAATGGTCGCGCAGGCGGAGCCTGTCCTCCCGGATGCCCAGGGACAAAAGCCAGTCACGGCAGAACGCGCGCCAGTAGCTGAACCATTCCAGGTCCTCGCCGGGCTTGCAGAAGAATTCCAGCTCCATCTGCTCAAACTCGCGGATGCGGAAAATGAAGTTGCCGGGGGTGATCTCGTTGCGGAAGGATTTGCCGATCTGGCCCACGCCCATGGGCAGCTTCTTGCGGGTGGTGCGGACGATGGACTTGAAGTTGACGAAGATGCCCTGCGCGGTCTCGGGGCGGAGATAGATCTCATTGGAGGAATCCTCGGTCACGCCCTGGTGGGTCTTGAACATGAGGTTGAACTTGCGGATGCCGGTGAAGTCCTTCTTGCCGCAGGTCGGGCAGACGATCTCGTGCTCGGCGATGAAGGTCTCGTACTGTTCGTTGGTCCAGCCGTCGGCCTGGATCTCCTCGCCCTTGGCATGGGCGTAATCCTCGATCAGCTTATCGGCGCGGAAACGGGACTTGCAGGCCTTGCAGTCCATCAGCGGGTCGTTGAAGGTGCCGACGTGGCCGCTGGCCACCCAGACCTGCGGGTTCATCAGGATGGCGCTGTCCAAGCCTACGTTGTATTTGTTTTCCTGTACGAATTTCTTCCACCAGGCGCGCTTTACGTTGTTTTTGAATTCAACTCCCAGCGGGCCGTAATCCCAGGCGTTCGCAAGACCCCCGTAGATTTCGCTGCCGGGATATACAAAGCCCCGGTTTTTGCAAAGGGCCACCAATTTGTCCATGGTCAGCTTGTCGCTCATAAAATACCATTTCCTCCTCGCCGTTGGCGCAATTATTCCGTCTTGTATCTTAGACTTTCCGGGGCGTTTTGTCAATGGAAATGTATCTTTCATCCGGTCCGGCCTGCAGTAATGCAAAAAATCGCATAAAAATATTGAGCAAAGCTTACGCGGATGATATAATATGCGTCTGAAAGCCCCGAAAACAGCGACTGCAGAAAGAAGGTACACACATGAGCCATTTTGACGAAGCCTATTGCATCGACCAGTTCAAAAAACTGTTGGCCATCGACAGCACCACCGGCCAATTCCGCGAGATCCAGGATTATATCATCGAAGAGATCAAACGGCTCGGCTTTCCCATGGAGGTCACCCACAAGGGCGGCGTGATCGCCGACCTGGGCGGGGAAGGCAACGACCTGGTCATCACCGCGCATCTGGACGACATCGGCCTCATGGTGCGCCGCATCAACAAGGACGGAACGCTGAACGTCTGCCGGGTGGGCGGGCTTTATCCCTTCTACTGCATGATGGAAAACGTGCGCGTGTACACGCGTGACGGCCAGGTGTACACGGGCTCGGTCTGCCGCACGCCGGGCTCCGTCCATGTGACGGAGGAGGAGCTGCGCGTGGACGGGCCGGACTACCGCAAAAACGTCTGCGTCGTGCTGGATATGCCGGTCAAAACCGCCGAGGACACGCGAAAGCTCGGGATCGAGACCGGCGACATGATCGCCCTTGAACCGCGCTTTACGATGGCCGGCGGCTACCTCAAGTCCCACTTTGTGGACGATAAGGCCTGCGCCGCCGCGCTGCTGGCGGTCATGAAGACCGTCAAAGAGGAAAATATCCGCCTCAACCGCCGGGTGCTGGCCTATTTCGCCATGTACGAGGAGATCGGCCACGGCACGACCTACCTGCCCGCCGGCGTCAAGGACATCCTGTCCATCGACATTGCCCCCACCGGCCCCGACCAGAATTCGGACGAGCGGAAGGTGACCATCTTCGCCAAGGATTCCCGTTTCCCCTACCATTACGAATTTGCCAATGAGCTTCGCGCCTGCGCAATCAAAAACGGCGTGGACTACGTGATGGACATCTTCACCCCCCACTACGGCACCGACTGCGACCCGGCCCTGCTGGCGGGCTACGACATCCGCCACGCCGGCATCGGCCCGGGCACCCTGAACAGCCACGGCTACGAGCGCACCCACATCGAC
>CADAQF010000027.1 GCA_902790015.1 uncultured Eubacteriales bacterium | reverse complement strand
GTAAACCCCCTTTCTTTCTTAAGGTAAAGTCTACTGCCATTTTTATCAAGGTAACGTCCACCCTAACTTCCACTGTGGAAGTTACTCTGAGAATTTACTTTTCACATTTGTTTATCCTTTCCTTCGAATTTAACCTTGCGGGAAGCACAAAAAAGTGAGATAATATAAATGTTTGGGGCTTATGGCCATCTGCCCGGGCGGCATGGACTGCGGGCCGGGACGACAACTGCTTGAAAACGGAGGAATGCAAAATGAAAGTACTTATCGTGAACGCCGGCTCTTCTTCTCTCAAATACCAGCTGATCGACATGGACAACGAATCCACCCTGGCCAAGGGCCTGGTGGAAAAGATCGGCCTGGACATGGGCAAGCTGACCCATAAGACCGAAGACAAAAAGTTTGTCGTAGAGGAGAAGATCGACAACCACGTCATCGCCACCCAGATGATGCTCAAGGCCCTGACCGATCCGGATCACGGCGTGGTCAAATCCATGGATGAGATCGGTGCTGTGGGCCACCGCGTGCTGCACGGCGGCGCCAAGTTCACCGAGTCTGTGATCGTCAATCCCGAGGTCGAAGCGGCCATCGAGGAAAACATCCCCCTGGGCCCGCTGCACAACCCCGCCAACCTGGCCGGCATCCGCGCCTGCCGCGAGGTCATGCCCAACACTCCCATGGTGGCCGTGTTTGACACCGCCTTCCATATGACCATGCCCCCGAAGGCATACCGCTACGGCGTGCCCAAGGATTATTATACCCGCCTCAAGGTCCGCCGCTACGGCTTCCACGGCACCTCCCACCGCTATGTCGCCGGCCGCGTGCCCGAATTCCTGGGCAAGAAGCCCGAGGAGCTCAGGATCATCAACTGCCACCTGGGCAACGGTTCCTCCATCTGCGCCATCAACGCCGGCAAGTGCGTGGATACCTCCATGGGCATCACGCCATTGGAGGGCCTGCTCATGGGCACCCGCTGCGGTTCCATGGATCCCGCGGTCGTTCAGTACATCTGCAACCAGGATCATATCGACGTCAATGAAATGCTGACCATCTGTAACAAGAAGAGCGGCCTGCTGGGCGTGTCCGGCGTAAGCTCCGATATGCGTGAGGTCGCCGCCGCCGCCGACGAAGGCAACGAGGACGCCCAGATCGCCATCGACATGCTGGTGGAAGGCATCCGCAAGTACATCGGCGCCTACGCCGCCGTCATGAACGGGGTGGACGTCATCTCCTTTACTGCCGGCATCGGCGAAAACGACCAGGCCCTGCGCGCCAAGGTCATGACGGGGCTTGAGTTCCTGGGCGCCAAGATGGATTATGAAAAGAACGCCAAGGTCCGCGGCGTAGAGGCCGATGTTTCCGCGCCGGACAGCAAGGTGAAGGTGCTGGTCATCCCCACCAACGAGGAACTGGCCATCGCCCGCGACACCATGCAGCTTGTCACCGCCAACTGCTGAAACAAATAAGTCCCCTGTTTATCCGGGCTTTGCGCATATCGGGCCTTTTTCCCGGTATGCGCAGCCTGTTTTACTCTCTTTTCAGGAGCTGCCCGCCTCATGTCTTTGTTGGAGCTTTTCAGCCGTTCGGCCGTTTTTCATAACGAGGAAATAACGCTCCGTCTGTCCGATTATGACCTGTACGACGAGGAAACGGGGATCGACGACGGCTTTTTGTTCCATATCTATCGGCGGCACTCGCTCAAAAAAATCGGCTATATCAGCCTTCGCCTGGGGGAAAGCCCGGGGCTTTACTACCTGGGCCATATCGGTTACCGCATCGACGCTCCCTACCGCGGCCACGGCTATGCCCTGCAGGCCTGCAGGCTGATAGCACCCCTGATGCGCGAGGAGGGGCTCAACAGCGTGGTCATCACCACGGACACCGACAACTGGCCCTCCCGCCGCACGTGCGAAAAGCTGGGTTGCGTGCTCGAATCCGTCGTGCCCGTGCCCGAGGCCTACCGCATCCTGTGCTCAGGGTCCACGGCCAAGTGCCGCTACATCTTTTTTCCGTTTGGGAGGCAACAGTGCTGATCGATCTTGACGGCGTCCGCGTGCATGTGGAGCAGGCCGGCACGGGGGAGCGCCCCGTGCTTTTGCTGCACGGCTGGGGCTGTTCCATCCGCCATTTCGCCCCGATCATGGACGATCTTTCCAAAGACCGCCCGGTGATCGCGCTGGATTTTCCCGCCCACGGCGAATCTCCGGAGCCGCCCGAACCCTGGTCGGTTTCGGATTTTTCCGCCCTGACAGCCAGGCTGATCGAAAAGCTGTCGCTGGCCCCTGTGGATATCATCGCCCATTCCTTCGGCGCCCGGGTCGCCATCGATCTGGCCGCTCAAAGGCCAGGGCTGGTCCGCCGGCTCGTGCTGACCGGCGCCGCAGGGCTTCGCAAACCCCAGACGCCGGAGCAGAAAAAGAAAAGCGAACAATATCAGAAGAAAAAGGCGCTGATCACCCGGCTGTCCAGACTGCCGGGCCTGAAAGGCCCGATGGAGGGGCTGATGGAGGCGCAGCGGCAAAAGCACGGCTCGCCCGATTATCTGGCGCTTTCGCCCTCCATGCGGGCCACCTTTGTCCGCATCGTCAACGAGGACCTGTCCGACCGCCTGCCCAGGATCAAAGCTTCCACCCTGCTGATATTCGGCGCGAACGATACGGAGACGCCGCTGTGGATGGGCCAGGCGATGGAAAAGGCCATACCTGACGCCGGGCTGGTCGTCTTTGAAAACGGCGATCATTTTGCCTACCTTCGGGAATGGCCCCGTTTCGTCACGGTCGTAAGGGCGTTCCTTACATAAAGAAGCTTAAAAAGGAGCTTTTCATGTTCATTTCCCAGACGCTGCCCGCCGTGCTGCTGGTGCTCACGGTGGTATGCTGTACGCTTTTCTTAAGCAGGCGGGCGCTTCACTATTTCCAGCTGGAAAGCTATCAGTTCCGCGGCTATAATAAGACCCTTGCCCGCCAGCTGGAAAAGGCCTGGACGCCGGGACTCCTTTTGAGCGCGGCCGTGCTGGCCGCCGCCCTCCTTTTCTGGGCGGTCATGAGCTGGACAGAAGGCCTTGAAGGGGCGCCTGCGCTTTTCACGCGGCTGCCGGCCGTACTCATCCTCTGCCTGGCCTTAGGTCTTTTCACCCGGCACATGGTTTTCAATCAGCAAAAGGAAAAGCAGAAAAAGCCCTTTGTGCTGACCGCCCGGGTCAAGCGTCTGTACGCGGGGCTTCTGATCGTCCTGCTGGGGCTTTCGGCGCTTTGCTATTTTGTTTTCTGCGCCGGCAAAAGCTATCTTTGCTGCGCCGTATTCGCTTTGATCCCGCTGGGCATCCCGCTTATCGTGGGGCTGGCGGGGCTTATCATGTGGCCGGTTGAACGGCTGATTCAGCGGGCATATTTTGTTGATGCCCGGAAAAAGCTTCTTGCAAACGACCGCCTGATCCGCATCGGCATTACCGGAAGCTACGGCAAAACCAGCACAAAGTTCGTGCTGGCCGGGATCCTTTCCCAAAAGTATAACGTGCTGGCGACGCCGGCGTCCTTCAATACGCCCATGGGGCTGACCCGGGTCATCCGCGAAAGACTGACGCCTGCCCATCAGGTGTTCATCGGGGAGATGGGCGCCCGCCACCGCGGGGACATCAGGGAACTGTGCTCCCTGGTGCGACCGACGATCGGCATTCTGACCAGCGTAGGCCCGCAGCACCTGGATACCTTCGGCTCCATCGAGAATATCACGAAGACCAAATACGACCTGATCGAAGCCCTTCCCGAAAACGGCACTGCCTATTTCCAGGACGACGGCGGCATCGTCACCGGCCTGTATGAAAAAACGACCGTTTCCAAACGCCTGGTCGGCCCTGCCGGCAGCGCCGCCTGGGCGGAGGATGTTTCCGTCGGGCCTTCGGGGAGCTCCTTCACCCTCCGTTTTCCGGATCAGTCCTCCATTCAGTGCGAAACGAAGCTCCTGGGAGAGCATAACATCCGCAATATCCTCTGCGCCGCCGCCGTCGCGCGGGACCTTGGGCTGACCGACCGGCAGATCGCCCAGGGCATTTCCGCCCTCACCCCGGTAGAGCATCGGCTGCAGCTTGTTTCAAGCGCCGGCGGCGTCACTGTGATAGACGACGCCTTCAACACCAACCCCCGTTCCTCTCAGGAAGCCCTGAGCGTGCTTTCCCTGTTCCCCGGCCGCAAGATCGTGGTAACGCCCGGCATGGTGGAACTTGGCGAAAAGGAAGCCGAATATAACCGGGAATTCGGGGAGCATCTGGCCCGCAGCGCAGATCTGGTTTTCCTGGTGGGAAAAAAACACACGGTGCCCATCGTGGAGGGCCTGCTTTCCCAGGGCTTTTCTGAGGAGTGCCTGACGGTTTCCTCTTCCTTTGACGAAGCGGTCGCATCGCTCAAGACCGTACTCCGCCCCGGCGATACCGTCATGTACGAAAACGACCTTCCCGACAATTATTCAGAATAACAGGAGCCTATTATGAGCAAGAAAATGCTGGGCGTGCTGTTCGGCAGCCGCTCGTGTGAGCATGAGGTGTCCATCATTTCAGCCGTGCAGCTGATGCGTTCCGTCAACAGGGACAAATACGATGTGACCCCCATTTATATCACCCAGACGGGGGAATGGTACACCGGCGACAAGCTGATGGACCTGAGCGTCTACAACCATTTTGACCCCTATCAGCCGGGGCTCAAGCGCGTCAGCCTGGACCTGACCGCCGGCAGCGGGGCGCTGCTTCATTACAGCCGCGGCAAGGGCCTGTTCAAGGGCCTGACGGAGGAAGTCGCCGCCCGGATCGACTGCTTTGTGCCGGTTTTTCACGGCATGCACGGGGAGGACGGCTCCGTCCAGGGCCTGCTGGAGCTGGCCAATGTGCCCTATACTTCCACGGGTATCGTAGGCTCCGCCGTCGGCATGGACAAGATCACCATGAAGCGCTTTTTCCGCGGCATGGGCTACCCCATCCTGCAGGATACCGCCTGTCTGCGCAGCGCCTGGCAAAAGGACCGGGAGCAGGTGATGGATGCCGTTGAAAAGGCCCTGCCGTATCCCGTTTTCGTAAAGCCCGCCTCCCTGGGCTCCTCTATCGGCGTGAGCCGCGCGGACGACCGCGGGCAGCTTTCGGAAGCGCTGGAGCTGGCCTTCCAGTACGACCGCCGTGTGCTGGTCGAAAAGGGACTTGATCATCCGCTGGAGATCAACTGCTCCGTCCTGGGCTTCGACGGCGAAACGGAAACCTCCGCCCTGGAGATGCCCCTTTCCGCCGGCGAGGTGCTGGATTTCGCCGCCAAATATTTAGGAGGAGCTTCCTCCTCCAAGGGCATGGCCTCCATGGGCCGGGTGCTTAACCCGGATATCGGGGAGGACCTGAGCGCCCGCATCCGCGCGCTTTCTCAGGATATCTTCACCGCCCTGGACTGCAAGGGCGTCGTTCGCATCGACTACATGATCGACCGCGGCACAGACGACTTCTACATCACCGAAATCAACACCATCCCCGGTTCCCTGGCCTTCTACCTGTGGGACAAGGCGGGTGTTTCCTACGCGGAGCTGATCGACCGCATGGTGGCCTGCGCCGAAAAGGCGCAGCGGGAAAAGGACGAAAATAATTTTGCCTTCCACTCGGATATCCTCAAATCGGTATCCCTGGGCGGCACCAAGGGCAAACTCAAGATGGGCTGACCGCCCGCACAGACAGACAGCCGCACCGGCGCTTC
The DNA here is from genome assembly GCA_902790015.1 of uncultured Eubacteriales bacterium. Taxonomy (GTDB): domain Bacteria; phylum Bacillota; class Clostridia; order Christensenellales; family Aristaeellaceae; genus UBA4246. The sequence continues at coordinate 24,008 of CADAQF010000027.1, read as the reverse complement.
GGTGCGGCTGTCTGTTTTTTTACCACTGCGGATGGATGATCTCCCGCAGGTATTGGTCATAGATGTCGTTTACGGCCCGCATCTGGGCGTCGGTCAGGGGGGGCAGATCGGCGGCGCGGATGTTCTGGCTGACCTGCGCGGCCCTGCTCGCGCCGGGGATCACCACGCTGACCGCTTCGTGCATCAGCACCCAGCGGATGGCGATGGGAGCGAGGTCCTCCGTCCCGAAGGCCTCCTTCAGGGCCTGCACGGCGTAAAGCCCCAGCTTATAAGGCACGCCGGAGAAGGTCTCGCCCTCGTCAAAGGCGGCGCCCTCCCGGTTATAGCTGCGGTGATCCTGGGGGCCGAAGGTCGTCCGGCTGGTGTAACGGCCGGTCAGAAGCCCGCTGGCCAGCGGCACGCGCGCGATGATCCCCACCTGCTTTTCCATGGCCTTGGGGAACAGCTCATCCAGCGGCTTCAGGCGGAACATATTGAAGATGACCTCCATGGCGGAGATGCCGTATTCCATAGCCTGCAGCCCTTCGCTGACCTTTTCGATGCTCACGCCGTAGGAGGCGATATTTCCCGCCTTCTTCTGCCTTTCCAGCTCGCTGAAAATATCGTCCCGCTGATACACCGGCGTGGGCGGGCAGTGCAGCAGGATCATGTCCAGCTTTTCCAGCCGCAGGCGCTTAAGACTGTCCGCGATAAAGCCCGCCACGGCCTGCGGCGTGTTATTTTCCGCCGTATGCGGGTTCAGCCGCCGTCCGCACTTGGTGGTCACGTAAAAGCTGCCCGGATGATCGGCCAGGTATTCACCGATGGCTTTTTCGCTCTCCCCGCCGTTGTACACGTCGGCCGTATCCACGAAGGTGATGCCGTTTTCCCTGGCGCATTCCAGGATGTTCATGGCTTCGCCGTGTTCAAAAGGGTCTCCCCAGCGGGTGCCCAGCTGCCACGTCCCCAGGCCGATCTCGCTGACCTGATGCCCGGTGCTGCCAAAAATGCGTTTTTTCATAATCCGTCCTTCTGTACGCAAAATGAAATGATTGCTTTTCTATAATAATCCGTGGGAGCTTTTTTTCCTCTTTTTGGGTTTCCGGTTTTGAAAAAATATCCGGCTGTTCCCTTTGCCTGGTTTTCGCTCCGGGGTTGATCATCGCATCATACTGTTTTTGTCAGCGGACGGAGCGGACACCGAAACGGAAAAGGTATCGTCCGGCTGCAGGGTGAGGGTAAGATCGGCGCTGTCCGATCGTTCCAGGCAGGTTCGGGCGTTGGGCAGGTCGCTCCCGTCAACGAAAGCGGCGGCTTCTTCGGGAGTTTTTCCGCTCAGTATGTGCCGGGTGATCAGGCGGCGCCTGAGGAGAGCGGGATCAGCCGTGATCATGACCGTGTAATCGGCATATCGGCGCAGAGAGCGCCAGCCGTCCTCCTTGAGCAGCAGATAGTTCCCTTCCAGCAGCACCAGCTCTCCGGCAACGTGCAGGGCATTTTCCCGGGGGTTGTGCAGCAGGCGGTCGTATACCGGCCAGCCGCATTCTTCTCCGGCCGCCACCCGCGCGATGGCTTGATGAAGCAGGTCCAGGTCGAACGTGACCGGCGCCCCCTTGATCCTCACGAGCGGGATCGTGACGCCGTTTCTTACTGTCGTATGGGACAAAAGGTATTCCTGCCGCCGGTGGAAGCCGTCCATCCCGATGACCGTCAGCGGGCAGAGCCCGGGATGTGTCAGGGACAGCTCCCGCAAAAAAGCGGCCAGCGTGCTTTTCCCGGCTCCTGGAGGAGCAGCCATAAACACCAGCGCCCGCCCTTTTCCCGCTGCAGTTCGGTCAGCCGCCTGAGCAGGGGAGAAATATCTCCTCCACGTTTTCCTGCGAAAAGTACGCTTTTACGGGAATGCCGCTGTTCTCAAAGTCAAATTCCATAGCCGCTCCTTATTTTGCAGGGATTGTGCAGGTTAAAAGCACAGCAAGTGAAGACAGGCGGAAGGCGCCGGAACCTGCCGCGGAAGGTTTTTCGTCCGAGGCCTGTTCGGCCGCCCCGCTGTAAGCGATTATACCATCATCGGGAGAATACAATCAATACGCAGGAGCTTTGAACGCGGAAGGAAACCCGTTAAATCAAAAAGTCAATATAGTGCAAGCGAAAGCCTTTTTCGTCTCTTATACTTTCCGTTTCAGACTGGTACAATACCCGCGTACCGGCTTATTTGCGCTTCCCGGCGCTCAGATTTTCCGGCTTTATAAAGAAAGGAAACCATTATTGATGAAAAAGGCGATCATCACCGGCATTACCGGGCAGGACGGCTCCTATCTGGCGGAGCTCCTGCTGGAAAAGGGCTATGAGGTGCACGGCATCCACCGCCGTTCCTCCCTGAGCAACCTGGGCCGTATCGCGCACCTGACGGACAGGATCACCCTGCACGACGGCGACCTGACGGACAGCTCCTCGCTGGTCCGCATCATATCCCTCGTTCAGCCCGACGAAATCTATAACCTGGCCGCGCAGAGCCATGTGCAGGTATCCTTCGATGTGCCCGAGTATTCGGGCGACGTGGACGCCCTGGGCGTACTGCGCATCCTGGAAGCCATCCGCATGCTGGGCCTTACCAACAAGACCCGCTTTTATCAGGCCTCCACGTCGGAGCTTTACGGAAAGGTGGAGGAGGTGCCCCAGAAGGAGACGACCCCCTTCCACCCCTACAGCCCCTACGCCGTGGCAAAGCAGTACGGCTACTGGATCACAAAGGAATACCGCGAGGCCTACCACATGTTCGCCGTGAACGGCATTCTTTTCAACCACGAGTCCGAACGGCGGGGCGAAAACTTCGTCACCCGCAAGATCACCCTGGCCGCGGGCCGTATCGCCGAAGGCCTGCAGGATCACCTGGAGCTGGGCAACATGGATTCCCTGCGCGACTGGGGCTACGCCAGGGACTATGTGGAATGCATGTGGCTGATCCTCCAGCAAGATAAACCGGACGATTTCGTGATCGCCACCGGCGTCCAGCATACCGTGCGCGATTTCACCGAAAAAGCCTTCCTGGAAAACGGCATGACCATCCGCTGGGAGGGCGCGGGGGTGGACGAAAAGGGCTACGACGCGGATACCGGCAGGCTGCTCGTCAGCGTGAACCCGCAGTGGTTCCGCCCGACCGATGTGGACAATCTCTGGGGCGACCCCACCAAGGCCAAAACGGTCCTCGGGTGGGACCCGCAGAAGACCTCCTACGAGCAGCTGATCCATATCATGGCAAAGCATGACAGGAAGCTTGCGAAAATGGAACGGGCAATGAAAGAGGCGGAATGACTATGATGGAAAAAAAAGCAAAAATATATGTGGCCGGGCACCGGGGCATGGTGGGCTCCGCCATCGTCAGGGAGCTTAAGCGGCAGGGCTATGAAAACCTCGTGCTCCGCACGCACCAGGAACTGGACCTGACCCGTCAGGATCAGGTGGAGGCCTTTTTTGCCCGGGAAAAACCGGAGTATGTTTTTCTGGCCGCTGCCAAGGTGGGCGGAATCATGGGCAACGCCACCGCCAAGGCTGATTTCATGTACGAAAACATGATCCTCGAAATGAACGTGATCCACTCGGCCTGGCAGAACGGCTGTAAAAAGCTGGAATTCCTGGGCTCCTCCTGCATCTATCCCCGCCTGGCTCCCCAGCCCATGCCCGAAAGCTGTCTGTTGACCAGCGCCCTGGAGCAGACCAACGAAGCCTACGCCCTGGCCAAAATAAGCGGCCTCAAGTACTGCGAATATCTGAATACGCAGTACGGGACGGACTATATCTCCGTCATGCCCACCAACCTGTACGGCCCAAACGACAACTACCATCCCGAGCACAGCCACGTGCTGCCCGCCCTGATCCGCCGCTTCCACGAGGCGAAAACGGAAGGAAGGGAAACCGTGACCTGCTGGGGTGACGGGAGCCCCCTTCGGGAATTCCTGTATGTGGACGACCTGGCCAACCTGTGCGTGTTCCTGATGAACCATTATTCCGGAAACGAGACCGTCAACGCCGGCACCGGCAAGGAGCTGACCATCAGGGAACTGACCGAGCTGGTCGCCAGGGTGGTGGGATACACCGGCCGCATCGAATGGGATCCGTCCAAACCCAACGGCACCCCCAGAAAGCTTCTGGACGTCAGCAAGGCCACGGCCCTGGGCTGGACATACAAAACCGAGCTGGAAGACGGCATCCGTCTGGCGTATGAAGATTTTCTCAACAACCCCATGCGGGCGGAAAGATAACGGAAGATGAACGGCATGAACATCATTCTCCTGTCGGGCGGTTCGGGAAAGAGGCTGTGGCCGCTTTCCAACGAGATCCGGTCCAAACAGTTCATCAAGATGTTCCGGGGCGAAAACGGCGAATATACCTCCATGGTGCAGCGCGTATACGGGCAGATCAGGGCGGTCGACCCGGACGCCGTGGTCACCGTCGCCACCAGCCGCTCCCAGGTGTCCGCGCTTCACAACCAGCTGGGAACGGATATAGGCATCTCCGTGGAGCCCTGCCGGCGGGACACCTTTCCCGCCATCGCCCTGGCGGCGGCATACCTGAAGGATGTAAAGGGCGTATCCCCGGAAGACCCGGTGGTTGTCTGCCCGGTAGACCCGTATGTGGACAGGGATTATTTCGAGATGCTTAAATCCCTGAGCCGTCAGGCGGCGTCGGGAGCCGCCAACCTCGTCCTGATGGGCATTGAGCCCACGTACCCGAGCGAAAAATACGGCTATATCCTGCCGACGGGCAAAACAGACCCGAGTACGGTTTCCGCGTTCCGGGAAAAGCCGGACGCGGAGACCGCCCGCGGCTACATCGCCCGCGGCGCGCTGTGGAACGGCGGCGTCTTCGCTTTCAGACTCCGGTATGTTTTAGACAAGGCGGAGGAGCTGTTGGGCCTTAGCGGCTACGACGAACTGCTTTCCCGCTACGAGACGCTCCCCAAAGTCAGCTTCGACTATGCCGTGGCCGAAAAGGAGCCTCATATCCAGGTGATGCGTTTTGCCGGAGCGTGGAAGGATATCGGCACCTGGAACACCCTGGCCGAAACGATGGAAGAAAAGGCCGTCGGAAAAGCCGTCCTTCACGAAAGCTGTGAAAACGTCCACGTCATCAACGAACTGGGCGTGCCGGTGGTCGTGATGGGCCTCAGGGATGCCGTGGTGGCCGCCAGCCCCGAGGGCGTGCTCGTGTCCTCCCTGGATCAGTCCAGCTATATCAAGCCCATCGTCGATCATATCGACCAGCAGATCCGCTTTGCCGAAAAAAGCTGGGGCAATTTCACCGTCCTGGACGCCGCGCCCGACAGCATGACCATCAAGGTCGACCTTCTGCCCGGGCACAGGCTGCATTACCACAGCCACGCCCACCGTGATGAGACCTGGACCGTCGTCAGCGGCGAGGGCATCGCCGTGGTGGACGACGCCGAGGTTTCCATGAAGCCCGGCACCATGCTGCGTCTGCCCGCCGGCTGCCGGCATACCGTCATCGCGCATACCGCCATGACCATCATCGAGGTGCAGGTGGGGCAGGACATTTCCGCGCACGACAAGACGAAGTATTCCCTCAAAGACCGCTACGGCGAACACAAATGACGCAATTTCATTCATTTTTCCCGGCAATGCCGGAGGTCCCCTCGTTTTTTACAAAAAAAGGTTGCATTTTAAGCGATCGTCTTATATAATAGCTTTGCCGTTATGCGGGTGGGCTCCGTGCGATGCAGCGGTGTGAACCCTGTCAGGTCCGAGAGGAAGCAGCAGTAAGCGCAAGTGCGCATGTGCCGCGGGTCTGTCTGTCCGTATAGCGGTTTTTTATGTTTTTATATTTGAGTATGAGCAGGAGGATTTTTTGCATGTGGCAGGTTCCCGAATGTCTGAAGCGCACTGACCCGGAAGTTGCCGGTTTCATGGCCCAGGAAAGCGAGCGGCAGCAGGAGCATATCGAACTGATCGCGTCCGAGAACTTCGTTTCCCCGGCAGTGATGGCCGCCATGGGCAGCGTGCTGACCAACAAGTACGCCGAAGGCTATCCGGGACACCGGTATTACGGCGGCTGCATGTATGTAGACGAGGTGGAGGAACTGGCCCGCAAGCGCGCTTGCGCCCTGTACGGCGCGGATCACGCCAACGTGCAGCCCCACAGCGGTTCCCAGGCCAATATGGCTGTCTATTTCGCCCTGCTTTCTCCCGGAGACACGGTGCTGGGCATGCATCTGAACGCCGGCGGCCATCTGACCCACGGAAGCCCGGTCAACATCTCCGGCAAATACTTTCATTTCGCCTCCTACGGCCTGAACCCGCAAACAGAGGAGATCGACTACGAAGCCCTGCGGGAGCAGGCGCTTTCGCTCAAACCCCGCATGATCGTGGCTGGCGCTTCCGCCTATTCCCGCACGCTGGATTTTCCGAAATTCCGCGAAATAGCTGATGAAGTCGGTGCGTATCTGATGGTGGATATGGCGCACATCGCCGGCATGGTCGCCTCCGGGGATCATCCTTCTCCCGTGCCCTATGCCGATGTGGTCACCACCACCACCCATAAGACCCTCCGCGGCCCCCGCGGCGGCATGATCCTGTGCCGGGAACAGTACGCCAAGGCCATCGACAAGGCCATTTTCCCGGGCATCCAGGGAGGTCCCCTGCTGCACATCATCGCCGGAAAGGCCGTTTGCTTCAAGGAAGCCCTGTCCGACGAATTCAAAAACTACCAGCATCAGATCGTGCTGAACGCCAAGGCGCTTGAAAACGCCCTCAAGGCCCGCTCCGTCCGCCTGGTTTCCGGCGGGACGGACAATCATCTGCTCCTGCTCGACCTGTGCGATACCGACGTGTCCGGCCGTCAGCTGGAAACGTGGCTGGGCCAGGCGAACATCACCGTCAACAAGAACATGGTGCCGCGCGACCAGCGCAAGCCCGCCGAAACCAGCGGCATCCGCATCGGCAGCCCCGCCGTGACCACCAGAGGGATGAAGGAGCCGGAGATGAAGATCATCGCCGACAGCATCGCCGATGTGCTGGAACGGGGCGAAGAAGCGCTGCCCGAGGTGCGGGAACGCGTCCGCAGCCTCACGCAGGCCTATCCGCTTTACTGATTCTTTTTTAAAGGAGCCTGAATGAGATGCGATGCGGCTGTCCTTCATGCGGCGTGCTGATGATCCACGAAGAAAGCGGCGCTCATCTGGACTGCTGCTGTCCTTCGTGCGGCTACCGCTGCAGCGCCTGCCTGGGAACGGATTCCGTCCTCAGCCGGGAAGACCTGCAGGCCATCAGGCAGGGCGCTTTTTTGCCGCGCGCGGCGCAGATCGAACGGGATTTGGAGGAGGCTCTGGCCGATGCCTCCGATGACGGGGATGAAGGCCACGCAGAAGACCAATGGACAAAAACGTACTGGAAAGACTGAAAAGTTTTGCCGCCCGGCTGCAGACGCCCGTGTGCCTGATGAACGCACAGGGGGAGGTTCTGCCGGTCACGGGCGGCTTCACCGGGGCCGCGCCCGACCCCTGGCCGGAGGACGGCTGCGCTGAAGGCAGCTGGTATTTTCTTCTGAGCCGCAGCGGCGAAAGGCTTCTGTGGGCCGCGGGGGCGGGGCAGGAGGCCTGCGGGCGTGACATCGCGCTGCTGATGGATCAGGCGCTTTTGTCCGTACTCGGCGAAGCCCGGGAATCCGGGGAAGCCGGCGCATACAAAAGGCTTCTGACCCAGCGCCTTTCCCGCGCCGAAGCGGAGGCTCTGGCCGACCGCCACCATATCCCCCTTTCCCTTGCCAGAACAGTCTACCTGCTTCAGCTTCAGCATGAACAGCGCGATTCCGCCTGCCAGGCGCTCCAGCAGGTGATCCCGATGAACGAAGGGGACGCGCTGATCCCCCTGGATCACAGGACCGCCGCGCTCCTTCAGGTCATCTCCCGCCAGGAGGACGATTCAGACCCCGCGGAGTTTGCCCGCGCGGTACAGGAATCTGTCCTTTCGGAAACGGGAAATGGGCTGACCATTGCCATAGGCGAAACGGCGCAGGATCTCTACCAGCTGTACGACGCCTGCCGGCAGGCCCAACGGGCCATGGAAATAGGCCGGGTATTCTGCGGGGAAGAAAGCATTTACGATTACCGCTCCATGCTGCTGCCGCGCTTTTTATCCGAGCTTTCCCCGGAAACGGCGGAGCACTACCATAAGCTCTTATTCAACGAGTCGACCTCCCGCCTTTTCAACGACGAGATGCTCAAGACCATTCAGGTCTTTTTCCAGAAGGATCTGAACCTTTCGGATACCGCCAGGCAGCTGTACATTCACCGTAATACCCTGGTTTACCGTCTGGACAAGGTGCTGCGCGAGACCGGGCTGGACCTTCGCAGGTTCGACGACGCCGTCACCTTCAGGATGCTGATGGAAATGGATAAATGCAAAGATCAGACCGTGCCCGCGGAGCCGGGCACGGACAGGAGGTAAACACCAGATGAAAAAAGTCCTTTCCGTTTTGCTGGCGGCAGCGCTTATGCTCTCTTCCGCCGCGGCGGTGGCCGAGGGAGGCCGCTTCAATTTTTTTGATTTTTTCAACGAGCAGAACGTCACCATCACCAAATCCGAGTATGACAGCCTGCAGCGCTTCAAAAAGCTGGCCGAAGTGTACGAGCAGGTAGCGCGCTATTACTATGAGGATCCGGACGAGGATCTGATGATGGAGGGCGCCATGTGGGGCATGCTGCAGGCCCTGGGCGACCCCTATACCTTCTATTACTCCCCGGACGACTGGCAAAAGAACCTGGAGGATGACGAGGGCCGCTACGCCGGCGTGGGCATCCAGATGCTGGGCAACTATCAGACCAACGTCGTGACCATCAGCCGCGTCTTCAACAATACGCCGGCTGAGCGGGCCGGCCTTCACAAGGGCGATATCCTGGTTCGCGTGGATGATCTGACCGTCACCGCCGAAACCATGTCCGACGCGGCCGATCTCATGCGCGGCAAGGAAGCCGAAACCGTCGAGATCGAGGTGGAGCGCCGCGGCGAAAAGCTCGTGTTCACCGTAGGCCGCGAGGAGATCCACGTCAACTGGATCGAAAGCACGATGCTGGATGACCAGGTGGGCCTGATCGCCCTGTACGAGTTTTCCGGCGACTGCGAGGTGCAGCTGACCAACGCTCTGAAAAAGCTCAGGGAACAGGGCGCCACGTCCCTGATCATCGACCTGCGCGACAACGGCGGCGGCTGGGTGGATGCCGCCCGCATCATCGCCGATCTCTTCCTGGACGGCGGGGTGCTTTTCTACGCTGAAAACAGGGCGGGCCGCAGGGATAACTATTATACCCGCAACGGCAAGGACGATATTCCCCTGGTATTCCTGGTCAACGGCGGCTCCGCCTCGGCCAGCGAGATACTGTCCGGCAGCCTTCAGGACCTCGGCCGCGCCTGCGTGGTAGGCACCAAGACCTACGGCAAGGGCATCATGCAGCGCGTCATTGAACTGGACGGCGTGAACGACCGGGCGGACGGCATGCAGGTCACTTACGCGCAGTATTTCATGCCCTCCGGCCGCAAGGTGCATAAAGTGGGCATCACTCCGGACATCATCTGTGAAATGCCGGAAGAGCTGGTATCCGAATACTTTGAACTGGGCGATATGGATGACGTGCAGCTCAAAAAGGCTTGGGAGACGGCCGTCGCCCTGCGCGATGGACAGATCGTCCTGAGTCCCGCCGAGCCCTACACCGAAGAGGACGACGACGCCGAAGACGATTCGGACGCCGCCGCCTTCGCCCCGATGCCGCTGTTCGTGAGCCTTCCGCTTTGATCTCAGGGAAACCATGATTTTTCCTTCCGGGGGAAGCCTTTGTGCTGAGCCGCGTCTCTGAGAACAGGCCGCCGGCCTGTCGATATCCCTGATCACAAGAAACCCCGCCTGCAGCTTCACAGGATCACAGTCCCAAGAATCACAGGCGGGGGATTATATTATACGGAATCTTTCGTTTGTCAGGCAGCCGGCTGAGCAGCGCTCGCCTTTTCATTCGCCGTCAGGCGATGGTAGATGCCGCCGACCGCCGCGGCCGCTGCGGCCAGACCGACAAGGATGCCGGAGAACTTGAACATCTGTTCAAATACGGTGTCGTCAAAGAAGGAGGCGATCACGCCATAGCCGAACCAGGCCGCGAGGGCGATGGGCATTCCCTTGGTAAAAGCTTTCTTCAGCAGGTTGTTATTCATAAGATTGATTCCTTTCTTCATTTATGCCCTGTGGGCTGTTTTTTATTTCTGACGGAAGCTTGTCTGCTTCCTACACCGGTATATACGCAGCGTATAACAGCGGCAGCAGCCGGATCGCTAAAAAATGAGCAAAAAATCACCCGAATAAACACAGGGAACCCGCGCGGCGCAGCGCACAGAAAAGAACCGCCCCCAAATCATACCTGATTCCGGGTAAAGATTAAGAAAGCGTTCCTTTTCATTTCATTGGCAGAAGCCTGATCCGTTTTTCGGCGCGTGTAAACAATAAGCGAAAAAGGGCCTAAACATTGACTTTTCCGCTGATAATGGATAAAATAACGGTGGATGGCCGCCGGCCATCCTAAAACAAATCAGGAAAAATGAGGGGATTTATCATGGATCTTTCCTATGAAATGCATGTGGCGGGGCTGACAAGGCATTTGCCCATCTGCCGGGTGACGGATGATCTTTATATCGGCGCCTTCGTCATTTTCGGCGATGTGGAGCTGACGCAGGCCTGCGCGCGCGAGCTGCTCAAGCGCGCGCCGGAGCACGACGTCATGATCACCGCGGAATCCAAGGGCATCCCGCTGGTTTACGAGATGGCCCGCCAGAACGGTGAAAACCGCTATCTGTTGGCCCGCAAGGCGCCCAAGCTTTATATGAAAAACGTGTTCAGCACCAAGGTCCGTTCCATCACCACCGCCCAGGAGCAGGTGCTTTGCATGGATCAGCAGGACGCCGATTTCATGAAGGGCAAAAAGGTGCTGATCGTGGACGACGTGATCAGCACGGGGGAAAGCCTCCGTGCCCTGGAGACCCTGGTCCAGGAGGCCGGCGGCCAGATCGTCGGCCGGATGGCCATCCTGGCCGAGGGCGAGGCGCAGGACCGGGAAGACCTGATCTATCTGGAAAAACTGCCCGTTTTCAATAAAGACGGCGAAATCATCGGCTGATTATTTGCAACTTAGGAGGCAGAGCGATGCGGCAAAGCGGTTTGCTCGTGCATATCACGTCCCTGGCCGGGCCGGAGGGCATCGGCACCCTGGGCGGCCCGTCCAGACAGCTGATCGATTTTCTGAACGCCGGGAAGACCGGCATCTGGCAGATGCTTCCGATCGGTCCTGTAGGCTATGGGAATTCCCCCTATCAAAGCTCCTCCACCTTCGCGGGGAATCCCCTGCTGATCGACCTTGACGATCTTGTGAAGGACGGTCTGCTGAGCGCGGCGCAGGCCCCGCTCCCTCCGGCCAGCAGGGTGGATTTCAGCGCAGTTTCCGATCAGAAGGAGAAGGCCCTCCGCCTCTCCTTCAGCCAGAGCTATTCCGCTGTAAGCGCTCTGGTCGAGCAGTTTGCTGAGGATCATTCCTGGGCGCTGCCTTACGCACAGTACATGGCGCTGAGCAAAGAGTTCGGCTGGTTTGACCGCTGGCCCCTCGCCGCCAAACGCCATATGGTCTCGCCGGACCCGCAGACCGAAAAAACGCTTTCGTCCCTCCGGGAGGAAGTGCAGTATCACCTGTACGTCCAGTATCTTTTTGACCTTCAGTGGAAGCGTCTTAAGGAATACGCCAAGAAGAAGAACGTGCAGCTTTTCGGCGATATCCCCATCTACGTGGCCCCCGGCAGCGCCGACGTCTGGCAGCACCCGCACTATTTCCAGGTGGACAGGGATCTGAACCCCAAGCGCGTCGCGGGCGTGCCGCCGGATTGCTTTTCCGAGGACGGCCAGCTTTGGGGCAACCCCCTGTATAGCTGGCTTTCGCTGTGGCTGCACGGCTATGACTGGTGGATCGACCGCCTGCGCTGTATGCAGGAGCGCTTCGACCTCATCCGGATCGACCACTTTATCGGCTTTGCGAATTACTATTCCGTCGCGGCGGGGGCTCCCGACGCCCGGAAAGGCAAATGGGTCAAAAACAACGGAAAGCTGTTTTTTGACCATGTCAAAAAAGCGCTGCCGGACATCAATATCATCGCGGAGGACCTGGGCCTGATCAACGACCGGGTCAAAAGCATGATCGCCCACTGCGGCTACCCGGGCATGAAGCTGCTGATGTTCGGGCTGGACGGGGACGAAAATAACGGCAACCGCCCTGAAAACGTCCCGGAGCACTGCGTGGCCTATACCGGCACCCACGACAACGACACGGTCCTGGGCTGGTGGAACCAACAGGACAGGGAAACCCGCCTGAAGGTGCTCAGCATGCTCAACCTGAAGCCCGGCAGCGACATCTGCGACGGCATGATCCGCGCGGTGCTCGGCTGCAGGGCCGAAAGAGCGGTGATCCCCGTACAGGACTATCTCGCGCTTGACAACGAAGCGCGTATGAACCACCCCGGCACGGTCGGCGGCATCAACTGGTGCTACCGTATGCAGCCGCGGGACCTGAGCGACGCTTTGCTTCAGCGGATGCGTATGCTCAATCAGGAATATCGGAGGGCAGAACCTTGAACCCTATCAATGCGGAATCCATCCTTGCGCTGACCCGGCAGAACCTGATGGCGGACTGCCATAAGGAGCTTGCGGAAGCCGGCGCACATGAACTGCATAACGCGCTGGGCCGGGCCGTCATGACGCTGATCGCCCAGGACTGGCGCGGGACGGAGCGGGCGCAGCGCTCCGTCCGGCAGGCGAGCTATCTGTCGGCGGAATTTCTGGTGGGAAGGCTCGTTTACAACAACCTTCTCTGCCTGGGCGTTCTCGACCAGGTGAAGGAAGCCTTTGAAAAGGCGGGCGCCCCGCTTGAAAAGCTGGAGGATATTGAAGACGACGCCTTTGGCAACGGCGGCCTGGGCCGCCTGGCCGCCTGCTTTCTGGACAGCGCCGCGGCCCTGTCCCTGCCCGTGACCGGCTACGGGCTGCGCTACCGCTACGGCCTTTTCTATCAGTTTTTCGAGGACGGCCGCCAGATGGAAGCGCCGGACGACTGGTCGCGCTACGGGGACCCCTGGTCCATCCGCCGGGAGGACCGCGCGGTGATCGTGCCCATCAAGGGCCTGCCCGTCCGCGCCGTTCCCTACGATATGCCGGTCATCGGCTATCAGAACGGCTTCATCGGCACCCTCAGGCTGTGGCAGACGGAAAGCCTCCGCGAGGTGGACTTTCCGGTCTTCAACGATCAGAAATACAAAGCGGCCAGCGCCGGCAAGAACGGGGCGGAGGATATCGTCAAGTTCCTTTACCCCAACGACACCAAACGCGCGGGGAAGCTTTTGCGCTTAAAGCAGCAGTATGTTCTTTCAAGCGCCTCCCTTCAGGATATGCTCAGGGACTTTGAACGGGCCCACGGCGCGGACTACGGCCGCTTTGCCGACTGGTACGCCGTTCAGCTGAACGACACCCATCCGACGCTGGCCATCCCGGAGCTGATCCGCCTGCTTGAAAACCGTGGCCTGTCCTTTGAGGACGCCCTTTCCGTGGCCCAAAAAACCTTTGCCTACACCAACCATACCGTCATGCAGGAGGCGCTGGAAAAATGGGATCTGTCCCTGATCCGCAGCCTTTCTCCCGAAATTGCCGATATCATCCTTGCCATAGACCGCGCTGCGCGTCAGGACCTGGGGAGCGAATTCTTTGAATCCTTCCCCGAATGCGTGCTGGTGGAGGATAAATCGCGCGTGCATATGGCCAACCTGGCCGTATACAGCACCTTCGCGGTGAACGGCGTGGCCCGCATCCATACGGAGATCCTGAAAAACGACCTGTTCAGCGCCTGGCATAAGCAGTATCCCGACCGGATCCGGAACAAGACCAACGGCATCACCCAGCGCCGGTGGCTTGGGCTTTGCAACCCGGAGCTGACCGCCTGGCTCAACCGCCTGACGGGGGATGACGTCATCAGCCGTCCAGAGGCCCTGGAAAAGCTGCGGGCCCATATCGCTCCCGATACCGCCGCGGAGTTTATCCGCATCAAGCAGGCGAAGAAAGAACAGCTTTCCGCCCTCCTGCGCCGCAGGGAAAACGCCGATATACCGCCCGAATTCCTGTTCGACGTGCAGGTCAAGCGCCTGCACGAATACAAGCGCCAACTGCTCAACGCCCTGTCTGTCATCGCCATCTACGAGGGCCTGAAGGATGGTTCCATCCGGGACTTCACGCCGACCGCCTTCATCTTCGGCGCCAAGGCGGCTCCCGGCTACGTACGCGCCAAGGCCGTCATCTACCTGATCAATCAGGCGGCGGAGATCATCAACAGCGACGAGGAGACCAACTCCCTTCTGCGCGTGGCGTTCGTGCACAATTATGACTGCTCCTATGCCGAACGCATCATCCCCGCCGCCGACGTCAGCGAACAGATCTCCACCGCCGGCACCGAGGCCAGCGGCACCGGCAACATGAAGCTGATGCTGAACGGCGCGGTGACCCTGGGCACGATGGACGGCGCGAACATCGAAATCGTGGAAAGGGCTGGCGAAGAAAACAACTATATCTTCGGCGCTTCGGTCGAGGAGATCGCCCGGGCCAAAAAGGACTACGACCCGAACCTTCTGATCAGGGCGGACAAACGGCTTTCCTCCGCGCTCAAATGGCTGACGGACGGCCGCATCCCCGACCCGGACGGCGCTCTGCGTGAGCTTTATGACGCTTTGACCGTGGGCGCCAGCTGGCACAAGCCCGACCATTATTTCCTGGCGCTGGATTTTGACAGCTATCTGTCCAAAAAGCTTTCCGTCAACCGGGATTATAAGGACCGTACCGCCTTCGCCGTAAAAGCCCTTCACAATATCGCCGGCGCCGGCGTGTTCTCCTCCGACCGCACGATCAGGGAATACGCGGAGGATATCTGGCGGATCAGCCCCGTGAACACCGGAGATGCGAAATGACCAGGGAACAATTGACGGTTTGCCTGATGAACGACTCCTTCCCGCCCACGATCGACGGTGTGGCCAACTGCGTGGCCAACTACGCCGGCATCATCCAGCGAAAGTTCGGCAACGCCGTGGTCTGCACGCCCTATTACCCGGGCGTGGAGGATCATTACGATTATCAGGTGATCCGCTATCCGAGCTTTGACCTGACCAGGACCTTCGGTTACCGGGCCGGCATGCCCTTTGACAAGAAAACCATCCAGGCGCTCCGGCAGATGCCGATCGACGTGATCCACATCCACAGCCCGATCATGTCCGCCGTGCTGGGAAGAACGCTCAGGGAGCTCATACAGAAGCCCATCGTGCTGACCTATCACACCAAGTACGACGTGGACATCCGCAAGGACATCAAAAGCAAAACCATGCAGGATCAGGCGATCCAGGCGATCATGGCCAACATCGATTCCTGCGACGCCGTGTGGACCGTCAGCGAGGGCGCGGGAAAGAACCTGCGTTCCCTGGGCTTCCAGGGGGATTATACGGTGATGGAAAACGGGGTGGACCTGCCGCGCGGCGGCGTTTCTCCCGAGAAACTGTACGCGCTTAACCGGGAGTACGGCCTGTTTGACAGGACGCCGGTGTTCCTCTTTGTGGGCCGGATGATGTGGTACAAGGGCATCAGGACGACGCTGGACGGGCTCAGGCTCCTCAGGGACCAGGGCTATTCGTTCAGGATGCTGTTTGTAGGGAACGGGGCGGACGAGCAGGAGATCAAATCTTACGCGCATCAGCTCGGCCTGAACGACGTGTGCCTGTTCATTCCCGCCGTGCAGGACAGGGAAAAGCTCCGCGCCTTATATACCCGGGCCGACCTGTTCCTGTTTCCCTCCGATTTTGATACCAACGGCCTGGTCGTGCGGGAGGCCGCGGCCTGCGGCACAGCCAGCCTGACGCTTAAGGGCAGCTGCGCCGCCGAGGGCATCACCGACGGGCAGAACGGCCTGACCATCGAAAACACCGCCGACGCCCTGGCCCGCGCCGTAGCCGGGGTGATCCGCCTGCCGGATACCACGAGGCTTTTGGGCTACCGGGCGATGGACGAACTGTACATCTCGTGGGAGGAAAGCGTTTCCCGCGCCTACCGCCGCTATTATGAGGTGATCGATCAGTTCTACGCAAACCGCCGGGAAAGGCACGGAAAAAGCGACGCTTTCTTCAGGACCGTCGCCAAACTTTATTTCTGACGGTTTCCCAAACGCGAAGGCTTGTTTAAAGAAGTGGGGGCATCATGCATAAACGCCCTGCGTGGCTATGGGGGATTGTCCTGTCGGCGGCGCTGCTTTCAGCTTTGGCGTTCGTTCTGTGGCGCCAGGGCGCCCGCCGGCAGCCGGAGAGGTCGGCCGTCCTTCCCCGGGCACAGAGCCAATGCAACCTTTTTGCCCGGTGGCTTGAAGACGAGCGGGTACTGGCCGTCACGCAGGATTGGTCGCTTCTGAACACTTCGGAAGACACCTGGCCGGACGTCCGGCTCCAGTTCCCCGCCAATGCCTACCGGACGGAGGAGCTTTCTCCCGCCGCTTCGGACGACGCTTTTGAACGCAGCTTTCCCGCCGGTTTTTCCCCGGGAGGGATGACGCTCATGTACGCATCCGTGAACGGCGCGCTGCAGCTGCCCGCCTATGCAGATGAATCCGGGCAGCTGGCCGTGTTCGACGTTTCCGTTTCTCCGGGGGAAAGCGTATCGCTTTCCTGCCGGTACCTGCTTTCCTTTCCGCAGGGCCTTCACCGCTTCGGCGAAGATGGCATGGCCCTCAGGCTGTGCCGCGCGCTGGCGGCTCCCGCCGTCTGGCAGGACGGCGCGTGGCATACGGGCGAGCAGCCCGGCGTGGGGGACGGCTGGTACGCCCCGCTGCTTGATTATTCCTATTCCGTGGAGGTCCCGGCGGGCTTTTTTGTGTCCGCGCCCGGGTGCTCAGGGTCTAAGGGCCGGTTTTCCGGATTTCTCCCTTCGGCGGACAGTCTGAACCTGATCATCTGGAAGGGTTCGCCTGTTGTCCGGACGGATCATTGCGGCGGCGGAAAGCTGACCGTCGCAGGGCTCGACCGCAGCCTCGTGTCAGGCGTCTTCTCCCGGTTCAAAAAAGCCCTGGAGGCCCTTTCCGCGCTCTACGGCGCGTGCCCCATGGAGGAGGTCTGCGTCTGCGCGCTTCCCTCCTTTGAAGACGGCAGCGCCTATCCCGGGCTGATCGTCCTTTCGGACGCGCCCGTATCGTCGGACGCCGCCCTATCCGCCGATCAATTGTACTGGGCGGCCCGCCAATGGTTCGCGTCCCCCTTCCGGACGGACGGCTCTTTGGAAGGGTGGCTTCCGGCCGCGCTGTCCGAATGGGCGGCACAGCAGGCGATGCTCAAGGCCGACGGCCGGCAGGCCTTTGCGTACCGGAAGGAAGCCTTTGTGGATGAGGCCATGCGGGAAAACCTGCATCTGACGCTCACGCCCGGCAGCCCCCTATCCTGGTTTCCGGACAGCGCCGCGCTGGATGCGCTGCAGCGCGGCCGGGGCTGCGCCTGGCTTTATGCCGTGGACACCATGACGGAAGGAAGGCTGAACGGCTTTCTCAAAGGGCTTGCTGAAGCAAAGGCGGGCGGCCCATTGTCCGGGCGGGACTTTCTCGACGCGCTTAAACGTTATTTTTCCATGGATTTTGAACCGCTTTATGAGGATTATATCCATACCTATATTTTCTGACGAAAGGTGCCTTTTATGGACAAACGACAATGCTGTGTGCTGATCCCCTCCCTGGAGCCGGATGAAAAGCTTACCGCCTATGTTCAGAAGCTGACGGCCGCCGGCTTCGGCCTGGTGCTGGTGATCGACGACGGCTCCTCCGAAAAATATCAGCCCATTTTCGATCAGATCGCCTCCTGGGAAGGCTGCCGGGTGTTGCACCACGAGGTCAACCGCGGCAAGGGCGCGGCGCTCAAAACGGGTTTCCGCTATATCCTTGACCAGACCGATCTTCAGGGCGTCATCACCGCCGATTCGGACGGCCAGCACACCGTGCCGGACACTCTGCACCTGGCGGAGCTTCTTACGGCCGACGAAAAGAATCTGCTGCTCGGTTCCCGGGATTTTTCGAGGAAATCCAAAAAGGTGCCGCCCAAGTCCCGGTTCGGGAATAGGCTGACCTCGGCGGTGTTCGCGCTGTTTTACAGCCGCTGGCTCCCCGATACGCAGACAGGGCTCCGCGCCCTGAGCCGTGCCTTCCTGAAAGAGCAGCTGGATATCGAGGGCGACCGCTTTGAGTACGAGATGAACCAGCTGATCTACTGCGCTGTCCATAAGCTGCCGATGACGGTGGTGCCCATCGAAACGGTTTACCTCGATGAAAACCAGGGCACGCACTTTCATCCCATCAGGGATTCCTGGCGGATCTACAAGCTCATCTTCGGCAGCTTCTTCCGCTTCATGGGGGCGAGCCTTTTGTGCACGCTGGTGGATCTGCTGCTGTTCACCGTCCTTCGCCACTGGCCTGTTCCGCAATGGGTCGGCGCGGAAACGACCTGGAAGCTGCTGGGCATATCCGTGATGGCGGTAACCGTCCTGGCCACCTGGATCGCCCGCGTGTTTTCCGCAGGCCTCAACTATTATATGAACCGATCCCTGGTCTTCAAAATAAGGGACAGTAAAGGCTCAGGACTTCGCTATCTGCTGGTGGCCGTGGCGATCATGCTGCTGTCCTCCGGCCTGGTCGGCGGCATCGCCGCCCTGTTCGGCCTGACCAGCGCATCGTTTGCCAACACCGTCATCAAGATCGTGGTGGACACGATCCTGTATTTTATCAATTACCGGATCCAGAAAAACTGGGTCTTCAGAAATGTACAACAGGAGGCCTGACCATGAACCGACCGACGAGAACGATTTTGACCGTACTCTGTGTGCTGATGATCCTGGCGCTGCCGCTTCTGGTGCCGTCGCCCCGGCTTTTGGACAGCGCCGTGGAGCGCATGATGGACGAGATGCCGGAAGCGGAGGACGCAGGCGCGCTTTACGACTGGCTGCTGCCCTCCGCCCGCGCGGAGGCTACATCCTACAGCCTGCCCGTGGACCTGACGCCCGGTTTTGAGCCCAATCCCGCCTGCTTTACCGAAGACGGCTATCAGGATGACAGCATCACCGTCAGAATGGAAACGCGGGACGAGGGAGACGTCAATTACTGCCTGGCCTTCGTGACCGTCAAAAGCCCCACCCAGCTCAGGACCGGTTCCGCCGGCTCCCTCAAGTCCAGCAAATACGCCCGCATCAGCAGTATGGCGGCCAAATACAAAGCCATCGTCGCCATCAACGGGGATAATTTCGCCAACGACCCACAGAAGACCACCTACGAATACCGCATGGGCCAGAAGATCCGCAACAAGACCAACCGCAAGAAGGATATCCTGATCATCGATGAAAACGGGGATTTCCATCTCTTCGTCAAGTCCGACAAGGAGCTGCTGGCCGCCTATGAAAAGTCCGGCCATCAGATCGTGAACGCCTTCACCTTCGGCCCCGCCCTGGTGATCGACGGCGAAACCCAGCAGATCGATACCTCCTACGGCTATAATCCCAAAGGCAAGGAACCCCGCATGGCCATCGGCCAGCTGGGCCCGCTTTCCTACGTGCTGGTGATGGCCGAAGGGCGCAGCAAGAATTCCGAAGGCGTCACCCAGCAGGCCCTGGCGGATTATATGGGCGCCCTGGGCTGCGTGCAGGCCTTCAATCTGGACGGCGGCAACAGCGCCGAAATGGTGTTCAACGGCGCTTTCTACGGCTCCCGCACCGGCAACGAGCGGGATCAGAGCGACATCATCTACTTTGCCACCGCTGTAGATCCCGTCAACTGGAAGGAATAACAGGATGTTTGAGCAAGTATTTCGCCTGGGCGGCGACGCCGCCACGATGACGCTGTGGCTGTTCGGCCTGATGACGGCCGTCGGAACGGCCGCTGCCTTCGTTTTCTTCACGCTGAACGCTCCGCGCTATGAGCTGGACGGTGGCGTCGTCCCGCTTACTTTTGTCCTGGGCATTCCGGCGGGCCTGCTGCTGGGGCGGCTCATGTTCTGCCTGCTGGACGCTTCCTATACCTCGATAGCCGATCTGCGGTTTTTCTGGCGGCTGTCGGACGGCGGCTACGCCCTGTTCGGCGTGCTGCTGGGGCTGTTTTTGAGCGCGCTCTTTTCCGCCCTGGTGCTCAAACAGAACAAAGCCTCCGTACTGGACGCCCTGCTTCCCTCCGTTTTTCTGTTTATCTTTTTTGAACGGCTGGGGGAGGGCTTCATCCGGGATTTCGGCATCAGCCGTTCGCTTATCTACGGTACGCTGGAGGGCACCTTTTTCGTCCAGCAGGACCTGGACAGCTATCTGCGCACGTGGATATTCGAAGCGGCGCTGGCGCTGATCCTGTTTTTCGTCGTCCTGCGCATCGGCGCCACGGACGACAGGCCCGGCTATACCTTCTCAAAAGGGATCATGCTTTTCGGCGCCACCCAGGTGCTGATGGAGAGCCTTCGCTACGACGCCCATCTGATGTTTTCCTTCGTGGGCGTCCAGCACGTTCTGAGCATGGTGCTGCTGGCCGTGCCTGTGCTGGTGTTCGCCAAACGGGCGCTTAAGACGAAGAAGGGCCTGGCCATTGCTTCCATCATCATGATCCCTGTGGTGGTCGGAATTCTTATATTCCTCGAATTCCAGATCGACAGGACGGAAACCAACCGGTATCTGCTCTACGGTCTGTACGCGCTGACCCTGGCAGTGCCGACCGTTTGTGGTTTTCTTTTGACCAGGAAAGGTTGAATAGTATGGAAAAGGAAAAGATCGCCCGCATCAACGAGCTGGCGAAGAAAAAACGGGACGTTGGACTGACTGACGCTGAGCACGCTGAGCACAAGCAGCTGCATCGCCAGTACATCGAGGAGTTTCGCGCCGGTCTTAAGGCGCAGCTGGACAATACCTACATTCAGTACCCGGACGGCACCCGCAAAAAGCTTGAGCAGAAGCCGGGCGCCGCGTCCGGGAAAAACTGAACCCCCGCGGAGGAATGACGATGACGACGGACCGATCTTTTTGCCTGCGCGCGGGCGATTTCCTTCTGCCCGCGGAAGATATCGACATGACCCGCTGGCCCGTGGTGGCCTGCGATCAGTACACCTCCCAGCCGGAATACTGGGAAAAGGTCACCGAATGGGTGGGGGACGCTCCCTCCGCCCTGCGGCTGATTTTGCCTGAGTGCTGGCTGCCCAGGAGCGCCGAGCTGGTGCCCGGGGTTCACCGCGCTATGCGGGAATACCTGGACATGGGCGTCTTTTCCCGGAAGGTGAGCGGCCTCATCCTGATCCGCCGCGCGATCCCCGCCGGGGACCGCTGGGGCGTGCTGGTGTGTGTCGATCTGGAGCAGTACGATTACGCCGCGGACAGCCGGTCGCCCATCCGCCCCACCGAAGGCACCATCGCCGCCCGCATACCGCCCCGTCTGGCCGTGAGGAAGGACGCCCCGCTCGAGCTTTCCCACATCCTGCTGCTGGCTGACGATCCTGGGAAAACCATGATCGAGCCGCTGGCGGCGCTTTGCGATACGCTGCCGCTCTTGTACGATACGGAACTCATGCAGGGCGGCGGCCGGCTGACCGGCTGGGCCGTGGAGGATCCCGCCCTGGTCGAAGCCTTCCTGAACGCCGGCAGGGAGCTTGCCCGGCTGTCCGGCGGGCTGCATTTTGCCGTGGGGGACGGCAACCATTCCCTGGCCACGGCCCGCGCGCACTGGTACGCCCTGCGCGAAGGGCTGAGCGCCGAAGAGCGCATGCGTCATCCCGCCCGCTACGCCATGGTGGAGCTCAATAACCTGCACGATCCGGCGCTGCTGTTCGAGCCCATCCACCGTGTGATCTTTGATACCCCCGCGTCCCGCGTGCGGGAATGGCTCGCGCCCTGCGAACCCGTGCTGGACCTGGAGCATCCAGACCTGGTGCTGGTTCACCCCGCCGGGGAGCTTCCGCTTATGATCCAAAAGCCCCTCCACGAGCTGCCGGTGGGCACGGTGCAGCAGCTGCTGGACCGGCACCGTGACGCGACGATCGACTATATCCACGGCGAGCAGGCCCTGCGCGATATCGTGAGCGAGCAGAACGCCGTCGGCATCCTGCTGACAGCCATCCGCAAGGAAAGCCTTTTCCCCGCCGTCAGGCTCAACGGCCCGCTGCCCCGAAAGGCCTTTTCCATGGGCGAAGCCCCCGAAAAGCGCTATTATCTCGAAGCCCGGAAAATCATCTGATACCGCAAAAAAACGCCTTGCTTAATCAAGCAGGGCGTTTTAAGGAGAAAACGATGCTTCATAAAAACCAGACGCTGACCGTGACCGTTGAAAGCGTGGACGGGCAGATGCAGGGAGTCGCCCATGCGGACGGAGAAACCCTGTTTGTTCCCGGGGCGCTGGCGGGGGAGACGGTCACCGTTTCCACCACCCGCTGCGAAAAGCATTACGCCTTCGCCCGCATCCTCTCCGTAGATAAGCCCAGTCCCTTCAGGGTGGCACCGCCCTGCCCGCATGTGCGCTTCTGCGGCGGCTGCGATGCTCTGCACATGACCTATGAGGAGACTCTCCGGGTCAAGCAGACCCACGTCAGGGAGACGCTCCGCCGCATCGGCGGCATCGAAGCGGAGGTCCCGCTGCCCCTTCCGATGGAACAACCTTATGCCTACCGCAATAAAAGCGCCGTTCCGACAGCCATGGAGGACGGAATCGCCAAAGCCGGCTTTTACGCCCCGCGCAGCCACCGTCTGGTCCCGGCCGAAAGCTGCCTGATCGCCATGCCCGAGGGCCATATCGCCGCCAATACCGTCGTCCGCTGGCTGAACGACGGGCATATCCCCGCCTATGACGAAAAAACGCGGCAGGGCTTTGTCCGCCATGTCGTGACGCGCACCGCGCGTTCGGGCGACGTCATGGTCACCGTCGCCTCCGCCCGGGACGACCTGCCGGACACCGAAGGTCTTGTGGAACGGCTCCGCGCCGCGCTGCCGCGGCTCGTTTCGGTCTGCCTCACCGTGAACCCCAGAGGGGATAACGTGATACTCGGCCGCACTTACCGGGTGCTGTTCGGCGCTCCGAAGCTTAAGGATACCTTGTGCGGCCTGACCTTCGACCTGTCCCCGCTTTCTTTCTTCCAGGTCAACCCTGTACAGACGGAAAAGCTGTATCAGACCGCGCTTTCCTTCGCCGCTCCCGCCCCGGGAGATACCGCGGTGGATCTGTACTGCGGCGCGGGCACCATCTCGCTTTTGCTTTCGCGTTCTGTCAAAAAGGTGATCGGCATCGAGATCGTTCCGGAGGCAATCCGCGACGCCCGGAGCAATGCCCGGAACAACGGCATCGAAAACGCCGAGTTTCACGCGGCCGACGCGTCTGAACTGCTGCCCCGTCTGGTCGGCGCCGGCCTGCGCCCGGATCTTATCGTGCTCGACCCGCCCCGAAAGGGCGCCGACCCCGAAGTGATCCGCGCCGCCGTTCAGGCCTCTCCCTCCCGCATCGTCTACGTCTCCTGCGATCCCGCCACCCTCGCCCGGGACCTGCGCCTGTTTACCGAATTGGGCTACGCTCTTAAAAATGTCCAGCCCGTGGATATGTTCTGCTGGACCAAGCATGTGGAAACTGTATGCTGCTTGTACCACCAAAAGAAGGACTTCGTTTCAGTGCCGTATGAACCGAAAGATGCAGAATATCTGAAAGAATAGAATTTGAGATATGGCGGGAGGATCAAAATGGATAAAATCATATGGTTGATAATTATGATTCCTGTCAGCCTGCTGTTTACAGGAATCGGCATCTATGCATGGAAACGCAAAAGACCGATGTGGTTCTGGTCAGGAAGTACGGTAAAAGAATCTGAAATCTCAGATATAGCAGCATATAACAAAGCAAATGGCATCATGTGGATTGGCTTTTCTGTGATGATGTGGGTGAGTAC
>CADAQF010000026.1 GCA_902790015.1 uncultured Eubacteriales bacterium | reverse complement strand
GCACTGTCAAAATGGAGGTGGAGCGGGACGGGAAAAAGGAGCCCTGGCTGCTCCTTTTCAAGAACGAGACCCACAACCACCCCACCGAGATCGAGCCCTTCGGCGGTGCGGCCACCTGCATCGGCGGCGCGATCCGCGATCCGCTGAGCGGCCGGGCCTACGTATACGGCGCCATGCGGGTGACGGGCGCGGCCGACCCCACCGTGCCGGTCAGCCAGACCATTCCGGGCAAGCTGCCGCAGCGAAAGCTCGTCACCACGGCGGCGGCGGGCTATTCCTCCTACGGCAACCAGATCGGCCTGGCCACAGGCATCGTGGACGAAATATACCACCCCGGCTACGCGGCCAAGCGCATGGAGATCGGCGCGGTCATTGCGGCTGCCCCGGCTGAAAACGTGCGCCGGGAGCGTCCGGCGCCGGGAGACGTGGTGCTGCTTTTAGGCGGCGCCACCGGACGGGACGGCATCGGCGGGGCCACCGGCTCCTCCAAGGCCCACAACGCCCATTCCGTGGAAACCTGCGGCGCGGAGGTGCAGAAGGGCAACGCGCCGGAGGAAAGGAAGCTTCAGCGTCTTTTCCGCAATCCCGAAGCTACGCTTCTCATCAAGCGCTGCAACGACTTTGGCGCCGGCGGCGTATCGGTCGCCATCGGCGAACTGGCGGACGGACTTGATATCGACCTGAACGCGGTGCCCCGCAAATACGACGGCCTGGACGGCACGGAGCTGGCCATCAGCGAGTCTCAGGAGCGCATGGCCGTCGTGGTGGAAAAGGACAGGGTGGCCGATTTCCTGCGCCTGGCGGACGAGGAAAACCTGCACGCGACGCCCGTGGCGGTCGTACAGGAGGAGCCCCGGCTGGTCATGCGCTGGAATGGACGGAAGATCGTCGATATCAGCCGCGAATTCCTGAACTCCAACGGCGCTGAAAAGCATATCACCGTTAAAGCTCAGGCGCCCGCTTATCAGGAAGCGCAGGTATCCGGCACGTTCACGGACAATATGTTCCGTCTGGCGCGGGACCTTAATACCTGCTCCAAACGCGGTCTTTCCGAACGGTTCGATTCTACGATCGGCGCCGGCACGGTGCTGATGCCCTTCGGGGGAAAGAACCAGCTGACGCCCATACAGGCCATGGTCCAGAAGATCCCCCTGATGGAGGGCGAAACGGACGACTGTACGCTGATGGCGTACGGCTACGATCCCTTCATCAGCGAAAAGAGCCCCTATCACGGCGCGTATCTGGCGGTGGTCGAGTCTGTCTCAAAGCTGATCGCCTCCGGCGCTGACTTTAACGACGTTTATCTGACCTTCCAGGAATACTTTGCGAAGCCCGGCAGCGATCCTGAACGCTGGGGCCAGCCGCTCAGCGCCCTGCTGGGCGCGTTTGAAGCGCAGATGGGCCTGGGCGTCGCCGCCATCGGCGGCAAGGATTCCATGAGCGGGTCCTTTGAAAACCTGGACGTTCCGCCGACTCTGGTATCTTTTGCCGTGACCACGGGACGGACGGGCCATATCTTATCGCCCGAATTCAAAAAGCCTGGCCATCCTGTGCGCCTGCTGAAGGCTGATTCAGATAAAAACGGCCTGCCTGAGGCCGAAAGCCTCAAACAGCTGTTTGCCCGGGTGACTGATCTTCTCCGCAGCGGAAAGGCCGTCGCCTGCTATACGCCCGGCATGGGCGGCGCGGGGGAAGCCGTCATGAAGATGGCCTTCGGCAACGGGATCGGCTTTGCCTTTGACGACAAAGTATCCCTGCAGACGATATTCGGCGCTTCCCGCGGCAGCTTCATCCTGGAGCTCACGGAGGACATCCCCGATGGCCTCCGTCTGGGCCATACCACGGAGGAACAGACGCTGAAGCTTTCCGCCGAAGAGATCCGGCTGACCGACCTGAACGCCGACTACGAAAACAGACTCGAGGATGTTTTCGCCTGCAATATCCCGCAGAAGCAGTCGGGTCTTAAGGATCTTTCCTTCCCGTCTCAAAGTTGGCCAAAGCCCGCTGTGCGCGTTTCTTCGCCTAAGGTGCTGATCCCCGTTTTTCCGGGCACCAACTGTGAATATGACAGCGCCCGCGCTGTCAGGGCCGCCGGGGCCGAAGCCCAGGTACTGGTGATCAACAACCTCACCGCCGACGGCATCAGCCGAAGCGTCCATGCCTTTGCCGAACAGCTCAATTCGTCCCAGATGCTCTTTATCCCGGGCGGCTTTTCCGGCGGCGACGAGCCGGACGGCTCCGGCAAATTCATCACCGCCTTCCTGCGCAATCCCGAAGCCCGGGAAAGCGTCGAGCGCCTGCTGAACCGCAGGGACGGCCTGATCTGCGGCATCTGCAACGGCTTCCAGGCGCTGATCAAGCTGGGCCTGGTTCCCTTCGGAAGGATCGTGGATACCGACGCCGAATGCCCGACTTTGACCTTCAACACCATCGGCCGCCATCAGTCCCGCATCGTGCACACCCGCATCGCGTCCAACAAATCGCCCTGGCTCAGCCTGACTCAGGTGGGGGACATCTTCTGTGTTCCCATTTCCCACGGCGAAGGCCGCTTCTACGCCCCGGCGTCCGTTATCCAGAGCCTGATCGACAACGGCCAGATCGCCACCCAGTATGTGGACCTGGACGGTCACGCCACCTGCGACGTGCGCTTCAACCCGAACAATTCCATGATGGCTGTGGAGGGCATCACCTCTCCCGACGGCCGCGTGTTCGGCAAAATGGGCCACAGCGAACGGGTGGGCCGGGGGCTTTACCTGAACGTTCCCGGAGCATATGAAATCAGGATGTTTGAAGCGGCGGTTCGCTATTTCCGCTGACGATACGGAGGACCATTCATGACACAGAAAACGGATATCGAAATCGCCCAGGCATGTTCCATGAGGCCGATCGGAGAAATCGCCGCCGCGGCCGGAATCGACGAAAAATACCTCGAGCATTACGGCCGCTATAAGGCCAAGGTGGACCCGGCCCTGCTCAAAGAGACCTCGCACACCCCCGGCAAGCTGGTGCTGGTGACCGCTATAACCCCCACTCCCGCCGGGGAGGGCAAAACCACCACCACCGTCGGGCTGTCCGACGGCCTGCGCCGGATCGGAAAGAAAGCCGTCGTCGCCCTGCGGGAGCCTTCCCTGGGCCCGGTGTTCGGCATCAAGGGCGGCGCCGCCGGCGGCGGCTATGCCCAGGTGGTTCCCATGGAGGATATCAACCTTCATTTCACCGGGGATTTTCATGCCATCGGCGCGGCCAACAACCTGCTGGCAGCCCTGCTTGACAATCATATCCAGCAGGGAAACCCCCTGGGGATCGACCCCCGGAAGATCACCTGGAAGCGCTGCGTGGACATGAATGACCGTCAGCTGCGGTTTGTGGTGGACGGCCTGGGCGGCCGGGTCAACGGCACGCCCCGGGAGGACGGCTTCGACATCACCGTGGCAAGCGAGATCATGGCGGTTTTCTGCCTGGCGGATTCCATCAATGATCTCAAGGAGCGCCTCGGCCGCATCATCGTAGGGTACACCTATGACGGAAAACCCGTCACCGCCAAAGACCTGAAAGCCGTGGGCGCCATGGCCGCCCTGCTCAAGGACGCCCTGAAGCCCAATCTCGTGCAGACCCTGGAAGGTACGCCGGCCTTCGTGCACGGCGGTCCGTTCGCCAATATCGCCCACGGCTGCAATTCCGTGATGGCGACCCGCATGGCCCTGGCGCTGGGAGATTACGCGGTTACCGAAGCGGGCTTCGGCGCTGACCTGGGGGCCGAAAAATTCCTGGACATCAAGTGCCGCATGGCGGACTTTACGCCGGATGCCGTGGTCGTCGTGGCCACGGTCCGCGCCCTCAAGATGCACGGCGGGCAGGATAAAAAGGCGCTTTCCGAAGAAAACACCGAGGCGCTCAAAAAAGGCCTGCCCAACCTGCTTAGGCATGTGTCCAACATCAAAAACGTGTACCGTCTGCCCTGCGTGGTGGCGCTCAACCGTTTCCCCACCGACACCGACCGGGAGATCGCCTGCGTGATGGAGGAATGCCGCAAACTGGGCGTCAACACGGTGCTTTCCACCGTATGGGCGGACGGCGGCAGGGGCGGCGAAGCCCTGGCCCGCGAGGTGGTTCGCCTGTGCGAAGAAGAAAAAGGCGATTTCACCTTCAGCTATTCCCTCGACGGGAGCATCGAGGACAAGATAACCGCCATCGTTCAGCGCGTCTACGGCGGCAAGGATGTGGCGATACTGCCCGCCGCCCGCGCGCAGATGGAACAGCTGACGCAGCTGGGCTATGCCGGGCTCCCGGTCTGCATGGCGAAGACGCAGTACAGCTTTTCGGACGACCCGGCCAAACCGGGCGCGCCGGAGGGCTTCACCGTCACCATCCGCAATGTCCGGGTGTCGGCCGGCGCGGGCTTCATCGTGGCGCTGACCGGCGACATCATGACGATGCCGGGTCTTCCCAAAAAGCCGGCCGCCGAAAATATCGATGTGGACGACGACGGCCGCATCACCGGGCTGTTCTGATTCCGTTCATCCAAAGCACCAAAAACCCCCGCGGCTTAGCGCTCATCGCGCCGGCCGCGGGGGCTTCATTATGAAGAGGTTATCTTTCGGGGGTATCTTTCTGCTCGAACAATCGTCAGCTCGTCAGATGCCCAGCAGGTCGCTGAAAGCCTTGAGGGCGCCGTCCGTCTGATGGGCCAGCACCTTCTTGGCCAGCACCTTGCCCAGCTGGACGCCTTCCTGGTCGAAGCTGTTGACGTTCCACAAAAAGCCCTGGAACATGACCTTGTTCTCAAAGTGGGCCAGCAGTGCGCCCAGCGCCTCCGGGGTGAGCTGGGAACCGATGATGATGCTGGACGGCCTTCCTCCGGCGAAGGCCTTGTTGGGGTTATCGTCGTCCTTGCCGCAGGCAAAGGCCATGATCTGCGCGGCGACGTTGGCGCACAGCTTTTCCTGGCTGGTGGAGCCCTGGATATCTACGTCCTCTCCCAGCTGGCTTTGCTTAAAGCCCACAAACTGCAGCGGAACGATGTCGGTGCCCTGGTGCAGCAGCTGATAGAAGGAATGCTGCCCGTTGGTGCCGGGCTCGCCGAAAATGACCGGGCCGGTCACATAGTCCACCTTTTCGCCGAAGCGGTTGACGGACTTGCCGTTGGATTCCATATCCAGCTGCTGCAGGTGGGCCGGGAAGCGGCTCAGCGCCTGGGAATAGGGCAGCACCGCGGTGGCCGGCCAGCCCAAAACGTTCCTCTCGTACACTCCGATCAGCGCGTCCAGCATGTCCGGGTTCTTAAGCGGATCAGACTGCGCGGCCAGCTTATCTTCTTCAGCGGCACCGTTCAGGAACCGCGCGAATACATCCGCCCCGAACGCCAGGGACAGCACCGCCCCGCCCACGCAGGAGGTGGAGGAGTAGCGGCCGCCGATATAGTCGTCCATGAAGAAGGCGGCCAGATAATCGCTGCTGTGCGCCAGCGGAGAAGTCTCGCTGGTGACGGCGATCATATGTTTGGCGGGGTCGAGGCCAGCGTTCTTGAGCGCGTTTTTGACGAAGGATTCGTTGGTCAGGGTTTCCAGTGTCGTTCCGGACTTGGATACCAGGATGAACAGCGCGTGGGGGAGATCGATGCCGTTCAGCACGGAGGCGGCGTCGTCCGGGTCCACGTTGCTGATGAAGCGGGCTTCCATACGGAAGCAGCCGTTCTTTTTTGCCCAGTTTTCCAGCGCCAGATACATCGCGCGGGGGCCCAGGTCGCTGCCGCCGATGCCGATCTGCACCACGGTGGTGAACTTTTCACCCGCGGCGTTGGCGATCTCGCCCGCGTGCACTTTGCCGGCAAATTCGGCCGCTTTCTGCTGCTCGCGTGTATAGAAAGCACGCTTGTCCACCCCGTCCGCCATAACGGTTTTGCCCAGCTGCCCGCGGGTCAGCTGATGGAGCACCAGGCGTTTTTCGCCGGTGTTGATGACCTCGCCCTCGTACAGGGCCTGATACTTTTCGGTAAGCTGCGCTTCTTCGGCCAGCGCGGCCAGCGCCTTCAGGGTCTCGTCGTCCACGGCCTTGGCCGCGTAATGGTAGCAAAGCCCCGCCGCCATGGGCACGGCATATTTTTCCACCCTGTTCTTGCCGTTTTCGCCCTGCATGGCGTCCCGCAGGCAGACTTTGCCTGCTTCGAGCAGCTGCTGATAGCTTTTCATCGTATCGAGGTTTTTCCAGGAAATCATGGGGGATCATCCTTCCTTTGGTTGTTGATAAAACACTTTCATCATTGTTTCCCTTTTGTGGGACCGTCAACTGAATTATACCCAAAAAATGTTAAAACCGCAATACTCTGATTGACAGTTTCGCTTAAAAAGGATTATATTAACAGGGTCACTGAGGATAACAGCGGAGGTTATACTGCATGCTGCGCGAACACAGATGGGCCGCCGCCGCGCTGGCGGCGCTGATCATAGTATTATTCACTTTTCAGGCTTTTGGGGCGGCCGCGCTCAATAAGGGCTCCCGCGGGAGCGAGGTGCGCAGGCTGCAGGAGCGGCTGACGGAGCTTGGCTATGAGTCGGGCACGGCGGACGGCGTATACGGAAACGCCACCTATCTGGCGGTGCTGCTGTTCCAAAGCCGCAACGGCCTCGAGATGGATGGAGCGGCCGGGGACAAAACGCTTGAAAAGCTGTATCAGGACACCTCGGTTCCCCGCCTTCCGGGGGAAGAGGAGTTAAAACCCTATGTGACGGAGGACGGCTTCCCCCTGCTGGTCAACCTGGAACATCCCTTTGCCGAAGATTATGTATATTACGACCTTGTGGTCATGAACACCTACTGCGACAAGTCCGTGGTCAAAATGAAATACAGCAATACACTGGCTGAACGGGAAGCGGTGGACGCGCTGATGACGATGCTCCGGGCGGCCAAAGCGCAGGGGATCGGCAAGTGGCAGATAAGCGCCGCCAACCGGACCGTGTCCGATCAGCAGCGCCTGATGAAC
Source organism: uncultured Eubacteriales bacterium (assembly GCA_902790015.1). Taxonomy (GTDB): domain Bacteria; phylum Bacillota; class Clostridia; order Christensenellales; family Aristaeellaceae; genus UBA4246. The sequence continues at coordinate 24,002 of CADAQF010000026.1, read as the reverse complement.
AACCGGATCAATACCAACATGAAAAACGGCATGAGCCGAAAGCGCGCGGAAAGCGCCGCCCGGCAGACAGTGGCCGTACCCGGCTTCAGCGAGCATCACCTGGGCACCTGCTTTGATATTACCGTGCCCGGCGTGGCGTTTGCCGGCACCAAACAGCATAAATGGCTGCTTGAAAACTGCTGGGACTATGGCTTCATCCTCCGCTATCCGGAGGATAAGACCGAGATCACCGGGTTCGTCGCGGAGGCCTGGCACTACCGCTATGTGGGCGTAGAGCACGCCCGCATCATGCGGGACGAGAACCTGTGCCTGGAGGAATATATCGAAAAATACGCGCAAAAACCCTAACGCAGACGGGGGTGATCCTGCGGTGATCATATGGACGACACAGCCCCTGAGCGCCCTCACACAGCTGGATACCACCGGCTTTTACCGCTGCAGCAGGGAAAAAAGCTGGAACCTGACCAAGGAAAACGACCTGCGTCCGGCGTACCAATGGCTCGCTCAGAAAATGACGGAAAAGATCGGCCCTCCGCCCGAAGGGGTCGAGTACCCGGTCTGGGCCTGGCATACGTGGGCCTTTGAAAGAAGGGCGCCCGATACGGAAAGCGCCGCCTTTCTGCGCAGAACGGAGGACAAGGTCCTCCTGACGCTCGACATCCAGCCGGAAAGGCTGCTGCTCACCGATTTTGACGCCTGGCAGCTGGTGATGCTGAACAGCTACGTGCCGGACGTCAGGACGGATGAGGAATACTCGGTGCTCGAGGAACGGCTGCAAAGCCTGTCCGACCAGGCCCTGAGGGAGGAAACCGTGCGCTCGTGGGACCGCGTTTTTCTGACCGACAGGGTGGATACGCCCGAACTGACGAGAGGCAAATTCATCCAGGCAACCTTCTGGGAGATCCGCAAAGCGGATGTCATTTCCGCTCAGCCACTGACGGCTTCCAACATATAATTGACATCGGCTGTCCGCCTGCGAAATACTGACAATGTTTAACGCCTGCCGGGCGCATGACCCGGCAGGCGATCGTATTTATTCCGTTTATTTCAGTATCAGCTTCAGCGCGTACAATAGCCCCAGGTGCGCGGGATAGGCGGAGTAGCTGATCCAGCGCGGCAATTTGCTTTTCCAGCCGATGGGCAGCAGCATGAACGGCAGGCTGAGCACGGCGAAGTTTTCCAGCCGGAGCGCTGTGGTATACAGGGAGCTGCCGTAAGGCAGCATGGTCTTGAGCGGCAAAAGGCTCACGCCGCAGATGGTATTCATCAGACTGGTGTTCTCGCCCCAGAACAGGCAGTAGGCGATCATCGCCGCCGCCAGGCCGCTGCGCGTTTCCTTCGCCATATACAGCAGGATGATGACCAGCACGCCCTTCCACCCGTAATCCATTTTGAAAAGGCACCCCAGCAGTATGCACAGTACCGGGGCCCAGTACTGGCTGCCGTGCCATTTCTTCCTGATGCCGAAAAGGGCGAGCTGCCCGGTCAGGAGGGTGGCAAATATGTTCATCTCATACCAGTTATGGGAGAGGGCGAGCGCATAGAACGGCTGGGATACCGCCATGAAAACGAACAGCCGCAGCATGTATCTTATATGGTTGCGCGTATACACGCTGCCTACAACGCCGCACCACGCGAACAGCGGAAAGGCGATCCGCCCCAGCAGCCTCAGCTCCAGCACTCTGGGGAAAAAGACCACCGCCGTATGGTCGATAATCATGAAAAAGATGGCGACCGTTTTAAGAAAGCCGGTGTTCGTATTGCCCGCGAGCCTGTTATCCTTAATGGCCTTCAGTTCCATCGGGATACCTCCGCTAAAAGACCGCCGCGGGGAGCCGCGGCGGTCGTGATGGCGTGAAAGGGATTATTCGTCCTCGTCCTCGTCCTTGACGGCGCTTTCGATGATCTTCTTGGCGGCGTCGGAGGGCATTTCCTCGTAACGCTCAAAGCGCTGAGTGAAATAGCCGCGGGCCTGGGTCATGGAACGCAGGTCGGTGGCGTATTTGAACATTTCGCCCATGGGCACCTCGGCGGTGACACGCTGCATGCCGTCCACCTGGTCCATGCCCATGATACGGCCGCGGCGCTTGTTCATGTCGCCCATGATGTCGCCCATGTATTCGTCGGGCACGAACACTTCCACGTGGAGAATGGGCTCCAGCAGCACGGGAGAAGCGTCCATGCAGCCCTTCTTGTAGGCGATGCGGGCAGCGGTCTTGAATGCCATTTCAGAGGAGTCTACCGGGTGATAGCTGCCGTCATAGAGCTTGGCGTGCAGGCCAACCATCGGATAACCGGCCAGAACGCCCTTTACGATGTTCTCGCGCAGGCCCTTTTCGACGGAGGGGATGAAGTTGCGCGGTACGGCGCCGCCGACCACGGCATCTTCGAACTCGAACTGGATATTGGTATCGCCGATGGGGGAGAACTCGATCCACACGTCGCCGAACTGGCCGTGGCCGCCGGTCTGCTTCTTGTGGCGGCCCTGGACGGAGACAGTCTTGCGGATGGTTTCACGATAGGGGATCCGCGGGTCGGCCAGCACGGCGGTGGCGCCGAACTTGGAGGCCAGCTTGTTCTTGATGACGTCCAGATGCAGTTCGCCCTGGCCGGACAGCAGGGTCTCGGTGGTTTCGGCGTTCTTTTCGATCTTGATGGAGGGATCTTCTTCCATCAGGCGGGCCAGGCCGGTGAAGACCTTGTCTTCTTCGCCCTGCTTGGCGGAGGTGACGGCCTTGGACAGGCAGGGCACCGGGTAATCGATAGCGGGATATTTGATGGGGTTGTTTTGATCGCACAGGGTATCGCCGGAGGCGGTGACGGACAGCTTGCTCAGCGCGGCGATGTCGCCCGCGATGACCTTATCCGCGCCCTGCTGCTTCTTGCCGCGCAGGAAGTAGATGCCGGCGGCCTTTTCGGCCTTTTCGGCGTTGGCGTTGTACAGGGGGGTGGAGGAGGTCAGCGTGCCGGAGCAGACGCGCACCAGGGACAGCTTGCCCACAAAGGGGTCCGCGATGGTCTTGAACACGAAGGCGGAGAAGGGAGCGTCGGCCTTGGTCTCGCGCTTGGCCTCGCTGTCGTCCTTGGGGTTGACGCCGGCGTTGACCACGTGCTGCGGGGAATGCATGCTGAGAATGGTATTGAGCAGCGTGCCGATGCCGATGCCGGTCAGGGCGGACACGGGCACTACGGGCACGATGGAGCCGTCCTTGAGGCCGGCCTGGAAGCCGGAGACGATTTCGTCGTGCGTCAGCTCTTCGCCTTCCAGGTATTTCATCATCAGGTCGTCGTCCGCGCTGGCGGCGGCTTCGGTCAGCTCCGCCATGGCTTCTTCCAGTTCGCCGGACATATCGCCGGGGATGGGGGCTTCCTTCCAGGTCTTTCCGGCGCCCTGATAAGCTTTGTTGTCCAGAATATTCACGACGCCCTTAAAGGAAGCGCCGCTGCCGATGGGCAGCACGAGGGGAACGACGGAGGTGCCGAATTTGTCGCGAAGCGCGTTCAGCACTTTGTGGTAATCGGCGTTCTCGCGGTCCATCTGGTTGACGATGAACATACGGCATACGTTGGGCGTTTTGCCGGCGTAGTCCCACGCTTTTTCCGCGCCGACCGTCACGCCGCTCACGGCGCCTACGACGATGCCTGCGGTCTCAACCACGCGCAGCGCGGCGATGGCTTCACCGATGAAATCGAAGTAACCCGGTACGTCGATGACGTTGATCTTGGTGTTTTTCCAGGTCAGCGGCTCAACGGACGCGCTGATGGAGATGTGCCGCTTGATTTCTTCCGGGTCATAGTCGGAAACGGTGGAACCGTCTTCCACTTTGCCCTGGCGGTCGATCAGACCGGCGGCCAGCAGCATGGCTTCGGTCAGGGTGGTCTTGCCTTCACTGCCGTGACCGAGCAGCGCGATGTTCCGGATGTCCTTCGTCAATAATTCAGCCATTGAAATCATCCCCCTAAAGTTTTGTATTATCTGACGGATGCGGATACATAGAACATGAAAACTCCACAATCAATGAACATTTTACCAAATAATCTATTGCATTGCAAGGTTTTGCCGGAAAAGTTTTTCCAGAACGCGCAAATTTTCCGCGTTTCCGCTGGATTCGATCAGGACTTTACCCTTTTCAGGGCCGGGGTTCAGAAGCCCCCGTTCGCCCAGCACCCTTTTAAGCTGGCGGACGGTGCCGGCGTTCCCGTCCAGCACCGGCGTGCCCTGCGGAAAGAAGCGGCTGATCTGACGCTTTAAAAATACGTAGTGCGTGCAGCCCAGCACCGCCGCGTCCACCTGTTCTGACCGGTAGGGCGCCAAAAGCCTCTCCAGATAAGCAGAAAGCGCGGGGGAATCAAGCTCCCCTCTTTCCACGAACTCCATCAGCCCCGGGCAGGGGACGGACACGGCGTGCTCGCCCCAGTGGGAGGAAAGGGCGGCGTACTTGGCGCTTGAAAGGGTGCCCGGCGTGGCCAGCACCAGGATCGTCCCGCCGTGATAGCACATTGAGGCGGGCTTTAAGGCGGGCTCCATCCCGATGACGGGCAGGGAAAGCTCCTGCCTGAGCTCCAGCGCCGCTTCGGCGGTCGCCGTGTTGCAGGCCAGCACGATGGCCTTTACATCCGCGTCCATCAGTCTCCCGACGGCCCTGCGCACCAGCGCCAGCACCTCCTGTTTTGATTTGGTTCCGTACGGGGCGTTTCCCTGGTCGCCGTAAAAAAGGAAGCTTTCATGGGGCAGCAGGGAAACCGCTTCCCTGAGGACGCTCAGCCCGCCCGCGCCGCTGTCCAGCATTCCTATCGGAGAATAAGTGTTCAATTGGCCGCCTCCCCGGAAGCGCTTTCAGGCGCCTGCGTGGGCTGGGCCTCCGGCGCTTCCTCCTGCCGGGCTTCTTTCAGCCACTCCGGCATCTCCCCGCGCCCGGCCTGCAGCAGGGCGTTGAAGAAACGGACGGCGTTTTCCTCGTTCATGCTGTTGGTGGCAACGCACATCACGCCGCCACGGTTGTCGTATTGAAGGCCGTCCATCAGTCCGAACAGCGAATCGGTCGGGATGCCGTACAGATGGGTGTAAGCCTGTTTGGTCTCCTCGTCCACCACCGTGAGCCGGCAGGAATCCAGAGCGACGCCTTCAGCGTTTATCGTTCCGTTTTCTACAAGATCATCCAGCGGAATGAACCATCCCTGGGTCGCAAGCGCCTTGAACTGATCCGCCGGCAGCAGGTAGATGTCGCCGTCCCCGGCGGCCATCCTCGTCATCAGCGCCATGCCGGAATACGGATCGTTTTCGCTGATGGGAAAGAGGATGCTTCCCTCCACCAGCTCCATCTCGGGCACCGCGCTTTGCCACAGCGGCTCAAAGAACGAGTTCATCAGCTCGTCCGTCACCGTGGCGCTCATGATGCATACGTCCACCCGCTTGTCCTGCGGGGAACGGTACGCCGTCTGCGCGAAAAGCAGATCCACGCCGAACCAGACGCCGACCACCAGCAGCACGTATTTCCACAGGTCGTAAGCGATATGATTCCGTAATTTGGCCGCGGTCAGCCTGTCCTTCACCATGGTATCAACCTCTTGCACGTTTTAAATGCGGATGGCGGGATCATCCGGATCGGCCTTTTGGCCGTTTCGTATATTATAGCCGCAAACCCCTGGGATGACAAGCCTCCGCACCGCCCCGGGAACAGGGGTTACACATTTCTGCCACTTTCCGGCATTTTAAAGCGGCCTGCCTCAAAGGACAGGCCGCCGGCAAAAAACGTTTGTCAGACCGTGCGGTTTTTGGTTATCATCACCGGGTAGTTGGCCGCGCCGATCAGCCGGGTGGACTCAAGCACCGCGGACTGCTTGTCCATGATGCAGAAGCTGACCTCGGCCAGGGAGCCGATGCGGCCGTCCTGCATGACGATGCAGTTGCGGATGGAAGCGTCCTTGCCTACCCGCACGCTGCGGAACAGCACGCAGTTTTCCACCGTGCCCTCTATCACGCAGCCGTCCGCGATCAGGCTGTTGGAAACCTTCGCGCCGGGGAGATAGCGGGTGGGCATTTCGTCGCGCAGCTTGGTCAGAACCGGCTTGTCCTCGGGGAAAATGGAGGCGCGGTTCGCGCTGTCCAGCAGATCCATGTTGCACTGATAATACGCTTCCACGGAATCGATGGCCCACACGCGGCTCTTGCACTCATAGCCGTTCACCTTGAGACTGCCGTCGTTTACGCCGGCCTGCAGCAGCTGACGGGTGAAATGATAATGGCCGCGGCTGGTGGACAGGTCGATCAGGGAGATCAGCAGCTCCCTGCGCAGGCAGAAGACCTCCATCATGGTGTTTTCAAATCGGGAGATCATCGGGTCCACTTCGATCTGCGTGACCTGGCCGTTGGGCTGCACCTCGCAGTACTTGCCCTGGCCGGAGCGCCGGACGCCCTTTTCCTTGGTGTACATCAGGGTAATGTCAGCGCCGGATTTTTCGTGCTCCTCCACCATGTCGTCAAAATCGGCCTGGTAGAGCATGAAGCTGTTGGTCAGCACGATATATTTTTCGGTGCAGGAGCGCAGGTAGGGCAGATTGCTGCGCAGCGCGTCCAGGAAGCCTTCGTATACGCCCACGCTGTCCTTGGTCAGGAAAGGCGGCAGGATGGTAAGGCCGGAACGCTTGCCGTGCAGGTCCCACTCCTTGCCGGAGCCCAGATGGTCCAGCAAGCTGCGGTAGTTGCGCTGCATGATGATGCCGATGCTGCGGATGCCGCTGTTGACCATGCTGGAGACCGGGAAGTCGATCAGCCTGTAGCGGGAAAGCATGGGGACGGCGGCGATGGCGCGGTGAGTGGTCAGCTCGCGCAGCCTGGTATCCGCTTCGCCTGTATAGATAAGGCCCATAATATCACTCATGGCATTTTCCTCCTTTCTTTAATCAGCCGCGTCAGGGCTCGTACTGCGCGCCGGCGGGCACGCTGGATTCAGCGGCAACTTTTACGTTGATGCCCACGACGGCGATGTCGCCCTCGGCCTGGCCGATGTGCGCGCCGGCACCGATCTTGGCGCCTTCAGCGATGATGGAGCGGACCACGCGGGCCCCGGGGCCGATGTGCGCGCCGGGCATCAGCACGCTGTCGATGACCTGCGCGCCCTTTTCGACGACGGCGCCGGTCGAGATGATGCTGTGGGTCACGCTGCCCTCAATGACGCAGCCCTCGGTGATGAGGCAGCGGCTCAGCTCCGCGCCGGGCGCGATGTACTGCGGCAGATAGCCTTCGTTGCGGGCGTAGATGCGCCATTGCTTGTCGTGCAGGTCGATCTCGGGCCGGTCGGAAAGCAGGTCCATGTTGGCCTCCCAGAGGCTGGCGATGGTGCCGACATCCTTCCAGTAGCCGGAGAACGTGTAGGCGGTCAGCCTGCAGCTGTCGGCCAGCATCTTGGGGATAATGTTCTTGCCAAAGTCGTTGGAGGATTTCGGGTCGGCCTCGTCGTCGATCAGGTACTGGCGCAGCTTGTCCCAGCTGAATACGTACACGCCCATGCTGGCGTTGTTGGACTTGGGCTGCTTGGGCTTTTCCTCGAATTCGATGATATTGTCGTCCGCGTCGGTGTTCATGATGCCGAAGCGGCTGGCCTCTTCCCACGGCACCTGACGGACGGCGATGGTGGCATCCGCCTCGTGGCGCTGATGATGCTTGATCATGGCGGCGTAGTCCATCTTGTAGATGTGGTCGCCGGACAGGATCAGCACATAGTCCGGATTATACTGCTCGATGAACGCCAGGTTCTGGTAGATGGCGTTGGCGGTTCCCTTGTACCAGGTGCCCGAGGCGCCGGTCTGATAGGGGGGCAGCACAAAAACGCCGCCGCTGCTCAGGTCCAGGTCCCACGGAGCGCCGGAGCCGATGTAGGCGTTGAGCTCCAGCGGACGGTACTGGGTCAGCACGCCCACCACGTCGATCCCGCTGTTGGCGCAGTTGCTCAGGGGGAAGTCGATAATCCGGTACTTGCCGCCAAAGGGGACAGCGGGCTTGGCCATATGGCTGGTCAGAATGCCCAGACGGCTGCCCTGTCCGCCTGCCAACAGCATGGCGACACAGCGCTTTTTGCGCAGCATATCCATCACTCCTTGTTCTTTCCTGGCCGTTTCGGCCGGAATGATTGTTATGATATTCCCCGCTGTCGTTTTGCCCGAAAATCACTGTATGACAAAAGACATACGGCGCTTCATATAATATAAGCCAGGACTACTGATTTGACAATGGAAGGAATGGAACGGATTTTGACATGGAAAATCCGGGAAAGATATTTCCGGTCAGGGAAACAGAAGCGTTCCCATCCCTCCGCGCCCGCCGCGGCCTTATTTGTAAAAAACTTCTTCAATTGTAACTTCTTTATGAAACTGTTGGACTGCTCGGTTGTGTTTTTCAGGCTTTTATGCTATAATCGCCAAATGTATGAAAGGAGTTGCCGTCATGCGGAAGCATTGGTTCTTGCTTTTACTGCTGCTTGTGGCGCTGCTGCCGGCCTGCTGCCAGGCGGCCGAGCCGTCCCGGGCGACTTACGGGAACGTGACCTGCCTCACGAACGCCGAATACATCGATATGGGCTCCCAGCGCGTCGGGCAGTGGAACCAGTTCTATAATTTCCTGCACAAATTCCCCAATCTTAAAAAGGTGGATATGTTCGCCACCGAGGTCTACCGCACGAAGATCAACGAGATCAAGGCGGAATTCCCCGATATCGAGTTCGGCTGGACGATGCGTATGGCCGAGCACACCATCAGGACCGACCAGACCGCCTTTTCCACCCTGCACAACAACAAATCCGATCCCCACCGCAGCGCCGATTTTTCCATCCTCCGCTACTGCACCAGGCTCCTGGCGCTGGACATCGGGCACAACCTGGTCGAAGATATCAGTTTTCTTCATTATTTACCTCAGCTGCGCGTGCTGATCCTCGCCTGCAACATCAACCTCCGGGATATCACGCCGCTCCGGGAACTCCATCATCTCGAATATCTGGAGCTATTTAAAAACGACATCAGAGACATTTCGGCCCTGGCCGGGCTGACCGAGCTTCGCGACCTCAACATCTGCTTCAACCGCATCCAGAATTACGACGCCCTGCTGGGATTGACCAAGCTGGAGCGGCTCTGGATCTACAACAGCAACAACTACACCGACAGCGACCCTGTTCCCAACAACATCGTATCCAAGCTCAAAAGCACCCTCAAGGGCTGTCATGTGGACTTCACCAGCTATTCGACCCTCGGCGGCTGGCGTGAGCACGAACGCTACGACATCATCAACAAGATGTTCGACGAGGGCTATTACATCCCCTTCCGATTTTCTCCCGAGGTCAACGAGATGACCTTCCTGTACAGCGGGGGAAAGACGCTGGAGCCCTCCATGCCTGTGCCGGATGAAAGCTTCGCCCCCGCGCAGGACGCGGACGGAGCCTTTGAATCCTTCGTTCCCTCCCTGCCGGTGCCCGATACCGCCGCCCCGGAGGATACAGAGCAATCCGTTTTCACCTTCACCGGAAGAAAGGATACCGACTGACCCATGAATAAAAAGCCGCTTGCCCTCCTGCTTTTGCTCACGCTTATGCTTTCGCCCGGCGCACGGGCCTTCCAGCTGAATATTTCGACCCCCGTGCCGGACACCGTGAGCGCCGCTCCCAAGGCGGACTTTCTGCTGCCCATCGACGATACCGGCGGCAAAAAGCCCAATCCCGCCGGCTTCCGCGGCCTCGAAAGCTATGAGGATCCCACCATATCCGTCCATATCACCAAGCATGATATCAACGCCTACATGGGCTACTGGGTGGCCGAGATCAAAATCAAGGACGCTTCCCAGCTGCGCACGGCAGCGGCCGGCGGCACCTTCAAAAGCTCCGCCGAGATCAGGGCCACCTACCTGGCCGGGCTGGTGAACGCCGTGTTCGCCTTCACGGGGGACAATTACGTCATGCAGAAGAACGTCTACCTGTTGAGACAGGGGGCGCTTTATAAAAACGACCTGAACGGCACGCGGGACATCCTGCTGATCGATTCCGCCGGCGATTTCCACATCGTGCAGGACGCTAAAAAGGGCGATATACCCGCAGCTTTTGACGGAAACCGCATCATCAACGCCATTTCCTTCGGCCCAGCCCTGGTGATCAACGGCAAGGCCCAGCCGGTTGAATACGACTACAGCATCCGCACCGACGAGCTTCGCCGGCGCATCGCCATCTGCCAGTCGGACACCCTGACCTACAAGGTCATCGTCACCACCGGCAACACCAACAGCCACGGCATGACCCTGGACGAGTTCACCTCCCTGGTGGCGGCCCAGGGCGTGCAGACCGCCTACAACCTGGACGGCGGCGATTCCGCCATCATGGTCCTTAACGGCCGCAAGGTCAACGAGCCGGAACTGGACAATATCCGCAACCTCTACGACATCATTTATTTCGCTTCCGCCTGGGACGGGCAGAGCGAGTGACCCTCACCCGGACCGGAGGAACCTGCAATGTTTGACGCATTCAACGGGACCTGGGCGCTTTTTGCCGCTGCAGGGGCCCTTCTGGCCGTGGCGCTCTATGTGTTCAGGTGGTCGGCCCTGGGCAGAAAACGCCTGACTCTGGGGGCGCTTACGCTGGTCCTTGGCGCCGCGCTGGCTTTTTTGTTCGGCAAACTGTTTTATCTGGTCATGACGCTGACCACCTATCTTTCCCGGCACGGCTTCCCGGTCTCCTCGCCGATGGAATGGTCCTTTTTCGGCGCCATGACGGGCGTGTGCCTGGCGGTGTATCTGTCGGCCCGGCTCATGAAGGAAAACGGCCAAACGGCGCTTTCGTATTTCGCCCCGTCCCTGCTGCTTATTGTAGCCTTCCTGCGCGCCGCCGAATTCACGATGGACCAGGTCGGCCTGGGGGAAATGGTTGAAACCACGGCGCTTCAGTTTTTCCCCGTGTGCTGGCCCTTCGTATTGTGGGGCACCAGCACGTGGTATATGGCGGTGTTCGCCTGGGAAACGGCGTTCGCGCTTTTGCTGTGCGCGGTATGCCTTCTGCGCCAGCACCGCGGCGGCCCTTCTTCCTACGGCATGGATAAGGCCCTTTTTTACCTGTGCCTGGGCCAGATGCTCTTTGAAAGCCTGCGGGCGGAATGCATCCGCCTGGGCTTTGTCCGGCTGGAACAGGTGCTGTGCGCGGTCGTCTGCTTCGCTTTGGGCTTGATGCTGTGCCTGAAAAACCCCGCCAAAGGCTTCATGCGCTGGCTTCCCGCGCTTTTGCTCCTTGCCGGCATCGGGGCGATGGTGGGCCTTGAGTTCGCGCTGGACGAGCCCAGCTACATACGCTGGGTGGTATATGCGCTGATCATCCTGACGCTGTTCCTGATGGGGCTTGTCTATTACCGGGCCGGGAAAAAGGCCCGCGTCCAATAATCTGACGGATCGGGGGCCTTCGTATGTCCATATTTCAGGCAATCATCCTGGGCATCATCCAGGGCGTGGCGGAATTCCTGCCTATTTCATCCAGCGGCCATATGCTTCTGTTCGAGCAGGCCTTCGGCATTACGTTTGACCCGGCCGTCATGACCGCCGTCACCGTGCTCATGCACGTAGGCACGCTGGCGGCCGTGATCATCGTCCTGTGGAAGGACTGGCTGGACATCCTCAAAAACCTTTTTCATTCAAAGACGCTGCTCCTGCTGATCATAGCCTCTGTTCCCGCGCTCATTTTTAAGCTCATTCTGGGCGACGCCTTCGACCGGATCAACGCCGGCGGCTTCTTAGGCCTCTTTTTCCTGGTGACCGCCTGCCTGATGGTGCTGGTCGAACGCTTTGGCCACGGCAAGCACAACCAGCGCAGCGCGCGCGTGGAATACAGGCACGCTGTGTCCATGGGATGCTGCCAGTGCCTGGGGCTGATGACCGGTATCAGCCGCAGCGGCTCGTCCATCCTGGGCGGCGTGGCCTCCGGCCTGCCGCGCTATATGGCGGTCAAATTCAGCTTCATGATGAGTGCCCCGGCGGTGCTGGGAAGCCTCCTGATGGAAGGCCGTGACCTTATGCGCAACGATCAGGCTGCTTCCATGCTGGGCTCGCTCGCGCTGCCGCTCCTGGCCGGCATGATCGTATCCTTTGCGGTAGGTCTATTGACCATGCGCTGGATGCTCCGCCTTGTCAACCGGATTTCCTTTTACTGGTTCGCCGTGTACATGGGCTTCATCGGCGTCCTGACCATCGTGCTGCAGGCGATAGGCGTGGGTGGCCTGATGCCGCTGTTTTCCATGGGGGCCGCCTGATGGAAGGGAAAAAAAGACCGCCCCGGGAACCGGAGGAGGACGCCTTTTCCGCCGTATCTCAGGATACGGTGGACCGCCTTTCTCACGCGCGCACAATGGAGGAGTTCCTTTCGATCGCTGATCATGAGGGCGTGGACTGGGACAGTCTGCCCGACGAATGGCTGGACGCCATCGCCCAGGGGGACGTGACGGACCTTCTGTACCGGATGAACAGAAGGCGCCGAAAATGAAGCAGACCGCGTTTTTCTGAATTGCGCAGGGAGGTTTTGTTCCGATGAAAACAGGCTTTGACCATGAAAAGTACACCCGCCTGCAGTCCGAGCACATTCTGGAGAGGATCAGCCATTTCGGAGGCAAGCTCTATCTGGAGCTGGGCGGCAAGCTTTTTGACGATAACCACGCCTCCCGCGTCCTGCCCGGCTTCCTGCCGGACAGCAAGGTGCGCATGTTCCAGAAGCTCAGCGACAAGGTGGAAATCATCGTCGTCATCAACGCCAACGATATCGAAAAAAGCAAGGTGCGCGGAGACCTGGGCATCACCTACGACCTGGACGTGCTGCGCCTGATCGACGCCTTCCGCTCCATCGGCCTGTACGTGGGCTCCGTGGTCATGACGCGCTACGCCAGCCAGCGCGCCGCCGATATCTTTGCCGACCGGCTCACCAGCCAGGGCGTTCCCGTGTACCGCCACTATCCCATCGAAGGCTATCCCACCAACGTCAACCTCATCGTCTCGGAGGATGGCTTCGGCAAGAACGATTACATCAAAACCACCCGTCCCCTGGTGCTGGTGACGGCGCCCGGCCCCGGCAGCGGCAAGATGGCCACGTGCCTCAGCCAGGTATACCAGGAAAACGTCCGGGGCATCAAGGCCGGCTACGCCAAGTTCGAGACCTTTCCCATCTGGAACCTGCCGCTCAAGCACCCCGTCAACGTGGCCTACGAGGCTGCCACGGCGGACCTTTCCGATGTCAATATGATCGATCCCTTCCATCTGGAAGCCTACGGCATCACCACGGTCAACTATAACCGCGACATCGAGATTTTCCCGGTGTTGAACGCCCTTTTTGAAAGGGTCTGGGGCAGTTCCCCCTATCAGTCTCCCACGGACATGGGAGTCAACATGGTCGGCTACTGCATCAGCGACGACGAGGTATGCCGCCAGGCCGCCCGCCAGGAGATCATACGCCGGTGGTATCAGGCCCGCTGCGCCTTTCTGGAAGGCCACGCCTCCGAGGCCGAGGCTGAAAAGATCCGCCTGCTCATGCAGCAGCTCAACATCACCGACGACGACCGCCCGGTCATCGCCGCCGCCCGGTCAAGGCTTGAAACGACGGGCCTCCCCGCCCTGGCGGTGGAACTGCCCGACGGCCGGATCGTGACCGGCAAGACCTCCAGCCTCATGGGCCCTTCCGCCGCCGTGGTGCTGAACGCCCTCAAGGCCCTGGCAGGCATTGAAAAGACCTGCCACGTGATCTCGCCGGCGGTCATCGGTCCCGTGCAGGAGCTCAAATGCCGCTACCTGGGCAACCACAATCCCCGGCTTCATTCCGATGAAATACTGATCGCCCTTTCCGTCAGCGCCGCGACGGACGAAAACGCCGCCAGGGCGCTGGGCGCGCTGCCGGCCCTTAAGGGCTGCGAGGCCCATTCCACGGTCATGCTCTCCGCGGCCGACGCCAATACCTTCCGCCGCCTGGGCGTAAACCTGACCTGCGACCCCCGCTATCAGTCCCACAAGCTGTATCACGGAAAAAAATAAACGGATCGTCCTTCCTTCTCAGCGAAAATAAAGAACGCGCCCGGAAGCCGGCTCCCTTCGCCGTTTTCCGGGCGCTTATCTTCAGTCCCTGTCCAAATGGGTTTATTCGTGCGCTTACTCCTCCGTCACGCGGACAAATTCCGCCTCATGCCCCGTGTACGGCAAAAAGACGTTCAGGAAGTCCTCTTTCCTGATGCGGACCGTCTGGTCGCTGACCAGCGGGTGAAAACAGAATATCTCATACTGAAGCAGTTTCTGATCCAGTATCAGCCGCACGTTTTTCTTTTCGTCAAACATCAGCGCCAGGGGAGTGACCGCGCCGGACGCCACCCCGAGCATCTCCTGAAGCCGCTCCGCAGTCCCGAACGACAGCCTGGACACCCCCAGCGCTTTTGAAAAAACGGCGGTCCTGAATGCATCAAAGGGAGAACACACAAACAGGTAAAAGGCGGTCTGCTGCCGGTTGCACAGGAAGATGTTCTTGGGCATCACGGCGTTTTCGGGTATCGTCTGCACGCGGTAGCAGTCGTCCATGTTCCGGACGGCTTCGTGCCGTGTAAGTTCAAAGACTATCCCCAGCCGGGAAAGAGCGTCGAAAAGCTTTCCGTAATGATCAGTATACACTCTTTTCCCTTTCCGGCGCGTGGCATCTTTTGCAGGGCTTCAGCGTCCTGTAGGTGGCGTTGTCCAGCTCCGCGTAGGTGAAGCTTGCGGTCAGCGGCAGCCATTCGGCTTTGATCGAATCGCAGTTGGGGTCCAGGTGATAATATGATCCCCGCCCGGCGGCGTTATAGAAAAGCTGCAGGCCCGGGTTGACCGTGGGCGAGGGCGTGGGGGAGGGCGTCATGTTGTCGTACAGCGCGCTGTGCTGCTCGAACGTCTGGTTTTCCTCGGTGACGGTACCTATGCTGTTCAGCGAATCGGGGTTTACATACCAGTTGTCGTTGGAACGCACCATCATCACCTGATAGCGCTTGGCCATGCTGGACCCGTCGGTGTTGTTGATATTGGCGATGATCATGATGGGCCTTGAATTATCCGTGTTGTTGCCGTAGACCTTTTCGACCATGTAGCTGGTCGGCGTGACCAGGCCCAGGATGTTGAAAAGCTCCGCCCCCGGGTATTCCTGCTGATCCACCCAGGCGGGAGAGCAGAGCGAAAGCAAACTCTCCCTGTCCTGCAGCGCCCAGTAGGTCATGAATTCCTCCAGCCTGCTCTGCGCGGCGGAAATGGGTATCTCGGTGCTTTCCGGTTCCGGCGTGGGCTCCGTTTCCTGTTCGGCTGCCGCCTGCTCCTGGATGTCTGTAAGCGACGGGGTATCCAGGACGTTGTCCTGGGAAAAGATGATGTTGGAGTCCACCCGGCTGACCGTGCGCTGGGTGGCGGCGCCGGGCGTGTTGATGATGATCACCGCCATCACCGCCAGCGCGGCCAGGGAGTATAAAAGCGTCAGCTTCCCGCGGGCGCTCTGGGTGAACGCCCTGAGCAGCCACATCAGTATCACGAAAAACAGGCACACGCCGATAAACACCCAGTTGAGCGTCGTCCGGTTCAGTATCAGCGTGACGATCATGAACGCCGGCATAAGCAGGATCATCACGAACCCCAGCAGCCTGAACCTGCGGGGCTTATCCAGCGTTTCGTCCTCTATGACCGGCGGCTCCGAATAGCTTTTGGGCTCCGGCATTTTATGCTTATCCATACGCATCAGCGGCATGGAGGAATAATGATTTCTTCTGGAATTCATGCGCACCGTCATCCTTCCTTACAGGGAGTCACCTTTATATTATAGCGTAAATTCAGATAAAATGTAAAGCATTTGTTACAATAATTGTAACAATTCCGTTACATTTTGGCTTTAAAAAAATCCGGATGATTTTTCTTTTTCCCATTGAAATGTCTGTAATCTGGTGATATAATAAATCGGATTTTCGCCCAGCGTCCGTTCGGGCTTTCTGTCCTGCTTTCGGACATGGGGGCCGCTCTCCTGTAAAAGCCCTTTACAGCGCAGTTTTCCGGGCCCTGCAGCGGCGGGAATCATCTGAAAGTTATGTATTTCAAATCATTGACAAAGGAGCTTCAAAAGGTATGAAAGGCAATGTTCTCGTAGGTCAGTCCGGCGGTCCGACCGCGGTCATCAACTCCAGCCTCGCGGGCGTGTACAAAACGGCGATGGAGCGCGGCTATTCCAAGGTTTACGGCATGCGCTACGGCATCCAGGGCTTCATGGATGGCCAGTACATCGATATGTCCGATCACATCAAGAACGAGCTTGATCTGGAACTGCTCAAGCGCACGCCCTCCGCTTTCCTGGGCACCTGCCGCTACAAGCTGCCTGAGATCCATGAGGACAAGTCTGTCTACGAGCGCATCTTCCAGCTGCTGGACCAGCTGGACATCGAGGTGTTCATCTACATCGGCGGCAACGACTCCATGGACACCATCCGCAAGCTCTTCGATTATTCTCTCCTGACCGGCGCCAAGCAGAAATTCGTCGGCTGCCCCAAGACCATCGACAACGACCTGGCCATTACCGACCACACGCCCGGCTTCGGCAGCGCGGCCAAGTATATCGCCACCTCCACCAAGGAGATCATCCGCGATGCGATGGGCTTCTCCTACAAGAAAAAGAACGTCAACATCATCGAGATCATGGGCCGCAACGCCGGCTGGCTCACCGGTTCCGCCGCGCTTTCCCGCAGCGAGGACTGCGAAGGCCCCGACCTGATCTATCTGCCCGAGGTCGTGTTCGACATCGAAGGCTTCGTCCAGAAGGTCCGCGAGCTGCTTGAACAAAAGGACGTCGTCGTCGCCGTCGTTTCCGAGGGCATCAAGACGGCCGAGGGCAAGTATGTCTGCGAATACACCGCCGGCTCCACAACGAAGGACGCCTTCGGCCATATCCAGATGACCGGCACAGCGGCCTATCTGGCCGAGGTCGTGCATAACGAGCTGGGCTGCAAGACCCGCGCCGTGGAACTTTCCACCCTGCAGCGCGCCGCCGCCCATCTGGCCAGCAAGATTGACGTGGACGAAGCCTTCAACGTAGGCGGCGCCACCGTCAAGGCGGCCGACGAAGGTTCCTCCGGCGTGATGGTCGTCATCGACCGTGTTTCCGATGATCCCTATCAGAGCGCTACCGGCGTGTACGACGTGCACCGCATCGCCAACGGCGAAAAGGTCGTGCCGCGCAACTGGATCAACGAAGACGGCAACTACGTCACCGAGGAATTCCTGGATTACGTCCGTCCCCTGATCCAGGGCCATTATTCTCCCATGATGGTGGAAGGCCTTCCCCGCCACCTCAACATGAACCTCAAGAATTACGACTGGTTCAAGTCCAACACCTGATTTTATCACTTTCAGCCTTAACAGGCTGGAATCTGCCGGGTCCGGTTCATTCCGGGCCCGGTTTCTCTGTTCCGCGATAATTTTCCGTTTTTGCTATTTGGTTGAATTTTGGCCAATTATTTCGAATTTGACCCTTGAATTCACGCGCGCTTCATTGTATAATAGATTGATTGAAAGAGGTATTTATGCTTCTTTCAAAATCCCTGTTTGACTTCAAGTCGATAAGGAGGAGTTTCCGATGCACAAGTATGTATACCTTTTCACCGAAGGTAACGCGCAGATGCGCGAACTGCTGGGCGGTAAGGGCGCGAACCTGGCCGAAATGACCAACATTGGCCTGCCGGTTCCCCAGGGCTTTACCATCACCACCGAAGCCTGCACCCAGTATTATGAAGACGGCCGCAAGATCAACGACGAAATCATGGCCGAGATCATGCAGAACGTCGAAACCATGGAAAAGATCAACGGCAAGAAGTTCGGCGATCTGAAGAACCCGCTGCTGGTTTCCGTCCGTTCCGGCGCCCGCGCTTCCATGCCCGGCATGATGGACACCATCCTGAACCTGGGCCTGAACGACGACGTGGTAGACGCCATGATCAAGGGCAACCCGGACCCCAAGTTCGAGCGCTTTGTATATGACTGCTACCGCCGCTTCATCCAGATGTTCTCCGACGTCGTCATGGAAGTCGGCAAGAAATACTTTGAGCAGCTGATCGACAAGATGAAGGCCGAAAGGGGCATCAAGTTTGACGTCGAACTGACCGCGGCCGACCTCAAGGAGCTGGCCCGTCAGTTCAAGGCCGAATACAAGAACCAGCTGGGCGAGGACTTCCCGTCCGATCCCAAGGTGCAGCTGTACGAAGCCATCCGCGCCGTGTTCCGTTCCTGGGACAACCCGCGCGCCAACATCTACCGCATGGATCACGACATCCCCTATTCCTGGGGCACCGCCGTCAACGTCATGCCCATGGTGTTCGGCAACCTGAACGACAACTCCGGCACCGGCGTCGCCTTCACGCGCAATCCCGCCAACGGTGAAAAGAAGCTGATGGGCGAATTCCTGAACAACGCCCAGGGCGAAGACGTCGTCGCCGGCGTCCGCACGCCCATGCCCATCTCCCAGATGGAAGAAAAGTTCCCCGAAGCCTACAAGGATTTCGTCCGTGTCTGCGACCTGCTTGAAAAGCACTACCGCGACATGCAGGATATGGAATTCACCGTGGAAAACGGCAAGCTCTATATGCTGCAGTGCCGCAGCGGCAAGCGCACCGCCGCCGCCGCCATCAAGATCGCCTGCGACCTGATCGACGAGGGCATGATCACCGAAGAGGAAGCCCTCATGCAGATCGACGCCAAGAGCCTGGATATGCTCCTGCACCCGACCTTTGACACCGCCGCCCTCAATAAGGCCAAGCCCATCGGCAAGGGCATCGCGGCCAGCCCCGGAGCCGCCGCCGGTTCCATCGTCTTCACCGCTGAGGACGCTGTGGCCCACGGCAAGAAGGGACAGAAGGTCGTTCTGGTCCGTCTGGAAACCAGCCCCGAGGATATCGAAGGCATGAAGTACAGCCAGGGCATCCTGACCGTGCGCGGCGGCCAGACCAGCCACGCGGCCGTTGTGGCCCGCGGCATGGGCACCTGCTGCGTTTCCGGCTGCGGCGATATCCACATGGACGAAGAAAACAAGTGCTTCACCCTGGCCGGCCGCGTGTTCCACGAGGGCGACCTGATCTCCCTGGACGGCAGCACCGGCAACATCTACGGCGAGCTGATCCCGACCGTTCCGGCCGACCCCAACAGCGGCTACTTCGGCCGCATCATGGCCCTGTCCGACAAGTATAAGACCATGGGCGTCCGCACCAATGCCGATACTCCCAACGACGCCCGTCAGGCCGCCATCTTCGGCGCCCAGGGCATCGGCCTGTGCCGCACCGAGCATATGTTCTTCGGCCCCGACCGCATCCCCGCCTTCCGCGAGATGATCTGCGCCGAGACTGTGGAAGAACGCAAAGCCGCGCTGGACAAGATCGAGCCCATGCAGCAGGCGGACTTTGAGGGTCTGTTCGAAGCGCTGGGCGGCTATCCCGTCACCATCCGCTTCCTGGATCCGCCGCTTCATGAGTTCGTGCCCACCGAAGAGGCCGATATCGAAGCGCTGGCAAAGGCCCAGGGCAAGAGCGTTGACTACATCAAGCAGGTCATCAACAGCCTGCACGAGTTCAACCCCATGATGGGTCACCGCGGCTGCCGCCTGACCATCACCTATCCGGAGATCGCCGTCATGCAGACCAGCGCCGTCATCAAGGCCGCGCTCGCCGTGCAGGCCCGTCACGCCGAATGGAAGGTCGTTCCGGAGATCATGATCCCCCTGGTTGGCGACGTCAAGGAACTGACCTTCGTCAAGAAGATCGTCGTGGAGACCGCCGACGCCCTGATCAAGGATGCCGATGTGGATCTCAAGTACGAGGTCGGTACCATGATCGAAGTGCCGCGCGCCGCCCTGACCGCCGATGCGATCGCCAAGGAAGCCGATTTCTTCTGCTTCGGCACCAACGACCTGACGCAGATGACCATGGGCTTCAGCCGCGACGACTCCGGCAAGTTCCTGCCCTCCTACTACCAGAACAAGATCTACGAATCCGATCCGTTTGCCCGCCTGGATACCGTCGGCGTCGGCAAGCTGATGAAGATGGCTGTGGAGCTCGGCCGCAACGAAAAGAAGAACCTCTCCTGCGGTATCTGCGGTGAGCACGGCGGCGATCCTTCCTCCATCGAATTCTGCAACGAGATCGGCCTGACCTACGTTTCCTGCAGCCCCTTCCGTGTCCCGATCGCCCGTCTGAGCGCCGCTCAGGCCGCCATCAAGGCCAGGAAGGCCAAGTAATCAGGAACTTCCCCCCAGGGGAAGCATCCGGTAAAACCCACCGCCGCGGACGAAAGCCCGCGGCGGTTTTTGTGCGCCAGGGATGAGAAAAAAACAGCAGAGTTGATGGTAGAAAAGAGATTTCAGTATTCAAAGAGCATTACGTTATGTCCTTAAAAATGGGTCTCAGCGCCTTGCCGAATTCTGTGTCCTGGAGTGTATCATACCCCGCCGCTTCCGCTGCTTCCATGTATTCCCGGTCGCGGGCGGCAGTGCCGTCCTGCAGAAAATAACTTTCCCTTGACATTTCCGCCGGATTTTGATTTACTATCATCGAAAGCCGTACCACGAGTCGTTTCGGACGTTTTCGAGAAGCCATCTGATGATGTAGCACTTGGAGGCGTGGATAGGCTTTCTTTTATTATGTTTATGTATATTGTTTCAACGAAGAGGTAATGGTGTTTATCCGATACTACAGTAACCACATTCGTTCTGCCATTGATCTGTTTTCTGAACACCAATCATTCGCTTCGTTCCCGTTCTCCGCTGCTTCCATGTATTCCCGGTTGCAGGCGGAGGTAACGTCCATTATCGACAAACTGTTCCTTGACAGTTTCACTATTGTCGGTAACATAATAGATGCAGGAGATGTACGCTCGGTGTGTACTTCGTTTTCGGGGTCATGTTGGGCCATTGTCTCTCCTGCTTTTTTTGTCTTCAATAAAAATTTAAGGCCGCTTCAGCAGCGGCCGGAGAATATGTTGCGGTTGTTATTCCTTTCAGCGTGTCTTTTATATATGTCGGCATTATGCCCTGAAGGCACGGTGCATACCGCCTGCTTACACAGCGGTTTTGATCGTAGTACGGATATGCCAAAGGCAGGGCGCTTTTTGCGCAGCTCTTCTTTCTTCAACGTAATCCGTCAGTTTCTGACGGCTTTTTTGAGCATGCACAGCCCGATGATCAGCGTCAGCGGGAACACGATGCCGGCCAGCAGGCCCGCCTTCAGGCTGCCGCCCGCTGCTCCGGATACCGCGCCGACCAGGGCCGGCCCGACGGAACCGCCCAGGTCGCCGCCCAATGCCAGCATCGCGAACATGGCAGTGCCGCCCTTGGGACATTTCTGCGCTGAAATGCTGAGCGTTCCCGGCCACATGATCCCGACGGACAAACCGCATACGGCACAGCCCAACAGGCCCAGCACGGGGGAAGACGAAAGGGAAGCCAGCAGATAGCAGCATACGCACAGCAGGCCGCAGCCCAGCATGGCGCGGGGCAGGTTGAGCTTTTCGCTCTTCTTTCCGTAGTACAGGCGGGAAATGCCCATCAGCACGGCAAACAGACAGGGACCCGCCAGATCTCCCAGGGTCTTGGTAACGCCCAGGGCGGATTCCGTAAAAGCGGACGCCCACTGCGCCATGGAAAGCTCCGAGGCGCCGGAGCAGATCATAAGCAGAGCCAGCAGCCAGAACACCGGCGTGCGGAACAGCTGGCCGATGCTCATGCCTTCTCCGTCCTCCACCAGGCGCTCGATGGGGCATTTCAAAAAATTGAAGGCGTTCACAAAAGGCAGCACGGCCCACAGCGCCGCGAGTATACGCCAATGCCCGACGCCGAAAACGGTGAAAAACAGCGTCGAGCCCAGGATCACGCCGACAGAGCCCCAGCAGTAAAACGAGTGCATCAGGCTCATCATGCCTTCCTTGTTCTCAAACGGGCAGGCTTCCACGATCGGGCTGATCAGCACCTCGATCAGGCCGGAGCCGACGGCGTACAGGATGACGGATACCAGTATGCCCAAAAGAGCAGACGGTAAAAGGTCCGGCAGCACGGCCAGCAGAACAAGACCGGCCCCGGACAGAATCTGTGAAGCAACGACACACACGCGGTACCCGATCCTGTCCACGAACCTGGCGGCCGCCAGGTCCGTCAGCAGCTGGGTAAAGAAAAATACCAGCGGCACCACGGCTATCTGCTCAAGCGAAAGGCCGTAGATATCTCTGAATGTCAAAAACAGCAGCGGCGCGAAGTTGGCCGCGATGGCCTGCGTGATAAAACCCAGATAGCAGGCCAGCAGCGTTTTGCGGTATTTGGATGAAGCTTTCATAGTCATATGGATCAGTTCTTTTTATCCGCCGGCGCAGGGGGCTCAAGCGCTTTCGCCTGCTGTTCGCTTTCCAGTTCGGCGGCCTCCCGTTCTTCCTTCTGCTCGTTCTTGATCTCCCAGTGGAGCAATATGGCCATGGCGGCGCGCAGGGCGATCAGACAGCCGATGATCCCTAAATCCACAAAGTCCCGCGCGAGGACGGTGCGCAGCACCTCACCGCCCATTTTGAATTCCAGCGCCAGAGAGATGCCCTTGGCCAGCGCTATGCGGAAATTCTCGTCTCTTTTTTTGCCGGTCATGTCGGCGATGCAGCGTATCGCCGTCCAGATGATGATCACGGCCCCAATGGCCTCCATGAAAATCACGCCGAGATTGACGATGCTGTGAAAATAGCCTTCGATATTTTCGAATACTTCCGGGAATTTTTCCAGGAACGGCTGGCTGTCCATTATATCTCTCCCTTTCAAAACACCCGGCCTGAAAACAGACCGGGCTAAAATACATGATAAGGTTTTGCTGATCAGTCGTCCTCAGAATCGTCTTCCGGAAGCTCGGCGTTGTGATAGACCTCGGAAACGTCGTCGTTGTCATCCAGCATGTCTAAAAGCTTCTGGATCTTGTTGACGGTGTCCGGATCGTCCACCTTGATGGTGTTCTGGGGCACCATCTGCTTGT
This sequence comes from uncultured Eubacteriales bacterium, assembly GCA_902790015.1. Taxonomy (GTDB): domain Bacteria; phylum Bacillota; class Clostridia; order Christensenellales; family Aristaeellaceae; genus UBA4246. The sequence goes on along the minus strand of CADAQF010000026.1, from coordinate 977 downwards.
CGGCGGACAGGAAGGAGAAACCGGCGCTTTCCAGCGCCTCGCGGACGGCGGAAAAGTCGTTGGGAGCGGTGTAGATGACGAACGCGTCGTCTTCCACCTTCATGTCTTCAGCGCCCGCTTCCATGGCCTGCATCAGCATTTCGTCCTCGTCCATGCCGGGTTCCTTCTCGATGACGATGACGCCCTTGTTGTCGAACTGATAGCTCACGGAGCCGGTGGTGGCCATGGAGCCGCCGTTCTTATCGAAAATGTGGCGGATGTCCGAAGAGGTGCGGTTGCGGTTGTCCGTCATGATGTCGACGATCACCGCGACCCCGCCGGGAGCATAGCCTTCATAGGAAAATTCTTCGTAATTGACGCCGCCGCCCTCGCCGGCAGCCTTCTTGATGCTGCGCTGGATGTTGTCGTTGGGCATGTTGTTGGCCTTGGCCTTGGCGATGATGTCGCGCAGCTTGCCGTTTACGTTGGGGTCGGCGCCGCCTTCGCGCACGGCGATGGCGATCTCACGGCCGATCTTGGTGAAAATCTTGCCGCGGGCAGCGTCCGCCTTGCCTTTTTTAGCCTGAATATTGTGCCATTTGGAATGACCGGACATTGAAAATCCCTCCTACGGTAACAAATCAAATAACAGAATTATTTTATCACAAGCGCAAAAAGACGTCAATTCTTTTCTTGAAGCTGTGCTGACGCATGAATGCGTGAGCAATGGGACGGGGACTGGAAGCCAGGGCCTGCCGGCCCGTTCGTCGGTGAAAACAGTCCAGTCCACCGGACTGTTTTCCGGGCCCTCATCACCCCAACGGCAAAGCCGCCGGGATACGATTACACACGAGGGTGTTCACCCTCGCGCTCCCCTCGCCATGTTCTTTCCGTCACTGCATCCCAATCCAGGGCCTGCCGGCCCGTTCGTCGGTGAAATCGGTCCACCGGACCGATTTCCGGGCCCTCCTCACCCCTTCGGGTGCCTTCGGCATCCG
>CADAQF010000025.1 GCA_902790015.1 uncultured Eubacteriales bacterium | reverse complement strand
TATGTTGTGCAATAGTGAAATGATATTTCTTGACAAAAAAATATCGGCCATTTGAGCCGATTTTATCTGTTTCCTCTTTCTTTACCTGTCAAACTCCCGCGTACCTCACCCCCTCAAGGGGCTTTAATCAGCGGTTCCTTAATGCTCCGCTTCAGACTTCCTTACCGTACCTACTGATAAAGAACATCCCCTTCCCGCCGGAACGCGGGGAGGGGATCATTTTCGGAGAGAAATCAGTACAGAAAATCCTGCAGGATCGTTCCGTTGACGACCATCAGATATACCTCTCCGCCCGGGTCGGAGGGCCTGTCGGTGATGATGATGATGAAGGCCCCGTTTTCAGCGCCCAGGCTTTTGAGCAGCGAGCTGCCGCTGTTGCTTAAGCCTATATACGAGGAACGGACGTTTTCCCAGGCGGACATGATGTCAGGGCTGCTGCGGGCCATCTGCATGACGCTGTCGGGAAGGCCGGGGGAGATCTTCAGTACGGCGGTGCCGTTCAGCACGGTGACCGTATGCTCGTACTGGTCCAGGCTGGTGCCGATGGATATCACGATCATGCTGCGGATGAGGTCGTCGGACGGGGCGTCGGCCAAAGAAGGCGCGGCGCAGGACATAAGCAGGGCGAAAGCGAGCAGTGCGGACAGACATTGCTTCTTTTTCATGGGGTACCCTCCTCCGACGGTACGGTGAGGACAGTTGACGCAGAGGAAGCGGCAAAGATGCGTGCAAGATTGAGCAGTTTTATCAGAGATTAGTATAAGACAGCGGAGCGAAGAAAAAGAGCGGATAAGGATCACCTGGGGTCAAAGCGGTCGTAATAGGCCAGCAGGTTTTTCCCAGCGATGCCGGAAAGGATATCTCCGGTGACGCCGCGGCGCTGAAGGGTTTCGATCAGGGCGGGAACGTCCAGCGGGTTGTCAAGCCCCGGCACCTTTTCCTCGATCCCGTCAAAGTCGGACCCGAAACCGATATACCCTTCCCCGCCCAGATCCAGCATGTGGATCACGTGGTCGGCCAGGGTGTCCAGCGTGCACTTCCCGTCGTCAGACAAAAACCAGGGGTAGAAATTGAGGCCCACGTAGCCCCCGGCCCTGAACAGCGCCTTCAGCTGTTCATCGGTCAGGTTGCGCTGATGGCCGCACAGCGCCCGGCAGCAGGAATGGGAGGCCAGGGGGACGACGCCCATTTCCAGTATGTCCCAGAAGCCCCGCTCGTTCAGATGGGATGTGTCCGGCGCGATGCCCAGGCGCGCCATTTCGCGTATGGCCTGCCGGCCGTAGGGCTTGAGGCCGGTGGTACTGTCCACCTTGGCGGGGGTGGCCAGGCCGTTTTCATAATTCCAGGTAATTGCGGCCATGCGCACGCCGCGCTGACGCCACAGGGCGATGGACTCCAGGCTGTCCTCCAGGATCTCGCAGCCCTCGATGGACAGCATCACCCGGACCTCGCCCTCCCGGGCCTCCCGGGGGTCCATGGCCTGGCGCCAGCCGGCGGCCGTCAGGCCCAGGAAGGTCTTAAACATACGGTCAAACAGGCGGACGATATCCGCCTTTTTGGGGCTGGCGCCCACGTAGAGCGCGAGCGTCTGCAGGCTGACGCCGGCCTTTTCAAGGCGTTCCAGGGTGACGTCGGTGGGCATCCCGGGGCGGACGGTCAGGGCGTAGACGGTATCGCAATGGGTGTCGCAGAATATCATTTCGCATTCTCCTTTTTCTCCGGGGGGCGGTTGTAGCTTGGCCCCAGGTTGGCGTAGCGGCGGGTGATCCATTTGCAGATGCCGTCCAGACCGGGATAGATCATGCGCTCGGAGATGTTGATATAGTCCAGCTTGTCCCTGATCTCGAGCTTGGCTTCCCGGGGAATGATGATGCGGGAAAAGCAGTCGGACAGGCCGGGCAGCTCGTGGATGAGCACGGCAGGATCCGTCGTCAGGGAAAACAGGGCGTACTGGTTGGCGATGCGGTTGACCGTGCTGGCGGGCTCGAAGAAAAAGGCATAAGGGTCCCGCGAAAGACCGCTGAGCGCGTCGTAGCTGTCGCCGATGCGGTCCAGCATCTCCATGGTGAAAATGGAGGTGCTGCGCATATCCAGCATTTCGCGCAGGCGGGCGGGCAGATGCTCGTTCACCCGGTCCACGTCCACGCACCAGATGACCCCGTCCTTATTGTACAAAGAGACGTCCTCGGTGGCAAAATGGGCGGCCACCAAAGGGGAATACGTCCAGTCCAGCAGGCGGGTCGGCAGGCCGAACTGCTGGGCCATGGCGGCCGTCTGCCAGAAGGAGGTGGTCTGCTGCAGGTCGGCGTAGCCGTATTTGCGGAACGAGCGGAGCATGTGCTTTTCAAGCGACAGGTCATGCCGGCAGGCGCGGTTCACCGCGGGCTCCAAAGTCCACTTGACGTTGCCCATGCCGCGGTACACCCGGTTGTCCCGGTAGCGCATGAGCTTGTCGTTCCAGACGTCCTCAAACACGACCGTCTGCAGGTCGACAAAACTATGGATGGTTGTTTCCCACATACTTTATCCGAACCTTCTCAATGGGAGATAAAAGGGCTTCTTTAAGGAATCGCTGTTTAATGAGCAGTACAGACCGCGGCACCTCATCCGGCCCGGCAAAAACTGAAAACTACCCAGGGCCTGCCGGCCCGTTCGTCGGTAAAAACAGGCCACTGGCCTGTTTTTCGGGCCCTCCTCACCCACCGGATCATTTTCCGGGCGTACCTCACCCCCTCAAGGGGAAGGCTTTAAACAGCGTCTCCCTGGCCATATATAGGGCGTCCGGCACGGGGCCAGGGGCCTGTATGTTCCCTGATTACAGACTTATTCAATACAGCCGCGCCGTCCGGTTTTTTCATTTATCGGGATCAGAACAGCTTGACGATCATCCCCTCATACAGATAGCCGCTGTTCTTGGGGATGATGTGGGTGACGTCGCCCTGGGTGGAGATGACGGTGACGGGCGTGAAATAGTTGTTGCCGGTCTCGTCCACGATGACCACGCCTGTCTGGCCCATCTGGGAATAGAGCGCGCGGGTGGGGATGGTCAGGCTGTCCACGTTTTCGCCCAGCTGGACGCGGCAGGAGCGGGTGTAGAGGATGTTGCGGACATCCGCGCCGGATACGCTCAGACGCACCAGCAGCTCCCCGCCGGAACGGGTGAAGCTTTCGACCGCGGCGTCCACCACGGTGGATTCGAAGTTTTCGATCAGCAGCCGGTAGTTCTGCCCGATCACCGGCGTCCAGTCGGGATTGTCAGACAGCATCAGTACGGCCCACCGGTCTTTTCTGACCAGGCGGTAGATGGCTACGGTGCTGCGGGTGGCGGCCGTGTTGACGGGCACGTTCCCCTGGTACATGGAGCGGACCTCGGAGGGGGAAAGGTTCCCGTAGGTCAGCATATTGAGGGCGGGCTCAAAGCCGTCGGTGTAAAAACTGACGATGCCGTCCGCCGCGGCGGCAAACTGCTTGGTCCAGCTGGAGATGCGCTGCAGCTGGGCGTTTTCGTCGTCATACAGGCGGGAAAGCTTCTGGTCGTCCGGATATTTCTGGCGCAGATAGGACTGGCGGGCCTGCAGCGCCTGGGTCAAAAGCAGTTCCTGGTTGACCAGGCTGCCCCGTCCCTCCTGGATCATCAGGCGGGTGTTGCGGGCCTGCTCGCGCACGGAGGAATCCAGGGCGGTCAGCCGGGCGTCCTTGGCGGCGCCGGAGGAGGTGATCAGGGTCTTGTGGTAGGTCTGGATCTGGTCGCGGTACTTCTGCAGGGTAGTAAGCTCCCGGGTGTTGAAGCCGGAGGTGTAAACCGTGCAGACGGAGGTCGTGCGGTTAACGTCGGCGCCCTCCTCGGCGGTGTAATCGATCCGGCTGACGCCCTCCTGGGTGTAGACGGTCTCGTCCCGGACGATGACGGCGTCGCCCGCGTAGCGGGACGACAGCACGCCCGCGGAAACGTAGCCGTACATGGCTTCCCGCGGGGCGAAATGCTGTATGGCGGCGATGGCCGCCACGGCCAGCACGATCACGGCGATGACGACATAAGGCGTGCCGGAGCGCCTTTTGCGGACGGGAATGCCTGTGGAGGGCATCCGGTAGCCCGGCTTGGAGGCGCCCGAAGCGGGGGAGGGGCTTTCAAAGAAAGGGTCCTCCGGCGCGCCCTGGTAGGGCGGCGGGGCCTGATAGGGGCTGCTTCGGCCGTCCTTATTGGAAGGCTGGGGCTGGTAGGGGCTGTTCCGGCCGTCCTGCAGGGGGCGGGGGCCGGCGGGCTGGGAAGGCTGTTCGCCCTGGGGGGGATAGCTGTAGGGCGGCGGCGCCTGCCCGGGCCGCTGAGAAGCGCCGGCTCCGGCAGGCGCGGCGCCCGCGGGCTGCCGCTGCTGGGCATACGGCCCCGGCTGGGGGGCGTAGCCCGGCTGTGCTGGGGCGTAGCCGCCCGGTACCTGCGGAGCCTGGTATTCGGGCTCCAGCTGGGCGGGCGGCGGAACAGAGCCCGCCTGGCGGCTGACCGGCTGTTTATTCAGTTGTGTCCAGTCAGGCGGCTGGTAGGGGGGCTGCTGCATCCATATCCTCCGTGATGATACCGCGCCGCCGGCAATGAGGCGGCGCGGAAATGTGTGAAGGTGACTGTTCAGTTTCACTGAACAGTCACCGCATGGGGGACTTGCGTCCCCCCTACGGAACCCCCCTGCAGATTTGCCTGTCGTCCCTTCGGGAGCCACGTTCTCGCTGAAAACAGGCCACCGGCCTGTTTTCCGGGCGCTGCGAACCCAGACGGCAAATCTGTAAGGGAGAAATCGCTGCGCGATTTCGTCCTCGCGACGTACATGCCGCCGCTGCGGATTTCAATCAAGGGTGTTCCCCCTTGATGATCCCCTCGTCACATCTTTTGTTCCGCTCCTCATGCCAGGGCCTGCCGGCCTGTTCGTCGGTGAAAACGATCCACCGGATCGTTTTCCGGGCCCTCCTCACCCCTCGCTGAAGTTCGGCCTTCGGCCAAATCCGGCGAATGAATCGCCGGACTCGGGAATTCCGCTTCACAAAAGACAGCTTCGTACGTCACTTTAACTGAACGGGTGAACAGTAACGTGTGAATAGTGTTTTTCGGGATTTTCAGCCGGAGCGGGAGCGGGTCAGTCCGCCAGTGTTCCCATGGGATCCCAGGGAGCGAGCTCCACGGGCGGCAGGGAAGCGAAGCGCTCCAGCTCGCCCAGGTATTCCTTTTCGACCGCGGCCTGGAAGACGTATTCGTCAAACCAGGTGTCGGAGCAGACGTAATAGCCCTTGGCGCCGTGCTCGTCGCCCCAGGAGTTTTCGATCTTCCAGCGGGTGGGCCGGCCCTCGGCGTCCAGGTTGACGCCGGTCAGGACCATGGCGTGGTTCATGGCGGACAGGCCGTAGTTCAGCGCGTCCTCCTTGGCCATCTGCAGCTCCATCCCGGAAAGCAGCTCGTCGCCGTAGCTCTGATCGTCCCAGATGCCCTTGTCGCGGTTGCCGTAGTGGCCCACGTCGCTGCCGAACCAGACCACCTTGCCGGCGCGCAGCTGGCGCAGGATGGCGGCCTTGAATTCGTCCATGCTCAGGTTCAGGTGGGTGACGGGACGGCCGCCCACCACGTTGCCCAGGTAGCGGATGGTGTAGGTCTGGTGGAAGGGCTTGTCCGCCGTGGGGGCATGGATGATGCTGACGGTATTGCGGGTCACGGGCAGGGCATACTTTTCGGCGAAGGCCAGGGGGGTCAGCTGCCGCTCGATGTGATACAGGCCCTTCTTGTCGACATATTCAAAGTCGAACGTGCGGGGCGGCTCGCCGTAGCAGGAGCACAGGAAGCCGTAGATCTTCCCCAGCATTTCGGACTTGCGCTTGTAGATCAGCGGCTCGTCCACGCCGTCCAGCACCATCTGGCGCAGCTTGCAGGCGTCCACCTTGAGGGCGCGGTTCAGAAGCGTGTTCATTTCCCGGGTGTTTTCGGACTGGTAGGTCTCGTCGTACACGTCCTTGGGCACCACGCCGTATTTTTCGATGATGTTGGAGCACATATCCCACTGACCGCCGTCGTGCACACCGGTCTGGAGGATGAAGGATACCGTCCGGTCGTCGGTGGGAAGATGGGCGGTGTCCAGCATGGCGGTGAGGAAGTAATTGCAGCGCTCAAACTTGTCCCAGAAGGCCAGATAGGCCTGGGAAAGCTCGAAGTTTTCCAGGTCCAGTTCCTTGGCGATCCTTTCACGCAGGACGTTTGTGGCCGCGAAAAGCCAGCAGCGGCCTGAATGCTTCTGGTTGGTCACGGGCAGGGTCTTGATCTCCAGGGAGAACTTCTGGCGCATCTTCATTTCGCCCACCGAGCGGTAGGCGACCTCCGCCAGATTGTTGCGCGACAGCGACATCGTGGCCAGCTTGCGTTCGTTGTTCACCTGATAGGCTTTGGACCAGGCGTCCAGCTGGGCGGGGGAAATGGGCATTTGCTTCATGGGAGGGCCTCCTAAATAATTCTTTCTTATTTTCCTTCCAGCGTTTCCAGCGCTGCGTAAATCATTTCCAGTTCTTCAGCGGAATCATAGGAAAGCACCACGCTGCCCTTTTTCCCGGAACCCTTGAGGGTCACCCGGCGGATGCCCACGGCGCTGCGCAGACGCTCCTGCATATCCTGAAGCTCCGGCGCAAGGACTGTATGGCGCGGGCGGGACGGGACTTTGTCCGGGACGGTCTCCTGGTCGGCGGCCAGCATCTCCAGCTGACGGACGGACAGATTGTCCCGAAGGGCCTTCTGAAACAGCGCCTGGCGGGCGCCGTCGTCCCGGATGCCGGCCAGCGCCCGGCCGTGGCCGGCGGAGAGCCGGCCTGTGCGGACGGCTTCCTGCATATCCGCAGGGAGGGTGAGCAGACGCAGGGTGTTGGCGACTGCCGGGCGGGATCTGCCCAGCCTTTCCGAAACCTGCTCCTGGGTATAATGGGCCTGATCCATCAGCGAGCGGATGCCTTCCGCCTCTTCCATGGGGTTCAGGTCTTCCCGCTGCAGGTTTTCGACCAGGGCGGCCTCCATCACCTGCTGCGGCGTCATCTGCCTGACGACGCAGGGCACCTCGCTCAGGCCCGCCATGCGGGCGGCGCGGAAGCGGCGTTCGCCCGCCACGATCTGATAGCGGCCGCTGTCCTCCTGGGTCACCAGGAGGGGCTGCAGCACGCCGGTCTGGCGGATGCTGTCGCTCAGCGCCTTCAGGGCGTCCTCGTCAAAGGCGGCGCGGGGCTGGCGGGGGTTTCGGTCTATTTCGTTCAGGGGGATCTGCCGGATGCTGTTTTCATCGGTGTCCAGCTCGGGCAGCAGGGCGTCCAGGCCCCGTCCCAGGCCCATTTTTTTCATTGCATATACTCCTTAGCGGTTTCTGCGGATGATTTCTTTGGCCAGCGCCTCGTAGGCGGCCGCTCCCTGGGAACGGGGGTCGTAGCGGCTGATGGGCTCCCCGTGGCTGGGCGCCTCGCCCAGGCGCACGTTGCGCGGGATCACCAGCGGGAACACCTGGCCCTTAAAATGCTTTTTGACCTCCGAGGCCACCTGCAGGCTCAGGTTGGTGCGGCCGTCGTACATGGTGAGCAGCACGCCCTCCACGGACAGGGAGGGGTTGATGCCGCGGCGCACCCGGCGGATGGTGTCCATCAGGGCGCTGACGCCTTCCAGCGCGTAATATTCACACTGAATGGGGATCAGCACACTGTCGGCCGCGGCGAGGGCGTTGATGGTCAGGAGGCTCAGGGAGGGCGGACAGTCGATGATGATGAAATCATAGCCCTCCTTCACCTGCGACAGGGCGGCGCGCATCCGGAACTCCCGGCGCTCCACCTGGGCCAACTCCAGCTCCGCCCCGGCCAGACGGATGTCCGACGGGGAAACAGACAGGTGCTTGATATCCGTCTTTTCTACGGTCTTTTCCATTTCGCACTGCATCAGAAGCGCTTCGTAGACCGTTTTTTTGCCTGCCGCGACGCCGACGCCGCTGGAGGCGTTGCCCTGGGGATCGCTGTCCACCAGGAGGGTCTTCTGTTTATTCTCAGCCAGATAGGCCGCCAGGGAGACCGCGGTGGTGGTTTTGCCCACACCGCCCTTCTGATTGGCGACCGCGATGATCTTTCCCATGGAATCTGTCATTCCTTTGTCGATATAGTCATTCGGTTTCGGGGCCGGTCAGCCAGCTTTTCCAGCGGAAGGCCGGGTGCGCCTCGCGGGCGATTTTGGCCAGCGCGCGCTTTTCCTCCAGCGTTTCATAATCTGAAAACCGGGTGTACAGCGTCCGGACGGCCGACAGGCTGTTTTCCCGGAGCGAAAAATCCCTCAGCAGCATCAGATGGTGCGCGTCGGTGGGGAACTGCTCGAACACCAGGTACATCAATTCGTCCGCCAGGATGGGAAAATCCCCTTCCTCCATGCGGACGACGCTCCCGTCGTCCAGCATGATGCGCAGATCCCCCTCCGTGGCCTCCAGGACGCTGGCCCTGAGCAGGCCTTCCAGGCCGCTGCGCAGGGTGGCGGCGCTGTCCCTTACGGGCACATAGGCGTTCAGGCGCCTGGAAACCTCCCGGACGATCTGGGGCCGCGCCTGCAGAAGGGCGCTTCCCAGCCAGGGAGCAAGCAGACTTCCGACCTGTTGACCGGTCACCATCGTCTCACCGCCTTGTAACAGACTTGCCACTAAGAACAATACCACAGAATGCCGAAAAAGTCCATGTGTGATTTGTTAAAAGGTTTGGCCCGGACTGGCCTTAAACAGCTTTTTCCTGCAAAGGGAACGGGCAGGACGAAAGCCCTGCCCGGGAGCCGGCCTGCGCAGCGTCAGCCGTTTTCCAGTATGTTGGTGGTGATCAGGTCGATGCCCCAGGAGGCGAGCTTCAGGGCCACGTCCGGGTCGTTGACCGTCCAGGCGTTGACCTTGATATTTTTTTGATGGAGCAGGCGGATGTTATCCTCCGTAAGGGCCGTGTACTGGGTGTCAAGGTCCAGGCGGTGGGCGGTCAGGGTGCTGATGATCTCGTCCGTCACGTCGTAGGTCAGGTACTGAAGCGGCTGGTCGGGCAGCTTTTCCCTCAGGCACAGCATATTGGGCAGGTCGAAGGAGATGAACACCGTGTTTTCCAGCTGGCCCATTTCCCTGACCAGGTCGATGACCCGCTGGACATCCTCGGGGGCAAAGTGGTTTTTGAGCTCAAGCACGCTCACCTTTTCGTATTTGCGGCAGATGCCTATGTATTCGGACAGGGCGGGCAGCATCAGGTCCCCGCGGGCGAAGCCGCCCGGGTCGGGCAGGCGCAGGGCGCGCAGGGTGTCATAGGCCGTGTTTTCCACGATCATTTCGTCGCCGGAGACCCGCTTGGTGTTTTCGTCGTGGATCAGGATGAAGCGGCCGTCCCGGGTCAGGTGGACGTCCGTTTCGATGCCGTAATAGGAGCGGTTGCCGGCGGCCACGAAGGCGGAAGCGGTGTTTTCCCTTTCCAGCCCGCTCAGGCCCCGGTGCGCCACCAGCCTGACACCGGGAAGATTCACGCGGATCGTCGTATGCATCAGTCAAATGCCTCCTGTAAGACCGTTCCTTTGCGGAACGGGTTTTATTGATTTTTTTCGCCGGGGCTTTCAGCAAAGCCCCAGCTTTTCAAAAGCCCATTTGAGGCCGTCGTCCTGAACGGCGGGACAGACCAGGTCGCTTTGCGCCTTCAGGGTGGGGCTGCCGTTTTCCATACAGACGGAGGTGCCGACGGTCTGGATCATTTCCAGGTCGTTCATGCTGTCGCCGAAGCCGACGGTGTCCGAAAGGGGAATGCCCAGCGTGCGCGCCACCAGGCGGACGCCCTGCCCCTTGTCGAAGCGGCGGTTGATCAGTTCCCCGTTGAGGCAGCCGCGGGCAGGCACGTCCTGGACGACAAAACGGAAGTCCTTTTCCAGCGCTTCCCGGGCGGGCTTAAGCTGCTCCATATCCCGGCACATGAAGACGATCTTGTAGACGGGGCAGCCGTCATAGGCGCTCATGGGCTGTATGTTCAGCTGGTCCGCCAGCGCTTTGCGCCAGCGGATCAGCTCGCTGTTGCCGTCCCCGGCGTGCTGCACAAAGGCGCTCAGGTCCTCGTCGCCGAAGGTGGCGTCCACTCCTTCGATGGTGCGGAAAACGCCGGTCTGTCCCAGCAGCCGCATGCCGGTTTCGAACTGTTCGGGCGTCATGGGGCAGCTGAACAGCACCCTGTCGCCCACGAACACGTATCCGCCCGCGCTGGCCACCGCGCCGTCAAAGCCGTAAGCGAGCACAGGCGCAAGCATGCCCCGGTTCCGGCCGGTGCACAAAAATACCGGATTTCCCTTTTCCCGCGCCCGGCGGATGGCCCACAGGGCGCTTTCGGGCGGCGTGTTGCTGCCCGGCGGGGTCAGCGTCCCGTCGATATCCACAAAGATCAGTTTCCTGTCCATGCCTTTTTCCTGTCAGTAGGTCTGCAGCAGCCACAAAAACCCGCCGGGGGCGAGCCGCACCAGCTCAGCGGACTTTTCCTCGCCGGTCCACAGGTCGATGAAGGGGGAGGGATCCATCAGGGGAACGGCGTGTTCGACGTCTGAGAAGTTGAACAGGGCCAGCAGCTTTTCGCCCCGGTAATACCGCCCGATGCCCAGCACCTGGTCGTTCTGGATATTGAGCAGCCACGTGTCCGCCGCGCTGTCAAAAACCGGATGCTCAGCGCGCAGGCTTTCCTGCCTGCGGATGGCCGAAAAGACGGCGTTTTCCACGGTATGGTCCTGATGGCGCTTTTCAGCCTTCTGCCAGTCCATTTTTCCGCGGTGCAGATACCGGCTGTCCTCCCGGCGCAGCGGATCGCCGTGATAGCCGTAGTCGTTTTCCTGGGCGATCTCGTCGCCGCTGTAGAGCACCGGCACCCCGCTCAGGGTGAACATGAAGGCGTGCAGCATCTGGTCCCTGCGCAGGGCCAGGCTCAGATCGGCCTCTCCCCGCAGGGCGGCCTCAATGCCGCACAGGGAAGCCGTCGTGCCGCACAGGCGGGCGTCGCCCAGGCGGGGGTCGTCGTTATAAAGCTCCCCCCGGGCGGGGCTGCCCGGCCATTTGCCGGTCAGATAGTCGTTCAGGTATTTCTTGTGGGGCACCTCCCGCTGGCCGAACCGGGCCAGGAAGTCGTAATCCAGCCCCCAGCCGATGTCGTCGTGGCAGCGCAGGTAGTTGAGGAAGGTATACTGCCCCGGCAGGGCGAACACCTGCTCCAGCTGGTGGCGCAGAAGACGCGTGTCCTTCGTGGCGACCGTGTGCCACAGGGAGGCCATGGTGGTGACGTTGTACAGCATATGGCATTCCGGCTTTTCGACCGTGCCGAAATAGGGCACCACCTTGCTGGGCTCCATGACCACCTCGCCCAGCAGCAGCGTGCCGGGGCAGACGATCTCGGTCACGATGCGCATCATGCGGGTGAGGGTATGCACCTGGCGGAGGTTGCGGCAGGTGGTGCCCAGGGCCTTCCAGATATAGGGCACCGCGTCCAGACGGACGATGTCCACCCCGTGGTTGCACAGGAAGAGCATGTTGTCGGTCATGTCGTTGAAGACGGTGGGATTGGCGTAGTTCAGGTCCCACTGATAGGGGTAGAAGGTGGTCATGACCACCTTGCCCGCTTCCTCGCACCAGGTGAAGTTGCCCGGCGCGGTGGTGGGGAAAACCTGCGGGACGGTCTGCTCGTAAGCGTTGGGGATGTCCCAGCCGTCATAGAAAAAATAGCGGTCCTGGTAGTCCTTTTCGCCCGCCCTGGCCCGGCGCGCCCATTCGTGGTCCTCGCTGGTGTGGTTCATGACGAAATCCAGGCAGACGGCGATGCCCCTTTCATGGCAGCTTTGGGAAAGGTCGTAGAGGTCCTCCATCGTGCCCAGTTCGGGCTGCACGCGGCGGAAATCGCTGACGGCGTAGCCGCCGTCGCTGCGGCCTGCCGGGCTTTCCAGAAGGGGCATCAGGTGCAGGTAGTTGACGCCGCAGTCGGCGATGTAGGGGAGCTTTTCCTTTACCCCGCGGAGCGTGCCCGCAAAGGCGTTTACGTACATCAGCATCCCGGTCATGTCGTGGCCCTTATACCAGTCCGGCCGGGCCTCGCGGGCGAGATCCATCTGCCTGAGCGGCTCCGGCCGGTTCTGATAGGCGGTGTACAACATGGCGCAGAAATAATCCCACGCCTTCTGATTATTGTGATACAGCTCGCAGTACAGCCATTTTAGCTCATCCTCCCGGGCGCTGAAGCGCCGGGCAAACGTCGGGTCCCACTGAGAACGATCCATTCCGTGCTCCTCCTTGTCCCTGGCCGTGATCGGTTGGTCCGGCGGGTGTTTTCTGCTGAGAACGCTTTACCTGATTATATCAAATCAGCCCATGTTTAGCAATGCGCAAACGCAAATAAAAAAAGAGCAGCGGCGGGGCTGCTCTTTTTAGACAGAGGATTATTTGAGGTATTTGGCGTAGATGAAGCCCATCTGGCCGCCGACGATGACGTGCGCCCACTGGGCGGTGAAGCCCATGACGATGACCTGGGTGCCGGCGGGCAGCTTGTCCAGGCTGGTGGAGGTGGTGGACATGGCCGCGCGGAGGTTCACCGAACTGGTGGTTTTGAGGATGGGCATGGCGGAAGCGACGCCGGAGGACAGGAAGGTCATGTCCATATAGCCGGACAGGGAGCCTATGGTGACGTGGGCCCAGCCGTCGGCGATGGAATCCACGATCACGTTGACGCCGTTATAATACTTGCCCCTGGAGCCGGATTCCTTCCGGGGCTGGGTGCGCAGGTTCAGCCGGTCGGCGGGGTTGGGATTGCTGACCACCCAGCCGGTGCCGCCGAAGGGCCAGGCCGCCGTGGGATGATAGCCCACCGGGCCGGACCAGGAGAAGGACTGGGCGGGGGGAACGACCTCCTTGCCCACGAAGTTTTTGATGACGCTGACCGGCAGGAAGCCGATCTGCCCTTCCATGATGACGTGCGCCCAGGTATCGTTATAGCCCATGACGGTGACCTCGTCGCCGTTATAGTACAGGCCCACCGCCCGGGCGGCCATGGAACGGTATTCCAGCAGATAGGTGGTGGTGGAGGCACGGTTGTCCAGGTACAGAAGCGGCATCACCGAGCGGGGAATGGAGTTTTCCTCGATCATGACCAGATAGGAGGCGTCCATATAGCCCGACAGCGTGCCGATGGACACGAAGGCCCAGCCGTCGGCGCTGACGCTGTGGAGTATCACGCGGGTGCCGTTATAGTAGTGACCCAGGGAAGCGGAAGAGGCGCTGGGCTCGTCGCGCAGGTTCAGGGTGGTGTTGGGGTTGGGGTTATAGACGGCGGCGTTGTACCGCGCGTCCGAAACGGTCCATTCCCCGGTGCCGTAATCGCCGCCGGTATAGTGGGAGGGCGTGCGCACGCTGTCGCCCGCGACGGTGGTGCGCCCCCGGGCCGGGGTGATATCCTGCGCGATGGGGGACACGTAGGTCTTGTGCGCGTCCGACCAGAGATATTCCGTGGCCATGAAGCCGTACTTGCCGTTCACGAGCAGGTGCGCCCAGGCGTCGTTATAGCCCAGCACCGTGACCGGAACCGCGGCCGGATACCAGGCGACGGCGGCGGCGCTCTTGTCGGGCGCTTTGCGCATGGGAGCGGAGGAGGCGTTGCCGGGGTTGGGGTACATCAGGGGCATTTTGGAGGTGACGGAGGAAGTACTGTCCGTCACCAGGTCGGCCTCCTGCATATAGCCCTCCAGCGTGTCCGCCTTCACCTTGTACCAGCCGGCTTCAGGGGCTTTTTCCGCGTTCAGGCGGACGCCGTCGAAATAAACGAAGAGGACATCGCTCCCGGCGTCGGGCGCTGAATACAGGCGGGCGGGCGCGCCGTCCGGGTCGGCGGTCCTGACGGCGGCGGTGTTTCCGGAGAGGGACGCGGTCCACCGGGCGACGGTATAGCCCGCCTGGGGGCCCTTCCAGGAGGAAATATCCTGGGCGGAGGCGGCAAACTGGAAACAGGCAAAAAGCAGCGTCAGCGCCGTCAGCCAAGCCAATCTGCGTTTCATACGGAATACCTTCCTTTCCAAATGGCCTTTCTTTAAATAAGACGAATGAAAAAACGGTTTTGTTGCAGATTTTTACAGATTTTACGAAAAAATGTTTCAGGGCCGGAAACGGGAGACGCAAGCGGGAGGAGGGCCGGTCAGATCAGGCCGAGACGCTCCAGCGCCACAAGGACGCCGTCCTGTTCCATCGGGGCGGTGACCAGGTCGGCCAGACGCTAGAGCGCGTCGGTGCCGTTGCCCATGCAGACGCCCACGCCCGCGGCCTCGAGCATCTGCGCGTCGTTTGCGCTGTCGCCGAAGGCGACGGAATTCCGGACGTCCAGACGCATCGCTTCGCAGGCGGCCCGAAGGCCGGTGCCCTTGTTGACGCCCGGGAGCACCAGTTCCGCCAGTGCGGGCCCGTGCACGAGAAAGTCAAACGCGCCGCTCAGCGCCTGTCTGAGTTCGTCCATGGGCCGGGCGCCGGGCAGGCCCAGCACGGTCAGCTTGGAGGTGTCGTCCCAGCGCCCCCAGCGGCGGGACAGCGGCTCCAGCACGTCCCCAAGCTCTCTTTTCAGTTTATCATAATAATCGGGAATAGGGAAGCCCTCGGCGCGGATCGAGATGGTGCGCACGCCCTCCAGAAGCGGCGTATAGCCGAATTCCTCCGCGGTCTGTACGGCCGTAAGGACCTGTTCAGGGGAGAATACATGGGAAAAAAGCGTTTCCCCGTTCAGCTCCAGCATGGCCCCGGCGCCGGAGACGATGCCGTCAAAGCCGATGGCGAGCAGGGCTTCGTCAAAAATGTAGCTGCGGCTGCGGCCGGAGCACAAAAGGGCCTTATGGCCGTTTCGCCTCAGGGCGCGTATCGCCCGCACGGCGCTTTGGGGGATGCGGTTTTGCCGGTCCCACAGCGTCCCGTCGATGTCGAAAAAACAGGCCCGCTGTCTCACACGGTCGCCATGGTTGGAAATGCCGTTTTCCAAAGCCCGTCCCCTTTCATCTGAAGCTCAGCCTGGTAGAACATGCGCAGGGCGTCGATCATATAGTCCACATCCCGGACGCCGGCCGTTTCATAGGAGGAATGCATGGCCAGCTGGGCGAGGCCGATGTCCGCCGTGTTCATGGAAACGTGGGCGTTGGACAGGTTGCCCAGGGTGGAGCCGCCAGGCATGTCCGAGCGGTTGGCGAAGTGCTGGAAGGGCACGCGGGCAGCGCGGCAAATCTCGCTGAAGAGGGCTGCGGAAACGCCGTCGGTTGTGTACTTCTGGTTGGCGCTGTGCTTGATCACCACGCCGCCGTTCATCAGGGTGCGGTTCTGGGCGTCGTACTTTTCGGGATGGTTGGGATGAAGCGCGTGGGCATTGTCGGCCGAGACCATGAAGCCCGCGGCCTGGGCGGATTTTACGTCCCCCCGGGAGGCCCCCAGCGCTTCGCCCAGACGGTCCAGGGTGTCACGGAGGAACGTGGAATCCGCCCCCTGCTTTGAAAGGGAGCCCACTTCCTCGTTGTCAAACAGGGCGTAGACGTTCAGATGATCTTCAGCATGGCTTTCCAGGAAGGCGGCAAGGGCCGTCCAGGCGCATTCCAGGTCGTCGATGCGGCCGCAGGAAAAGTATTCCCCCTGCGCGCCCCAGACGCTGCCGGGAACCCGGCTGTACAAAAACAGGTCGTGCCCGGCGACGTCCTCCGCCCGGGCGCCGGCTGTCAGCGCAAGCTCCCGCATCAGAAGCCCTTCGCTGCCCTCCCCGCCCCACAGGGGCATCAAGTCCTTCTGGACGTTGAAGGCGTAGCCGTCGTTGACGGTGCGGTTAAAGTGGATGGGGAGGTTCGGGATCAGCACGGCGTCCCGTTTCAGGTCGCACAGCCGGCTTTCAAGGCCGTCCGGCGTGCGGACGAGCAGCCGGCCGGCGACGGACAGGGGCCTGTCCAGCCAGGTGGACAGGATGGCGCCGCCGTATTTTTCAACGTTCAGGCGCAGGTAGGGCCGGACCGCGCCGTCCTCCGCGTTCGCCTTGAGCTTGAAGGCGGGGGAATCGGCGTGGGCCGCGGCGATGCGGAAGGGGGCGAGGCCCCGTTTGGGCGTCTGAAAGGCGATCAGGGCGGATTGATTGCGGGTCACGTAATACCGCCCGCCCGGACGCACGGGGAAGGGCTGATGCTCACTGAGCCTGGTATAACCGGCACAAAGCAGCATCGCTTCCGCCTGGGAGACGGCGTGAAAGGCGGTCGGAGCGTCCGCCACGAAGCGCAAAAAGCGCTGCACGTTGGATTCCATGGTATTCTCCTTGATCAGTCCGAAGTAAGGAAGCCCAGCAGGATCAGCTTGCCCTCATGGCCCTGGGCGGCGCGGACGGTGACCCGGTGCTCGCCGGACACATCGGAGGTATAGACCTCCGTGGCCGTGATGGCGTTGCCCCAGCCGTTGGGGAAATTGCCGTCGACGGTCATGGCGCGCTCGCCGTCCACCCATACCTCGTAGCGGCCGCTCTTTTTGTCGATGGTGCGCATGTACAGAAGGCCGAGGTTTTTTAAACTGAGAGTGACGGTGAATTCGCCTTCCCCTGACTGGTTGATCCAGCCGCGGGGATAGTAGCGGCACACGTTGGCGGTGCCCCGCTCAAAGCCGTCCGTTTTGTCCGGCATGAGGGTTTCCGAAAGCAGGAGGGGGTTCAGGTATTTGTCGGCGGTGACGGGCGGCGCGTCAAAGGGCGCGGGCGGATCCAGCGCGTCCTTTTTTTCGTACACCCCGTTCAGATACCGCCACAGCATTTCCCCGGTCAGGGCGTGGCCGACGGCGGAAGGATGGACGGTATCCCCGGAGAGTACCCCGGCGGAATATACGCCCGTCTTCATCGCGGAGTTGATGGCGTTGATGTAGGACACCATCGGCAGTCCGTAGCTTTTCCCCACGGCGGCCTGCACGTTCTGGGCTGTGGCCCCGTTGGTCTGCCCCATGAACAGAAGCATCACAGCGGGCGGGTTTTCGGCCTGCAGCAGCCTTCGCACGAGGTTATCATAAGAGGTCTTGTACAGGGACTTGGAGCCGTCGTCGTTAACGGCGAATTCCACCAGCACCACGTCCGGGCGCTTGCTCATCACGTCCCGGCGCAGGCGGTGCAGGCCCAGGTAGGAGTCCGTCCCGCCGATGCCGGCGTTGATAAAGGTGATCTTCGCCTGGGGGAAGCGGGTCTCCCACCACAGACGGAAGATCTCCGCGTAGGAGCGGCGGACGGGGACCTTTCCGTCAGACTTTCCGTTTGAGATCGTGTTTTCCGTGATGGAGCCGCCAATCGCGGCCACCGTGACGGGTTCGCCGCTCTGGGCTTTGCGCATGACGGCGGCAAGGGCGCGGACATCGCTGTCCTTCCAGGCGTCGGCCTTTTCATACAGCGCGTCCGTCAGAAACTGGGTGGGCGCGGGCAGCGCGTCCTCCGCGCAGGCGGCGGACGAAAGGCCCAGCGCAAGCGCGGCCAGGAGCATGAGTGAGATCAGCTTCATCCCTTTTTCCTCCCGAAGGTTTTTCGTCAGGCCATCGAGACAAACTCGTAGCCCGCCTCGGTCACCGCGCGGCGGATCTCGTCTTCGGGCACCGGCTTGGTCATCTCGATCACGGCGCAGCCCTTCTCGTGGCTGGGGGCGGCGCTCGCCACGCCGTCCAGCTGTTCCAGCGCCTTCTTGACGTGCATTTCGCAGTGGGGGCACATCATGCCCTTGATCTGAGCGGTTTTGGTCATTGTGTTCTCCTCCTTGATACTATGGTTGATATCCTCCACTGCCCGGCGGAAGGCGTCCGCGTCCACCTGCTCCCGGGGTTTATCCCGGGAGGGGTCGAACAGACGGAACAGGTTCAGCCGCAGCGCGTTGGAAACGACACAGAAACTGGACAGGCTCATGGCCGCCGCGCCGAACATGGGGCTCAGCTCCCACCCGAACAGCGGAAAATACAGCCCCGCGGCCAGCGGAATGCCGATCACGTTGTAGAAAAAGGCCCAGAACAGGTTTTCGTGGATGTTCCTGAGCACCGCCCGGGACAGGCGGATGGCTGCGGGAACGTCGGACAGGCGGCTTTTCATCAGCACCACGTCCGCCGCGTCGATGGCCACGTCCGTGCCCGCGCCGATGGCGATGCCGGTGTCCGCCCGGGTCAGGGCGGGGGCGTCGTTGATGCCGTCGCCCACCATGGTCAGCTGGCCCAGCTCCCTGAGGCGGCGCACGACGGCCTCCTTGCCGTCGGGCATGACCCCGGCGATCACGGCGTCCACGTGCGCCTGGGCGCCGATGGCGCGGGCCGTGCGCTCGTTGTCGCCGGTCAGCATGACCACGCGGATGCCCTGACGCTGCAGGGCGGAAACGGCCTCAGCGCTTTCCTGCCGGATGACGTCCGCCACGGCGATCAGGCCGAGCGCCTGCCCGTCTTTTGAAAACAGCAGGGGCGTTTTGCCCTGGCCGGCCAGCTCCTCCGCCCGTTCCTTAAGGGCCGGGGGCAGGGCGCAGCGGCCGCCGATAAAGGAAAGGCTGCCGCCCTCCAGATATCCGCCGTCCTTAAGGCTTCCGCTTAAGCCGTTTCCGGGCAGGGCGGTGAAGCCTGAAAGCTCTCCGGGGCGCAGGTTCCTTTCCCCGGCGAGCGCGGTGACGGCGCGGGCCAGGGGATGCTCCGACCGGGCCTCCAGGGTCAGGGCGTGCCGGAGCAGGGTTTCCTCGCTTACGCCGGGGGCGGGGCAGATGTCCGTCACCTCCGGGGCGCCGCGGGTGATGGTGCCGGTCTTGTCCAGCGCGACGATGCGCGTTTTCCCGGCCTGCTCCAGGGACTGGGCGGTTTTAAAAAGGATGCCGTTTTTGGCGCCGACGCCGTTGCCCACCATGATGGCCACGGGGGTAGCCAGGCCCAGCGCGCACGGGCAGGAAATGACCAGCACGGCGACGGCGCGGGCGAGGGCGAAGGAAAACGGCCTGCCCGCGATCAGCCAGATCAAAAGCGTCACCAGCGCGATGCCGATGACCGAAGGCACGAATATGCCGCAGACCCTGTCCGCCACCTTGGCGATAGGGGCCTTGGTGGCCGCGGCGTCGGACACCATGCGGATGATCTGGGACAGGGTGGTGTCCTCCCCGACGCGGGTGGCGCGGCAGGTCAGATGGCCGCTTTGGTTGATGGTGGCGGCAGATACCGGGGAGCCCTCCTCCTTGTCTACCGGTACGCTCTCGCCGGTCAGAGCGGATTCGTCCACGGCGCTGACGCCCCTGATCACCACGCCGTCCACCGGTATGCTCTCGCCGGGGCGGACGACGAAGATATCGTCTTTTTGCACCTGGCCGACCGGCACGGTGATCTCCTGCCCGTCCTTTACAAGCACCGCCGTCTGGGCGCGGAGCTTCATCAGGGCCTTCAGGGCGTCGGTCGTGCGGCCCTTGGCGCGGGCTTCCAGCATCTTGCCCACGGTGATCAGGGTCAGGATCATCGCGGCGGACTCAAAGTAGAGGGAATGTAGCCCCTCATGCAGGGCCATGGCGCCGCCTTTTGAGGCTTCGGCGGTCATGGAAAAAAGCACCGCCACGCTCCATGCGAAGCTGAAGCCTGAGCCCAGCGCCACCAGCGTGTCCATGTTGGGGGCGCGGTGCCACAGGCTTTTGAAGCCGCTGATGAAAAAGCGCTGGTTGATCACCATCACGATGGCGGAAAGCAAAAGCTCCGTCAGGCCTATGGCCAGGGGATTGCCGTCCAGGAACGTGGGCAGCGGGAAGCCCCACATCGCATGGCCCATCGACACATACATAAGGGCGATCAAAAAGCAAAGCGATACCAGAAGACGCCGGCGAAGCTTCGGGGTCTCCCGGTCTTTGAGGGCGTCCTCCCCGGGGGCCGGAGCGGCCGCGGCGGCGGATTTCAGGGACGCGCCGTAGCCGGCGTTTTCGACCGCGGAGATGATATCCTCAGGCGAGGCGGTGCCCTCGACCCCCATGGCGTTGGTGAGCAGGGAGACCGCGCAGCGGGTGACCCCGGGCACGGCACTGACCGCCTTTTCCACCCGGGCGCTGCACGCGGCGCAGCTCATGCCGGTGACGTTGTACTGTTCCATCTGTTCTGCGTCCCCCTTACATGAGCTTCCCCAGGGTATCGGCCAGCTCGTCCAGCGTTTCCTCCCGGCCCTCCCGGATATCCTGCGCCACGCAGTGGTGCAGATGGGCGCGCAGCAGCTCCCGGTCGAAGGCCTTGAGCGCGGCCAGAATGGCGGAGGACTGGACGAGGATGTCGTTGCAGTAGGCGTCCTTTTCCAGCATGTTCTCAAGGCCCCGCACCTGGCCCTCGATGCGGGTCAGGCGGTGCATGAGCCGGGCTTTCTGTTCGTCGGAGCGACGCGTGTGTCTTGAAGCGCTCAGGCAGGGGACGTCTGCGGCGGGGATGGTTGAGGCTGCTTCTGAACGAATATCTTCCATCATATGTCTTCCTTCCGGAGGATACCCTGGAGGGGTATCTGTCTCCGGACTTGATTATATACCCCGGCGGGGTATATGTCAAGCCGTGTTCCGGTCCTGAAAAATTTTAGCGGAAAACGTAGGAGAAGGGCGGGTTTTATGGTATAATACGCCGCGTTCCCCCAGGGGGGGACCCGAAAGGAAGCGCAGTATGGAAAATAGGATGTTTTCCAACGCATATTTAAAGAAGCTGATCGTGCCGCTTATATGGGAGCAGCTTCTGTCCATCACCGTCGGGATGGCGGACACCATGATGATCGCCTCCGCCGGGGAGGCAGCCGTTTCCGGCGTTTCGCTGGTGGACATGATCAACAACCTGATCATCAGCGTCCTGGCGGCGCTGGCCACGGGCGGCGCGGTGGTCTGTTCCCAGCGGCTGGGGGCCAAAAAGGAGCGGGACGCCTGCCAGGCGGCCAACCAGCTGATGTACACGGCAGGGGTGGCCGGGCTTTTGATCGCGGCGGCGGCCATCCTGCTGCGCCGGGGGCTGGTAGGCCTGTTTTTCGGTTCCATCGAGCAGGACGTCATGGACAACGCGCTGATCTACCTGCTGATCACCGCGATGTCGTTTCCGTTCCTGGCGGTCTATCAGTCCAGCGCCGCGCTTTTCAGGGCCATGGGCAACGCCCGCGTGACCCTGCGCGTTTCGGTGATCATGAACATCATCAACGTCTGCGGCAACGCCCTGTGCGTGTACCTGCTCAAAATGGGCGCGGCGGGCGTGGCCGTTCCCAGCCTGGTCTCCCGCGCGGCGGCCGCCCTGCTGCTGACCCGCATGCTTTTTCGCCGTCAGGAGGAGCCTTTGCACCTTCTGCGCGAACGCATCCGGCCTGAAAGGGACACCATCGGGAAAATACTGTCCATCGGCGTCCCCTCCGGGCTGGAAAACGGCATCTTTCAGCTGGGGCGGGTGCTGGTGGTCAGCATCATTTCCACCTTCGGCACCGTGCAGATCGCGGCCAACGGCGTGGCCAACAGCCTGGACAGCGTGTCGATCATCATGGGGCAGGCGATGAACCTGGCCATGATCTCGGTGATTGGCCAGTGCGTGGGCGCGCAGGACGAGGAGCAGGTGGTCTATTACGCGAAAAAGCTGATCAGGATCGCCTACTGGGGCACCATCCCTCTGTGCCTGACGCTGATGGCGCTGCTCAGGCCTATCCTGTCGCTTTATCACCTGAGCCCGGAAACCACGGAGCTTACGTGGCTGCTGGTCATGCTGCACGCGGGCTTTGCCATACCGCTGTGGCCGCTTTCCTTTACCCTGCCCAACATGCTGCGCGCCTGCAGCGACGTGCGCTTCACGATGTACGTGTCCATCCTGTCGATGTTCATGTTCCGCATAGGTCTTAGCTTTCTGCTGGGCGTATGGGGAGGGATGGGCGCCGTGGGCGTCTGGATCGGGATGATCGTGGACTGGGTGTTCCGAAGCGCCCTGTTTATATGGCGGGTCAGAAAGGGCGGATGGAAGAAGACCATGAAGCGGTCGTTATGACCTGAACGCCTTAACCCGCCTGGTCCTTAAGCTGCCGGCCGCCCAGGATGTGGAAATGCAGGTGCTGGACCGACTGGCAGGCGTCCCTGCCGCAGTTGGATACCAGGCGGTAGCCGCTTTCGCGCACGCCGGCTTCCCGCGCCACGGCCTGCGCCGCGCGGATCAGGTGGGCCAGTTCCTCGTCCGTCAGCCCGTCCAGGCCGTTAAGCCCTGTGACGTGTGTCTTGGGCACCAGCACGGCATGCACCGGCGCCTGGGGGTTGATGTCCCTGAAGGCGTAGCACAGCTCGTCCTCGTAGACTTTGGAAGAGGGGATTTCCCCCGCGATGATTTTGCAGAACAGGCAGTCGCTCATGTCGTTATCCTCCTTAAAGCGTTTTTGTGATCGTTTTTGAATAATCGCCGTAATAAGCGCGTTTCAGGGCAGCGCTTCATGAATCCCTGTTGAGGGGCTTCAGTCCGCCCTTTCTCCCCGGAAAACGCCGTCTTCGCCGTATGCAACCAGGCGCACCGGCACGATCTCCCCCTGCGCGCCGCCGGGGACGGCCGTCTGGGCGTATTCCGGGGTGTAGCCGCGGGGTATGCCGTCCGGGCCCAGGTCCTCCACCAGCACGGGGCGGACGCGGCCCAGCTGCCCTTCGGCCCACGCTTTCGCCGTTTCCCGGCCCGCGGCGATCAGGACGCGGGCCCGCTGTTCCCGTACGGCGCGCGGCACCTGCCCGCCCATGCGCGCGGCGGGCGTGCCCTGGCGGGCGCTGAAGGGGAAAACGTGCAGGCGGGCAAAGCCGATCTGCCGGACGAAGGAAAGGGTCTGTTCGAATTCCTCCTCCGTTTCCCCGGGAAAGCCGGTGATCACGTCAGTGGTCAGGGCGCAGCCGGGGAAGGCCTCCCGCAGGAAACCTGCGGAGCGGGAAAACTCCGCCGTGGTATAGCGGCGGCGCATCCTTTTGAGCACCGTGTCGCTGCCCGACTGCAGCGCCAGATGGAACTGGGGACAGATTTCGGGGATCTGACGCAGCGCCCGGGCGAAGGCCTCGTCGGCCGCGACTGGCTCCAGCGACCCCAGACGAATGCGGCTGACGCCGGGAGCGCGGGCGGCGCGGATGCCGTCCAGCAGGGTCTCTCCCTCCAGGTCCCGGCCGTAGCTGGTCAGGTGGATGCCGGTGAGCACCAGCTCCCTGAAGCCGGCGTTGGAAAGCCTGATGGCCTCGGCGCGGATATCCTTGGGAGCCCGGGAGCGGATGCCGCCCCGCACGTAGGGGATGATGCAGTAGGTGCAGTAGCGGTCGCAGCCCTCCTGGATCTTGATGACGGCGCGGGTATGGTCCATATCGCCGGATACCGTCAGGGGCTCAAACGGGATGCGCAGGATGTCCCGCTGAACGGCCGCCAGCTGCCGGTTTTCGCTTTGGGCAAGGCGGAGCAGCTCCACCACCTCGCCGCGCCGGGACGCGCCGATGACCAGCCGCGCGCCGGTTGCAAGAAGCTGTTCGCCGTCCCTTTGCGCAAGACACCCGGCGATCACGATATCCGCCTTGGGGTTGAGCCTTTGGGCGCGGCGCACGGCGTTCAGGGATTTTTTGTCCCCCGTGCCGGTCACGGTGCAGGTGTTGATCACATATACGTCGGCCGGCTGGTCAAAGGGGCGCACCTCGTAGCCGGCCCTCTCAAAGCATTCGAGCATGGCCTGGGTGTCGTACTGGTTTACCTTGCAGCCCAGGGTGTGAAAAGCGACGCTCGGCATGAAGGCCTCCCCGGTCAGTGTGTAGGGGGCGTGAAGCCCTCGAATATCTGGATCTCGTAGCGGTCCTTTAGCCCGGCCATCTCCTCAGGGCTCCTTACGGTCCACGCCGCCAGATGGGGGCGGAACAGACGCGTGAGTTTAAGCGGCAGGCTGTGGTCGGTCACGGCCTCGCAGGCCAGGAAATCGGGCCGGCCCAGGCAGTTGGGCACCTGGCTTGCAAGCAGACGCGTAAGCGGGATTTTGGGAAGCTTAGACGGCCTGACCAGCCCGAAGGTCAGCTGGCCGCGCAGAATGTCCGGCCGGTTTTTTTTGTACCAGCGGACGGCCCGGGGGTCGAAGCTTTCAATCAGGTAGGGGCCCTGATAGGAAGAAAGGCGTTCGTTCACCCGGGCGCAGAGGGTGCCCACGTCCCTGCAGGTTTTGATTTCCACCAGCAGGGGCGTCTTTGCGTCCACCGCCTCCAGGCATTCGTCGAAGGTGGGGATGGTTTCGTCGGTGCCGTTAAGGCGCAGGGATTTAAGCTCGCTCAAAGTGCAGTCCGCTATGGCCCGGTCGTCGCCGCACATCCTTTGAAGCGTATCGTCGTGAAAAACCACCAGCTGCCCGTCGCGGGTCAGGTGCACGTCCGTTTCGATGCCGAAGCCGGCCGCGACCGCTTGGCGGAAGGCGGGAACGCTGTTTTCGGGGATGCCCTTTTCTGCGTCCCACAGGCCGCGGTGGGCGTAAAGCCCGGCAAACGGGCCCAGCGGCCTATGTGAAAGCCCGGGGGCGATCAGGAACAGATACAGGCAGCACAGCGCCGCCAGGATAAGCGCGAAGATCATTTAATCCTCCACATCCAGCGCTTCCAGGCCCGATTTTGCCTCCGGCCTGGAATCCCCGTGACGGACGAACAGCATCGTCAGAAACGAGCCGAACACCATCAGCGCCGCGTAGGGAAACAGCGTGTGATATCCCACGTTTTCAAGCAGCCACCCGGACAGTATGGGCGTCAGCACCTGGGCGGCCATGGAGAAGGTGTAATAGTAACCGGTGTATTTGCCGGTGTCCGCCCCGGTGGCCAGCTCCACCACCATGGGCAGGGAGTTCACGTTGATGGCCGCCCACGCCACGCCCACCAGCGCGAACACGATGTAGGTAAGGAAGCTCATGGCCGTAAGGAACCCGCACAGCGCAAAGCAGGCGGTGAGCAGGAGCACGCCGGTCAGGATCACCTTTTTGCGGCCCGCCCGGGAGGCAAAGATGCCTACCGGCCAGTAGCTCAATATGGCCACGGCAGTGGGCAGCATCTTGACCGTGGCGGCCGTGCCCTCCGTCACCTGCCAGACGGTGGTCATGTATTTGGAAAAGGCGGTGGTGACGGCGTTGTAGCCCATGAACCACAGCGCCACCGAGCACAGGATCAGGACGAGGGAGCGCATGACCTCGGGGCGCAGGCGGCCTTTTTCATCGGTCTGCACGGCGCGGCGTGTCTCCTCCGTTTCACCGTAGTGGATCCTTTCCATTTCAGCCGTGAGCGCCTTCTCCCTGATGGTCAGGAAGAGCACCGCTATGCAGATGATCATCAGCGCGGCGACGGCGTAATACAGCAGACTGTAATCCGACACCGTTTCCCCCTGGGCGTTTACGCCCGTGCGGACGGCCACCCTTACCAGGATCAGCGTAATGAGCCCGCCCAGGGCCCCCATCAGATTGATGACCGCGTTGCCCTTGGAGCGCAGGGGCTTCGGGGTCACATCCGGCATCAGGGCCACAGCTGGGCTACGGTATATGCCCATGGCCAGCAAAAGCAGGCCAAGCAGCAGCAGAAAACCGGACAGCGGCCAGTTTTTGATGGCCGTCGGCATCAGAAGGATAATGCCGGCGGCTGCCGCCGTTCCGCCAACAATGAACGGCATCCTGCGCCCGATGCGGGTATGGCACCGGTCGGACACGGCGCCAAAAAAGGGCAGAAGGAACAGCGCCAGGATATTGTCCATCGCCATGACGACGCCGGCCCACGTATCCCCCAGATGATAGGTGTTTTTGAGCACCAGCGGGGTCGTGAAATCGTACATCTCCCAAAACGCGCAGATGGACAGAAACGCAAGTCCCACCAGCATGGTGCGCCGGATATTGAGCTTCATGGAGCCTTCCTCCTCCTTTGCCGCGCCAGGGTGTTTTCAGGCGCGGTTTTCCGCTTCCAATATACCACTTTTCGCGCCGCATTTCAACGATGTATGACAAATTGCGCGGCCTCTCCCGCGCGCAAAGACATCGAAAGAACAATTTTACCGGTTGACAGAGACGGGGGTTTATGGTAACATTTCTTCCGCAAACCGGTGATGGAGAAGAGTAACTTCCCGTTTGGCGCGGCCAAGGGAACCGCTGAGAGTGTGACGGCGGTGCGCGCGCGGAAAGCGAATGGGCTCCGGAGGGCGCTCCGAAGGCGGCTGTTTGCCGCGGTAGGCAGCGACGGGAAACCGCACCCGTTATCAGGCAGGCGCATATCATGGGTATGCGGATGAGCGTGCCGCAAGGGAGACCTTCGGCAAAGCTGAGTGGCAACACGGTTTTACCGCCTCAGCGCACCAGTTAAGGTGCGGTGGGGCGTTTTGCTGTGGTACCCGGGCCGGCATCCGCCGGACGAGGGCGGCCCCGGGAGAGCGCGCGTCTCCCGGAAAAGCCGTTTCGTCTGATTCCATCCGGCCGAAGGCAGGAACCACATGATCCCGTGACCGGCTCCGGTCATCAGAATCCGAAGCTTCAGAACAGAAAGGAAGGTATCCGAAATGAAAAAGCTCACAGCCCTCGCTTTGACCGTCATCATGCTTTTGACCGCGTCCTCCTTCGCCCTGGCCGAGGGAAAGACCTCCTTTAAGATCGGCATCTGCAACTTTGTGGACGACGCGTCCCTGAACCAGATCATCGCGTCACTGCGCCAGCGCCTGAGCGAGGCCCAGGCGGAAAAGGGCGTCACCTTTGAGATCCTGGAGGACAACTGCAACCTGGACGGCAGCGTCATGCAGCAGATCATCGCCAACTTTATTTCCAGCGACGTGGACCTGATGGTGGCCATCGCCACCCCCGTGGCCATGACCATGCAGGGCATGACCGAGGACAACCGGATCCCCGTGGTGTTCGCCGCCGTGTCCGACCCGCTGGGAGCGGGGCTGGTGGAATCCCTGGAGAAGCCCGGCGCCAACATCACCGGCACCTCCGACTATCTGGATACCGCCGCCGTGCTCAACCTGATCTTTGCCGCCAACCCGGACGCAAAGGACATAGCCCTGCTGTATAACCCCGCCGAGGACGCCTCCACCGCGCCCATCGCCGCTGCCAAGGAGATCCTGGCCCAGAAGGGCGTGAACGTGCGCGAATACGCCGGCAGCAACATAGCCGAGGTCATCCTGGCCGCGGACGCCATCGTGGCCGACCAGATGGACGCCGTCTTCACCCCGACCGACAACACCATCATGGCTGCCGAGCTTTCCATCTATGAGACCCTGGCGGCGGCGGGCATCCCCCATTACACCGGGGCGGACTCCTTTGCCCTGAACGGCGCCTTCCTGGGCTACGGCGTGGACTACGCCAACCTCGGCCGGGAGACCGCCAACATGATCCTTCAGATCCTGGTGGACGGGCTTGCCCCCGCCGAACTGCCCGTGATGACCTTTGACAACGGCACCGCCACCGTCAACACCGAAACCGCCGCCGCCCTGGGGCTTTCCTTTGAGCAGCTCGCGGAAAAGTTCGCGCCCTACTGCACCAAGGTGCAGCCTATCACCACCGCCGAGTCCTTTGACGACCTGGCCCAGTAATGACTGCTGCCGGAGGGGGACATCTTCCTCCCTCCGGCGGCTTTTGCCTGATCACCCTGTGGAGATACATTTACATGGAACTGGATAAACTGCTTGCCCTGGGCCAGACCGCCCTGGAGCTGGGACTGGTCAACGCCCTGACCGTGCTGGCGCTTTTTTTGAGTTATTCGATGCTGAACGTGTGCGACCTGTCCACCGACGGCTGCTTCACCCTGGGCGCCGTGGTGGGCGCGGTGGTGGCGCTGGCGGGACACCCGTGGCTGTCCTTGCCGGCTGCCATGCTGGCCGGGATGCTGTCCGGCCTGGTGACGGCGACGCTGCAGATGCGCATGGGCGTACAGAGCCTGCTGGCCGGCATCGTGGTGAACACCGCGCTTTATTCGGTCAATATGGCCATCGCCGGCAACAAGGCGACCCTCAGCATGAATAAGACCGTCACCGTTTTTTCCATGGCCAAGGACGCGCTGAACGGCACCTTCCTGGCCGGGCAGTACAAGCTGCTCGTGCTGGCGGCGGCCGCGGCGCTGATGGTCGTGTTCCTGTGCCTGTTTTTGAGGACCAAAATGGGCCTCGCCATCCGCGCCACCGGAAGCAACGCCGACATGGTGCGCTCGTCCTCCATCGACCCCGCCTTCACCACCACGGTGGGCCTGTGCGTGTCCAACGCCTTTACCGCCCTGTCCGGCTGCCTGATGGCCCAGCAGCAGAAGAATTTCGATATCAACATGGGCTCCGGCATGGTCACGGTGGCGCTGGCGTCCCTGCTGATCGGCGGGGTCATCGTCAGCCGCAGGAAGCCTATCTTGAGAAGGGCTTTGGGCGCGGTGCTGGGCGCGGTGCTGTTCCGCGTGGTGTACGCGCTGGCGCTCAGGCTGCAGATGCCCGCGTTCATGCTCAAGGCCATTTCCTCCGTCATCGTCGTGCTGGCCATCTCCGGGCCCTATTTCCGCAAACAGCTGCCCCTGATGCTCAGGCGCCGCAGGGCGGGCAGGGAAGGGGGCGGGCCTGATGCTTAAGATGAACCATGTCTCCATCACTTTTAACCCCGGCACCCCGGACGCCAAGAAAGCCCTGGACGACGTGAACCTGCACGTCCTTCCCGGGGATTTCATCAGCATCATCGGCGCCAACGGCGCGGGAAAATCCACCCTGTTCAACGCCATCTGCGGTTCCTTCATGCCCGACACCGGCACGATCCTGCTGGACGGCCGCAACATCACCCTGACGCCCGAGCACCAGCGCGCCAAGCAGATCGGAAGGCTTTTCCAGGACCCCATGCGGGGCAGCGCGCCGGATATGAGCATAGAGGAAAACCTGGCCTTGGCCAGCGGCATCGGCGGATGGCTGAGCCGCGTGAGCGCCAGGGACAAGCAGCGCTTCCGCGACAGGCTCGCGCTGCTGGGCATGGGGCTGGAGGACCGGATGCGCCAGCCGGTGGGGCTTCTGTCCGGCGGGCAGCGCCAGGCGCTGACGCTTCTGATGGCCACCTACCAGATCCCCAAGCTTCTGCTGCTGGACGAGCATACCGCCGCGCTCGACCCCGGCACCGCCGAAAAGGTGCTGAAGCTGACCGAGGACATCGTCCGCGAAAACCACATCACCTGCCTGATGATCACCCACAATATGCAGTCCGCCCTGGACCTGGGCAACCGGACGCTGATGATGCACCAGGGCCGCATTATCTTCGACACCAGCGGGGAGGAAAGAGCCTCCCTGACCGTCAGGGATCTGACCGACCGTTTCCGTCAGGCCAGCGGCCGCGCGCTGGACAACGACCGCATGCTTCTGAGCGAACAGGCATAAACGGCAAATCCTTTTGTGCGCCGGCCTTCCGGGGCCGGCTTTTTGTGTGCCTCGAAAAGACGAGGACACCGACTGTTTTGTGTAAAAAATCACCCTTGCATTTGATCGGGAAAGGGTGTATGATAGGCACGAGAAAAATACTTCACATTTTCCTGCGGAACGGAACGTTTTTGTGTCCCAAAACCCCTTTGCTTAACGATATCAGGAGGTCCCGCCATGAAACGTCTGCTTTCCCTGATGCTGCTGTTTTCGCTGCTGCTCGGCCTGTCTCTTCCCGCCCGGGGCGACAAGGCGGATATCTACGACGTCGTCCGCGAGGTCATGAAGGAGCTTAACGAATACCCGGGCGCGTACGACAGGGGCTATGAGCCGTATGTGGACGGCCATGCCATCATCGCCGTCTGCGACAGTCTGACGGTCAAAAACCCCAGGCTTTCCCTCGACCTGACCGACGGCGCGTTCTACTGCTTCCCCGAAAAGGCCCCGCTTTATTATCTGGCCGGCGACCTGGACGAAGCGCAGTGGCTTTTCCTGATCTATCCCTTCTACCCCGACAGCGAGGACAATACCCCGCAGGACGGCCACCGCGTGGAAACGAGGATCAGCCCGGTGGCGCTGTCCGACCGCGCCGTTTACGAGCCCATCATCGTGACGGAAGAATTTTCGAGCCTGACCAAGACGCGCTTCCGCACCGTGGATGAAGGGTTCAGGCCGGACGAGGCGGTCGAGCGGGTGGCCGAACTGCTGGGCCAGGGGGAAAACAACCGTGCGGAGGTCGACTATCAGGAAGCCCTCATCCTCTATGAGCAAAAGGACTATTACGGCGCGTACCGCGCTTTCAGGGCCATCGATTATGCCGACAGCCGGGAGCGGGCCCAGGCCTGTATCCAGAAATGGCCCAGGAACGGCGAGATCTGGCATAACCGCGATTACAGCGGCACGGGCATGGAGCTGACGGTGAAGGTCAACCAGGCGGACGACGTGGCCCTCTATGTCCGCATCTACAAGGGAGACACGCTGATGTCCTGCCTGTTCATAGGCGGCACCGGCCAGGCCACCGCCAAGCTGCCCGGCGGAACCTACACGATTTATGACGGCTCCGGGCGCAACTGGTTCGGCAAGGATCAGGCCTTCGGCAAGGAAGGACATTACGAGATCATGACCTTCGACGACGGCAAGGAAACGGTCTCCCTCAAGAACAATTACGCCTATACCATCACCATCAACGTGAAGGAAAGCAATCCGGATACCGACCCTATCGAATCGGAGTATACCGATTACGAGACCTTCATGAAGTAAAAGAGAAGCAAAAGAGAAGCCAAAAGCGGCCGTCCCTTCCGGACGGCCGGCGGTATTGACAAAGCGCCCCGCGCCGTGAACCGTCTGGTTCGGCGCGGAGCGCTTTGGGCTTCTGCGGGCAATGTCCCGGGGTTTCTGACACAGTCAGTTGTGCGTTCAGACGGGAGAGCCGTCCTGCGCTCCGGCGGGCTCCTGCGTGGGGGAGGCCGTGCCGGGAGCGGGCGTGCCCATGCCTGCATTGTATAAATCCTCCAGCGTTTCCAGCGTTTTTTGCGCCTCGCCGTCATTGGCGCCGGCCGTGTTCTCGATCCACTGCTTCACGGTGCGGTAAGCCTCGGTCAGCTTTTCGCCGGCGACGGAGCCGGCCTGCTCCGCGCCTTTCTTCAGCATGTCCCAGGCCTCCTGAACAGACCGGGATATTTCAGCCCCGTTCGTTGTGAAAAAGGCTTCCACGGTTTCCAGCCAGCTCCGCACGGCCTCCGCCGCCCGGGGCGCTTCCCCCTGGATGAACTCCCAGCCCGAGCGGGCGGTGTCCTCCAGCAGGCTAATGCCCTGGCGCAGCCAGTCGGCCCAGGTGTTTTTTTCGCTGCCGGGAGCAGTCTCCGCCAGCCCCGCGGAAGCGGTCAGGCACAAAAGCAGGGATAATGTGACGGCCAATACTTTTTTCATCATCGGGTAACCTCCGTATTATTTTTCGGCAGTTGAAAGCGACGCAGGGACGCGCAGGGGGAAGAGACGGATGCCGGGGGAAGGAAGGACGCCTGACCCGAAGCCCCGTCGGGCCAGGTCCATGCAGTACCATTGATAGCGTTCCTTGTTGCCGTAGGCCCAGCCGCCGCCGTGTACCGAAACGATCACGGGCAGGGGCCCTTCAGAGTCCCGGGGCCGGTAGACGTCCAGCCGCTGCCATACGGGGTCCTTCCCGTACAGGATATCGTCCTGCCTGAAAACATCAGGCGGGGTGGAAAGGCCCACGTCGCGGATGTCGTCCGCCTCGCTGAAGCTTTTGCGCACCCGGTCCGTCCAGTCGCTCATCAGGATCACCTCCACGGGCACTATTATTCCATACAGGCTTCCTTTTTTCAATCCCGTTTTCGATCCCGGCGGGAAAAATCAGGCAAAAAACAGGCGGGTCCGCTGCCAGGGCCCCGCGGACGGCGTATCAATACATGTGAGCGTCGCGAGGCGCCCGCAGGAAAGAGAATCATCGGCCGGCTTACGCAGAGGCCGCAGCCATAAAAAAGGAAGAAGGAACTGAGATGAAAAAGATGCTGTCTGCCGTCCTGAACGGAATCGCTGGTTTTTTAAATATGATCGTGGGAACCATGTGCGCGGTGCTGGCGATGCCGGCCATCATGCTGACCGGACTGGCGCTGCGGCTCAGGCTCAGGCACGCCATCCTGCGTCCAGTCCCGGCCTCTGGCAGGGCCAATACGCCGGACTATGCGCACGACCGTCGGATGGGCCCCGTCGTGCTGGACGGCACCGCCGCATGGGTGAACTGACCGCAGCAGTGAACCTTCCGCCGGAATAAAACACAGCTGTTCCGGCTTCGGACAGCAGGGGCCGGCCGGCACAGCGGAAAACAGAGCCCCGTCACACGGACCGTTTCACTGGCCGCATATCGGTTCGCATTAAATCAATCGCTGCGCTCCCGGGAAGGGAGCGCAGCGATTGATTTTATTGAACTCAGGCGAAGGGGTTTTCCGTCGGATAGGGCAGGGACTTGGGCTGGTTGTAGGCGATGTCCTTGACGCCCAGGAAACGGAAGACCTCGAACAGGTACTTGCCCACATGGCTGAAGGCCACCGCGCCGTGGTGCGGATAGCGCTTTTCGATCAGCACATGGCGGTAGAAGCGGCCCATTTCGGGGATGGCGAAAACGCCGATGCCGCCGAAGGAGCGGGTCTTGACATCCAGGATCTCGCCCTCGGCGATGTAGGAGCGGAGATTGCCGTCGCTGTCGCACTGCAGGCGGTAGAAGGTGATGTCGCTGGCGGCCAGGTCGCCCTCCAGGGTGCCGCGGGTGAAGTCGGGATCGCTTCCTTCGGGCTCCAGCAGGCGGTGCTGGATCAGCTGATACTTGACAGCGCGGTCGGAGCACAGCTTGCATTCCGGCGTGTTGCCGCAGTGGAAGCCCATGAAGGTATCGGTCAGGGAGTAGTCGTATTTGCCCTTGATATCCTCGTCGTAGATGTACTGCGGGACGGAGTTGTTGATATCCAGCAGGGTGACCGGGTCGGCGGACACGCACAGGCCGATATACTCGCTCAGCGCGCCGTAGATATCCACCTCGCAGGAAACCGGGATGCCCCGGCTGACCAGGCGGGAATTGACGTAGCAGGGCTCAAAGCCGAACTGGCTGGGGAAGGCGGGCCAGCATTTGTCCGCGAAGGCGACGTACTGCCGGTCTCCCTTGTGCTTTTCAGCCCAGTCCAAAAGCGTCAGTTCGAACTGCGCCAGGCGCACGCTCATGTCCGGATAATAGGCGCCTTCGCCCATTTCCTTGGCCATATCGGCGCACACTTCGGGGATGCGGGGGTCGTTTTCGTGCTCCTTGTAGGACACCAGCAGGTCCAGCTCGCTGTTTTCCTCGATCTCCACGCCCAGCTCGTACAGGCCCTTGATGGGGGCGTTGCAGGCAAAGAAGTCCTGCGGACGGGGGCCGAAGGTGATGATCTTGAGGTTCTTTACGCCGATGACGGCGCGGGCCACGGGGATAAAGTCCGCGATCATCTTCGCGATATCGTCCGCCGTGCCGACCGGGTAGGACGGGATATAGCCCTTAAGGTGGCGCATGCCCAGGTTATACGAGCAGTTGAGCATGCCGCAGTAGGCGTCGCCGCGGCCGTTGATCAGGTCGCCGTCGCCTTCGGCCGCCGCCACGAACATGCACGGGCCGTCAAAGTGCTTGGCGATCAGGGTCTCGGGGGTTTCCGGACCGAAGTTGCCCAGGAAGACCACCAGGGCGTTGCATTCATTGGCCTTGACGTCCGCCACGGCCTTCTGCATGTCCAGTTCGTTTTCCACGGTGACGGGGCATTCATAGATGTTCTTTTCGCCGTAGGCCTTGACGATCGCGGCCCGGCGCTTCTGGGACAGCTGGATGGGGAAACAGTCGCGGGAAACGGCGATGATGCCCAGCTTCACCACGGGGATATTCTTCACCATAAGAAATCTCTCCTTTTCGTTTTATGTTTCTTCCGGTCTGTTTTTACAGATCGTTTTTGATATCGATGTTGACGCCCTTAAGGCCCTGGTAGGCGCCCTGCGCCGCTTCGGCGGATTCGGGATGGGCGAGCAGCCACTTGTTGCGGGCCCACAGCGTGCCGTCCAGCACGTTTTCCCGGCGGCCGGGCCTGAAATCGGTATTGGTGTTGCGGGGCAGGGCCACCAGCACGTGGAACCCTTTTTCGGGATGAACATGGCAGGGCGCGTAGTGCAGGGTGGTGGCGTAAACCTCCACCAGCACGCCGGCGGGCACGCAGAACGCTTTGACCTTGGCGGTGTCCAGCTGGCCGTCCTCGATATCAGACAGCGACGCGATCAGCAGGATAAAGTCCTCCGTGCCCAGGTTAAACTCACTGTCCCTGTGGTATTCCAGGCAGTTGAGCTTCGTGTTGTGGCCGTTGCACCAGCCCAGCTGGTACGGCATGCCGCCGAACAGGCCCTCTCCCAGTTCCGCTGCGCCGGGGGCGCTTTCAACAGTCGGGTCAAAGGGAACATAGTCGGTGCCTTCGGGCAGGGGAGTGCGGGCGAGCGCTTCCATCACGCCGCCGAGTTCGTACCCTTCCACCACCCGGCCGTAGCGCCGGAAGGAAGGATCGCTGACAGGCAGGATAACCATGGGAATCCCCTCCTTGAAAATAGAATCAATGGCCTTTCTATGCGGTTCACGGCGGTTTTTCCCTCTGCTCCGCCTTTCAAACCGCCGTTATTATAGCATCCTCCCTGTCGGGTGTCAATCTGATTTCCACCAGTCCGTACAAATCGTCCGCCAGTTTGGACATTTTTTCCACCTGCTCCGGACAAATTCTGCCGGATAGGTGATTGACCGCTGTTCAGGAAACTGATATAATCAGGAAAACGTTCCGACATATGAGCATAAAGCCGCCTGTATCCGTCTGTCCGCCGCCGTTAATACATCCGCATGATGAGGGAGGAGCCGCCATGAAGCCAATCAAAAAAGGTATCGCGCTGCTGTTGACAATGGCCGTCTTTCTGACCTTCGCCGGTTTCCCGGCGCAGGCGCTTTCTTTGGATGCCTCAAGCGCCCTGTCTGAAGGGCGGTATCCCGAAACGGACGGAGACGACGCCTGGGAGGAAGAGGAGGCGGAAGCCTATCAGCTGTGGCTGGCGACTGTTCCGTTCACAGGTTTCGGCAAGGTGCAGGAGGGGCTCAGGGTCGTTGCCCTGCGGGCGGAAAGCGACGGGAAGAACGGCCGGATCCTGCGGATACTTGTGCCCGGGACGCTTTTAGAGGTGAGCGCCCAGTTCCTCAACGACCTGGACGGGGAGATCTGGTGCGCGGTATACGCCCTGGACGCTTACGGCTACGTCATGCGCTCGCAGATCGTCCCCCTGGAAGGGGGCGAGGCGCGGGAAAGGGGAGTCCCCGCGCCGGATATCGCGGAACTGGAGGAATGAAGCACCGGCTTCCTCGGATAAACCAAAGGGAACCCCACCTTTTCAGACCCGAATTTTTGCGATCAGGAGGAAAAAAGGATGTGAAAAAGGATAATCATCAGATGTAATATTTTACGTTTATCTCTTTTTACTCCTGTAAATCTCCCCCTCCGGGAAGAAAACTGGTAAAATTCAACAGGAATTCTATTCGTGTCTTATTCCTTCTTGTATGATTCATAATTCAGGAGCAATTAAAGTAACAATGTTATTAACCGATGATTGTATTCCGTTCTATTATGGTACTACAAAGGTAATTACATTTTATTATTTGCCGTAACGATTGTATAATAGCGATAAAGAGGTCAATCAGATGAAAAAAGCATTTTTCGAATGTATTGCAGTCTGTATTCTGTTTATATTTGAAGTTTCAGCTGTTTCGGAAACATTGGTTCCCAACTATCCTTTGTCAGAATCCCAAAGCAAAGAATATCAAATGACATATTTGCTGATTAGAGCCTCCAAATCTTTGTCAACTGTTTCTTCCTTTGGCCAAAATATCGAAAAGCTTCGCGCTGTTGCCAGTCGAATAAACATGCCGACAACAGAAACAATCACCTTTGAAACCTGAATTCCCGGATCACATAACTATGCCTCTGGCGACCGGCCGGCAGCCAGCAATGGCGTGACTTCCAGATCCCGGTAAATCTGTTCCTGCTTCT
>CADAQF010000024.1 GCA_902790015.1 uncultured Eubacteriales bacterium | reverse complement strand
GCCGACAGAGAACCGTGAAGGAAAGAAGATTGCGTTCAGAATCAATAAGCGTCGTTCCTCTCTGAAAAAACTATCAGAAGCTGAACAAGAGAAAGCCCGTGAAGCAGAACATGCCAAATCCTCCATACGATCAAAAGTCGAACATGTTTTCGCAGTCGTCAAGGGGATGTTCCGATATCGGAAAACGCGATTGCGGGGCTTGCCAAAGGTAGACGCTCAATTGCATATGCTGTTCGCCCTGGCGAACCTGGTCTTGGCCGACCGTCCATCGGTTGCGGCCTGATTCAGGTTCCCTTCAAGGCGAATGGATGAGTTCGGATAAACAAATCTTGACCTGATACGTGATTACTCGTTACTTATAACCAATTATACAGCGTTGCCCAAAAGTTATAGCACGTGATAATAAGGGCATATGTTCTCATAGCGCCCGTCCTTCATCCTGAATCCTCCGAGGATTGTTCCAAGCTGAATAAACCCCAGCCGCTCATACAGATGCCGAGCATGGATATTGCTCTCAACAACGGCGTTGAACTGGAGAACACGGAAGCCAAGCTCCTTTGCGGTCTTCAGGCAGTCCAGCACCAGTTTTTCACCGATATGCTGGCCCCTGCATGCGGATGATACTGCATAACTGGCATTACCGGTGCAGAGACCTTGCAACAGAAAATTGAACGCATGATTCGTCGGGAACTGCTTTCCGGTAATCCAGTTGAGACATGAGTAATCACTGATTATACGAAGCAGCACGAAATTATTACATTTCCTGCTACAAAAGAACATTTTTCTATGCTTTGGGTGTTGCATATACTATAATCGCTTCAGAAAGTGATGTGAAGAAATTTAGTCTAAGCTATGATGGCATGGAAGGCTTGAGTATTACGATTTGCATGACTTTTTCCCTATTAGTTTTGAAGAATCAATGATATAATTCTCCATGATAGTATCAGCTCTCTATGAAAGAATAACCATTGAGGTGGCTAAATGGCGAATGTAGTAAATCAAGTACAAAGATTGTTTTTAGAAGAGGCAAAACAGTCTCCTCTGCTTTTTTCTGATCTAGCAAGTGTTGAAGGATACATTTCTGAAAGCTATTCTGGCAGATCATTGATTGAACTGCTACAGAATGCGGATGATGCTGGAGCGAGTATCTTCTGTGTGAAGACAATCGATTCACATGCATTCCTAGTAGCCAACAATGGTCATCCTTTCACAAACGATGATTTTTTAGCTTTGTGCAGAAGTGGTGCTTCAACCAAGAAAAGAAAATCAAAAACAATTGGATTCCGTGGCATAGGGTTTAAAGCTATTGTTAATTATACAAAAGTTGTTCATCTTGTAAGCGGAGATATTAGAACAACATTTTCTAGGAAGAAGACGCTGGACCTACTGCCCGGTGCAGAAAAGGTGCCTCTGATACGTGTTCCACACCCCTTTGATGGGATTCGCTATCAGGATGAAATCAGAAGGATCTTGGAAGAAGGCTACAATACTGTTTTTGTCTTTGAAACTGACAAGGAAACATTTAAAAAGGAAATTGAAGAATTATCTGGAAGCGGTCTACTGTTTGTGAATTCAATTAATCATGTTTTGATCAATGGTGAAAAAAGCAGAAATATAACCTTGATTCGTAAAAAACTGTCTGAAGGCTTGACAGAGATAGATATTACTGAATTGGCAGAACAAAAGAAGTGGATTGTTGCCAAGAGTAATAACGAAGGTCGACGGGAAGCTATAGCGTTTAAATACGACGGTAAAAAAGCCATTAATGCGGAAGCAGACGAAGCCGTTTTTCATTCGTTTATGCCCACAAAAGACAGACTGTCTGCCAAGATAAAAGTAAACGGGGATTTCTCAACTGATCCGTCTAGGACCCGAATAGTCTGGGATGAGGAATCAGAAGAAGCTATGCACTCCGCTGTTAACATAATAGCCAGTTTATGCAGAACTGTTTTTGAAAAGAAATCCGACCCGTTTGGTTTCATAGATGTCCTGAAAGCTATCAGTATGGACCCACTGTGGCAAATAAAAGGAATGACGCCAAATGATCATTTTTCAAAAGAATCCATTGATAGTTTGCGCACCATAATCAGTCGGGGCGACGAGCAAACGCCAGTATTTATTCAGCCGGAATCATATGATTCTGATGATTTTAAAAAAGTAACGCGACATCTACTTGTAAGAGGTATAGGAGAGGAAGAGCAGAAGGGAATTCCAGGTATTATCGAATTGTCGAAAACGCTCGGGTATAAACCATTGCCATTTGAAAAAAGCCTGAAAGCAATGAATACAGTAGAATGCAGTGACAGGACACGTGCATCCGTTCTGGCAGACACAATCAAAGGTACTTCTTTAGGCATGTCCACAAAGCAGAAGGAACTGATCAGGCAATCGAAAGTTGTCAAAAGTGGAAGGGGCAGGAAAAGGATAGCTGAAATGGATTCTACGGATACCCTTGATGCAGCATTTGAAGGTATGGTTACTGACCGACTTTCTAATCCAACAGAATATAAGAGTTTTATGAAGAGAATGGGTTTAGAACAGCAATCCACTGTGGGAAGACCTGTTGCTGAGTTTATCCATTCTCTGGGAGAAAATGCCGGTGCAACAACGGTACAATCCTTTGGAACATCAAGAACAATTCACAAATGGAGGACTGTTGAGAAAAATGTGGCTGCACTACTGGAGTTGATGCCGGATATAAAAACTGTCAATGATGTATCAAATCAAAATGTGGGGTACGACCTTGAAGCAGTGTTACAGAACGGAAAGAAACGCTATTACGAAGTTAAGAGTGTAGATTCGTTGGGAGATGGATTTACATTTACTAACAATGAGTATTCTACAGCAGTGGAAAACAATTCTGAATACTACTTTGCTATAGCATGTCAAACGGAAGATACTTTAGAGGTGTGCTTTGTCGCTAATCCAATAGAGACATTACGCTTTGAAAAAAGGGCAATACGTTGGGAATGGGTGTGCAGAGAGTATACTGGCGAGGTATTAAAAGCAAAATTGAAGTAAAGGAGAAAACGAAAAATGGCAACGAAAGCAATGATTGAAAACAGCCTACGGGAATTGAGAAAAAATACTGAGGTACTGGACATAACCTTTGAAAGAGCAGGCTTACAAGTGATCAAGCAATCTTGGCAGGTGATTGAAGATGGTGGCCTTTCTTGTTATGTTGAGATAACAGGTGATCCGGATAAGATTCAAGATAATTATGTGACGATAAAAGCGAATGTATATGACGAGAATGGTGAAATTTTGAAAATGGATTATGCCCTCATTGAGATACGAACGTTTACAGGATATGAAACAAAAGCAATAGAGATTTATGATGAAGGAATACTATTCCGTTCATGTAAAGCTAGGATTTTTGCGGTTCGGGGGTTACAGAACTCATAATTATCTCATGGAGAACACTGGTTCGTTTAGAGGAGCGAAGTTGTGACCGCAAGGAAGGAATTGAGAAATCCTAGCCTTGACGGTTAACGAGTCTTTAACCGATTGTCGTCCGATTATTTTTGGATCAACAGCACAAAACAAGAGTAAATTTGTCGTTTGTCTGTTGTTAAGCAAACGGCAACACTTCATAGACCACCTGATCAGGGTGATGAAGGAAACATAAAAAGCAGGAGAGGCAAAGCTTCCTGCTTTTTGATTGACCGAAAACATATGAAGCGTAAAGCATCTTTCCGCCTGCGGTCTGTTTTGCGTTTCCGGGCGCTGTGCTTCACTGTGTTTGTAAATGATCAGAACAAAACCGAAATCAGTAAGATCCCTGCCTGACGCCTTCCCGCCGCGCGTCCGCTTCACAGGATATCCGGCTGATCCTGAATGGCGGAAAAATCCGCGCCCTGATACTCCCTGCTTTTGTCCGCCTCGTTCATCAGTACCTTTTTATTTGCGCTGATCAGCGGGATCGTTTCACGGATAACGCTCTTCATCTGCCGGGCGTTGATTTTTTCCATAATGGAGCCGAACAGCAGGGTGAGCAGTCCCCCCGCCGGGACGCCAAACAGAAGACCGCCCAGGAACGTATTTATCGATTTTGACTGGATCCCCATAAAGGCCGCGAAGAGGATCGCCGCTGCCAGCATAACACGGGCAAAGCGAGTCTTCAAAAGATCGATATTTCCCAGCTTTCCCAGAGAAAGGTGACCGCAATGGGGGCATTTGCATTGAATCCTCCGGTAATCCTCGATCACCTGCATCACATCCTTGCGAAGGAAGCTCTGCATACCGTTCGCGGAGGCGGTCAGCTCCATCGTCGCGTCTTCCTCCCGTTCCCTGACACGTTTTGCGCTCCAGGCGCCTCTGTCCGTATACGAAGCCGAAAAATCAAATGTGCCCCACACAGCGACGACTTTTTTGCATTTCTGGCAGCGGTACAGCACAAAGACCGGAACATGCGCCTTTTTTGTATAGACATGGTAAACGCTCACTGAAATCCTTCCTCCATTCTGTTTTTTCCTGCCGGCATCGGGTGGCAGAAACGCCGCCTCATATCGGCACGTTCCAAAGATCACCCGTACGGCCTTTTCATTCAACTTACTGCTATATTATCATAAAGCCATTATGATATCAAGCTTTTTATGCGCTGCGCCCGCCCTGCTTCCGAAGATGCGTAAAAAGAACCGCCCGCCCTTGACGGAAAATCCGGAAGGAATTATACTTTTATCGATCCCGGCCGGAAGAAACAGAATGCATGAAGTCCTTGCACCGGGAACCGGCAAAAACGCGTCCGACAGATAAAGGAGGCCCATCCTTGAACATATTCGACGCCCTGATCTGGGCGGTGATCCTGCTAAGCGTCCTGTACGCGCTGTACCGGGGCTTCATCCATTCCCTGCTCAGCCAGGCCGCGCTCCTTTTGGCCATGGCGCTGGCGCTGCCTGTGTCCGCCGGGCTTTCAGCACAGCTGCAGGGGGATACGTCGCTTACCTCCCTGCTGGTCACCTATACGGACGCCGTGGCCCGCGTGGGCGATTACGACCTGGCCCACACCCCCGTCACCGGCATAGGGGACGACACGATAGACCAGGTGCTGGAAAACGTGGGGCTGCCCTCCGCCCTGAGCGCGCTGCTTGAGAAAAACCTGCTCTACGGCCGTGATATCGAGTCCGACCGGACGATCAACGACTATGTGCAGGGTGCCGTGGTCTCCTCCGCCATCACGATACTGTGCTATCTTGCCTGCCTGGCGCTGATATATTTCGCACTGTCGCTTCTGTTAAGCCTGACTGCCCATGTGTTTCATTTTCCCCTGCTGAAGGCGCTCGACTGGGCGGGGGCCGGCGTGTTCGGGGTGGTCAGGGGGCTCACGCTCACGTGCCTGATTTACCTGCTGATGCCGCTGTTGTCCACGGTCATACCGCTGGAGGCGTTCAACCGCCTGCTTTCGGCCAGCGCGCTTTCTCCCGCCTTCCTGTCGGACCGGCTGTTTGCCGCCATCCTCGCCGGCCGGCTGATCTGATATTTCTCCTTCCAACACCTGATCGTTCGGAGGCTTTGATTCATTATGGCAACGCCCGGCCCCTACACGGGGATCGACCTGGAGGATACCTCCTGCCTGTATGACCGCACCGGCGCCGCGCAGCACGCGCTGACGCGCGCTTCGGCGTGCCTGTCGCTGGAGCTGGCCCGCACCGCCTACACCCTGGCGCTGGATCCCTGGGAGCGTGCCGGGTGGACCGATTTTTCCATCCTGGCGGACGATACGCTTCTGACCGGGGACGACCTGAACGGCCCCAGCACCCCTTTGGGGGAGCTGACCCGCGGCGTCCGTCAGACGCTCACCCACCTGCAGATGACCCTCCGGGATCCTCTGACCCAGTACCTGGGCCTGCGCCGCCTGCAGGACGAAAACGCCAGCGCCTGCAAGGCCGTGGTGATGGTGCGCCGCTTTGGGGCGTTTTACCTGATCGGGGTGGGGTTCATGGGCACGGGCAAGCGCCTGTTCGACTGGATCCCCAACCTGCGCTTCCTGCCCGAAAACGGCTACCACGCGGGCTTCTGGCAATTGACCGAGCAGTTTTTGCAGAAAGCCCCCGCGATTCTTTTGAATCAGACCGCCCGCGATATGGGGCGGGAACGGCTGACCCTGCAGGATGTGCTGGAGGATATGAAAAAGCCCGGCACGCGCTTCCGCCTGTGGCTGTGCGGCCACAGCCAGGGCGCGGCCGTTATGCAGATCACCGCCGACCAGGCTATTCAAAGCGGCGTGCCCGCGCCGCTCATGACCGGCTTTGGTTTTGCCTCGCCCACTGTGCTGCAGGAAAAAAGGCCGGACGGGGAGACGCTGCCGATTTTCCACATACTGAACGCGGACGACCTGGTGCCCCGCACGGGAGCTAACGCGCATCTGGGGCGGTGCCTGTTTTTTTCGCCCACCCAGGTACAGCGCATGGAGATGTATCCGCAGGACTGGCCTTCCCCCTGCTTCAGGGAAACGCTGCGCTTTTTCGGCCAGGCCGAAAGCACGCAGGACTGCCTGCTGATGGGACTGGTCTTTATGCGGCTGTCGCTGGATCTGTCGGAGGACACGGTCAGCAAGCTGCTGGCCGGCACGGAGGGGCTTCCTCTGCCGGAGTGGCTGCGTCCCAGCGGGGATTTCAGCCTCCCCGCCCTTGAAAAGGCCATCGCCTTGCTGGAAAACCAGTACCTGGCCCTGACAGGACAGGATGCCTTGCCCAGGGACCGGCTGGACGATATAGAGCGCCGCTACAGGGATATGATGGGGCGATACGGTACCCTCGTCTGGTGGCGGACGGCCCTGCGCGCGGCTGCCGCCCCGCACCACCTGTGCGCCGATACCGCCAGGGGAGAGCCGCCGGCCGCCTACCAGTATATCGTGACCCGCCACACGGAAGACCTGACCGGCATGCGGGACGGCATCGCGGTCAGCCGGGTTTGGAAGCCGGCTGCCGCGGCGTCCCGCCCGGCGCCCAGGCTGTCCGTGCGGCAGCGGCCTTTGCGGCCGGTATCCGC
The DNA here is from genome assembly GCA_902790015.1 of uncultured Eubacteriales bacterium. Lineage (GTDB taxonomy): Bacteria > Bacillota > Clostridia > Christensenellales > Aristaeellaceae > UBA4246. Next base: position 68,396 of record CADAQF010000024.1, on the reverse strand, counting down.
TTTGCCGGCCGCCCCGGCCCGCCCGCAGCCCAGGCTCACCCTGAACGAAGAAAAGCCGGACGGGGCGGCCTCTGCCGTTTCCAAAGCGCCCGGACCGGCGTCCGAAAAAGCGGATGAGATCCCGTCCGGGAAGGATCCGGCGCCGTCCCGCGCTTCCCTGTCCGTCACGCCCGCCCCGGAACGTGTGGATCCCGCGGCCCTCAGGGCGGCGCGGATGCGCATCTACCGGGCCGTCCGCCGCGCCGTCAGGAACACCGCGCGGGATCCGGATAACGATAAACAAAAATAAAAAGGTTCTTTACGTTTTCTTAGGGAATGGTTATTGAGTGTTTGTTGTCCGTATCGCGGCTATACCGCGAAAGAGTACGGCAGTGAAGGATTTATGCTCGCATCTTCATCGAGCTCTTCTTACCAAACGATGGTTATTCCCTAACTTTCCGTGAAGAGCCAAAAAAATTATATCCAATTCCCACAAATGAAAATGATTTGATGTCCATGCTCATTCCTGGAATGTTAGTCATTAATGAAGATCATACACATATTGGTATATATGTGGGAGAATTCATTGATAGCGATGGAACCTTTTATAAGCATTTCGTAAAATACTAACTTCAAGTTTTATTGCTCATTCAATTACATCGACTATTACAAATGAAAAAATGATTAAAAAATCAGATATGGAAATCTTCATCATTCTGATGCTATTGATCCATACTTCATTTGCGTCAGGAAATACTCCAGAGGATAAACTCTTCACATATCATTATTCGGAAGATAACGTTGGGATAGTAATAACAGGCTATCAAGGCACCGATTCCGTTCTCGTCATACCAGAAACCTTAGATGAAAAACCGGTAATTATGATAGGTGATGGTGCGTTTGCTGGCATTAACACCATACGATCCCTAATTCTTCCTGATTCAATTATTGAAATTGGCGAGGACGCTTTTTGGGATTGCTCAATTGAGTCAATTAATATGCCGGATGGATTAAAAAAGATAGGAGATGGCGCTTTTGCACATAGCAATATTGTTTCCGTTTTGATTCCTGCTTCAGTACAATCGTTAGGACGTGCATGCTTTTGGGAATGTGCATATCTTACAGATGTTTATATAGACGCACTAATCAGTGAAATACCAGACTACAGCTTCTTCGAATGTGAAAATCTTCGAGAAATACGATTAAGCAACTGTATCAATACGATCGGTGAATATGCATTTTATTATTGTCCAGAAATAAATACGATCAATGTTCCACAAAATCTGAAGCTTGTAAAAAGGGGAAATTTTACAGAGAACCCATTATTGTGGTCAGCTTTCGAAAAATTTGAGCTTGATGTGGGTGAAGATTAGAGGAATAAAGGATATGATCCCCGGCCCGAAACCGGGGATCATACCTTTTTTGTGACTGGATCTTCAGTTTATCGGCCTGATCAGGATGAACGGCGTCAGCTCCCCGCCCTGTCCGGAGGGGTTGTCCTTCAGCGCGTCCTGGATCTGCTCGTCTGTCAGCGGGAAGGAGGAAGCCTTGCCCAGCTGGTTCTGGTCTATGTCGTTGGCGTCCATCAGCACCACGGGGATGCCGGTTTTTTTCATCAGGTCGTCGCACAGCTCGGCCGCGTTTTCGTTGTTGATCAGGGCCAGGTCCTTATACCGGTCGAAGGAAGAACGGTAATAGAACCCGTCGATCCCGGCCACGCCCTTGCCCACGATCCTGTAGAACACCCCGTGCACCCCGAACAGCTTGGTCACCGCCGAGGCGATGGAGGCGAACACCACCTTGGGCGCGCCCACCATGTCGATGGCCAGCTGCAGCTTGTACGCGTCGTGCATACCGATGCCGGCCTTGGTCTCGCTGGCGTGGCGGGACAGGGCCTTGGCCCAGAAGCCCGGGTGCACCTGCTCCTTGGTGCGCACGTTGCCCGTGCACATGGCCATGACCTTGGCCCCGAAGGCCAGCACGTCCCCGGGCTGATAGAGCGGCTTTACATAGCGCTCCAGCAGCTTTGCCTGATCCTCCCCCACCTCGATAAAGTGCGTCTGGATGGCGAAGCGGTCGTACTTTTTGCCGTCCCTGCCGGTCAAAGTGCCGCGGTCAAAATAGGTGATTCCGTTCAGCTCCCGTTTTTGGGACTCGATGTTTTTGCTTTCGCTTCCCATAAGCGCACCTCCGTCAATAGGCCTTGGCGAAATACATCACCTTGTCCGCCTTGCGGCCGCAGCAGACGCATTTGTCCCCCACGGGCGTCTGGTCGAAGGGCATGTTGCGGCTGGTGGCGCCGGTATCGGCCTTGATCTTGTCCTCGCAGGCGCGGTCGCCGCACCACATGGCCTTGGCGTAGCCGCCGTTGACCTGCGCGGCCAGTTCGTCCATGTTGGAAACGATCTTCGTGTGCTCCTCGCGGAACCTGAGCGCGATCTCATACATGCTGCGGGAAATATCGTCAAGCAGCGCGGGCAGCTTCTCGGGAAGCTCGCTGAGCGGCACGGTCATCTTTTCAAAGGTGTCGCGGCGCATCAGCGTGGCCACGCCGTTTTCGATGTCCCTGGGCCCAATCTCCACGCGGACGGGCACGCCCTTCAGTTCCCATTCGTTGAACTTGAAGCCGGGGGAAACATTGTCCCGGTCGTCCAGCCTGACGCGGATGCCGGCAGCCTTCAGCGCGTCATAGACCTCCTGGCACTTTTCCATCACGCCGCCCTTGTGCGCGGCGATGGGCAGTATGACCGCCTGATAGGGCGCCACGGCGGGCGGCAGCTTAAGCCCCCGCTCGTCGCCGTGCGTCATGATGATGGCGCCGATGAGCCGGGTGGAGGCGCCCCAGCTGGTCTCATGGCAGTATTCGAGCTTTCCTTCCTTGCTCAGATACTGAATGCCGAAGGGAACGGAAAAATTGGTGCCGAAGTTATGGGAGGTGCCGGCCTGCAGGGCCTTGCCGTCCTGCATCATGGCCTCGATGGAATAGGTGGCCTGCGCGCCGGCGAATTTTTCCTTGTCGGACTTGCGGCCGGCATAGACCGGCATGGCCAGCTGCTGCTCGGCGAACTCCCGGTATACGTGCAGCATGGTCAGCGTTTCTTCTTCCGCTTCCTCGGCGGTGGCGTGCACGGTGTGGCCTTCCTGCCACCAGAATTCGGCCGTCCGCAGGAAGGGGCGGGTGGTCTTTTCCCAGCGCATGACGGAGCACCACTGGTTGTATTTCAGGGGCAGATCCCGCCAGGATTCCACCCATTTGGCGAACATCGTGCAGAAGATGGTCTCGCTGGTGGGGCGCACGGCCAGCCGCTCCTGGAGGGGCTCCGTGCCGCCCTGGGTGACCCAGGCCACTTCGGGGGCAAAGCCCTCCACGTGCTCCGCCTCTTTAAGCAGCAGGCTCTCGGGGATCAGCATGGGCATGGACACGTTCTCATGCCCGGTTTCCTTGAAGCGCTTGTCCAGCCCCTCCCGGATCAGCTCCCAGATGCGGTTGCCGTAGGGCTTGAGGGCCATACAGCCGCGCACGGGGGTATAATCCATCAGGTCCGCCTGGGTGACGACGTCGGTATACCACTGGGAAAAGTCCTTGTCGCGGGGCGTGATGTGGGTGACGAACTCCTGTTTTTTGTCTGCCATGACGCTGCTCCTTTTATAAAAAAATAGCTCTCTCCCTTTTTGCAGGGACGAAGAGCGCTTCGCGGTACCACCTTGCTTGGCGGCGTTGACGCCGCCCGCCTTTATCGCCCGATAACGGGGGCTTGCCGGCGGGGATTGGCCGCGTGAGACACGGGAAGGGGACGGCGAAGCCTTTTAACGCGCTTTCAGCCCGGGCGCGTCTCTCTGTGCCTGAATGAAGCCTCGTCTGGGTTCCCGTTTTGCCGGAACGGGGTTATTATACGCCCGTTCCGGCCACTTTGGCAAGCATAATCTTTGATTTCTCCCCGGGCGCGTTTTCGGGCTGCATCTTGCGGCGGGAACACTGCTATGGTAAAATAAGAATAAAATCAGGAAAGCGGCCAAAAACGAAAAGAGAGGATACTGCCGTGAAAAAGATCCCTGACACCCAAACCGACGAAACGCAGATGAACCTGACCGCCGAAGATTACATCGAGATGGCCCAGGACACCACGTCCGCCAAAAAGGCGCAGGAATACCTGAACGCCGCCCTCGCTTTGGAACCTGACAACCAGGAAGCGCAGACCATCCTTGCCGCCGTAAAGAAGGATGCCGTCGCCATGCTCGCTTCGCTCGAAAAGCAGATAGCGCTCGAGGAAGCCGAACTGCGCAAACAGGGCTGTTTCAAAAAGAATTGCATCGGAGACTTCTGGCTCATGCTGGAAACGCGGGATTATATGCGCATGCGCAGCAGCCGTATGGACACGCTTATCATGATGGGCCGCCTCCGCGCTGCCGCCCAGGAGGGGGAGGAGCTGCTCCGCCTGTGCACCAATGACAATCTGGGCATCCGCTTTACCCTGATAGCCCTGTACGTGACGCTGGAAGACGAAAAAGCCCTTCAGAACGTCCTCAGCCGCTACCCCGGCGAGGCCGGCCCCGAAGGGCCCCTGGCCCGGTCCATCTTGGCCTGGAAGCAGGGCGATCTGGAGACGTCGCTCAGCGCCCTGCGCGAGATCACCATCAAAGGCCTGCGCCCCTTCATCAAGGCTGTGATCGACGATTCGCTGGAAATCAAATACGACGAGGAACTGTGGCAGCTGGAACAGTCCGGCGCCTATACGTTCAATTCCATCCAGCATCTGCTCCATATAAATGAATCCTGGTTCTTCCTTTTGCCCTCGTGCCACGTATACTTCGTCTGGGCCTACGAGGCGCTGAAAACCGTCAGAACCAAGGCCTGACCTGTTTTTTTCGGAGGGATTTACATGCTTTCGACCGTGCTGAGCTGCGCCCTGAGCGGCGTGGACGGGATCCTGGTGCACGTGGAAACGGATACCGCCGGCGGCGCCTTCGCCTTTTCGGTGGTGGGCCTTCCGGATACCGCCGTGCGCGAAAGCCGGGACCGCGTGCTGCCCGCCCTGCGTAATTGCGGCTTTTACACGCCCTCCGGCCGCACCACCGTCAACCTCGCCCCGGCTGACCTGCGCAAGGAAGGCGCCGCGTTCGACCTGCCCATCGCCCTGTCCCTGCTGGCCGCCACCGGGCAGATACCGTCCGCCGCGCTGGACGGGCTGATGGTGTTCGGGGAGCTTGCGCTGGACGGGCGGTGCTGCGCCGTCCGCGGCGCACTGCCCATGGTCCTTTCCGCCCGGGAAAAGGGTTTGAAGGGCGTCATGATGCCCGCCGACAACGCCCGGGAGGTCTCCGCCGTGGAAGGCGCGGTCGTCTACCCCGTCCGTTCCCTGGCGGAGGCCGCCGCGCACTTAAGCGGCAGCCGCCCCATCCCCTGCCAGATCCAGACCTCCTTTGAGGATATCCGCCGCTCCCGCCCCGCCCCCGCCTACGACCTGAAGGACGTCAAGGGCCAGACCGGCGCGCGCCGCGCCCTGGAGATCGCCGCCGCCGGCGGCCACAACCTGCTGATGGTCGGCGTGCCCGGCAGCGGCAAGACCATGCTGGCCCGCTGCCTTCCCGGCATCCTGCCCGAGATGACCGCCCAGGAAGCCTTCGACGTGACCCGCATCCATTCCGTGGCCGGCCTCCTGCCCGCCGGGGAAGGCCTGGTGACGGAGCGTCCCTTCCGCACGCCCCACCATTCCGCCTCCCTTCCCAGCCTGATCGGCGGCGGCCCCGACGCCCGGCCCGGCGAGATCTCCCTGGCCCACAACGGCGTCCTCTTTCTGGACGAGCTGCCCGAATACCAGCGCCCTGTCCTGGAAGCCCTCCGCCAGCCGCTGGAGGACGGCTTCGTGACCGTCAGCCGCGTCCGCGCCCGCACCCGCTACCAGGCCAACTGCATGCTGGTGGCCTCCATGAACCCCTGCCCCTGCGGCTACTACGGCAGCCGTGTCAAGCCCTGCCGCTGCAACGAGCACGAGATCAGAAGATACCTGGAGCGCATTTCCGGCCCCCTGCTCGACCGTATCGACCTCCAGGTCGAAACCGACGCCGTCCCCGTGGACGAGATCTCCCGCGCGGGGGACAGCGAATCGAGCGCCGCCGTCCGCGCCCGGGTGCAGCTGGCCCGCAGGCGCCAGCAGGCGCGCTTTGCCGATACCCCCATCACCTGCAACGCCCAGGCCACCGGCAGCGCCGTGCACGAGCTTTTCCCCCTCTCCGCCGCCGCGTCCTCCGTCCTGCTCAAGGCGGTGGACAAAATGCATCTTTCCATGCGCGCCTACACCCGGGTCATCAAGGTGGCCCGCACCATCGCCGACCTTTCGGGCGAAGAGGACATTGCCCCCAACCACATCCTGGAGGCCGTTCAGTATCGGACGCTGGATAACAAGTACTGGGGGAAATAGATTTATCCGTAATTGCTTTGGATCAAAGAAAGGTATTATCGGAGGCTGAACGTATGATGTACCCTTTTATGACTTTGGATGACGGAACGGAAATCGTACATTCAGAAACGCTGAAAGACGGCAGGGTAAAAGTATATATTGAAAAACCCGATGAAAAGGACTGCTTTCATCACGCCTCCTGCATGCTGCCGGATTATCAGTGGGAAGATGTTTTTTGGGTTTAGCGGGCAGGAGATGGAACGGTACCGGGATGTGATCGAAAGCACAGCCCACCTGATCATGCGCTTTGCAGCCGAAGGAGGCTTTGACCATGCCTCGAATTTTTAGGATCGGCTCGTACTGGGTATATTTCTGGGCGAACGAAATGGCAGAATGACCGATAAGTCAGGTAAGAAGATCCTTTCTTGCGTGTTTGATGAAATCTTCGATGGGGAGGCGGGAATCAGCATGGGATTGTTCGGACCCATCTGGGAAAGCAGGAATACGGAAAAAATACGCCGCCGCATTGCAGGGACAGGCGATCAAAGACTGCTTTCAAACATTGCCTTGTACTGCCGGGATCCTGAATTGAGAAAACTGGCCGCCGCGCGGATCAGCAGCTATGAGATCGCAGCGTCCACCCTGCTTGAAGCCGGCAAAAAAGGAGATCTCGAAACGGCCAGCGTAATCCTGCGCGACGGAAGATGGATGTTTAATACCGTCGTTCAGTCCGGGGATTTAAAATTGCTGTCCATACTGGCGCTGAATACGAAAAACATGGATGAATGGACGAAGGAATATGATCCTCTGCTGAGCGCCCCCGGCTTTGAAGCCGTTTCGGAGCATTACCGGCAGATCAAAGCCGTGGCCGATGAGAAAAAGAGAGCCCTCGCCCGGCAGAAGCGTAAAGAAACGGAAGCAAAAAGACATGAGGAGCTGATCCGTGATCCGATAAAACGGCTGACCGAAGCCGCCGGCAAGCCCTCCGAGAAAAAGCTCTGGAAGGAATGGTACGAATACCAGCTGTCCCTGCCGCAGAACAATCTGCTTTTCATGATCACACATTCCATGCAGAGACTGCCGTGGAACAGGTATCTCCCTGCAGGAGCGCTGGAAAAAATCGCTCTGTATTCAGCAAAACCTTATGGCAGCGAAGACCTGTTCCGCACTCAGGAAGCGGAAGAAGACCTTTCGTACCTGCTGCAGACCCTGTCAGCCACCCGCGAAGACCTTCGCGAAGAGATCCTTCGCCTGGACGGCTCCTGGTTTTACAGCGGAAAGAAGGCTTCCACCGCCAACTTCGGCGACCATCATGAAGACTGGCTGGTCACCTTCGACGCCGTTCCCGCTTACAGGCTTTGCGTGTCATTTCAGGAAAACCGGTGTGACGTTCACCTGGAGGAAGCTCCCTGGATCCTGGAAAAAGACTGCCTTGAATCGGGAGGCCATATCCTGGACGGGCGATGCGCCTGCTTCCGCTGCGGAACGATCGCGCACGACTGGGAGGTCACGAGGTCCAAAGCTTCCGTCCTGAAGGTCTGCAAACGCTGCGGTTACAGGCTCGGACTGCAGGATTACACCGACTGATCTCCGGATCCAAACGTAAAGCCCGCGGCAAACCCGAAAGAAAGGATGCTTTCCATGAAAAAATGGCTCTTCGCTTTTATCCTGTTTTCCGCCATGCTTATTTCATGCGTCCTGGCGAACGCGGAAATAGCGAACGGCACCTGGGGTACCTGCCGGTGGGAGATCAGCGACGCGGGCGCGCTCACCATCCACGCGGGAACCGGAGCGGACACCAACGGCGCCTCTCCCTGGAGCGGCTGGACCGGCAAGATCACCTCCGTCATCGCGGCGGAAAACGTCATCCTTCCGCCGGACGTGAACGGACTGTTTAAAGATTTCTATAAGACTACGTCAATGGATCTTTCCGGTCTCGACACCGCGAACGTCACCGATATGGGCTCCATGTTCTATGGCTGCAGCAGGCTGGCCTCGCTGGATGTCAGCGGGTTTGATACAGCGAATGTGACAAACATGGAAGCGATGTTCTCCGACTGCAGAAGACTGGACTCGCTGGATATCAGCGGATTCGACACGGCGAATGTGATAAATATGCGCTCCATGTTTTATTATTGCAGCAGGTTGGCCTCGTTGGATGTCGGTGGATTCAAAACAGCAAAAGTGACCAACATGGACTCCATGTTCAACAAATGCAGCAGGCTGATTTTTCTGGACGTCAGCAGGTTCGACACAGCGAAGGTTACTGATATGCGTTCCATGTTCTATGGTTGCAGTGGACTAACGTCACTTGATGTCAGAGGATTCAACACAGGAAATGTCACATGTATGGATAACATATTCTCCGGTTGCAGTGGATTGACTTCGCTGGACGTTGCCGGATTCGATACATCAAATGTGACATACATGAGAGGTTTGTTCTCCGGCTGCAGCGGACTGACTTCATTGGACGTCAGCGGATTTGACACTGGGAAGGTCTTAGCTATGGGGTTCATGTTCTTCGGTTGCAGTGGGCTGACTTCACTGGACGTCAGTGGGTTTGACACATCAAATGTGGCAAACATGGAGGGTATGGAGGGAATGTTCTCCGGCTGCAGAGGATTAACTTCACTAGATGTCAGCGGGTTTGATACATCAAACGTAACATACATGGGGGAGATGTTTTACGGCTGTAGCGGACTGACTTCATTGGACGTCAGCGGATTCGACACAGCGAATGTCATAGATATGGGTTCAATGTTTTCCGGCTGCAGCGGACTGACTTCTCTTGACGTCAGCGGGTTCGACACAGCGAATGTCGCATATATGGGTTTCATGTTCTCCGGTTGCAGTGGATTGACTTCACTGGACGTCAGCGAATTTGACACAGCGAAGGTCATAGATATGGGTTCTATGTTCTCCGGCTGCACAAGACTGACTTCTCTTGACGTCAGCGGATTCGATACCTCGATGGTCATTACTATGGATTCCATGTTCTCCAGTTGCACCGAACTAACTTCTCTTGACGTCAGCGGATTCGACACCTCGATGGTCACAAATATGAATTCCATGTTCTCCGGTTGCACCGGACTGACTTCACTGGATCTCAGCGGGTTCGACACAGCAATGGTTACATCTATGTATGCAATGTTCTCCGGCTGCAGTGGTCTGACTTCATTGAACGTCAGCGGATTCGACACAGCGATGGTCACAGCGATGGGATTCATGTTCTTTGGCTGCAACAGACTGACTTTACTGGACGTCAGCAAGTTCGATCGGCTGCAGCGGACTGACTTCACTGGACGTCAGCAAGTTCGATACTGGAAAGGTCACTGGCATGAACTCCATGTTCTCCGGCTGCAGCGGACTGACTTCTCTGAACGTCAGCAGATTCGACACAGCAAATGTGACATATATGGAGAGCATGTTTGCTGGCTGCTCTTCCCTGACCTCTCTTGATCTCAGCGGATTCGACACAGCAAAGGTCACCGGAATGTGGTATATGTTCTCCAACTGCACCTCCCTCTCCAGCGTAGCACTCGGCCCCGGCTTCTCCTTCAAAGGCGCACAAGCCTACGTTCAATGCACCCTTCCCGAAAAGGACTGGGTCGCCGCTTCCGACGGCCGGCATTATACCGCCCGACAGATCGCCGAAGAACGGGAATTCATCGCCGATACCTACACCGTCTTCTCCCCCGTCCTCCCGTCCAATGCGCTCCGCCTCCCGGCGAATCTTAAAACGATCGACGCCGAGGCCTTTTCAGGCGTAAAGAACGTCGCCGTCTACCTCCCCGCCGGGGTGACCGCCATCGCCGACGACGCCTTTGACCCTACCGTGGTGCTCGTCCTGCCGGACAGTGCCTGGGCGTCCTGGGCTTCCTCGCACGGCTATACCTATGTGATCCGGCCCTGAACGGCTTCATGGCCGCCGGACGGCCCTCCTTCCCCGCGCGTCGCGGTCATTGCACATGGCCCACGGCATGGGCGGCACCCTGCTCAAAGCCGCCCGGGAAAGGGGCATGGGCATATTGTGCATGAAGTCCATGATCGACCGGGCCTGGTTGAGCGAAGAAGAACGTTACGCCTCCAGATACCCCAAGTCCTGGTGCCGCCCGTTCGACACGGAAACGGAAGCCGGGCTTTTGACCGCGGCGGTCAAATACGCCCTCTCGCTTCAGACGGACACCATCATCCCGCCCGGCAACTTCGACCATTTTGCCTTCGCCGTCGATCATATCGATGACATGCTGAACAATCCCTTCTGTGAATCCGACCGGGCGCTTTTGGAGGAACATCTGAAGGAAGTGAAGGATCTCCCCTTCTTCGGCTCCGAGTATTCCGCCTGAAATCAGCGCCTTTCCTGTTTCACGCCTTTATTTATGCGCCCTGCGTCAGGTCATACGGCTCCGGCCCTTCTGTAAGCCTCACGCTCCCGTCCTGTCCCACGGAAAACACGACGTTCTGATTTTCCGTAAGATACACCCGGGCGTCCGGCCGCGCCGCGCGGATGTTCACGAATATCTCGCTCTGCGGCGGCAGGTATTTGAGCCCGTTGGTGATCACGGTGTTTTGCGGCCTGTAGATCGCCAGCGTTTCCTTGAGCCCCGTTCCGTTCGTCCCGTGGTGCGGGGCCTTGTACAGGCTGATCTCCTCCCCGATCTGCCTGGCGATCCGCAGGTTCACGCGGTCCGCCAGCGGATGGGAGGAAGGCAGGTCGTGCAGGTCCCCTCCGAAAAAGATGTTCGCCCCGTTCACCTTCATCAGCGCCGCCAGGCTGTTCTGGTTTTCGCTGAAGGCGATGCGGTGATACGTTTCCGGGAAGGTTTCGTCCTCATATATCCGGCGGATGCTGTTTTCCGCGGAAAAAAGCCTGAGCTCATACCCCGCAAAGCCGATCGCTCCAAGCCCCTCGCAGGGCGTGAGCCGGCTTTTTCTTTTGCCAACGTTCTGATCGCCTCAAAGGTCTCCGTTTCCTGCTGCCGGTACGCGTCGTCCGCCGGCGCGCCCCAGGACGTGATATGATCCAGCCCGCTGTATTCCTTCAGGTATACCTCCCCCACCCTGAAGCGGGAAAAAATCGCCGGCACCCCGCCGTAATGATCCTTATGAAAATGCGTCACCAGGATGAAGGCCAGCTCCCGGATTCCCTGCTGTTCCAGGTAATCGGAAAGATCCATTGCCTGCTCGGCCGTGCCGGTGTCTATCAGCGCGGCCTCCCTTCCCTCCTTCAGCAGGATCATGTCGCTCCACATGGTTTTAAGAAAATGTATCTCCATTCCGCCGCCTCCTTATGGGCGCTGTCCCCGCCCGTCTGCCGTTCATCAAGCCTGCTGTTCCACGCGGGATCCCGTCAGGGTCTTGCGCACGATGATCTGCTTTTCGATCCGCTCCTCCAGCTCCCGCACGTGGGATATCACGCCGATCAGCCGCTTTCCGTCCGCCAGGCTGCTCAGCACCTCCAGCGCGCTGCGCAGCGCGTTTTCGTCCAGGGTACCGAAGCCCTCGTCTATGAACATGGCCTCCATCCTGACCGCCCCGCTCTGCCCCTGCACCACGTCGGACAGCCCCAGCGCCAGCGAAAGGCTGGCCAGGAACGATTCCCCGCCCGACAGGGTGCTGACGTCCCGCCACTGGCCGGTGCTGCGGTCCAGCACCTCCAGGTCCAGCCCGCTCTGATGGACGCGGTCCCTGGCCTCCTGCCGGCACCGCAGGGTGAAAAGCCCGTCGGTCAGCACGGTCAGCCGCAAATTGGCTGCCGCCACCACCTGCTTGAAGTAATACTGCTGCACGTAGGTCTCAAACGTGATCTTGGCGCGGTAGCTGCCGCCCGAGATGCCCGCGCAGCAGTTGTACAGGTCGCGCACCACGGCCCAGCGCTCCTGCCGGTCCCGCTGCTTTTTGAGCGCCGCCCGTATTTCCTGAAGCGCGCCTTCGTGGGCCGCCAGCTTCCCGGCCATCTCCTTTTCCGCCCGGTCGGCCTCCGCTTTGCGCTGCCCCATGAGCCTGATCTTCTGAGCAAGCTCCTCCGTGTCCGCCCTGTTCTTCCCGGAAAGCTTCCCCCTGAGGGCCTCCAGCTGATCCGTCAGGGATCTTTTGTTTTCCCCGTATTCCTTAAGCCGCTTTTCCTTTAGGGCGATCTCCCGGTCCGGCATCTGGGAAAGCGTATACTCCCTTTCGTCCGAAAACCCTTCTTCTGCCAGACGCGTTGAAAAGCGCTCCCGCCTTTGCGCCAGCGTTTCCCGCAGGGCCTGAAGCCGCCTATTTCCCTGTTCAGCGGCCGTGCGGCTTTTTTCCGCGGTGATGCGTAAGTTTTCAAGCATCCTTTGCGCCTGCGCTAAGGCTTCGCGGTACTGCCCGGCCAGCGCCTCCCTGCTTCGGGCCCTCGCCGTAAGGCCTTCCTCCGTCTCCTCTTCCCCGATGCCGGCTTCCCGGAGCCTTTTTACCGCTTCCTCCGTCCTGGCCGTCAGGGCCGCCAGCTCCGTATCGGCCCGGTGCAGGGCGTCGGCGGCCTCTCTGTGGCGCCTGTCCGCCGCTTCCATGGCCTCGCGGGTGACGGTCTCCCCGCTCAGCCGCGCAGGGTTCGGGTGCTCCAGCGCGCCGCAGACCGGGCAGGGCTTCCCCTCTTCCAGCCCCGCGGCCAACAGGCCCGCCTGGCTGTGATAATAGCCTGTCTTTTTCTGCTGATAATCCTCGTCCGCCCTTTGGCTTATCTCAAAGAGAGCCTTCAGGCTTTCCCGCTGCCGGGAAAGCTTTTTCTGTTGCGTTTTCAGCTCCCTGAGCGCCGGCACCAACGCGTTCAGCTGCCGGGCTTCGGCCAAAAGCGCCTCTGTTTCCGGGGCGCGGGCCTCTGCCTGGCGCTTCGCCTCTTCCGCCGCGGGAAGGGCCTGCTCTGCCTGTTTCAGGGCTTCCTCCGCTTCGGCGCAGTCTGCCTCCTGAGCCTTTACGTCCCGTTCGCTCCCTCTGAGCAGCGCCTCGTCGGCCATGAGCTCCCGCGCCCTGCGGGCCTTCCGGAGCCGGTCCTCCGTATCGTCCGCCTCGCCCTGCCCCGCTAAGAGGCTTATTAGGGCTGCCTGCGCCCTTTCCAGCGCCTCAAAGTCGGCGTTCACGGCCTTGCCCTGCTCCAGCGCGGCGATCAGGCTGTTTTCCTCCCGGTCGGCCTCCTCTTTTTCCCTGAGCATCCGCTGGGCCTGCTCCTTCTCCCTTTGGGTCAGGCCCTCCAGGCAGTCTGAAAGCAGGTCCGCGTACCGGGGCTCGGTCCGGTAAAGGGCGATCTGCTCCGCGTCCGGGTCGTCCGGCTCCGGGGCGATCCGGCCCGCGGCCAGGGATATCCTCCGCTCCAGCTCCTCCTTTTCCTTCAGGCAGGCCGCGTTCATTTCCTGCAGCTTTTTCTGCAGCTCCGCGTACACCCCGGTGCCGAACAGCTTCTGAAACAGCGCCTTGCGCTCGTCCGAGGAGGCGTTCAATATCTTCAGGAAATCTCCCTGGGCGATCATCACCGTCCGCGAGAACTGATCCTGCGTCAGCCCCATCAGTTCGAAAATCCTCGCGTTCACCTCCTGAAGCCCCTCCGTCACTTCCCCGGTATCCATCCGGGTAAGTTCGGCGCTGGCCGCCTGCCTGGTGGTGCCCTCGCCTATCTTCTTGGGCCGCTCGTATTCGGGGCTGCGCCGCACCCGCCACCTTTCTCCCCTGTGGCTGAAGGTCAGCTCCACATAGGTGTCCTCAGTGCGCCGCGCGTAGTCCGACCGGAAGGTCTTGCTGCCGCGCCGCTCCCTCCCCCCCGAGGCCTCGCCGTAAAGCGCGAAGCTGATGGCGTCGAACAGCGTGGTCTTTCCCGCCCCCGTGTCCCCGGCGATCAGGAAAAGCCCGTCCTCCCCGAAACGGGAAAAATCGATGACCGTCCTTACCGCGTAAGGCCCGAACGCGCTGAGCGTCAAAGTGATCGGCTTCATATTTCCTCCTAAATGCGTGAGCCCGGAACGGGGACCGCTAGCCAGGGCCTTCCGGCCCGTTCGGCGATAAAAACAGACCGGGCAGGCATTAAATGCCTTCCCCTCTGAGGGGGTGAGCAGCGTCTTGGATGACAGGCCGGTGGCCTGTCATCAGCTGCGAACGGGCCGGCAGGCCCTGGTGGTGGCCCGGCGGAATCAATAGTTCAAGTGAAAAAGGTATTTTCGCCGGGTCGGATGAGGTGGCCTCCGTTCCCATAACACTCTTTCTGCCCGGACTTTTTTGCGGGTGCATTGCTAAACTTTTTATGCATTTCATGCGTCCCCCGTATTAAGCTCCCTGAGCACGCTTTCAAGCACCTTCATATGGATTTCACCCGGGGCCTGATCGTTGTTCTGCAGCCGGTAAAAATCGGCAAAAAGCTCCGGCACGGTCTTTTTCTCCATGGCCTGGCCCGCCCGGACGTCCAGGTCGGCTTTGGTGCGGGAATTGACCACGGAAAACTTCATCATATTGGGAAAGTTCACCGACAGCGTGACCTTCGCGTCCGGCGGCACCTGCTCGTCCCGGACGGTCGCCCACACGTAGTCCTCGGAATAGGGCAGCTGCATCAGCTCCTCCAGCTTGCCCTCGATCAGCCGCACGTCGCGCAGGGGCTCAAGCGGCACCGTCCTCAGGGTGATCTCCCCTTTCGCGGGGATATCGGCCACGGTCACGCTCTTTTTATGCTTTGCCTCCGAGAAGGAATACTTGAGCGGGGAACCGGCGTAGCGCAGGGTATCCCGCTTCACGCGCTGGGGCTTATGGATGTGGCCCAGCGCCACATAGTCAAACGCGTCAAAGACCCGGGCGTCTATATTGTCCAGCCCTCCCACCGTTCTTTCCTCCGATTCACTCAGTTCGCTGCCCGTGATGAACTGGTGGGCCATCAGTATGTTCCGTTCGTCTATGTCCACCGGCGCGCGCCTCAGGGCCGCCTCCACCGCGTCCTGACTGGTCACGATCCTGTCCTCCGGGAAAAAGCGCCTGACCTGGGAGAGCCTCACGAACGGCAGCATCCAGATGTTGATGTTTCCCGTGTCTTCCCTCAGGGTCACGCGCTGCAGCGTCCCGTCGAACGCCTCCGTCACATATACCCCGGACGAGCGGACCAGCGACGAAAAATACGATATCCGCTGCGCCGCATCGTGGTTGCCGCTGATGACGAAAACCTTCCTTCCGTCCTGCGCCAGCCGGGATACAAAGCGGTCGAACAGCGCCACCGCCTCCGCCTGCGGCGCGGCGCGCTGGTATACGTCCCCGGCGATCAGCACCGCCTGAACATTTTCCCTCTCCGCCGCCGAAACGATCTGATCCAGTATATGCGCCTGATCCTCAAGCAGCGACAGGTCGTTCATCTGCTTGCCCAGGTGCAGGTCGGCTGTATGCAGAAATCTCACGCGGAACGTCCTCCTTTGCGTATGGGTGCTGTATTCCGCCGTCATTGTACCATGACCCGGGCCATTCTGCCAAGTGGCATAAAAACAGTCAAAATACATTACACATAAAAACAATCGAAATACAATACAGGCCTTGACATTCCCGCGCGTGTGCTTTATACTCCTTTCAACCTTCAACCTATGGGGTTGGTGGGTAAGAAAGAAAGGAGGTTGGGGTCATGACGATGCGCTGTTGTATGTGCCTGTGTTCTGCCCGTCCGGCCTCCCGGGAGCGCTGTATGCTGTAAGCTTGGCTGTAGTCAGCTGCTGTCGGGGGCCGGGAAATGCGTTCCGGCCCCTGTTTTTCTTGTTTTTGACTGATATGTTGATGAATGAAAGGAAGGTATCCATCATGAAGCGCACGATCAAGCTGTTTTCCCTGGCCCTGGTACTGACGCTGGTTTTCTCCCTGGCCGTTTCGGCCCGCGCCGACGGCTTCCGCACCCTGGACGAGATCAAAGCCTCCGGCAAGCTCGTCATCGGCCTGTTTTCCGACAAAAAGCCCTTCGGCTACGTGGACGAATACGGCGAATACCAGGGCTATGACGTATACCTGGCCCGCCGGCTGGCCGACGATCTGGGCGTGACGCTGGAGATCGTCTCCGTGGACGCTCCCAACCGCATCGAATTCCTGCAGTCCTTCAAGGTGGACATCGTGCTGGCCAACTTCACCTACACCGCCGAGCGCGCCGAGCAGGTGGATTTCGCCCTGCCCTACATGAAGGTGGCCCTGGGCGTGGTCAGCCCCGACAGCGCGCTCATCACCGCGCCCGAGCAGCTGAACGGCAAAACCCTGATCGTCTCCAAGGGCACCACCGCCGAGACCTTCTTTGAAGCCAACTACCCGGAGGTGAAGCTGGCCAAGTACGACAGCTACACCGAAGCCTACATAGCCCTCCTGGACGGCCGCGGCGACGGCCTTTCCACCGACAACACCGAGGTGCTGGCCTGGGCCATCGAAAACCCCGGCTTCTCCGTAGGCATCGATTCCCTGGGCAGCCTGGACACCATCAACCCCGCCGTCTCCAAGGGCAACGAGACCCTGCTCAGTTGGATCAACGATGAGATCAGGGCGCTGGGCGAAGAAAACTTCTTCCACGCCGATTACGAAGCCACCCTGCGCGAGACCTACGGCGAAAGCGCCAACGCCGACAGCCTGGTGGTCGAAGGCGGCGTAGTGGAATAAGCCCTTGACCGTATAATCCTTTAACAGTCATGCGCCCCGGTTCTGATCACAGAACCGGGGCGCATGATCGTTTATGTCACAGCCCGTCCGGGAAGCTGGTGAAGGCGTGCTTATCTTCTCTTTCCGGCAGGCCGAAGGCTTCCCTCCCCAGCGCGATGGAGCGCATGAGGAATACCATGTTGCGGGCCAGCACCCGCATCACCTGCAGGCCCTCCAGGTCCTTTTTCGCGTCCTCCGCCGTGAAGCCGTGGATATTGTTCCAGTAGCTTGAGGAGGCGATAGGCATCGAGGAAATCGAAAAATACTTGTTCAGCACGTCGAACGAGGCCGTATTGCCCGCTCTGCGGCAGGACACCACGGCGGCGCCCACCTTCATGGTCTTGTCAAAGGAGGTGCTGTAAAACAGCCTGTCCATGAAGGAAAGCACCGTCCCGTTGGGCGAGCCGTAGTACACGGGGCTGCCGACCACCAGGCCGTCCGCCTCCCGGAATTTTTCGGCCGTTTCGTTCACCAGGTCGTCGAACGCGCAGCGGCCCAGCTGCCCGCAGCGCCCGCAGCCCACGCACCCGCGGATGTCCTTTCCGCCCAGCTGGATCAGCTCGGTCTGAACTCCGCTTTTTTCAAATATGCCGATCATCTCGGCCAGCGCCGTATAGGTGCAGCCCCTGGGATGGGGGCTGCCGTTAAGCAAAAGCACCTTCATCGGTTCATCTGTCCTTCCTTCTTATTCGCACTCGGCCAGCAGGGCTTTGACCCTTTCCTTCGTGGCGTAGTTGAGGGGTGAAAAGGAGCCGTCCATCACCTTTTCGAGCTTTTCCTTCGCCTCCGCCTTTTTGCCCGCCTCCAGGTCATAGCGGGCCAGGAAATACAGCGTGTCCATCTGGTCGGGGTTGATCCCGTGCGCTTTTTCAAAATAGGGCAGCGCGGTCTGTTTGTCGTTAAGCACCCGGTAATAATACTGGCCCATGTTGTCTATCACGATGGGGTCCTCATCGTCGTATTCCAGAGCCTCCTGGTTGAACGAAAGCCCCTTTTCCTTGTCCCCCGCCTCCACGTACAGGTATCCCAGCGCCTGGTAGGTGGTGCCGAAGCGGTATTTCTTGATGGAGGCCTCCAGCAGGTGGATCGCCTCGTCCAGATGGCCCAGCCTGTACTGGGCGCAGGCGTAGTTCAGGTGGATCTGCCCCTTCTGCTGATCGGACAGGGCGGGGTACTTTTCCACCTTCTTGAGTATCTCCTTGACCTTCTGGTAATTCTCCTCCCCGCCCTTTTTGAGCAGCAGCACGGTGTAGGGCAGAAGGTAGCTGGGCTGTATCACGCCCTGCGCGTACAGCTTTTCGTAATCCTGCATGGCCTCTTCCTTTTTCCCCTGCTGCTGCAGGGCCATTGCCTTCCTGACCCTGATCTGGTCCATGATGCCCATAAGCCGTTTTCCTCCTTATTCGCCGGGCCGGGCGTCCGCCTGTCCCTGACGCTTTTTTTGTGACTGTTCAGTGAAACTGAACAGTCACCGCATGGGGGACTTGCGTCCCTCCTACGGAACCCCAGGCAGATTTGCCTGGCCCAGGGCCTACCGGCCCGTTCTCGCTGAAAACAGGCCACTGGCCTGTTTTCCGGGCGCTGCGAACCCCTGCAGATTTGCCTGTCGTCCCTTCGGGAGCCAAAGGCCCAGGGCCTGCCGGCCCGTTCTCGCTGAAAATATGCGAGTGCTCACCCAGGTAACCCAGGGCCTGCCGGCCCGTTCGGCACTGAGAACAGGCCACTGGCCTGTTCTCCGAGACGTGCCTCACCCCGCGACGTACATGCCGCCGCTGCGGATTTCAAACAAGGGAGTTCCCCCTTGATGATCCCCTCCGCATATCTTTTGTTCCGCTCCTCATGCCAGGGCCTGCCGGCCCGTTCGTCGGTAAAAACAGGCCACTGGCCTGTTTTTCGGGCCCCCTCACCCACCGGATCGTTTTCCGGGCCCTCCTCACCCCTCGCCAAGGTTCGGCCTTCGGCCTCATCCGGCGAATGAATCGCCGGACTCGGGAATTCCGCGTCACAAAAGATAGTTTCGTACGTTACTTTATCTGCACGACTGAACAGTTATTTTTTTATACAAGCGGAACAGCCGCTTCTGAAGCTGCGCCATCTGCTCTCCGTCCCCGGGCGGGCACTTGAGCACCGCCGTCCGGGTCAGCGCCAGCGCGCGGGGAATATCCCCCAGGCGGTGCTCGTACAGCTTGGCCAGCTCCACGTAAGGAAAAACGCCGCCCTGGCCCTGCGCGGTCATCCGCTCATAAACCTCCGCCGCCCGGACATAGTCCTTCTGCCTTCGCAAACTGTCCGCCAGCGTCAGCCGCGACAGCCGGGACATCGTCCCCCGGTCGGCGGCGCGGTAGCACTTCTGGGCGCTTTCGGTCATGCCCCTTTTTTCCAGCACCCTTCCTACGGAATAGATGTCCTGCGCGTGCTCGGCGTTAAGCGGGTCCAGATAAAGCCGCGTCAGTTCCCCCAGCAGCATGGGAAGCGACCTGATGTCCTGCACGTTGTGCCTGAGGATCGGCTCCACATAGGAAAACTCCCCGGTCCTCAGATACGCGAAGAACGCAGGCGGCACCTGGCTGCCCGGCAGGTCGTCCTCCCTTTTGAGGCCGAACACCTGTTCCTCCAGCGCCGCCAGGCTGCACCGCCTGAGCCGGATGCGCCACGCGGAGCGGGCGCACTTGAGCAGGTCCAGGTGCGGGATATCCGCGTTGGGCATGCGCATCCCCTGCATGATGAACCGGCTTTCCAGCAGGGGCATATCGAACGTCTGACCATTGAAGGTCACCAGCAGCCCGCTTTTTTTGAGCCTTTCCCCTATATGCCTGAGCATCGGCGCTTCCTCGGGATAATCCCGCATCAGGTCCTGCTCGACCACAAACGCGCCGTCCTCAAAATAGCCTATGCCCGTCAGGAAGGCCACCGTGCCCGCCCCGCCCGAAAGCCCCGTGGTTTCCGTATCCAGGAACAGCATTTTTGTAAGCGGGATGTCGGGCGTTTCAAGCCCTGTCAGCAGGTATACGGCGGCGCCGGGCAGTATGTCCGGCAGCGGATAGGCGCTCCTTTCAGTGCGGTCAAAGGCGCGCAGGCAGTCCTTTTCGGGCTGTGCCTGCCCGCTTTGGGAGGCGGGCTTTTTGCCGTAGGAGCGCAGCTTGTCCCTGAGTGTGCTCATAGTCCGGTCAGCAGCGAGATCTCCTCCTCGCCGTCGTCGGTGGTGAAAAGCACCTGCGCCGGGGCGGGCGCGCTGCGCAGCCGCAAAAGCTCCTCAAAGTTGCCCCCCTGCGCCTCCCAATTCGCCACATACCCGCGCCATTCCTCGTCAAATTCCTCCAGGCACAGGTGATTTTCGGTCATATACCGGGCGGCCTCCAGCCCTACGTAGCGCAGGTGCCAGGGCTCGTAGATGATCCCGGTGATGTCCTGCTTGTCCTCCTCATACCGGATCACGAAGCCGTATTCCCAGCAGTGCTCGGCCATCCACCGGGCCTCCTGCGTCTGCCCAAAGGCCGGGGTCATGCCGCTTTTTTTGGTCCACTCATAATTGAGTATGTCCATTCCCAACCCCGTCTGATGGTCGCTGGAGCCGGGATAGGCCACCACGCCGTCGTCGTGTCCCACGTTTTTAAGCCGGTTTGAGTACATGTAGGACTGGGTGGAGTACGCGCGGTAGCAGCTTTTAAGGTACAGCTTGAAGCCGTCCTTTTCCGCCGCCTCGAACATCCGGTTCACGGCCTCGTTGGCCTCGCGGCGGAGCTTCTGGCCGTTGATCTCGCTGATATGCCGGGCCGTGATGACCTCCAGGTCGCGGGGCTCAAAGTCGGAGGAAAGCAGGCTTATTTTATTGGTCAGCACCAAAAAGCCGCCGCGGTCCTCCAGCAGCTCCGGCTCCAGCGGGTAGGTCCATTCCGGCATTTCGGCCAGCGCCGGCACACAAATAAGCATCGCCACCAGCGCCGCAAGCGCCCGTCTGATCATTCTGCCGCCTCCTTTTGTTCAGCCGTCATGCCCTGTGCTGCGCGCAGCGCTTCCACATAGGTCTCAAAGGGAACGTCCCATTCCTGTATCCGCAGGGCGTGCTCCGCGCCCACATAGCGGATGTGCCAGGGCTCGTAGCCGTAGCCGGTGACGTCCTCCCATTCCTCCTTGTAGCGGAGGATAAAGCCGAACCGGTAACAGTTCTTTAAAAGCCACTGGCCCTCCTTCGTCTGCCCGAAGGAACGGGAAAGCCCGTCGGTCTTGGGTCTGGTCACGTCCATGGCCAGCCCCAGCTGGTGCTCGCTGGCCCCGGGCAAAGCCACAAAGCGGTCCACGTGGGCCTTTCCCGCGGCCTTCAATCGGCGGTTGTAGATGGCGCGCTGAGTCTGATAGCTGCGGTAGCCGGACGCCGCCACCAGGTTGATCTTTTCCTCTTTGGCCGCTTCGAACATCTGTTCCAGGGCCCGGGCCGCCTCTTTGCGCATCATCACCGAGCCGCTTGTGCGCTTCACATCCGGCATCACCAAGTCGTCCGGCACGTAATCGGCGGCGATCCGGTAATCCTTGTTCACCAAAAACAGGTATCCGCCCAGGGACATTTCGTCCTCAAACCCCGCCACGACGCCCTGTCCCAGGGTCATAACGGTCAAAGCCAGCGCCAGCAGTCTGTTCAGCATCTCTTTTCCTGATCCTCATCGTTTATAAGCTCGCAGCTGTCCTCATCAATGGGCAGTATCCGCTCAGCCTCCGCGCAGAAGCGCTGCCAGTTTTCCCGGGAAAAGACGGCGGTCAGATACAGGCAGTCGTCCTCATAGCGCTCCTCCGCTTCCTGCGAAAGCCCGTGCGCCAGCGCCGCCGCCTTCATCCTTTCGTAGGGGATCCTGAGCCGCGCCTTCACCGTCTCCCCGCGCAGCTTTTCCTGTATCGCGGCTGAAAGCCCGTCCAGCCCTTCCCCGTTCAGGGCGCTGACCTCGCAGGCGTCCGGAAAGGCGGCCCGCACCTCGGGCAGGGCGATGTCCGCCTTGTTCAATACCTCCAGCCGGGGCTGGCCGGTCGCGCCCAGCTTTTCCAGCACCTCGTCCACCACCCGGCGCTGCGCCGGGCTTTCCGGGTTGCCCGCGTCGGTGACGATCAAAAGCAGGTCGGCCATCGCGGCCTCCTCCAGGGTGGACTGGAAGGCCTCTATCAAATCGGTCGGCAGGTTGGTGATGAAGCCCACCGTGTCGGTCAGAAGATAGGGTATCCCGTTTTCCGTCTCCACCCGCCGGGTGGTGGCGTCCAGCGTGGCGAACAGCTGGTCCATCACCAGCGCCTGCCCGTCCGTCAGGCGGTTGAAAAGGGTGGATTTGCCCGCGTTGGTGTAGCCCACCAGCGCCGCCGTGCGTATCTGCGAGCGCACGCGCGCCTTGCGCTGCAGCCCCCTTTGGGCCTTGACCTCCTTAAGCTCCCTTTCCAGCTGCGTATAGCGCCGGCGGATCAGCCGCCGGTCCATCTCCAGCTTGGTTTCGCCGGGGCCCCGGGTGCCGATGCCGCCCGCCAGGCGGGACAGTGACAGGCCAAAGCCCACCAGGTGGGTCATCTGGTATTTGAGCTGCGCCAGGGATACCTGCAGCTTGCCCTCCCTGGTGCGCGCCCTTTGGGCGAATATGTCCAGGATCAGGTTGGTGCGGTCCACCACCTTGACCCCGGTGATCTCCTCCAGCTGGTGCAGCTGCACCCCCGTCAGCTCGTCGTCGCAGAGTATCATGGTGGCGTCCAGCGCCTGGGCCCTGAGCGCCAGCTCCGCCGCTTTGCCGGAGCCTATGTAGGTGGCCCCGTCCGGGCGCGGGCGCTTTTGCACGAACACGCCCACCGGCAGCGCCCCGGCGCTTTCTGCCAGCGCCTCAAGCTCCTTTAGGGAGGCGTCGTCCCTGATGGACACCAGCACCGCCCGCTCGGCCTGGGGCGCGGTCTCCCCGGTATCCGGTATCAGCAGGTCCAGCTGCGCTATTTTTTCCATCCACTCCCGGCGGGGAAAGCGGAACGGCGGAAAAACGGGGGTCTGCTCCACCTCGGGCCGTTCCCCCGTCCACCCCGCGATGAACGCGGCGGACAGGCCGTTGGCCGTCCCGTCCGGGGACACGCCGATCGCGCAGATGGCGTCCAGCCGCAGCTGGCACAGCGCGTTCAGGTCCACGTCCGACAGCCTGGCCGTCCCGCCGGGATGGGTGTGCAGCACCCTGACCCGCGAAAGCCGTTTTTCGCTTCTGCGCAGCCGCAGGGAGGGCAGCGTCACCTGCCCGCTTTCGCCCACGACCACGTCCAGCACGTCTCCCCCGCGGGACAGATACACCGCCACTTCCCGGTTGAGCAGGGCCGAGTAGCGGGCCAGCAGGGCCACCATGTCCCGGGAGGCGAAATCGTCCGGCTCCGTCTCCATATCGTAAAAAAACGCAAGCTCCGAAAGCAGCGTCTTACGGATCCCCTCCGTGTTTCCGTGGATCTGTTCCAAGCAGTCTCTCCTCTGTCAAAATGCCTGCCCGCGCAGCTTCCTGACCGTGCGGACGATGATCTCCGCCGCGCGGAGCATATCCTCAGGCGTCTGGTCCCACGACGGCGTCAGCCGCAGGGACGCCCTGAGCGCCGGGCCCGAAAGCCCCATCGCCTTCAGCACATGGCTTTCCACAAAGCTGCCCGCCGTACAGGCGGAGCCCGCGGAGGCCTCCACTCCGTTCAGGTCCAACAGCGGTATCAGCGCTTCGTCCTTTACCCCGGGGATCGTCCAGTGCATATGCCCGGGCAGGTGGTGGACCGGATCGCCGTTCAGCACGGCGTCCGGCAGGGCGCTTAAAATGGCGCCCACCATGATGTCCCGCAGAAGGGCAAGCTTTTCCCGGCGTTCCGGGGCCGCCGCCGCCGTTTCCTTTAAAGCCGCGGCCATGCCGCAGCAGGCGGGTACGTTTTCCGTGGAGGCGCGCAGGCCTCTTTCCTGTTCCCCTCCGTGAATCAGCGGGCCGATCGGGGTGCCGCGGCGGATGTACAGAACGCCCGTGCCCTTGGGGCCTCCGAATTTGTGAGCGGACAGGGAAAGCAGGTCCGCCCCCGTGTCGGGAATGAGGCCCGGATACAGACCTATGGCCTGCACGGCGTCCGTATGAAACAGCGCTCCATGCTCGTGTGCCAGCGCCGCAAGCTCCGCCACGGGCTCCAGCGTGCCCACCTCGTTGTTGGCCGCCATCACGGATACCAGGCGGGTTTCTTCCTCAAGCGCCGCGCGCGCGTCTGAAACGCTCACCGCAGCGTTTACGTCTACCGGCAGGAAAGTCACCGGATACCCCTGATCGCGCAGATACAGGGCGGTGTTCAGAAGGGCGGGGTGCTCCACCTGCGTGGTGACCAGGCGGGCGCGGTCCGCCGGCCAGCGGCCGATGACGCCCTTTAAGGCCCAGTTGTCGCTTTCGCTGCCGCCGGAGGTAAAATAGATCTCCTCCGCCTGCACGCCCAGTGTGTCGGCGATATCCCGCCGGGCCTTTTCCAGCCGGGCCCTGGCCTGCCGGCCCGTCCCGTACAGGCTGGAGGGGTTCCCCCACGCCTCCCGCCCGCAGGCCGCCATGGCGTCCATCGCTGCGCGGGAAAGCGGCGTGGTCGCCGCGCTGTCCAAATAAATCCGCTTTTGCTCCATCCGCACGCCTTCCTTCCTATGATAATTGTAATTAAAATGTCTCCTCCTGTCAAGGCGGGTCCCCGCCGCTTGATCCCTCCAACTGACCCCATTTACAGGTTTGACGAATCCGCCCAAATAAGGTATACTGGCAGTGGGTAAATTTTTACATCCTCTTTTTCGAAAAAATCCAATCAGACGGAGGAATGCCATTATGTTCGGCCACCGTTCAGACGGTTATCTGATCAAACATATCGATCCCATCATCGCGCTGACCCCGCACATCATGCCCGACCGGTCGGACGCGCAGGTAATGCTGGAATACGAGGTGGACTACGCCCGCCTGGCCCGCTACGTGGTAGAAAAAAAGGGCCAGGGCCACGATATCCGCTTCATGGACATCGTCATCGCCGCCTTCGTGCGCACAGTGGCGGAATTGCCGGAGCTCAACCGCTTCATCATCAACAAGCAGACCTACGCCCGCAAGACCCTGAGCGTTTCCTTCGCGGTGCTCCGCAGCAACGGCCCCTCCCCGTCGGACGTCGACGAGAACACGACCAAGTGCTATTTTGACCCGCACGACACCATATTCGACGTTTCCCGCAGAATCTCGGAGGCTATTGACGAAGCACGCAGGCCCGACGCGGACAACGCCACGATGAAGGTAGCGCAGGCGGTGCTGAAGCCCTTCGTGCTGCGGCCGGCCGTCTGCGTACTCAAATGGATGGACAAGCACGGCATCATGCCCAAAATGATCATTGACGCCAGTCCCTTCCATACAAGCCTCTTCATGACCAACAACACCTCCATCGGCGTGCCCGCCGTGCATCATCACATCTATAATTTCGGCTCCACCACGATGTTCTGGGCCATGGGCGCCATCCGCCGCACCAACGAGATCGGGCCGGACGGCAAGGTGGTCCGCAAGCGCATGCTGCCCATCGGCATCACGGTGGACGAGCGCGTGGCCCCCGGCCGCGTGTTCGGGATGCTTCTGTACAATATGCTCAAATACTTTTCCAACCCCGAGCTTCTCGAGCAGCCTCCCGAAGAGGTCAAGGCCGACCAGGGCCACATCGCCCAGCTGCCCAAAGCGGGGAAATAACCATATGCCGCTCCTCGCACCCATACAAACAGCCCGCAGGCGATAAACCCTGCGGGCTGCTGTTTTGCCAAAAAATCCTCTGTGCGCTTTTCAGCCGGCCTTCTCCGTCATGCACAGATAGACCGTCCGCGCCACTTCCGTTTCCAAAAGCCCGTCGTCCTGGGCCTCGGTTCCGTACAGCGGGGCATCGCCCTGGACAAAGTGCACCAGGCTGTCCGCCGCCGCCTGCATGACGTCGTTCTCCCTTTCTTCCCCGTTGATCTTTATGTTCAATTCTTTCATGAATATCCTCTCCTTTGCGCCGCGGCCCGGCCGCGGTTCTTTTCATAACAGGGGCTGTTCCCCTGTTACGTTTGCAAGGATACCACGGTTTTCCTTGATTTTCTACCTGAATTCCGCTATAATTCTGTAAAATTACAGTTTTTTCCTCACAAAGGAGCTGCCCATGCGTGATTTTTCCGTCCGTACGCCCGAGAAACAGATCGACCGCATCCTCGCGGATGAGGCCCTGCGGGACAATACTTACGTCATGCCCACCAACCACTTCCACCCCTATTTTGAGCTCTATTACCTGGAAAGCGGCTCGTGCCGCTTTTTCCTGGCCGACCGCATGCTGGACCTGCACGCAGGCGACCTGCTGCTGATCCCGCCCAGGACGCTTCACTATACCCGGTACCTTTTCGGCCCCTGCCGGCGGTTCGACCTGTTTTTCCGCCCGATGGACCTGGAGGAGGAGGTTACCGCCAGCTTTCCCGGACAGGCGGACTTTTTCCGCCGGTGGCAGCTTTTGCAGATCCCGGTCTTTTACCGGGAGCCGCTGTGCGCCCTCTTTGGCCGTATGGTGGGCGAGCTTAAAATAGACGACGCCCGCACCCCCCTGCTGCAGCGCTGCCGGCTGCAGGAGCTTATGCTGGTGTGCGGCCGGGTGGGCCTGTCCTCAGAAACCCTGCCCGCCGATATACACACCACCGACCAGAGCATCCTCCGCGCCGCCGAGTTCATGCGCGAGCGCTTCCGCGAGCCCCTTACCGCCGGGCAGATCGCCTCCGCCGCGGGCCTCAGCGCCGACTACTTAAGCCGCCGCTTCCGCCAGGCCACCGGCATGGCCGTCCACGAATACCTGCGCTTCGTCCGCCTGCAGCAGGCCGCCCTGGAGCTTCTGGAGACCCGCGATTCCGTAACCGACATCGCCCTTCGCTGCGGCTTTTCCGGCGGCAACTATTTTAAGGACTGCTTCCGCTCCCAGTTCGGGCAAAGCCCCCGCGAGTACCGTGGCACGGGAGCCGGAACAAAGATCAGGTAAAAGTGAACCGTTTTTGCCTGCGATCCCCAACGGCCCTGCTGCTGAACGGTATTCAATCGGAGTGCATGCACCGGGAACTGTCGGATATCCCCCTTCACGCTGCCGCCAAAAAGCCTGTAACGAGGGTCTCCCCGCACAGAAACCGGATCATCAGTAAAACAGCGCTTCGCAGTCTCAGCCGCTGTGCATCGTATAGCCCCGCATTTTGTTACAATTGCCCTGTTGACATTTTCGGTAGACAGTTGTACACTACAGTAGACACGTGTCAACCACCCATTCATCCATTCGGGAGGTGCCGTATGAGAACTGCCCTTGTGTACAATTTTCTTCTGGAAGCCAATGTCATGGCCTCCATCGCCATCGTGCTGCTGTTTTTTGCGCGCCGGTTTTTAAGAAAGCCTCTGGGTAACAGCGCCCTGCGCTTCTCCTGGCTGCTGGTGGCGGCCCGGCTGCTGCTTCCCCTTTCCCTGCCCAATCCTTTCATCCGGGAGATAAGGCCCGCTGCTCTTTACGCCGATACGGCCATCCGTCCCATTGCCGGGCAGATCCGGGTGCGCCTGGAGGACGCGCTGAGCGAAGGCCACTTCAGCCTCTGGCACGCGCTGGGCCGCAGCACCCCGGTCGGCGACGGTCTCCTGCGCGCGGCCAACGGCATAGAAAACGGCAGCGCTGCCCGGCTGCTTATGCGGCTGTATATGCTGGGCGCCGGGCTGGTGCTTTTATGGTTCATCCTGTCCAACGTACTTTTCCTTAATAAAATGCGGGAGCGCCGTATCGGGCCGGTTTCCGGCGAGATTAAAACGCGGTATGAACAGCTCTGCTCAAAGCGCGGGGTCAGGCCCGTCCCCGTCTTCCTGACCGACCCGCTGCCCAGCGCCTGCCTGGTGGGCCTTTTCCGCCCTTACATCGCCCTGCCGCTGATAGACAGGCCGCAGGATGCCGTTCAGGCCCTTACACACGAAGTGTGCCACCTGAAAGGGCACGATCATTGGTGGGCGCTGGTCAGGATGCTCTGCTGCGCCGTTCACTGGTTCAACCCGCTCGTCTGGGCGGCCGCCCGGATGTGCCGGACAGACAGCGAGCTTGCCTGCGACGACCGCGTCACCGCCTGTATGGACGACCCGGAAAAGCGCGCCTACGCCCAGGCGCTGGTGCTGTCCGCCTCCCGCAAAAACGCGCCGGGCCTCATGACCCTGGCCACCGGCATGACCATGACCGGCAAACGGCTTAAAAGGCGGATCGACGCCATCCTGCGCGCGGGTCCGGCGCGCCGCTGGCTGGCGGTCGGCTTCGCCGTACTTTCCAGCATGCTTTTGGTCGGCGCGTTTGCCACCTCCGAGGTACAGCGCGTCTGGAACCTGCAAATTCCCTCGGCGGACATCTCGGACTGGACCTTGGACGGCGAAATGCTCAGCCATCTTGCCTCCGACGAGGAGGACCTGAACGCCTTCTCCGCCGGCGTCTGGGAAAGCCCGTATCTTGCAGAAACGCGGCAGGGCATCCCCTTTGACCTACGCCAGGAGAACGGCCGTTTCCTTTTGCAGGACAGCAGGCAGGCACTCACCATGGTCTTTGACGGGGAAGGAAGGCTGACGCTTTTGTCCAACGACCAGAGCGGCTATACCGACGCGCAGTTCATGGACGGCGGTTCGGATTTCCCCACCGGCAATCTCATGGACAACGATGGTTTCAGCGCCCTGGACCGGTATCTGACCGGCTTCATCGACAGCTTCGCTCCGGACCTCCTTAAGGACAATATCTACTGGACTTTGGACGAGCAATGGCGCAGCCAGGACACCTATTTCGGCACCTGGACGCTCCGCGTTCCCGACCGGCAGGGAAAAGACAGCCTGCCCTGCCAGGTGGAACTGGAACTGACTCCCGATTTTCGCGTCGTCCGCTTTTACCGCTTCGGCGAGGAAGAGGACACCTCCTATCTGGGAAACGGCTGACAAAAAAGTTCCCTTCCGGGAACAGGAAAGGACAAAAATATGATACATGTAACGGAAGCCGAATGGAAGATCATGGAAGTGCTTTGGGACCACGCCCCGCGCAGCATGGCTGATATTACCAAGACCCTGGAGCCGGATACCGGGTGGACACGCCACACGGTCATCACCCTGCTCAAGCGCATGCAGGAAAAGGAGGCCGTTTCGGTGGACGAAACAGGGCCCGTGAAGCTTTATACCCCCCGCATCACCCGCCGGGAAGCCACCACCGATGAAACCCGGAAGCTCATTCACCGCGTATTCGGCGGAAGCTCCGCCCTGCTGGTCAACAACCTTGTGGATTCCGGCGATATGACCGTGGAGGACCTGACGGAGCTGCTTCAGATGATCCGGGAAAAAAAGGAATAACGGAGGTAGGCAGATGCGTACGCGTATGCGGTTTTCCGCGCTGGCCCTTTTCGCCGCGCTATGCTTGAGTCACGCCGCTTTTGCGCTGGACTTTTCGCCCTGGCAGCTCAAGGGACGGTTCATCGTGCCCGGAAACTACGCGGTGCTGGACAACGGGGATGTAACGGCCCAAACCTGGTCGGACAGGGACGGCGGAGGAGATTTTCATTATCTTACCTGGTGGCATGAAGGGAATATCCTGCGGGAGATCCCCCTTTCCTGGGATGAAAACCGTCATTATCTGCTGATCCCGCGTTCCGGCGGCGCCTGCGCCGCGCTTTCCTGGGAGCAGAGCCTTGAGCCGCAGCAGGACGGGACCAGCCGTGTATACCGCCGCAATATCATCCTCTCCCGCTGGGACGACGCCGGTCTGACAGAAGAAAAAGCCTTTCCCGGGAACTTCCTGAGCGTTATTTCCATGAACGGCGGCTTCGCCCTTGGAGAAGGCGCCGATGCCGGTCTCACGCTTCACGCCTACGACGCGTCCGGGGAAGCGCTGGACGATATGATCCTCCCCGCCGGAAGCATGCCCGCCGGCCTCAAAAAAGACGGGCCCGGATCATACTGGGCCCTTTCAAGGGACACGGACGGCGGTTATTCCGTCCGCCGCTTTGCCAGCAAAAAGGAAGGCTGGTCCCGCTCCTTCCCGCAGAGCCCCGCCTTTTTCCCGGATCATAACGGCGGCGTTTATCTGTGCGAGCGGCTGGGCAGCGACGCGACCGTTTATAAACCGGTGGAGATTACCCATTATGACGCCGAAGGACGCCTGCTCGCCCGCCGCGTTTTGTCCTCTGACCGCCTGGTGCTCAGCGCCGCTGTCCGTCCGGACGATGAAACGGATGGGGTCCTGGTTTACGGCATGGCCGTGGCGCACTCCAGGCGCCAGTACCATGTATACCTTCTCACGCTGGACAGCCGCATGGAGCAAACCGCCCTTTCCGTCCGCACCATCGATTACTACCGGGATTACGCCCCGCAGCCTGTATATACCGAAAACGGGCTGTACGTCTTCGCCGGCGGCGGGGAGACCGCCGGAAATGACGTTCCCTGCGCGCTCGTTCCCTTTGACGCGCTGCCCCAGGCGGACGCACGGCTCGTCTCGCTTCGTTGAAGTCCCTGTATAGGCAATGCCCGGAGCGTGCTCCGGGCATTCTTTTTACAGGCCGTATACGTCTTTTACCTTTCCCTCCAGATAATCCAGGTATTCATCCGGCGTAAATTTTTCTCCCTCCAGGGCGATCTCCAGTATCTCCCCGGGCGTTTTAAGCGACCCATAGCGCCAGATATGCTCCCGGTTCCAGGCGTTCATGGGCGCGAAATCCCCCTTTTCCAGGGCCGCGTCCACGTCTACCGTCTTTTTCATGTGGCTCAAAAACTGCGCGCCGTAGGCGCTGCCCAGCGCGTAGGAGGGGAAATAGCCTATCGCCCCGAACGACCAGTGGCTGTCCTGCAAAACACCGCGCCTGTCGTCCGGCACCTCCACCCCGAGATATTCCCTGTACATCCTGTTCCATTCGCCCGGCAGGTCATGCACGGAAAGCGAACCGTCCATCAGCCGTTTTTCCAGCTCGTAACGGATCATGATGTGCAGGCTGTACGTCACCTCGTCCGCCTCCGTGCGGATCAGCGAGGGCTGCACCCGGTTGACCGCACGGTACACGTCCTCCCAGGTATACCCGTCCATCTGGCCCGGGAACACCTCGCACAATTTAGGGAACAGATAGCGGATGAAGGCTTTGGACCGGGCCAGTATGTTTTCACAGAACCGGCTCTGGCTCTCGTGGATGCCCATGGACACCCCGCCGTCCAGCACCGTATACAAAAGCTCCTCGTCAGACCCGGTGTCGTACAGCGCGTGGCCGCCCTCGTGTATCACGCTGAACAAAGAGCTGGACCAGTCGTCCTCATGGTAATGGGTGGTGATGCGCTCGTCCAGATGGGACCCCAGGCTCGTCGTGAAGGGATGCTCCGTCGTGCTCAGGCCCACGTGGTCCATATCAAGGCCCATGGTCTTCATCAGGAACAGCGCCAGCTCCTCCTGCTGCTTTTCCGGGAAAACCCCGTGCAGGCAGGCGTCGCTCACCTGCGGGCGCTCCCCCGCCGCGCGGATCAGCGGCACCAGCCTTTCGCGCAGCCTTGCAAAAAAGGCGTCGCAGCTTTCCCGGGAGGCGCCCTCTTCGTATTCGTTGAGCCAGTAGTCGTAAGCGTCCTTATCCGGCGCGGCGTAACGGGCAAAGCGGCGGGTCATGTCCACCACCTTCGTCAGATACGGCTCAAACAGCGCAAAATCCGACGTTTCCTTCGCCCGCACCCATACGTCCTGGGATTCCACCGTCAGCTTCTGGTATTCGATATATTCGTCCATGGGGATCTTCTGCATGAAGCGGATGTCCTTGAGCAGCAGATGCACCATCCGCTTTTCCTTTTCGTCGAGCCCGTCCCTGTTTTCTTCCAGGAATTCCAGCAGTTCCACCGTTTCCTTTCCGGTGGAAAGCCTGTACACTTCTTCCGTCAGGATCCCCGTGGCGTGGGCACGGTTGCCCGCCGTGCCGCGGGGCGCCGTGGTCTCCCCGTCGTAGGACAAAAGCCCCAGCGCGTGGCTGTACGCGCTCATTTTTTCCTGCAGGCTTATAAGCTTTTCTCTTGCTTCTGTCAGTTCCATATCCGTATCCTTTCCGGCCGACCGGCCGTCCCCGAAAGATCGATCCCGGGATCAAGATTCATTCCGGGATCATTCTATCATTTCTCCGCCTGATTGTCCACCTCCGTCTATATCAGGGCTCACGCTTGAATGCATGAGCCTTGGGAAGAGGACTAACAGCCAGGGCCTGCCTCCCAGTTCGTAACTGAAAACAGGCCACCGACCTGTTCTCCAAGACATGCCTCGCGCCTAAGCCTTCCCCTTGAGGGGGTGAGCCCGAAAAACAGGCCAGTGGCCTGTTTTTACCGACGAACGGGCCGGCAGGCCCTGGGTAGTTTTCAGTGCCGAACGGGCCGGCAGGCCCTGGTGGTGGCCCGGCGGGATCAACTGCTCGAGTGAAATCAAGCGTTTTCGCCGGGTCGGATGAGGTGGTCTCCGTTTCCAATTATCGCAGTATCGCTGTTATTTTCGCTGTATCACCATTTTCAATTCGTTCACCGTTTACTCATTCTCTCGCCTACCCTGCTGTTTATATATAACGTTGACTTTGCCCCATACTTTGGATACACTATGAACCTGCAGACGGGCCAGCGTTCTTTCCGCGCCGCCGCCCTCAGTCTTTTCAAGGAGCGTCCCCCATGAGTACGAAGGAAATCATCGCCCAGGTCTTCGGCTTTCTCGCCCTGGCGGCGACCGTTTCGTCCTTCCATTTCAAAAAATACCGTCAGATCGTGTTCATGCAGATCTTAAGCTCGGTGCTTCTGACGGTCCATTTTCTTTTGCTTTACAGCGCCGGCCGGGCGGACGCCGTCACCGCCGGCGCGCTGAACGCTTTGAGCCTTATACGCAACGGCATCCTGATCCTGACCGAAAAGAGAAGGACCCATCAGCAGACCGCCCTGATCGCCGGGGTCTTTTCTGCGGCCGTCGTCGCGCTGGGGCTCCTCACGTGGAGCTCCTGGGTATCGGCGCTTTTCATCGTCGCGATGGTGCTGGTGACCGTCTCCATGTCCGTAAGAAACCCCAATAAGCTGCGCCTGCTGATGCTCATCGCCGCGCCCTTCGCCTTCACCTACGATATGCTGATCGGCTCCATCGGCGGCTCGATCAACGAGGCGATCTCCTTTGTTTCTGCCCTGATCGCCTACCTGCGCAACAGGGCGTGATCCGTTTCTTCACTCTTCCCCAAGCTCTGCTGTAAGCCAGTCGAGGGACGTGTTGTACCACGCGGGGCGGTACAGGGAAAGCGTGTCGCGCGCAAGCTCCTGAGCCCCGGCGCGGACAGCGTCGTCCCGGATGGAGGCAAGCTCCGGCAGCACTGAGGGAGAAAGACGCGCCAGATAGGCCGTATCCAGCGCTGCCTCCGCCCCGGGGCGCTGCGCCATATGGATGTTGCAGCGGGCGATCACACGGGCCGGGCACAGCAGGTTCAGCGCCGTCCAGCTGATCAGCGCTATCAGCGCCAGCAGCCGGCACGCCCGGATTTTTGCGTTAAAACAGCGTGCAAGCGCCGCCAGCAGCGCCAGCGCGATCATACCGATCCCCCACAATGTGGTCATCCGCAGCACAGACAGGCCGAAAACGCTCACATACCGCAGCATCGCCGCCAGCGCCAGGGCCACCAGCCCCAGCGTAAGCGCCGTCAGCAGCGCACACAGGCCCCGCACCGCGCCGCTCCCGTTCCTGACAAGCGACATATACAGGACCGCCAGCGTGATCAGCGCCGCTATCGTCAGCTGGAAAAAACCGCTTCGGGCATATTCCGCCGGGCTTTGGCCCACAGTCTCCGCCATGCCCCCCAGTACGCGCAGGCGGTACAGGATGAACGCCCCGTAAATCAGGCACAGCAGCGTAAGACACGGCACGATCAGCGGCGCTGGGACCGCCCGGCCGTGGGCTTCCCGTTCCCTTTCGCCCTCAGCCGCCGCGTACAGCCGGGAAAAGCAGCACAGCCCCACACCCAGTCCCAGGGCTGTCTGCCACAGCCATCGGCCGTCGCCGGCCGCCCCTAACAGCCTGCCGCCCACCAGGCTCAGAAATGACCTGTCTGCGCTGAACAGCAGCGCCAGGATCACCCCGCCCACCGGCAGAGCGATCACAACCCCCAGCAGGCTTTGTGACAGCATTTCGCCCGAAAACCGTTCCCTGAATACCCCCAGTGGAACGCCCCAGTGGCGGAAGCAGTCCGGTGCGCTGTCTTTAAGCTCCCGCTTCAGTCCCTCGGCCGACAGGGAGGACCCGCTCCTTCCCCCGCTCAGCCGTTTAAGCCCCGCCGCCTGTGTCAATAGAATCAACGGCAGGTTCATCAGCCGAAAGCCTTCCGTGTCATACAGCGCGCCGCACAGCGCCAGCAGAAAGGACACAGCCGTCAGCAAAAGACCCTCCGCATCCTTTTTGAGGGTCTTTTTCTGCGTCAGCAGAAAGACCGCTGTCAAAAGAAGCCAGCTGCCGAACAGCCCCGCGCCCGGCAGCGTGTAGACGCCTTCAAAATGGCACAGGCCGTAAACAAGCCCGCTCAAAACGCCCGCCCCTGTCCACCAGAGCACGCGCCCGTCCTGTCTCGCCAACGCCCGTCCACGCGCCGCCTGTTCACTCATCGGCCTGCTCCTCCCCGTCCTCCTCCCAGGCCAGGATATCCCCCGGCTGGCAGTCAAGCGCCCGGCACAGCGCGTCCAGGGTGCTGAAGCGGATCGCCCTGGCCTTCCCGTTTTTCAGGATGGACAGGTTCGCCAGGGTAATGTCCACCCGGGCGCTCAGCTCGGTCATGCTCATTTTGCGTCTGGCCAGCATGACATCCAGATCTACGCGGATCATACGCCGTCCTCCCTTCGTCAGATGGTCAGGCTGTTTTCTTCCTGAAGGGCCACTGCCCGGCCGATCAGCCGGGCCAGCGCGTAAGCCAGGCACCCCATCGCCCCGCTGGCCAGCGCCATCAGTATCAGATACAGCCACATGGGCCCCATCAGCCCGTTGGGCATAAGCCAGGCTCCCGCACCCAGCAGCCACAGCCCCGCCGCGCAGAAGAGCGCCTGAGAGATCCTGAAAAGCGCCCTTTCATTTTCCCTGCAGAACGACCGGTCCTTTCCTATGCGGCGGCAGATGGCGAAATAAAACGCCATCGCCGTCATATACAGCGCGAATATCACCCACAGGCAGATCAGCGCCGGCCAGTACCAGCCTGCCATTTCCGGATACATCTCCCGCATCTCGCCGCCCAGCGCCGGCAGTATTCCTAAAAACACCGCCGACAGCCCCGCCGCCGCCACCGCGCCGGCCGCCATCAGCAGGTAAGACAGTCTTTTGTGTTCCATTTTTCTTTCCTCCTTCGCTCCTGATAGCTGTATCATACGCCATTATTTATCGTTTGTCAATAAATATTTATCGGTTTTCGTATTATATTTATTGTTAGACATAAAGCGGCCCCGCGCGTTGAACGCGCGGGGCCAGGGAACAAAAGGAGGAGCGATGGTTTATGCCCCTTCAGGGAAGTTCCCCTGATAGAGGATGATCTGCGTGGCGGGGTTGGCGACGCCGGTCTGCTTGAGGCCCTTGTCGGCCTGGAAGGCAAGCACGGCGTTCATCGTCTGCACGTCGAAGTTTCCGTCCGCCGCGCCCTTGTAATAGCCCTGCTTCTGCAGCGCTTCCTGCAGCATTTTGACCGGCACGCCCCTGTCGCCCAGCTTGAGCGTCAGGTAGTTGCTGTCCGGCGGGGCCTCGGTCACGGTGGTGTAGGTCGGCGGGTTGGTGATACGCGGCGTCACGGTGGGCTTGGGGGTAGGCGTGCCCGTGGGCTTGGGCGTGCGCGTGGGAACGGCCGCCGGCGCGGTGCCGAACAGGTGCTCCTGCACGGTCACGTTGGCGTTGCCCGTCTGGCTCATGTCGTGGTCGCGCTGATAGGCGAGCACGGCCTGATAGGTGGCGGCGTTATATTTGCCGTCGGAGTTGCCCCTGTAATAGCCGGCCCGGCGCAGCGCGTTCTGGAGCCTGCGCACCATGTCGCCGCTGTCGCCCAGGCGCAGGGTCACATAGCCGCCGCCCGGCTTCTCGGTGACCGTCCTGTATCCGGGCGGGTTGGTCACACCGCTGCCCGGCGGGGTCGGGGTGGGCGTTTTGGTAGGCTTGGGGGTAGGCGTCTTTGTAGGCTTGGGGGTGGGCGTCTTCGTGGGCTTCGGGGTCGGCGAGGGGGTCGGCGTGCGGTTATAGTTGCCGCCGAACAGCTTCACCTGCATGTTCGTGTCGGCGACGCCGGTCTGCTTAAGCCCGTTGTTGGCCTGGAACTTCATGACCGCCTGGTAGGTGCTCGCGCCGTACTTCCCGTCGATGGCCGCCTTGAAGTAGCCGCCGTTTCTGAGCCCCCGCTGCAGCTGCGTCACCGGGGCGCCCTCGTCTCCCATCCTGAGCGTCACATAGTTGGACCCCACCGGCGGGTTGGTCACCGTCCGGTAAGCGGGCGGGTTGGTCACGGTCTTGGGCGTCGGGGACGCGGTGGGCGTCTGGCCGAATACCATCTTCTGGGTAGCCCTGTTGGCCACGCCGGTCGGGTTCAGCCCGTTGGCCTTCTGGAAGGCCAGCACCGCCTCGTAGGTGGATTCGCCGTATTTTCCGTCGACGTTTCCTTTAAAGTACCCGGCCTTTCTGAGGCCCTGCTGCAGGGCCTTCACCGGTTCGCCCGCGTCGCCCGTCCTGAGCGTCACATAGTCGGACCCGACCGGCGGGTTGGTCACCGTCCGGTAGGCCGGCGGGTTGGTGGCGGTGGGCCTGGGGGTCGGCGTCGGGTCGGTCACGGCGAAGAGGCGCTTCTGGGTCGTCACGTTGGCTACGCCGGTCTGCCTGAGGCCGTAATCCTTCTGGAATTCCATCACGCCCCTGTAGGTCGTGGCGGCGTAATGGTTGGAGATATTGCCGGAATAGTAGCCCAGCTCCTTCAGGGCCTTCTGCAGGTTGCCCACCAGCGCGCCGCCGTCGCCCATCTGAAGGGACACATAGCTCCCGTCGGGCGCGGCCGTCACCGTCGTGTAGGCCGGCGGGTTGGTAAGCTTCGGGGTGGGCGTGGCGGTCGCCTTGGGCGCTGCCGTAGCTTCCGCGCCGGCGAACAGCTTTTTCTGGGTGTTCGCGTCGGCGATGCCGGTCTGCTTAAGGCCGGCGTCCTTCTGGAAGTTGAGTATCCCGTTATAGGTGGTCGCCGCGTAGTGATTGGAAATGTTGCCCTTGTAATAGCCCAGCTTCTTTAAGGCCCGCTGCAGGTCTCCCACCAGCGCGCCGCCGTCGCCCATCTGCAGGGTCACGTATTGTCCTCCGGGCGCCTCGGTCACGGTCACGTAGGAGGGCGGGTTGGTGAGTTTGGGCTGGGTGGTCGTCACCGCCGCGGCGCTTCCCTTTTTCGGAGTGGCCGTAGCCCTGGAGGCGTTGGCCCGCGGGGTCGCAGTCCTTTTGGGGGTGGCAGTGGCGGTATAGCGGGCGGGGCTGCCGGTGAACAGCTTCACCAGCGTGTTGCCGCCGGCATTGCCGTCCGCCGTCAGGCCGTTCTGCTTCTGGAAATTCTTGACTGCGGTCTCGGTAGCGGCGTCAAAATCGCCGTCCACGGTGCCGGTGTAGTAGGCCAGGGATTTGAGCTTGCGCTGCAGGGTCTTGACGGCGGAAACGTCGTTGCTGGCGCCCTTTCTGAGCGCCACGCCGATGATGCCGGACGATGTCGCCGCCTTGATGGCGCGGGCGCTGTACATGGCGTTCAGGGTGGTGAAGCCCGCCGCGCCGTCGGATGTAAGGCCCGAACGTTTCTGGTAGGCGATGACCGCCTGCTCGGTAATGGCGTCAAAGGTGCCGGAGGCCTTCCCGTCCAGATAGCCCAGGGAGATGAGCCTGGTCTGCATCCGGGACACCTCGCTGCCCCTGCTGTTGCGCTTGAGCAGCACGTTGGTGGCCAGCTTGGGCGTGGCCGTAGCCTTGGGCCTGGGCGTAGCCGTGGGCCGGGCCGTGGCGGAGGTGCTGGTGCCGTACAGGAGCTCCAGCGTTTTAGCGCCCGCGACGCCGTCCGCCGTCAGGCCGTTGGCCCGCTGGAACTGGGTCACCGCGCTCTTGGTGGAGGCGCCGAAGTCGCCGTCCACGAGCCCTGAATAATAGCCCAGCTTTTTAAGCTGCGTCTGCAGCTCGCGCACGGCCTTGCCGTTGGTGCCGAAGCGCAGCACGGTAGGCGTGGCCGTGGGGGTGGCGGTGGGCCGGGGCGTATTGGTCTGCGGCACGGGCGTGCCGGTGGGCAATTGCACCATCACGCCGCCGTTGGGGCCGGGCGTCGCCGTGAAGCCGGATACAAAGGGCGTGGCGTCCCCGCCGGGAAGCTGCACCAGCACCCCGGGCGTCTGCACGGGCTCGTCCGTGGCCAGCACGTCCCTTACCGGAACGTCCGTGGGTTCCGGCTCGGTCGAATACACCGGGTACGGCACGGCGTTGCCCGAGGTCGTATCCTGTCCGCTGGTGATGTTGATAGGCTCCGTATAGCAGCCGCTCAGCGTCACCGCGACGGCCGCCAGCAGTACGGCCAGCCATTTTTTCTTCTGTCCGCCCTTCTTCATGGGTCCTCATTCCTTCCAGACAAACTGTGCATGTGGTTATATGTACGCGCGGCGGCTTCACGCCGCGCCCGTGTCAGGCGTTTTTTATCAAAGGTCCTCTCCCTGGTACTGCCACACCGAAAAGCCCAGCCTGCGGGCGGCTTCGGTGTTCGCCCCGCTGTCGTCCACGAACAGCGCGTCTTCCGGGGAAAAGCCGTAGCGCTCGCACAAAAGCAGGTATATGGCCGGCATGGGCTTGACCATATGCTCCCGGGCCGACACGATCCCCCCGTCGAACAGTGAAAAAAACGGGAAGCGGGTCATGGTCCTTTCAAACGCGGGTGAGGAATAATTGGACAGGTAATAAAGCTTCTTGCCCGCCGCTTTCAGTTCCGGCAGCCACAATGAAGCCTTCAGGG
Organism: uncultured Eubacteriales bacterium; assembly: GCA_902790015.1. Classification (GTDB taxonomy): domain Bacteria; phylum Bacillota; class Clostridia; order Christensenellales; family Aristaeellaceae; genus UBA4246. The sequence continues at coordinate 29,351 of CADAQF010000024.1, read as the reverse complement.
GGATCTCGTGCAGATAAAAGTCGTCCAGCACCCGGGCGATGGTCAGAAAATCCTCCGGCTTGTCCGTATGGGCGTAGCGGCACATCAGCTTCGCCAGATCCCCGTTGCTGATCAGCCCCGTATCGATCCAGCTCCACAGTCCGCTGCCGAAAACGGCGTCCTCCAGCGCGGGGCTTAAATGAAAGCCGTCCGAAATAAGCCTCCGGTCGAACCGGATCAGCACATTGCCTACGTCAAAAACCAGAATGTCCTTTTCCAGGAGCCTGCTGTCCATCCGCTTTCCTCCAATTCCACGGGTAAAGCATACCATAAATTCCGGGGAAATACAATGCAAAAAATGAAATTTCTCCTAAATAATTTACATTTTTGTTACGAATTGTTACAATCCTGGTGTTATTCTATATTATTTCCGCCCTCCCGGCAGGAAAAACCGCGGGGCAGGGGGAAATAGTACTGATGTGATTTTTCGCTCCCGGGGCATCGCTCCGGGCAGCCCGACAAAAAGGAGAAGGACATGGAAAGAAAAGACGGCAGGGCTCCGGACGCCCTGAGACAGCATGAGATCATACCGGGCTTCGTGCCCACGGCGGCCGGCAGCTGCCTGATCCGCACGGGAGAAACCAGGGTCATCTGCACGGCCTCGGTGGAAGAGGGCGTGCCCCCCTTCCTGCGCGGCCGGGGCGAAGGGTGGCTGACGGCGGAATACGCCATGCTGCCCGCCTCCACCGGCAGAAGGAAGGCCCGCGACGGCGTCAAAAAGGACGGCCGCGGGGTGGAGATAAGCCGCCTGATCGGCCGGGCGCTGCGCCAGGCGGTGGACCGCCGCTGGCTGGGAGAAAGGACCGTCACCATCGACTGCGACGTGCTGACCGCCGACGGCGGCACCCGCACCGCCGCCATCACGGGAGGCTTCGTGGCCCTGTGCCTGGCGGTCGAAAAGCTCATGGCGGAAGGGAAGCTCAGGGAATCCCCCATCGTGCACCAGATCGCCGCCGTCAGCGCCGGCGTCTGCTCGGACGAGCCGGTCCTCGACCTGTGCTACGAAGAAGATTCCGCCGCCCAGGTGGACATGAACTTCATCATGAACGAAAAGGGCGAATATATAGAGCTCCAGGGCACCGGCGAGGGCCGCGCCTTTTCCGCCGCAGAACTTACCCGCCTGTGCGCCTTGGGCGAAAAGGGCTGCCGGGAGCTGATGGTCCTCCAGCAGGACGCCCTGGGCGGGAAAGATCCTGTGCCCGCAGCGCCCCACGCCCTGGTACTCGCCTCCAACAACACCCACAAGCTGTTGGAGCTTTCCGAGATGATCGGCTCCTGCATGCGCGTGATCTCCATGCGGGAGGCAGGCTTTGACGCTGACATCGATGAAAACGGCCTCACCTTCGAGGAAAACGCCCTGATCAAGGCCCGCGCCGTCTGCCGCGCTACCGGCCTGGCCGCCCTGGCGGACGACAGCGGCCTGGCCGTGGACGCCCTGAACGGCGATCCCGGCGTCCATTCCGCCCGCTACGCCGGCGAGCACGGCAACGACGCGGCCAACAACGAAAAGCTGATCCATAACCTCCGGGACATCCCCCGGCCCTGGACCGCCCGGTTCGTCTGCGCCATGGCCCTGGTGCTGCCCGGCGGCAGGGAATGGGTGGTCCGCGGCGAATGCCCCGGCCTCATTGTGGAGGATGCCCGGGGAACGGGCGGCTTCGGCTACGACCCGCATTTTCTCTATGAGGACCTGGGCCAGACCTTCGCCCAGATGGCCCAGGAGGATAAAAACCGCATCTCCCACCGCGCCCGCGCGATGGAAAAGATGCTGCCCGTCATTAGGGAGCTGCAGCAATGAGCGCCGGACAAAAGCGCATCCTGGTGCTGTCCGACTCGCACGGCTATCCGCTTAACACCCTGCTTATGAAGGCCGAATCGCTGGGCAAGATCGACGCGGTCTTCCACCTGGGCGACGGTTACCGCGATATGGACGGGTATCTGACCGAATTTCCGGCGGTCTTCCGCGTCAGGGGCAACTGCGACTGGTGCGGGGGCGACCTGGAGCTCCTGACGCCCCTTTTCGGCCGCCGCTTCCTGTTGACCCACGGGCACCGCTATCACGTCAAATCCACCATGAGCCTGCTTACGGCCCGCGCTTATGAAGCCGAGTGCGACTGCGCGCTGTTCGGCCATACCCACGAGCCTTACAACGAATATAACGCCGGCCGCCTGTACCTGAACCCCGGCGCCGCCTGCGACGGCCGCTTCAGCATCCTCCGGGTGGAAAACGACGGCAGCCTTTTTGCTGAAATGTACTGATTGATAACTCGGGAGGTTTTATGCCCCTGGACGGACTTGCAATGGGCTTTGTAGCCCGGGAACTGAAGGACCTGCTGGGCGGCCGGGTGGACCGCGTCAGCCAGCCCGAAAAGGATATGGTGGTGCTTCTGATCCGCGCCGAAGGGAAAAACCAGCGGCTGCTGATCTCCGCCAGCCCCTCCATGACCCGCATCCACCTGACGCAGGAGGTCTACCAGAACCCCCCGGACGCGCCGATGTTCTGTATGCTTTTGCGCAAATACCTGACCGGCGGCCGCGTGATGGCCGTCGACCAGCTGTTCGGCGACAGGCTGCTGCGCATCGTCATCGACAACCGGGACGAACTGGGCGAGGAAGGGCCCCGGGAACTGTACCTGGAGGCCATGGGCCGTCATTCCAACCTGACGCTGGTCATGAACGGCCGCATCGTGGACGCGCTGCGCCACGTCAGCGGGGATATGAGCAGGGTGCGCCAGCTGCTGCCCGGCCTGCCCTATGAGCTGCCGCCCAGGCAGGACAAGCTGGCTCCGCAGGAGATCACGCGCGAGGCCCTTTTTGCCCGCCTGAGCGCGATGGAGGGCCGGCTCAAAAAGGCCCTGCAGGAAACGGTTTCGGGGCTTTCCCCCCTGAGCGCGGCGGAGCTTGCGCTGCGCCTGACCGGTTTTTCCGACCCGGACCTTTCCTCCCTCGACCTGCCCGCCTTCTGCCTGTCGGCGGAGCGCTTTTTCGTCTCTCTTCCCGACATGGGCCCGGCCGTGCTCTATCTGGACGAAAACGGACAGAAGGCCGACTTTTTCCCCTTCCTCTATTTTTCCCGCGACCCCGCCCGCCAGCGCGCCCAGTCCTCCCTGTCCCAGGCGATGGACCTGTTTTATTCCGGCCGCGACCGGCTGGACCGCATGAACCAGAAGGGTGCCTCCCTCAAAAAGCAGGTGAGGACCCTTTTGGAGCGCAGCGAAAAAAAGCTCGCCCTCCAGCAGGAGGCCCTGGACGAGGCGCAGGATGCCGACCGCTACCGCTTTTTCGGCGAGCTTTTGAGCGCCCAGCTGTACAGGGTGCCCAAGGGCGCCAAAAAAATCCTGCTGGACAATTATTACGACGAATCGGGCGGCGCCGTGGAGGTGCCGCTGGACGAGACCCTTTCCCCCGCCCAGAACGCCCAGAAATACTTCAAGCGCTACCGCAAGGCCATGGCCGCCCGCCGGACCGCCGCCGATCAGAAGGGAAAAACGCTGGCCGACATCGCCCTGCTGGAGGAAAGCCTGCTGAGCCTCCAGAACGCCGACACCCCGGAGGACCTTTCGGACGTCCGCCGGGTGCTGGAGGACAGCGGCCTCATGCGCCGGGAAAAGGCCCTCAAGCGGAACAAGAAGCCGCCCGAATCCCGGCCGCTCACTTTCGTGGCGTCGGACGGCACGCTGATCTCCTGCGGGAAAAACAGCGTCCAGAACGAGCGCCTGACCAGGGCCGCCCTGGCGGACGACGTCTGGCTGCACGCCAAAAACATGCCCGGTTCCCACGTCATCATCCATCTGGACGGAAAACCCGTCAGCGACCAGACCCTGCTGGAGGCCGCCCGCGTGGCCGCCGTCTATTCCAAAGGCCACGGCGTATCCGTGCAGGTGGACTACTGCCTCCGCCGGTATGTGAAAAAGCCCGCCGGCACCCCGGTCGGCTTCGTGACCTTCACCCACAACCGCACCCTGACCATCACCGCTTCCCCCCAGGACCTGCCGCCCTTAAAACAGGGAAGACAGGTTTAGGCAAGCGTTAGCGAAAACTTGAGCAACAATCGACTGGAACACGGCCGGTCCGGCGGATATAATGAATGAAGCTTCTGTACAATTCACCACGCGACTTTCCAAGGGAGGGCTTTATGCTGAAGAAAATCGTATCCGTCTGCCTGGCGGCCTGCCTCGTCTGCGCGGGCTGCGCGCTGGCTGAGGAGGGGAGCTTTGTGTCCTATCATTCCGATTTTTCCGCCGGCACGGACGGCTGGTACGCCCGCAGCGCCGGAGGCGCCGCCGTTTCCGTGACCGAAGAGGGCCTTAAGATCACCGGCCGCACCGCCTCGTGGAACTCCCCCGGGCGGGACTTTCCCCTGCAGGCGGGCAAAGAATACGCCCTGAGCGTGCGCGTCAGGCAGGAATCGCAGGCCACTGCCAATTTCATGATCTCCGTGGCCCACTCCAAGGCCGGCACCGAATCCTATGAAAACCTGGCCACCGGAGCCGCCAAAAAGGGCGAATGGACCACCGTCGCCGGCACCTGGACGCCCGGTGAATACGACAATTACATCCTCTACGTGGAAACCGCGGGCAGCGACACGCTCGATTTCACGATCGCCGATTTCACTGTGGAGCTCAACGAGGTGCGCCTGGGGCAGGACGATCCCTCCCTCAAGGAGGCCTTCGCGCCCTGGTTCCTCCTGGGCACCGCCGTCACCCAGGGCGAGGCGCTCAACACCCAGCGCATGGACGCCTACAGCTATCACTTCGGCATCTACACCCCCGGCAACGAATTGAAGCCCGACAGCGTGCTGGACGTCGCCGCCAGCATGCGCCTGGTCAAAGAGGACGATACCGCCGTCGCCGTCCGCTTTGACGCAGCAAAGCCCCTGCTCAGTTACTGCCGCGACCATGGCCTTCCCGTCCACGGCCACGTGCTCGTCTGGCATTCCCAGACGCCGGAGGCCTTCTTCCACAAGGGCTATAAGGCGAGCGCCGAATACGTTTCCCGCGAAACCATGCTCGCCCGGCTGGACAACTATATCCGCCAGATCATGGCCTTCATGGACCAGAACTATCCCGGCCTGATCGTGTCCTGGGACGTGGTCAACGAGGCCATCGACGACAGCACCGGCCAGCTGCGCCAGTCCAACTGGACGAAGGTGGTCGGGGACGACTTTGTGGAACGCGCCTTTGAGATTGCCCGCAAATACGCCCCGAAGGACGTGAAGCTTTATTACAACGACTATAACACCCCCATCGCCCCCAAGACCGACGGCATCCTGGCTTTGCTGGCCCGACTGACGGCCGAGGGCAACATCGACGGCTACGGCTTCCAGGCCCACTATTCCGCCACCTCCCCCGCGCCCTCCCGCATCCGCGCCGCCATGGAGCAGGTGGAGGCCCTGGGGCTGCGCGTGCGCATAAGCGAGCTGGACGTCACCATCGACGGCAACACCGAGCTCAACCTCAAGGTGCAGGCCATCCGCTATGCGGACCTTTTCAAGATCTTCATGGAGCACGCCGAGCACCTGGACGCCGTGCAGCTCTGGGGCGTCAGCGACGATCTGAGTTGGCGCGCCTCCCAGTACCCGCTTTTGTTCGACCGGCTGCTTAAACCCAAGCCCGCCTTCCATTCCGTTCTGGAACTGGCGAAGGCCGAGTGAACCGCGCCGCGCGGGCCGCTCATCCCTCCCGGGATGCGGCCCGTTTATTTTATTTGTTAAAATTTGATTACAAAATCAATCCGATTACTAACTTTTCATGAAGCTCATTAATTGTTAAGAATTGTGCAAAAGGCATGACGTTTTTCTGAAGTTTTCCGAGAGTTTGCAAAAAGCAGTTGCGCGATCGGCAAAAATGTCTTATAATAAATTACGCCGATGAAAGGTATCAGATTTTTAAGGAAAAGAGGTTAGCGACATGAAAAATCTTTCCCGTTTTGTAAGCCTGCTGCTGATCGCCATGCTGCTGATGGGCCTGTCCGTAGAAGCCCTGGCGGATGACACCACCGTGTTCCTCCCCAGCCGCATCGCCCGGCTGAACCTGCCCGAGGATGTCGACGAATACGACGGTGACCCCTTCCAGACCGGTTATGAAGGCGCCCACACCGTGCTTTACCGCGAGAGCGTCAAGGTTCCCGTGAAGCCCAGGGGCACCACCACGCTGGAATACGTCAGCAAGGTCGTTGTCACCTATCCCGCCGGCAACTACATCCGCAAGGTGGTCGCCGAATACCGCAACGACAAGAAGAACACCCTCTCCAAGTACATGATCACCTATCAGGTCAGCGACAAGGAATTCTACACCATCACCTATGCCGCCCAGACCAACTCCGTCCTTGAGTTCCATTACGACGGCACGTTCGGCCGCGAGATCGAATATGAGGATCTTCCCGACAACACCCCCAGCCAGACCATCTTCAAGAACAAGGATATCTATGACGCCAACACCGGCGCGCTGCTTTATTCCAACGCTGCGATGTACGTCCATCACTACACCCAGGATCAGATCCTGGAGGGCGTGTACAAGAACGGCGGCCTGACGCTGAAGAACGGCGTGGGCAAGTACTTCGGCTCCGCCACCTGGTTCAACTGGGACGCCGCCACCGGCAAGGTGGTCAAGTCCAAGATGAAGGGCCTGAAGAAGCTGAGCTCCTTCGTAAGCCCCCGCGTGGAATGATCTGACAGATATTGATTCACAGTCTCTGCCCCGTCCGGCAGGGACTTTTATGCTGTATTGGATTCTATCGATTGTATTATAAAACGCGGTGAGGACGACTGACGCAGCGGCGGCGCAGCAGGCGCCCGCGGATGCGCATGGACCTGGCGTAAAGAATTATAAAGAAAAGCAGTATGAAAAAGACGCTCATTTGGAAGCTCGTGACGGCATTCATTTTCCTGTCCTGTATGACGCCCGCGTATGCCGAGACCGCCGTTCAGCGGGACGAAGTCATTGAAGCTAACGATCCTTTTATGGCTGAAGCGATCGCCGAGGCCTACGCGGGGATCCGCAGCGGTCACGGCGGGCCTTTCGGCTGCGTCATCGTCAGGGACGGAAAGATCGTGGGAAGAGGCCACAATATGGTACTGGCCAACACCGACTCCACCGCCCATGGCGAGATCACGGCCATCAGGGACGCGGAAAAAAACCTGGGCACGTTCGATCTGACCGGCTGTGTGCTGTACACCACCGGCGAACCCTGCCCGATGTGTCTGTACGCCATTATGTGGGCGAGGATAGACCAGGTATTTTACGGCTGCACCATCGCCGACAACGCCCGGATCGGCTTTCGCGACGAGCAGCTGGACAGTCTGGCCGGCGGCCGGGAAGGGTTTGCCGATTTTCTGATCTGTGTGGACCGGGAAGCGTGTCTTACGCTGTTTGACGACTACCTGCAGATGGGGCACAAGCTGTACTGACCTGAACTGCCAAACGACAGACGGGGCGGCTTTCACGCCGCCCCGTCTGTCGTTCAGGCTTTTTCGCCCGGCTCCCACACCGCGTCGAGACACAGTCTTTTTTCAAACGCGCCGCGCTGCGCCTGCTTGCGAAGCCTGAGCGTTTCCACCTCGTCGATGGAGCTGCCGCACGCCCTGGCGGCGGCGCGCAGGACCTCCAGCAGGTCGGCCAGCTCCTCGGGGTCGTGGCTCTCCAGAAACTCATTAAGCTCCTCCCGGAGCTTTTCGTCCAGCATCGCCCGGTATTCATCCTCTCCCAGCGTGGATACGGCGCATTCCTTCCCGCTTTCGCGGATGATGCGCGGGATATCATCCCGGACCAGCTTATGGTAGACCTTCATACTGTCTCTTCCCTTTCTTAAGCAATACGGCCCGACGCCGGAAAAAGGGCTGCGGCGGCGAGCTTTCGATGCCGCGGCAGCCCCTGTTTGTTTTCAGCACTGAATGATCTCTACGTTTTTGACGGCCTCTTCGATCAGGGCCTCTTCGTCCAGCCGGGCCTCGGATTCCAGGATCTTGTCAAGCTTCGGGTGGGTGGCGGGGTGCTTTGGGGTGAAGATCGTGCAGCAGTCCTCGTAGGGCAGGCAGGAGGTCTCGTAGGTGCCGATCTTTTCGGCGTAACGGATGATCTCGATCTTGTCAAAGCCGATCAGCGGACGGTAGACCGGGAGGGACACGACCATGTTGGTCATCTGCAGGGCCGTCATGGTCTGGCTGGCCACCTGGCCTATGCTTTCCCCGGTGATCAGGGCCTCGGCCCCTTCCGCCTTGGCGATCCTTTCGGCGATGCGCATCATGTAGCGGCGCATGATCAGGGTGGTATAATCGTCGGCGCACTTTTCGTGGATCTTCAGCTGGATGTCGGTGAAGGGCACCACATAGACCTTCAGCCCGCAGCAGCTGGCGCTGAGGATACGGGCCAGGTCCAGCACCTTTTCCTTGGCGCGCTCGCTGGTGTAGGGGTAGGAATAAAAGTGCACCGCGCACAGCTCCACCCCGCGCTTGGCGATCATGTAGCCGGCCACGGGGCTGTCGATCCCGCCGGAGAGCAGGAGGGCGGCCTTGCCGCCGGTGCCCACCGGCATGCCGCCGGCGGCGGGGATGACCTTCACATACAGATAGGCCTCGTCGCGGATCTCCACGTTCAGAAGATGATCGGGCTGATGGACGTCCACCCGAAGGCCCGGGACGCTGCGGAGGATATAGCCGCCCATCTTCGCGTTGATCTCCGGCGAATCGAGGGGATAGCGCTTGTCCGAGCGGCGGGCCTCCACCTTGAAGGTGCCGGTCATGCCTTTCATCATTTCCGCCGCCTGGGCGCAGACGGCCTCAAAGTCCTCCTTGGGCAGGCGGACGGCGGGGCAGACGGAATGGACGCCGAACACCTTGGTGACGCGCTCGATGCAGGCGTCCATATCGGACACGCCCTGCACGAACAGCCGGGCGTCCCTGAGCCACACCTGGCCTCCCAGGGGCCTGACCGCCTCGCGCACGCGGGAAAGCAGCGCCCGCAGGAAATAGGGCCTGTTCAGGCCTTTGAGGTAGATTTCTCCGTAGCGGATCAGGAGCAGGTTTTCCATAAACGCAGGTATCCTTTCGGTTATCGTCTGACGAAGGCCTTGAAGGCGTCGTAGTATTTTTGCGCCGCCCGGGCGGTAAGATCCATTTCCTCGGGAGTGTTGTAAGGGCTTAAGGAAAAGCGCAGGGCGCTTTCCGCCCGGAGGCCCGAAATGCCCATCGCCGAAAGCACGCGGGAGACCCGCTGCTTATGGGACGAGCACGCCGAGCCCAGGCCGATGCAGATGCCGTCGCCCTCCAGGGCGTGGAGCATGGTTTCCGACCGGACCGGAGGGAGAGAGACGTTTAAGATGTGGGGGGCGGTAAGATCTGAGGCAGGGTCCGGCCCGTTCACAACGGCCTGGGGAATGAGGCTGTGCAGTCCCTCCCACAGGCGGAGCTTCATCGCCCGCAGGTCCGTATCTGCGGGAAAATGCTCCACCGCCGCGCGGAGAGCGGCGATGCCCGGGGTGTTTTCCGTGCCGGAGCGGAGGGCCTTTTCCTGCCCGCCGCCGATCTGCCGGGCGGTCAGGCGGAAGCGAGGGCCCAGGATCAGGGCGCCTACGCCTTTGGGCGCGTGGATCTTGTGGCCGGACAGGGCGTAGGAATCCGCCCCGCTGTGGGCCATGTCAAACGGTACGCGCAGAAAGCCCTGCACCCCGTCCACGTGCAAAAGCGCCTGAGGACAGTAGATATCACGCAGCGCCGCGATCTCCCGGATGGGCATGACCGCGCCGGTCTCGTTGTTGACCTGCATCACGCAGATCAGCCGGACGTCGCCCGTAAAAAGCTCCGGAAGCCTGTCCAGACAAACGCGGCCGTCCCTGTCCAGGGGAAGGACGCGGGCCTGCACGTTGCGCAGGGCCTGGCAGGCCTCGCGGACGGCGGGATGCTCACCGTCCGAATAGAGCACGACGCCGGAGCGCAGGGACTGCATGCTGCCCAGGATGGCCAGGTTGTCCGCCTCGGTGCCGCCGGACACGAACACGGCCCGGCTGCCCTGCGGCGCGTGCACGGCCCTGAGCAGGGCCTCCCGGCAGAGGGTCATTTCCTTTTCGGCCTCCATGGCCGGAGCGTAAAGGGCGGAGGGGTTAAAATAGTTTTCCGTCATGCAGCGCACGGCCGCCCGCGCGGCCTCATCCGAGACCCGGGTGGTCGCGCTGTTGTCCAGATAGATCATGTGAATGTGTCCTGTCAGTTGATTTGGAAGGAGCCCTGGGGCACCGCGCCGCGGATCAGGTCGATCATCTCCTGGCTGGGTTCCATGATGATGATGTTCCTGGCCTGGTCCTTTTCGTAGTAGATGTAGAACAGGTTGCCGTCCCGGTTGGCGAACCAGTTGTGGCGCTTGACACCGGGCATATTGATGTAGCGGTTGAAGGAGCCGGAGGTCACCATGCCGCAGGCCTGGATATTTTTGAGCGTCATGGTGCCCAGGGCCTTGCGCTTGCGGTTGTTGTATACGGCGGCAAAGTCCAGCAGGCCGTTGGTGAAGGTGTACTCATAATCCGTGCGCAGCCGGTCCTTGAACAGGAAGATCAGCACGGCCACGGCGATCATGACCAGCCCTATGACCAGGCTTACCGCCGCTCCGCCGCCCGCGCCCTGGCCAAAGCCATAGATAGCGTTCTGCGTCATGAGCAGGCCGTAGATGCCGCATAAAACGAGCGAGACCCAGCCCATGCCGATCATCACCATCGGTATCGTCTGGTTGTGACGGGTAACTGCCTCTTCCCTGAATTGATCGATCATAAGGACTCCCGGGCCGGCGCGGCAGCCGGCGTAAAATCAAAGGACGGATGAATGCGCCGCTTATTTGCATTTATCCTTCGTGACTGTTCAGTTTCACTGAACAGTCACCGCAGGGGGGACTGGCGTCCCCCCTGCGAAACCCCCCAGCAGATTTGCCTGTCGTCCCTTCGGTACTCCCGGGCGGCAAATCTGTAAGGAAGAAATCGCTGCGCGATTTCGTCCTCACAGCGTACATGCCGCTGCTGCGGATTTCAATCAAGGGTGTGCCCCCTTGATGATCCCCTCGTCATATCTTTTGTTCCGCTCCTCATGCTAGGGCCTGCCGGCCCGTTCGTCGGTGAAAACGATCCACCGGATCATTTTCCGGGCGCGCCTCACCCCCTCAAGGGGAAGGCTTTTGGGGGTGCTCACCTGGCTAACCCAGGGCCTGCCGGCCCGTTCGTCGGTGAAAACGATCCACTGGATCGTTTTCCGGGCCCTCCTCACCCCATCCGGCGAATGAATCGCCGGACTCAGAAATTCCGCGTAACAAAAGATAGTTTCGTGCGTCACTTTTACTGCACAACTGACCAGTTACGATTCAAAAGCATTTTCACAAGTAATATCAGAGGTACATGACCGCCAGCACCAGGGAGCCGACGATCAGACCGCCCAGCACCTCCAGCGGGGAATGGCCGACCAGCTCCTTGAGCTTTTCGTCCGTCAGGGGCTTGCCCTCCACGAACAGCTCCTCCAGGATCTGGTTGATGATCTTGCCCTGTTTGCCGGTCTCGTAGCGGACGCCCATGGCGTCGTAGATGACGATGCTCATCATGACGACGGACAGGGCGAATGAGGGACTGTCAAAGCCCTGCTCGAGGCCCAGGCTGACCGCCAGGGCCAGCACTGTGGCGCTGTGGGAGCTGGGCATGCCGCCCGACCCCCAGGCGCGCCGCCAGTTGATCTTTTTTTCGATGGCCCAGTACAGGAAAAACTTGACCACCTGCGCCAGGGCCCACGCGAAAAAGGCGCAGACCAGCGGCCTGTTTTGTGAAAGCTGCTGAAAAAACACAGGCGTGCCTCCTCTGTATCAAACGTTCCTGCCCGTGCTTTCGCGCGCCAGACCGGTCAGGAAGGCGGCCTTTTCGCCAAAGGCACCTTCCAGCGCGGCGCACGCTTCCTCTGTGAGGCGTTCCATGTCCCTTCTGGCCTGCGCGGGGCCCTTCAGGGCCGGCCAGGTGAGCTTGCCCTCGGCCTCGTCCTTGCCAACATGCTTGCCCAGCAGCTTTTCGTCGCCGGTCAGGTCCAGCAGATCGTCCTGAATCTGGAAGGCCAGGCCGAAGTCAAGGCCGAACAGCCTTCCGGCGGCCAGCTGTTCCCCGTCCGCCCCGGCCAGTATGAGGCCGGCCTCCAAAGGCGCGGTCAGAAGGCAGGCGGTCTTGCCCCGGTGGATGGCGGACACCAGCTCCTCCGTGGGGGCTTCCCCCTCGTGGGAAAGGTCCAGGCACTGGCCGGCCACCATGCCGCGCACCCCGCAGGCCCGGGCGACGCAGGCCGCCGCTTCGAACGCGCGGGGATGCCGGACGGACAGCATCTCCTCCATGGCCAGGCTCAGCAGGCCGTCGCCGGCCAGCACGGCCATGCCCTCTCCGTACACCACATGGCAGGTGGGCCTTCCGCGGCGGAGGGTATCGTCGTCCATGGCGGGCAGGTCGTCGTGGATGAGGGAATAGGTGTGGATCATCTCCAGCGCGCAGGCAAAGCGCATGGCCGCTTCGTCCCAGGGGGCGATCAGCTCATGGGCGGCCAGCAGCAGCACCGGGCGCAGGCGCTTTCCCCCGCCGTTCAGCGAATAGGCCATGGCGCCGCGCAGGGGCTCGGGGATGTCCCCCCATTCGGTCTGCACGGCCAGGGAAAGCCGATCGTTGACGGCTTTACGCAGGGCCTCAAAGCGGGAAGCCGCGGTCATGGGGCGTCCTCCATGGGCTCGGGCTTTCCGTTTTTCAGCTCGAGCATCTTTTTTTCGGCAGCGTCCAGCTCGCGGTCCAGGTCGCGGGCAAGGCGGACGCCGCTCTCGTAATCCTTAAGCGCCGCGGCCAGGGGCCTGCCGCCCTCCTCCAGACGCAGCACCAGGGTTTCAAGCTCACGGAGCCTGTCTTCAAAGCTTTTGGTCTTTGCCGCCAAAGGGATCCCCCATTTCCTTGGAAATCGTGCGGGCCCGGACGATACCGTCCAGGAACAGGAGGTTCATCGTGTCCGGCGCGTCCTGCGCGCGGGTGACCGGCGCGCCTTTCTGGTCCACGGCCAGGAGATAGCCGCGCTCCAGCGCTTTTTGCGGGCCCAGGCTTTTAAGCGCCGTTTCCTGCTTTTGAAGCGCCGCCCTAAAGCTGTCCAGCGTTTCCCGGGCAGACTGATGGAGCCGCCACGTAAGCTCCGTCACCAGCGTCCGCTGGGCGGACAGCCTGGCTGAGGGGTGGCCGGCCGAGAGCCGCTTTTCCAGCCCGTCCAGCCGGCCCCGCTGTACGGCCAGCGCGTCGTGGGCCGATTTAAAAAGGCGGGTCAGCAGCATGTCCTTTTCGGCGCGGAGGACCTCCCTTTCCTGCACGGCGAGCTCCGCCGCGGCGCTGGGCGTGGCGGCGCGTACGTCCGCCGCGAAATCGGACAGGGTCACGTCCGTCTCATGGCCGACCGCCGATATCACCGGCACCGGACAGGCCGCCACGGCGCGCACCACGGTCTCCTCGTTGAAGGCCCAGAGATCCTCCAGAGAGCCGCCGCCGCGGCCAATGATGATCACGTCCACCAAGGGGACGCGGGAAAGCTCCCGGATGCCCCGGGCGATATCCTCCGCCGCGCCCTCGCCCTGCACCTGAGAAGGGCGCAGGATCAGCTGCACGGAAGGGTTGCGCCGGCCGGCGACCCGGGCGATATCGTGAATGACCGCGCCGGTGCGGCTGGTGACCACCCCGACCGCGCGGGGCAGAAGGGGCAGGGGACGCTTTTTCCCTTCGTCGAACAGGCCCTCCGAAGCCAGGCGCTTTTTGAGCTGCTCGAGCTTCACGAAAAGCTCGCCCAGCCCGTCCTCCGTCATGCGCCGGGCGTAAAACTGGTAGCTGCCCGCGGCGGTATACAGCGACACGCTGCCTTCGAGCGTGACCCGCGCGCCGTCCCTGGGCGCAAAGGTCAGGGACACGGCGTCCTGGCGGAACATCACGCAGTTGATGCGCGCCTGATCGTCCTTTAAGGAAAAGTACAGATGGCCCGTCACGTGGCGCTTGAAATTGCTGATCTCCCCCTTGAGGGAAATGTCCCTGAGCATGGGGTCGCCGGAGAGGCTGCGGCGGACGTACTCGTTGAGCTCGGTGACGGAAAGCGTCCAGCTCATGCCTTCTTTTCGGCCCGCGCCCTGGCCAGGGCGACCACGTTGTCCATCAGCATGGCCACGGTCATGAGGCCCACGCCGCCCGGGACGGGGCTGAGCCACCCGGCCACGGGATCGACCGAGGTGAAATCGACGTCGCCGGAAAGGCGGCCGTTGATGCGGTTGATGCCCACGTCCACCACGGCGGCGCCGGGCTTCACCATATCTCCGGTGATCAGGCCGGGCTTGCCGGCGGCGACCACGAGGATATCCGCCTGGCGGGTGATATCGCCCAGGTCTTTCGTGTGGGAATGGGCGATGGTCACGGTGGCGTTTTCCCGCAGAAGCAGGAGGGCCGCGGGCTTGCCTACGATATTGCTGCGGCCCACGACGACGGCGTGCTTGCCGTCCATCTCCACCCCGGCCAGTTTGAGCATGCGGATGACGCCCTTGGGCGTGCAGGGGAGCGTGCCGGGCTGGCCCAGCATGAGATTGCCGGCGTTCACGGCATGGAAGCCGTCGGCATCCTTTTCGGGGCGGATGCAGGCCAGCGCCCTGGCCTCGTCCAGCCCGTCGGGCAGGGGCAGCTGCACGAGGATGCCGTCGATCTGCTTATCGTCGTTGAGCTCGCGGATCAGCTTTTCGAGCTCCGCCTGGGTGGTCTGCGCCGGCAGGATGATGGTGCGGGAATAGATGCCCGTCTTTTCGCAGGCTTTGCCCTTGTTGCGGACGTAGGTCTGGCTGGCGGGATCCTCGCCGACCAGTATCACGGCCAGGCCGGGCGTGACGCCCTGGTTTTTCAGTTCCTGCACCTGGACCTTGATCTCCTGCAGGGCTTCTTCAGAATAGACTCTTCCGTCCAGCAGCTGCGCCATATCATTTCATCCTTTCCAAACCGATGTGGGCCACGCCCACCGCGTTGTCGCCCGAAAGCTCGGGCCTGCCGAAATACAGGGACAGACCCAGGCGGCGTTTTTCCGCCCGGGATAAAAGCATCAGGCGAAGACGCTCTGAGCTCATCACGCCTCCGAACAAAAGCGCCGCGCGCACGCCGGTCTCCTCCGCCGCCTGCGACAAAAGCCTTAACACCGTGCGGCACAGCACGTCGTAAGTTTCCGCGGCGATTTGGCCCGGCGGAAGGGCGTTTTCGCTGATCAGACGCGTAAGCTGCGCCTCGGCGCCGGACAGGTGGCACCCTTCCTTCGTGACCGAGACAGGGACGAGGCCGCCGGCCTCAAAGCCTTCGGCCAGCCGCTCCAGCGCGGGGCCTGCCGGGAACGGACAGCCGAGCTTTACGCCCACCCTGTCCACCAGTTGGCCGGCATGCAGGTCCAAAGAGGAGGAGAGGCGGCGGATCTCTTCGCCGTCTTTGAGCAGCACGTCCGTAGTACCCCCGGATAAATGAAGGGCCAGGTACCGGCTGCCCTGAAGGGCCGTATCCACCCGGGCGGCGCGCAGGTGGCCGCGCTGATGGGTGGTGGTGAAAAAGGGCACCCGGAGCGCCGCGGCCAGCGCCCGCCCGTAGCCCGCGCCGACCAGAAAGACCGGCATGTAGGAATCCTCCCCATCCACCGGGGAAACGGAGGCGCAGACGGCGGTGACGGGCCGGTCCGTCCGCGAAAGGACTTGTTCCACCATGTCGGGCAGCTGGCGGGTATGGGCGAAGACGGCCTCGCTCTGCCTCAGGCCCCTTTCCCCCGCCTGCACCGGCAAAAGCCTGCGGGCGGACGTCCAGAAGCCGCCGTCCCCCGCCAGGGCGGCGGAGGTGGTGTAGCAGCTGGTGTCCAGCCCCAGCACCGTGTTCACGGCTTTTCCCCGCGCACGAACGCGCCCAGGACGCCGTTTACGAAGGAACCGCTCTTGTCCGAAGAGAAGCGCTTGGCCATTTCCACAGCCTCGTTGATGATCACGCTCTGGGGCGTGTTCCCCGAGGAGAGCTCGTACACGGCCAGGCGGAGGATGGCCAGGTCCACCCGGGCGACGCGGTCCATAGACCAGCCGCGCAGATAGGGGGCGATCTGCCCGTCCAGCTCGGCGGCGCGGGCCGTCACGCCGGACACGAGGGAGCGGATGAAGGCGCAGTCTTCCTCAAATTCCGGGGAAGAAACGGGAGCGGCGGGGGCCGCATCCTCTGAAGCCGGAGAAGGCTCCGCCTCAGGCTGCTCCAAGGCTCCTTCGGGGGCGGGAGCGTCCTCTTCCGGGTCCTGCGCGCCGAAGCCGATCAGCCCGCACAGCGTCTCCTCGCCGCCGTCGCCGCCCTCCATTTGTTCGTATATCATCTGCATCGCGGCGACACGCGCCTGTTTACGGGCCATAAATAATCTCCTTGCGAATGACGCGGGTACGGGTGGCCCCGTACCCGCTGTGTGATGAATGGAGACTGTTCAGTCTGCGACTGAACAGTTGCGTTTTTCATATGCAGGGGAAGACGTTAAGAAAAGCGCTTCGGGCCAGACCGGAGAAACGTCAGTCGGGCTTCAGCTCGTCGCGGACGGCGTCGGCGGCGTCCTGTGCGGCCTGATTCACATCCTGGGCGGTATCGGTCACCTTTTCCCTGACTTCCTCCAGGGCGCTTTGGGCTTCCTGTTCGGCGGAATGGACGATGTCCTCAGCCTTTTCGCGGACAGCCTGCACGGCTTCGCCGGCCTCCTGCGCGATGGTCTCCGCGGTGTCCTTCACGTCCTGAGCGGCGGCCTGTACGGCATCGCCGGCTTCCTGCGCAAGGGTCTGTGCAGCCTCACCGGCTTCCTGCACCGCGGCTTCGGCCTGGCCGGCAGCCTGATCGAGGGCTTCTTCGGCGGCAGCAGCGGGTTCCTCCGCGGGCTGGGCTTCGGCATCGTCCTCGTCAAAGTCCTTGTTGTTCACAGTGCGGCGCACCTGCTCGGCCAGCTGCTGGCGGCTGGCTTCCCTCTGGACCCGGCCGGGGAACAGGCGGTTATAGCAGTTCTGGATGACCTCGCCCTTATTCGACACGCCGCCGATGAAAAGGCCGATCAGAAGCAGCAGCGCCAGCAGCAGCGTTTTCCAGAAACCGATGGAGATGAAGCCGATGCCGACGAGCAGGGCGATGCCCATGCACAAAAGCATGCACTCCATGGTGCCGACCTGCAGATATTTCTTCACGCGCTTGTCAGACATACCGGTAGCCTCCTTGATCCTCAGTAAGTTTTATTGTTCTTCCTGTCCGCCAAAGGGAGCGGTCAGTTCCTCACTGGCGTCCTGTGCGGCCTTTTTGATATCCTCCGCGGCATCCTGAACGTCCTCTGCTGTGTCAGCGGCCGCATCCTGTACTTCCTGTGCGGTTTCGGCGACGGCTTCGGCCGGCGTTTCCGCTTCGGGAGCGGGCGCCTGCTCCGGGGCGGGCGCTTCCGGCACGGGCTCCTGGGGAGCTTCCTCTTCAAAGACGCGCTCGTGCACGGACTTCTTTTCGGGCTTTTCAGCCGTTTCGCTGCGCAGCTCGTAGGGAGATTCGCGGGTCAGGGTCTCGTTGGTGTCGTTGACGTCCACCCGGACTTCCTTGACGTTGATGCCGGAGGAGACGGTCAGATACTGCTTGATCTGCTTTTGCAGAGACTCGATGGACAGGGGGATCGAGATGTTGTTGGGCATGGAGGCCTTCAGGTCCACCACGACGCCGTCGCGGAAATTGCTGACCTTCAGGCTGTTGACATGGATCTCCTCATGGGTGTCGATGCACTTGTTGACCAGGTTTTCCACGGCCTTGACGGCGATGCGGATCTCGCCGTTGTCGGTCTGCTGGACGATGAAGTCCTTGCGCTTATAGCGCATGCGGCCGGGGATGCTGAACAGGAGCAGGGAACCTACGACCTGCAGCGCGCCCATCGCCAGGATGATGATGCGGCGGACCGTCCAGTAGCCCGCGCCGCCGATGACCGGCTTTTCGGCCTCCTGGATCTCCTTGAGAAGGTCAACCGTTTCGCGGTTCAGGGCGATGCCGTTCAGACGGATGCCCACATAAAGCGTGGCCACGCCGAACACCAGCAGCACAAACGCAATGATCAACAGGGTCAACCGGGTACCGAATCGAGCTTTCATACCGGGTCATGCCTCCTTCTTGGATTGTACAGGTATTCATTCACCGGCTTACACCGCCGGATGATTCCGTATTATTCCTGCGGGGCCTCGTCCTGGGGAGCGGGCGCTTCCCCTTCCTGCGCGGGAGCCGAATCAGCGGCGGGAGCTTCCTCGGCTGCGGGAGCTTCCTGCGCAGCGCCGTCCGCCGGGGCGGGCTGTTCGGCCTTTGGAGCTTCCTTGGGCTTGCGGGAGCGGGCCTTTTTAGGCTTGGCTTCGCCTTCCTCCAGGGCGGGCTTGCGGGCGGACTCGATGGCGGCGTCCCGTTCCTTGTTTTCCTTTTCGAAGCTGACGCCCTGCACGTGAACGTCCACCTTGACGACGTGAAGGCCGGTCATGGATTCGATGGCCTTGCGGACGTTTTCCTGCACCTCGGCGGCCACTTTATGGATGGGCGTGCCGTATTCCACGGTGATGTACAGGTCCACCGAGGCCTCTTCGCTGCCCAGGTCCACCTTCACCCCGCGGGTGATGTTGCGGTTGCGGCCGATGATATCGCCGATACCGCCGCTGGTCACCATGCCGGCGATCCCTTCGACCTCGGTCGCGGCGACGCCGGCAATGATGGCGATGACTTCGTTGGCGTATTTAATAGTTCCGCCGTTATGCAGATCCAGATCCACATGAACGGGAAGATTTTCATCCTTGGACGGCATGAAAAAGCACCTCCTTCTGATTGTTTCAGTATACCAAATCCGAGGCGGTTTGGCAACTGAAATCATCAGGATTTCATATTTTTGCCATGAAGCCCGCTTCCTTTTTGGGACCGCCGGGAAGGGAGCGCCGGACGTCCGGGGTACGCGGGCGCCGGGAAAGTGACAGTCAGGAGGCGGGCGAGGGCGTTTGGCGCAACGAAAACGCCGCGCCAGCGGTTTTACATCGCGGCGCGGCGGAGGATTTGGAAAAGGTCTTTTTGCGCAGGCTTATTGGGCGGCCTGCGCGGGAGATCAAACGCGTCAGGCGTTTTCGGCGGCGGGAGCTGTGCGGGGCAG
The DNA here is from genome assembly GCA_902790015.1 of uncultured Eubacteriales bacterium. Taxonomy (GTDB): domain Bacteria; phylum Bacillota; class Clostridia; order Christensenellales; family Aristaeellaceae; genus UBA4246. The sequence goes on along the minus strand of CADAQF010000024.1, from coordinate 10,132 downwards.
GTCGATGCCGCATTCCTTGGCGCAGTTTTCCAGGGCGTCCAGCGCGTCGGCGATCTGCTGCTCGTGGTGGCAGCTGGTCACGCAGAAGCGCAGCAGGGCCCTGCCCCTGGGCACGGCGGGGAATACCGCGGGCGGCACGAAGACGCCGGCTTTCCTCATGCGGTTGGACAGAAGGAAAGCGTCCTCGTCCCGGCCGACCAGCACGGGGAAGATGGCGGTCTTTCCGGCTCGGCCGATATCGAAGCGGTGCTTTTGCGCTTCACGGGTAAAGCAGGCGATGTTTCGGCGCATGTTTTCCATGATGGAGGGGTCGCTCCTGAGCAGCCGGATGGCGCACAGGGAAGCGGCCGCCAGCGGCGGGCTCATGCCCACGGAGAAGACAAAGCCGGGCAGGTTATAGTGCAGGTACTCTATCAGGCTGCGCTTTCCGGCCAGATATCCGCCGCAGGTGCCCAGGCCCTTGGACAGCGTGCCCATTTTGATGTCGATATCGTCGGGCAGCAGGCCGAAATACTCGTCCACGCCGCCGCCGTGCTCGCCGATGACACAGGCGGAATGCGCCTCGTCCACCATCAGGAAGCAGCCGTATTCCTTTTTGATGCGCACATATTCGGGGATCGGGGCGATATCGCCGTCCATGGAGTAGACGCCCTCCACCACGATCAGCACCTTGGCGTAGTGATCCCGGTGAAGCTTTAAAAGCCTCTCCAGGGAAACGGTGTCGTTGTGCGGGAAGGGCAGGGCCTCCGCGTCGGACAGGCGGATACCCTCCATGATGGAGTTATGGTCGATCGCGTCGTAGAGGATCAGATCCCCCTTGGTGCAGAAATTGCCTACGATGGTCACGTTGGTGGAATGGCCGCCCACCAGCACCAGGGCGCTTTCGGCGTGCTTCCACTCGGCCAGGGCGGCTTCAAGCTCCTTATGCAGGGTCTTTTCCCCGGCCAAAAGGCGGCTGCCAGAGGCGGAGGTGCCGTAGCGGTCGATGGCGGCCTTGGCGGCCTCCATGGTCTCCCGGCGGCCGGACATGCCGACGTAGTTGTAGCTGCCGAAGTTGACCACCCGCTGGCCGTCCATGAGGCTGGTATCGGTCAGGGGAGAATCGTGGGCGACGAAATAGGGGTTGTCCTCTTCGCTTTCCATGAGGGCCTTCTGGCGCTTTTCAAAGGCCTTGTATTCGGGCGTGTCCTCAAAGCGGATGATGGGGACGACCTGCGCGCGCTCTTTGGGCGCGGACTCGGCCTCCTCGCCCTTAAGAAGCCGTTCGATCAATTTCGCGGTGGTATTGACGGAGGTGCACTCGCCGTACAGATCCTCCGGGATGATGACGCCGAAAAGCTCCTCCGCCTTGACGGTCATGGTGATGAGGCTCAGGCTGTCTCCCTTGAGATCCTCCAGGAAGGAGGCGTCCGGATCGATCTGATCCTGGGGCAGTTGCAGGACCTCGGCGTACAGGGCGGTGACCTTCTGCGCTATATCCTCCCGGGCGGGCAGGGGCTTCTTTTTGACGGGCCGGGGGCCTTCGCCCGATTTTTCGACCAGGCGGAAAGGGATGGAGCCGTCCGAAAGCCCCTGGCGCAGCGCGGCGCGCTTTACCTTGAGGCTGGACGAAAGGGGCAGGGAGGGCTCGGTCACCAGGACGCGGCTTATCTGCTTCATGGCGGGGAAACGGCTGTTGAGCCGGGCTACCGCCGCCCAGATCTCCGCATCGGGCAGGGGATCGGTGTTCTGCTGCAGGTGCATCACCAGGGCGATATGCTCGTACGGGCCCTTCTTTTCGCCCTCCATGGGCAGGCCCAGGACGGTGTACTGGTCCACCTGGGGCGGGGGGACGAACTGGGCTTCAAGCTCGTCCGGATAGACGTTTTCGCCCGATTCGTTGATGATCAGGTCCTTGACGCGGCCGACGATGGTAAGCCTTCCGTCGTCCCGGAGGCTGACCAGGTCGCCCGTGTGGAAGAAGCCGTTTTCGTCCAGCAGGGGCGGGTATTCCTGCCCGTTTTCGAGCCGGCCCGAATGAAGCGTGCTTCCGCGGATCAGAAGCTCGCCCACGCCGTTTTCGTCCGGGGAACTGACGCGGTATTCGGCGCTGTCAAAGGGCTTGCCGACGGAGCCGGAAAGCCGGTCGTCCCAGCCCATGCCGCTTTCCACGGAGGTGACGCCCGTTTCGGTCATGCCGAAGCCGCACACCGTATAGTAGCCCAGGCCGTTGAACAGTTCCAGGTTTTCCCTGGGGGCGAAGGCGCCGCCTATGATCACGCAGCGGAGCTTTACGCCGAGCAGCTGCCGAAGCTGCTGCTCAAAGAGCCTGGTTTCAGCCAGGGAAAGGCCGCGCTCGGGGTTCTTTTTCTGCTCGGCCTCGGAGCGGGAGAGGGCCTTGGCCATAGCGGAAGCCTGGTCCGGGTTGGCCTCCATATTGCGCCGGATGCCCGCGCAGAGGTTGTTCAAAAGCAGCGGGACGGTGATGAGCATGGTGGGCTCGAAAACGCGGGCCGTCTGCAGGATGGTCTGGGGGCTGCGGTCCCTCAAGTAGATGTTGTCGCCCCCGATAAAGGACATCCACAGCATGCACACCAGGAAGCCGAACACGTGATGGTTGGGCAGGAAAACGAGGTTGCGGATGCCCTCGCTGTCGATGATGCGGCGGTTGGCCCGATGCAGCAGCATGGAGTTGAGCAGCTGGCTGCACAGCGCCTTTTCGTCGTATACGAAGACGCGGGACGTCTGTGTGGTGCCGGAAGTGCAAAGCGCCGTCTTCGTGCCGAAAAGCGGCTTATAATCCCCGGCGGGCGGAGCGGAGATCAGCTCATCTTTGGTATACTGCCTGACGCCCGTCAGCTTTTCGCGCTTCTTTTCGCCGATCAGCGCCGTGGCCCCGGCCTGACGCATGAGATATTTGGTCATGTCGTCGGAATGGGAGGGATCCAGCAGCAGGGCGTTGGCGCCTGAGAGGATGATGCCCCAGTACAGCGCGAACCATTCGGGGCAGGTGTCCAGCTGCAGGGCGATATAGCCGCCCGGCTGCGCGCCGTCCGCCCTGAGCGTCCGGGCCGCGGCCAGGGCCCTGGCCCGGCACTCGCCGTAGGTGACGACTTTCTTTTGCTGGTCCTGATCCAGGAACAGGGCCTGGGGAGCGTCTTCATTTTCAAAAAGAATATCGTACAGGCCGCGCAGCGTCATATCCTGCTGCAGCCGTTCACTTCTGAGTTCCACCTGATCCATGTCGGGTTTCTTGAAAGCCTCCTTCCCATGTTGCGCGGGAGCACACGAAAACAGCTACATTTTATAGGAAACCCGCCCGGATGGCAAGCTTTTTCCTTAAAAACTTGCAGAAAAAGGCAGAATGCCCTGTTTTCGGCGCTTTACCCCCTTGCATTTTCCGGCGGTACGTTGTATATTTGTACAGGATATGACGAAACTATTAAGAAACTGTATCGAAATCCTTTCCGGACTTTGACAGCTTACGGGAGAAGAGAAAGAAAGAAGGGATATTTTCCATGAAAAAACGCCTAAGTATCCTGACGGCCCTCGCACTGGCCGCCGTGCTGGCGGTATCCGCGCTGCCTAAAAACGTCGCCCGGGCGGACGTCACCTGGTACATCAACGTCCTTCAGACGGACGATTCCCGCGTGAAGCTGCGCGAAAAGCCCAACGCGGACGACCCCTCCAATATCCTGCTGGAATGCTACGCCGGGACCCCGGTTAAAATGCTCAGGACGGGCGTTTCCCCCGTTGCAGGCACCGAAAAGAACGACTTCCGGGACGACTGGGCGTGGGTGGAGATCGGCGGCGTGACCGGCTTTATGATGACGTGGTACCTCTCCCCCAAGGCGCAGTGCGAGCCCACCCGGGGGCTGCTGGTGCCCAAGAGCGGCTACCGCCGGGTGCTGGTCAACGCCAACGGGAAGCTTGAGGACGTATCCGAGGAATATGTGGACGTGTACGGCACCATCGCCGGGGAGCAGACGCTGCTGATCGCCGTGCATACCGACACGGGGCTGGATTACCGCAAGATACCCACCGACGAGGTCTACTGGACGGGGGACATGGCGCAGGCCACCATCCGCGCGCTGACCGGGCAGGATCCCGTCCGCGTGGCTTCCTCCCTGGAGGACAAGGGCGACGTCATTTTCACCCTGTTCCCGGGCACGGTGGTGTACCGCGTGTTTGACAACCACCTGGCCACCAACGGCTTCGTCCGCATCCGGCTGGGAGACGTGGCCGGGTATGTGCGGGAAGCCTATGTGGACCCGACCTCCGGCGGCATCCCGCTGTACCGCCCGATGCCGGTGCGGCTGACCGCCGCCGCCGCCCAGACCCGGGGAAGCGAGCGCAAAACCATTTTCCAGGGCGACCCGCTGTTTGTGCTGGGACGCTACACCGCAGATGAAAACACCTATTACTGCATGGGCTGCGGCTGGGACGAAAAGGGTGAGAACTACGAGCTTTACACCTGCCTGCTGGACGGCAGCGTGATCCCCAAGGGGGCGGACCAGGGCGTATCCACCAAGGGCACGCTGAAGGAGAAGACCCCGCTGTATCAGCCGGACGGCCAGGGCGCGATGCAGGCGCAGGAGGACGTATTCCCCGAGGGCGTCGAGCTGCGGATCGCGGGGGGGCTTAACGAAGAGCTCAGGGGCCCCGAATACCTGCCGGAGATTCAGGACATGATGGAGGGATACCTGGCCGAGGATACGGTATGGCTGAAGGTGGAGCTGCGCAAGCCCTACCAGTACCGCGGCATGACCGGGTACGTGCCCATCAGCGCCGTGGACTTTGACCGGCACCTGATCCTGCCCGGCATGTGGACCAGGGACCTGGTGAACGGGATCCCGGCACGGGTCAGATAAGAATACAACAATAAAAAGAACGGGTTTTCCGGCCGGGGTTTCCCTACAGGGGGAAACGGCGGAAGACCCGTTCTTTTTTATTTGCTTCCGAGCTCCTTTTCGTGCGCCCAGCATTCGTGCGCATCGTCGCCGCCGCGGTAGGGGCGGTCCGGCCCGTTATGCTCGTTTTCATCCGGGCGGTCGTCCGTCCAGTCCTCTTCCCGCTGTCTGCGCCGCCGTTCCATTTCCCATTCGCTCATGCGTCGTCACCGTTCCTTTTTTCACTGCTTTCCCTTTGGGATCATGATCTGACCGCAGGTACATTGTAACCGTTTTTTTCGATGATTTCAATTCGTTCAACATTTTTCGTTCGTGCGTGCACTGTGCGGAGTCCATACTTTTCTCAGGCTGAGAAAGGGAAATAGCCGGCGGAGATTTTTTTGCGGGGCGGGGAAACGCCTTGATCTCAGCCTTAAGAAAGCGCTGATTTAATGAGCAAAACAGACTGAGACACCTCATCCGTCCCGGCAAAAGCGGTTCCACCACCAGGGCCTGCCGGCCCGTTCGGCACTGAAAACTACCCAGGGCCTGCCGGCCCGTTCGTCGGTAAAAACAGGCCACTGGCCTGTTTTTCGGGTCCTCCTCACCCACCGGATCATTTTCCGGGCGTGCCTCACCCCCTCAAGGGGAAGGCATTAATCAGCGTTTCCTTAGAACACCATTGTGAACGGTGGGCGCAGCCCGGTAAAGAAGTTTGACGCGGAGCTGGCACAAAAGACGCATACAAATGTGCATCGAATAGACAAAATTCATTATGATAATTTCCCCCTTCCCGATCGCGCCGGATATGGTATAATGCTTTTCAGGCAGGATCAATCCATCATGAAAGAGGAAAAGAACGCCATGACCAGGGACATCGAACAATTGCTGCAGACGGACTGCTGGATCATCGACATACTGCCCGCACAGGTACCGGCGGACAGCCCCGGGCAGTATTTTGCTGTGGAAAAACACTTTCTGGAGACGTCCCGGTTCACTGACATCAAGCAAAGGCATATCAACCTGGTACTGAAGCTGAACTGCTATATGGACGTATCGCTGGACGGGGAGCCCCCGGTCAATCCGCCGCCTGAGCAGATCGCCCGGGCCATGCGGGAGCGGTATGTGTATATCATGCTGGGCGGCGCCATGATCCTTTCCGAAAAGGACGACACGCACCTGAGCCTGTTCAATCCCGATGAAAAGCTGCTGGGGCTGGTCAGGGAGATCGCCCGCGGGGAAGGGCTGTACGTCTGGAGGCCTTAATAGTAAGGGCCTGTCCCGCGCGAGGCCCGAGGGGAGGTCGCATGAAGAAGCTGAAATACGGAAACACGAATACCTTTTTCATTGAAAGCGGCGGGCTGCTGTTCGATACGGACTACGCGGGAACGCTGCCCGCGTTTTACAGGGCCTTAAAGCAGAACGGGATCAGGACGGCAGATATCCGGTACGTGATGGCGTCGCACTTCCATCCGGACCATATGGGACTTATTGGCGAGCTGACCGCGCAGGGCGTGAGGCTTTTGCTGATGGACGTGCAGAAGGATCATATCCGGTTTTCCGACAGGATATTTGAAAGGGAGCGCATTCCGTTTAAGTCTTTGGACGCGGATGCCGCAAAGGTGATCTCCTGTGAGGAGAGCAGGGCGTTCCTGGCCGGGATCGGCATAAGAGGGGAGATCATCAGCACGCCGAGCCACAGCGAGGACAGCGTGACGCTGATGCTGGACGACGGCAGCTGCTTTGCAGGCGATCTCGAGCCGATCGAATATCTTGAAGCGTATGACGGAAACGAGGTGCTTCAGCGGGACTGGGAGCGCATCCTGTCCAAAGGCGCCGTAACCGTTTATTTCGCGCACAGACCTGAAAAAAGGTTCGGCCAATCTTATCCGGTCTGAGGAGGAAAATGCCGTGAATCCCTACCGCCGCCGCGTCCAATACTACGAGACCGACATGATGGGCATCACCCACCATGCCAACTACCTGCACTTCATGGAGGAGGCCCGGATCGACTTCATGAACCAGCTCGGCTTCCCCTACGCCAGGATGGAGGCCATGGACGTCTTTTCGCCGGTGAAGGCGCTGTCGGTCGATTACAGACAGCCCTGCACCTTCGACGACGAGCTGGAGATTGCCGTGACCGTGAAATCCTTCAACGAAGTGGTGCTGGTGATCGGCTATGAAATGACCAATACAAAAACCGGCGGAACCGTGTGCGCCGCAACGTCGGAGCACTGCTTCCTGAACCGCGAAGGTCACTTTGTGCGGCTCAGGCGGGCGCTGCCGGAGTTTTATGAAAAGCTGAAGGAATTGTGTCCGTGAATTTTTGGGGGTGAGGAGGGCCCGGAAAACAGGCCAGTGGCCTGTTTTCACCGACGAACGGGCCGGCAGGCCCTGGGTTAGCTGGCTGAGCACCCGCCAAATTTGCCTGGGCAGGGAATGTTGGTGAAGAGGATGATGCGGGGCCACCTCATCCGACCCGGCGAAATATCTTGATTTCACTTGCTTTGTTGTTTCCGCCGGGCCACCACCAGGGCCTGCCGGCCCGTTCGCAGCTGATGACAGGCCACAGGCCTGTCATCCAAGACGCTGCTCACCCCCTCCAAGGGGAAGACTTTTGGAGGTCGCTGCTCCCGGAGAACGGACCCGTGGGTGATGCGCGCCCGGAAATCGCTCCAGTGGACCGTTTTCAGCCGCGAACGGGCAGGAATGTCTTCTCTTACACTCCCTTACCCAGGTTCCCAGGCTCCCGCATTCATTCGCGAGTCGGCGATTGACGCCTGCGCGGCCATCTGATAATATAGCGTTGTAAGGGCGGCAGGGCCGCCCGCTATCCCGCCCCCGCCACTCCGGCGGCGGCGTCTGTCAGAAGAGGTGCCATGAAAAAGCTCATCGAACGCTGGAAAAAACGCCTGAACAAAATCAAACCCCGGGTGCTGATCACGCATATCATCGTGACGCTGATCTACCCGGTGGCCAAGACGCTGATCTCATCGGACAAGCGCCTGCTGATATTCACCGACGCCCTGACCGTCACCGGCGGGCTGCTGATCGCCGCCGGGGTCGCCTATTCCCTTTTCATCCGGGGGGATTTTGACATCACCGGGTTCCAGCTGCGCCGGGGCGTCGGCAAAAACGAGAAGCCCTCTTTCAGGGAATACATGGTTGAGCAGAAGCAGAAAAGAGCGGAAGCCTTCAACTATCCGCTCTTTCTGGGGGTCATCTACATAGCCGTATGCGCCGTGCTGGCCTTCGGGTTCCTGTAAGGAAGAGGAGAAAAGGCGAAAAGGGGCGTATGGAGCATCGGGCTGAACGTGCCTGACGGCCGCTTCCGGCCCGTATGCGGAAAGACGGACTGTTGAGCGCGGCTTTTCGCACCGGATCAGGTGACGGCGGTCCGTTTCGGAATCAATACGCGGAGCAAAAACCCCGGGTCTGCCCTCACGGGCTGATCCGGGGTTTTCATAATCATATTCATCTGCAGCGGCGCGCTGGCGGACAAAGGACGAAGGAGCCCTTTCCCCCGCCTAATGAAAACAGCCGTTCAGCGGCAGGCTCAGCGGCCTTCCTTTTCCAGCTGCGCCATCTTCTTTTCATAGCCCTCGAACTCGTGAGCGGTGGAGAAGACGAAGTGGCCGGGACGGATCTCCCGCATTTCCCGCTTTTCGCCGGACTGGTCCAGTTTGTTCGGGTCGTAGTCGATATGCCGGCGCGTGCGCTCCACAATGGGGTCCGGCATGGGGACGGAGGAAAGCAGGGAAATGGTGTAGGGGTGCAGGGGGAAGCGGAACAACGTCTCCGAATCCGCTATTTCCACGATCTCGCCCAGGTGGATGACGGCGATGCGGTCGGCAATGAAGCGGACGACGGACAGGTCGTGCGCGATGAACAGGTAGGTCAGGTTCTTTTCGGCCTTCAACCGGTTCATCAGGTTCAGCACCTGGGCGCGGATGGAAACGTCCAGCGCGGAGATGGGCTCGTCCGCCACGATGAACTTGGGGTCCATGATCATGGCGCGGGCTATGCCGACGCGCTGGCGCTGGCCGCCCGAAAACTCGTGCGGATAGCGGGACTTGTGCTCGGGCAAAAGGCCCACGGCCTGCAGCGCCCGGTCGACCTTGGCGATGCGGTCTTCCTCGTCTTTATACAGGTGGAAGTTGTACAGGCCTTCGGACACGCAGTATTCGATGGTGGCGCGCTCGTTCAGGGACGCCGCGGGGTCCTGGAAGATCATCTGGATGTTGCGGACGACGTTGCGATCCTCCTCGTGGGAGATCTTGCCGGAGATGCGCTTGCCCTCGAACACGATCTCGCCCGCGCTGCACGGGTTGATGCGGAGGATGGCGCGGCCCAGCGTCGTCTTGCCGGAGCCGGATTCGCCCACCAGGGCGAAGGTCTCGCCCTTATAGATGTCGAAATTCGCGTCCTTCACGGCGACGAATTTCTTTTTATGGCCGGTGTCAAAGGAGATGTCCACGTGTTTGATGGACAGGATGACTTCCCGTTCCTCATTCCTGTTCGACATGGAACGCACCTCCCTTGTCCGTCATTTTTTTGATTTTTTTGTGCAGGTCCCGGATGACCTCCGGCTTTTCGAGCTTGGGCGCCCGGGGATCCAGCAGCCACGTTTTGGCGAAATGCGTGTCGGTCACCTGGAAGAATGGCGGCTCCTTCTCAAAGTCGATCTTGAGGGCATGCTCGTTGCGCGGGGCAAAGGCGTCGCCCTTGATCTCGTTGTACAGGGAGGGGGGCGTGCCGGCGATGTAATACAGGTCTTCTCCCTTCACGCCCAGCTGGGGCAGGGAAGACAGCAGCGCCCAGGTATACGGGTGGCGGGGGTCAAAGAAGATCTCTTCCACGGTGCCGTACTCGATGATCTGCCCGCCGTACATGACGCCCACGCGGTCGGCCACGTTGGCCACGACGCCCAGGTCGTGCGTGATGTACAGGGTGGTGAACTTGAGCTCCTTTTGCAGGTCGCGGATCAGGGAAATGATCTGCGCCTGGATGGTCACGTCCAAAGCGGTGGTGGGCTCGTCGCAGATCAGGATCTCCGGGTGGCAGGACAGCGCTATGGCGATGACGATGCGCTGACGCATGCCGCCGGAATACTGGAAGGGATATTCGTCGAACCGGTCGGCCGCGCTGGGGATGCCGACGCGGCTCATCAGCTCGATGGCCTGGGCCCTGGCCTCGGCCTTGGAGACGCCCTGGTGCTTTTCGATGACCTCGGTGATCTGGGAACCGATGGTGCGGATGGGGTT
>CADAQF010000023.1 GCA_902790015.1 uncultured Eubacteriales bacterium | reverse complement strand
AAAAATCTTTTTAATCGGCCTTATATTGTGCAATCCATAACCCTCCGAAAAGCCGCTCTGCGTCACGCTTTTCAGAGGGTTACTGTCAAAGATGGGATTAAGGAACCGCTGATTAAAGCCCCTTGAGGGGGTGAGGTACGCCCGGAAAATGATCCTGTGGATCATTTTCAGTACCGAACGGGCCGGCAGGCCCTGGTGGTGGACCGGCAGAATCAATAGCATCAGTGAATTCAACTATTTTTGCCGGGACGGATGAGGTGTCACGGTCTGTTTTTACTCAAAACAAGTAATTCCTTAAGCATAAAACACTCACAGATGAATGGGTCAGACAAAATTCAGTATCAGTCCCACACCATCGTGGCGAAATAATCCTCCGGCGTTTCGGCCCGGCGGATCAGGCGGAAGGTCCCGTCCTGCTGATACAGCACCTCGGCGGTGCGCAAACGGCCGTTGTACTGATAGCCCATGGCAAAGGCGTGCGCCCCGGCGTCGTGGATGATCAGCAGGTCGCCCACATGGATTTCCGGCATCAGGCGGTCGATGGCGAATTTGTCGTTGTTCTCGCACAGGCACCCGGTGATATCGTACAGGTGATCCTTCGGGGCGTTTTCCCGGCCGACCACCGAGATCTCGTGGTACGCCCCATACATCGCCGGGCGGATCAGCTGCACGGCGCAGGCATCCACGCCGATATAGTGCTTGTAGGTGTTCTTTTCATGCACTGCCCGGGTTACCACGAAGCCGTGGGGGCCTGTCATATAGCGGCCCAGCTCCGTTTTGATGCCGGGCTTGCCCTTTTCAGGCGCGCCGAAAACGTCCGTATACACCTTCCGTACTTCCTCACCCACCGCCAGCACGTCCACGGGCTTTTGTTCAGGCCGGTAGGGAATGCCGATGCCGCCGGACAGGTTGATGAAAGCGCAGTTGAGGCCGGTCTCCTTTTCCATAGAAGCGGCCGTTTCCATCAGTATCTTCGCCAGCGCCGGGTAATAGCCCGGGTCGGTCATGTTGCTGGCCAGGAAGGCGTGCAGGCCGAAGCGTTTTACGCCCATGTCCTTCAGCCTTTTGAGCCCCGGCTTCAGCTGCTCCGTCGTCCAGCCGTATTTTGCTTCCCCGGGGTTTCCCATGATCTGGTTGCCGTTCATGGTGAAATTGCCGCCGGTATTGTAACGCACGCACACGGTCTCGGGGATACCCCCGTTTTTTTCGAGGATATCGATGTCGCTGACGTCGTCCAGGTTGATGATCGCCTGCAGGCTCCGCGCCAGGGCAAATTCCCCCGCCGGCATGGAGTTGGCGCTGAACATGATCTTCTCCCCAAAAAAGCCCGTCCGCTGCGCCAGCAGAAGCTCCGTTTCGGACGAGCAGTCCAGCCCGCAGCCTTCCTCCCGCATGATCGTAAGGATCTGCGGATTGGGCAGGGCCTTGACGGCAAAATACTCCATATAGTCCGGCGCCCAGGAAAAGGCGGCCTGCACCCGGCGCGCCGTCTCGCGGATCCCCTTTTCGTCGTACAGATGAAAGGGGGTCCCGAACTGCTCCGCCGCCCGCATAAATACTCCGGAGGGAAGACTGAAATTTGGCATAGATTTAAAAAACTCCCGTCACCATATAATAAAGCGCCCGTATTCGGACGCCTTATTATAGGCTGACAGGAAGCTTTTTAGCAACCGGGCCGCCGGGAAAGAACAGAGAATAAACAGTCTCCTTTTCCTGGGGCGCGCTTACTCCCGCCTTTCCGCCTCCTCCGCCAGAGCCTCCAGGCGGTCGGCGGTTTCCTCCCGGGAGAACGCGCAGGAAAAGCAGAAAAACTCCCTCATCAGCCTGCGGAAGCTGGAAAGCAGCAGCTTGTCAGTGAGGATCACGTCCGGGCAGCCGTTTTCCAGATGATAATCCGTCTGATCCGGGGCGATCAGCATGCCCGCTTCGCCGTAGCATACCATTTCCGTCCGTGCCGTGCGGAACCCCGGCTTCAGCAGGTGGATGTGAAGGCTCTCCCGGGCGCGGCCTTCCCGCGCCATCAGCCGCAGGATGTCCGCCGTTTCCCGCGGGGTGAAGGGCCTTAGCCCCCAGAAATGCTCCGTCGTTTTCCCGCTTTGGGCAAACCGGCGCACCGCGTCTGTGTCCATCAGCAGCCAGGTATCCTGCTTTTTCTGATAGATGTTCCGGTTCCTCTGCTCGAACACCATCCGTGCGCTTTTCAGGACCTCCGGCGGGAAAACTCCCTGCCGCAGGGCGCTGACCAGCGTGTCCACAGGGATGAAGCTGATGCTGGGATCCGGCCGGAGCATATAGACCTCGCGGTTTTTTTCAAGCTCCGTATACCGTCTCATGTAGGTCAGGTAGTCCTCTTTGTCCTCATAGGAATCATAACGGTTCTTGAGGGGAACGAAGCTGTCCTCCCAAAGATTCAGCATCCAGCGCAGGCGGTCCCGGTCTTCCCGGCTCAGGACGGTCAGCCTGCCGTGACACAGGCCGTCAAACATGATGACGACGTGCCTTTCCTCCCCGCCTTCATCCTGCCAGGAAACCAGCATCAGGTCGGACTGCCAGATGCCCGGCATCGCGCCGCTTTCGGGCAGACGGTGGAAAAAAAACTCATATCCGGTGTAAAACAGAAGCGGCGTCACCTGTCGCAGCGCCTTCGTAACCCTCTTATCCATGCCCTGCGCCGCGGTGAAATGGCTGATCCGGACCTCAGGCTTTTTAAGCAGTCCTTCCAGCATCCTGTACATCGGTATCCGGAAGCTGTTGAGAATCAGCAGCTGCGGCGCCTTCATACCCGCCAGCAGCGCTGAAAGGGAGACGGTTTTCCCATTCTCCCAGTCCTCCAGGAGGATCTCCTCGTCCTCAGATGCTTCCTCCCCGGCGACCAGCCGCAGCATTTCCGTCAGAGTAGCCGCTCTTTCCGGGCCGAAGCGCTTGTCGACGGTGGCCTGGTAGAGGACCTCCGCCTCCTTTTCCGTCAGGGAAAACTCGCGGATGACGCGCATGGAAAAATCTTCCAAGGTCTTTTCCGTGACCGGCTGGTCCATCAGGCGTACCAGCGACGTGCGGCTGCGGTAGCCCAGTTTTTCAGAAAGGGCTTTGATGCTCAGCCCCTTTTGCGCCGCCAGCGAAGTGACGTACTGCCGCATAATGACTCTCCTTTTTCGTCAGGAGCGGATCTTCTTGAAGTTGCCCAGCGTCTCGCTGACCGAGGACACGCACGCGAAAGTATCCGGGAAGGCGCTGATGATCTCGGTCAGCCGGGTGATCTGCTGCTTGTTGATGACGCAGACCACCATCTTTTTTGCCTTATGGGAATAGCCGCCCGTCGCGTCCAGTATCGTGCAGCTGTGATGCAGCTGGCTGATCACGGCGTCGGCAATGTCCTGCGGATGGGCGGTGATCATTTCCACCCGGATGGCCTCCTTGCCTCCCTGGATCAGCCGGTCGGACACCGCGGTGGTCAGCAGGGCGTAGATGATGCACAGGGCCACGGGCTCGATGTTGAAATCGTACACGAAATAGCTGGCCGCCGCCACCGCGCTGTTCAAAAGGAACACCACGTGGGTCAGGCTGTAGGCGGGGCGCTTTTTATGCACGATGGCTGCGATGAAATCCGTCCCGCCGGTGCTCGCGCCGTGGCGGATGGATTCCCCGTAGATCAGCCCGTTGATCGTGCCGGCGATCACCGGCGCCAGCAGCGTGCTTTTACCGTCCGGCGTATGGTATATAGCCCTGTGCAGGTCGATCACACCGTTTTCCATCAGCAGCAGCAGCCCGGAAAAGACGAGCGTGAACACCATCGTGCGCAGGGCGAAGCGCCTGTCCACCAGCAGCGCGCACAATATGGCCAGCGGCACGTTGACGATCAGGGAAAAATAGCTGATGCTGAAATGGAAAACATACTGCAGCATCGTCGCGATGCCGTTGAGCCCCGTAGGCGCAAAGGCGTTGGGCAGGATCAGTATCTGGTAATTCAGGGCCATCAGCGCGGCCATGGCGACGACTACGATATAATCCCACAGTATTTTCCGGGTGCTTGGCTTGGCATGCTCCATCGGGCTCACTCTCCGCTATTTTCGATATGCTCGAACAGGTCGTCTCTGGCCTCGTCCGGTCCGACCAGCGAATAATACAGGCCGAAATACCGGGAATCGTTGGGGCCGGACACATAGATCCTGTATCCCGACCGGTCCTGCGAAATATGCTTGTCAAAGGCCTCCTGCGCGATCTCTGCGCCTGTTTTCCCATTAAAGGTGCTCAGGGGCTGCGTCCAGTCCAGAAAGGTCTGCTCCTTCCCGTAGCGGTGCAGATAGAGCTTCTGCGGCGTGAACGTCCCATAGCTTTTCGCGGAGTCCGGATCCTTTTCGGCGTTCCCTGCCCACTCGGTCGCCGCGTTCACGACGGCCTTGCTCAGCACCTTGTGCTGGTTGTGGCCCGATTCGCCGTTCTGCGCGTGGGTCACCACCACCTTGGGACGGTAGCGGCGAATGACCGCTGTGCACCAGGTTTCCGCCGCGTTTTTCCCCCACCGGCCTCTGACCAGGCCCTCGGACTTCACCTTGAAATCCCGAAACGGCCCAAGCTCCGGGTACCGGCGCACCCCGCAGTGCCAAAGCCCGTCCAGCAGCTCGTTGACCCGACTGGGCGAATAAGCCCCGTCCGCGTAGGCCACCTGCACCTTCATATCCCGCTCGACGGTATAATAGGGGATCAGCCCGCCGAACCAGATCAGCTCGTCGTCCGGATGGGTGGCGAACAAAAGCAGTTCCGCCTCCTCGTCCGGCTGCCAGGAAGTCCACCTTTGGACCGATTCGGGCAGCTCGCCCTCCCCCCAGACAGACAGGGCGCTCAGCGCCCACTCCGCCTGGCCGTTCGACGCGCTGACACTGATTTCCCCCCGCGCCTGAACGGGGATGTAGGCGTTCCTGAAGCCGTCTGCATATACGGCCTCCCGCTTCCACATCCCCATGTCCGTCATGACATAGACGGTCAGGGGCGCGGCGTCCCGGAAAAACGAAAGGGATATCCCCTGGCAGGCCTCTCCCTCGGGCAGACGGATCGTAAGCGATCCCCCCGTGCCCGACCAGTATTGATCGTAGCGACCGTTGTTGATCCGGTTCACCCGCTCCTGGTCCACCGTCGCCTTAAGTGTGCAGCGCTTCGTCAGGTCTTCGGCCTCCTGGGCGAAAGCCGCCTGGCAGGCCGTCAATAATATAAGCAGTATCAGGAGAAAATGTATTCTCCTTTTCATTTTCAAGTCACTTCCGATTTAAAATACCCGTCTCCGTTACCCGGAGACGGGTGGAACCGGTTCCAAACCGGCATCAGGCTCAGTACTTGCGCTTCCGCGCAGCCTCCGCCTTCTTCTTGCGCTTTACGCTGGGCTTTTCATAATGCTCGCGCTTGCGGACCTCGGCCAGAACGCCGGAACTGGAGCGCTTAAAACGCTTCAGCGCGCTCTCCAGAGACTCGTTCTCCTTAACCCGGATCTCAGACACCTTTTTTCCCTCCCTTCGCCACTCTCGCCTGGACGTCGCTGTTTCCTACAGCGGATGGCGACCGTGCGATTATTATACCGCGTTCGCTGTACCGCGTCAACTGATTTTTTTGCATGTCCGGCCATTTATGGGAACATTTTTACGCAAACCCTGCGTATGGTTTGTAAACATACGCGCGCGCCATCCGCTTTTTCCTTATTTGAACACCAGCGCGTCGCTGACCTGGCGGGTGGGGCTGGTCGGGCGGTTCAGCACCTGGTTGTAGAAATACACCTTGGCCGAGCCGCCGCCGTCCAGGTTGATGGCCGTCTGCGCCCCGTATTCCAGGAACAGCTGCTGAAAGCCCTGGAGGCTTATGCCCTCCGAATAGTTGTCCCTCCGGCCCTCCACCAGGATGATCACGTAATGGAGCTTCCCCACCTGGCCGATGCCGGTGCGGGGCTCCAGCTGGGAGGAGCGGGTGGACACGACGTGGGTCTTATTGTCCAGCGGCAGGGCCTCTCCGTTTTCCACCAGCGCCGGGCCGAACTCGATGGTCTGCCAGACGTTTCTGGCCAGCAGGTCCTGCGCCAGCTCCGCGGGATTATCCCCGGAGCGGTCGTAGTGCAGGGAAAAATCGCCGTTCTCGTCGATGATCAGCATGTCGAGCTTGTTGGTCTTCTTGGCGCGGCACAAAACGCCGTTGCGGATGATGACGCCGTTTTCGTGGTAACCGCAGAAGTCGCAGTTGACGGCCAGCACGGCGCCGTGGTTTTCGGCGATGGTCTCCAGCACCGCCGTCTTTTCCATGCGGCTCTGGCGCTGCTTGTCATTTTCCGCCTCGAACACCTTGTCGTTGTGGAACACCGTGCTCAGCACCCCGGGTTCGCTGATCTGTACGTCGATCACGAAATAGACCAGCTTCGGGCTCTGATCCACCTTCAGGATATTGATCTTCAGATGATCCTGGTCGTCGTAGGCCGCGTAGGTGGGCTGATTGCCAAAGCACAGGGGCTCCTGTCCCCAGCCTTCGGCCAGACTGGCGCCCGCGGTCAGCGTCATCATCAGCGCAAGCGCCAGGCAGATCCATTTCCTGTTCATAGCCGTTCATCCTTCTTTCATCTTTCTTCGTTTGTATTGATCAAGCTTCGGCATGTACGCCGCGGGAACGGAACCGCGCAGGCGATTTCTGCCCGGCGAATCTGCCGTGAGACAAATCCGCAAAGGTCTCGCAGGGGTTGCGCCCCCGCGTCCCTATCCCGCGGCGATCCCGCTCGCCCAGAAGGCGTTCCTGAGTATTTCCCCGTAAAAGCTGCCTTCCTCCTGCCTGTCCTTTGAAAAGCGCAGCGTCAGAAGATATACCGTGTCGCTCCCTTCCGGTGCGCAGACCACCGCATATTCCCCGGGCGCTTCCATCGTCGCGTAGGACAGCGCCGGAGCCATCATCACCAGCGCGTCCGGATGGGCGGCCAGATACCTCGTGCGCTGGGCCGAAAGCGGGTCCTGCCGGCCGCGGACCAGCCTTTCCACCGTCAGGGTCATGCCGTCCAGGCTGTAGGTGTCCGTCCCGCCGGAGGCGCTTAAAAGCGCCGCCCCTTCGGGCAGGTTCAAAGTATAGCCGTCTCCCGCCGTTTCCCGCCAGGTATCCAGCGCCCCGAAGGCCCATTCCGGCCCCCGGGTGAAGGAAACCAGCCGATAGCCAAAGCGGGACGAGGCCGTTTCCTCCAGCGTCAGGCTCATCGCGCATTCCCAGGTGAGGCAGTCCTCCGCCACCTCCTCGGGCAGGCTCTGCCAGTTGGTCAGGGTCGCGTAAGCATCTGCCTTCACCAGCACCCGGCCGTTCTGCCGTACCGCGGAATAGATCCGCGCCCCGCCGGCGGTCTCCGTTTCCGTATCGCTGTAGTCAAAGGTCAGACTGCTTCCCTGCCTTGTGATGCAGGGGCAGGCGGGCGATTCGGGCGTCTGCGCGGGCGCTGCAAACAGCTCCGCCAGGTAGCCGTTCAGCGTTTCCTCGGATACGGTTTCCTTCCCGTCCGCCGGGTCGCCGTCCACCCTGGGCAGAAGCCCGCGGGACAGGCCCAGCAGCAGCACGCCCTCCACCAGCGGGCCGTCCGCCGGCGCGCCCTCTTCCAGTCCGTCGGCGCCCTTCATCAGCGCTGCCGCGCCGAACAGGCTCACCAGCGCCCGCAGGCTCTCGCTGGCCGCGGTCATCTCCCTTTCGTCCCGGCACGGGGCCGCCTGCGCTCCGCTCATGAAAAGCGCCAGCGCCAGTAACAGACACGCGGCCCTTCTCAGCATTCGTTTCATACCCATACTTCCTTTCCACATCTTTCCCTGTATCAAACGAATGAAAGCGCCCGTTTCTTCCCGTGAAAAGTAAAAAAGCGGTATTTATTTCACTCTTCCTCAAGCTGTCCTGCCGAATCTTCGTCCAGCACGCGGACGCCCCGCGCCTTCAGCAGCTCCGCGGTCACGCCGTCTCCCGGCCTGAGCGTCCCCGAAAAGGTGCCGTCGTATATCCGCCCTGCGCCGCAGGAGGGGCTTTTGGCCTTGAGCACGGCCGCCTGACACCCTAAGACGCTGTACAGACGGAAGGCCTCCTCCGCCCCGCGAAGGTAGGCCTCCGTCCTGTCCGTCCCGTCCCAGGCCGCGACCCTGTCCCCCTGCCGCTCGCAGGGGCAGCGCGGTGTGGAAAGGCCGCCCAGCTGCTCCGGGCATACCGGGATCAGCGTATGCCGCTTCCCCAGGGAAAGCACCCGCTCGTCCGGCCTGCTCTGCCCGTCGTAGCGGCAGCATACGCCCAGCAGGCACGCGGACACCAGCAGCCTCACGCGATCTCCAGCGCGATCTCCATCATCTGGGTGAAGGTCTCGCGCACCTCCTGCGCGGTGCAGGTGGCCCCGGTATAGGGGTTGTCCGAAATGGTCAGCAGCGCCAGGGCGTTCTTGCCGGCCCTGGCCGCGTTCAGGTACAGGCCGTAGGCTTCCATTTCGGTGCAGAGCACGTGCAGCTTCTGAAGCACCTTAAGCTGGCTGTTTTCGTCATAAAAAGAATCCGATGAATAGGTGGGCCCTATGTACATCGGCACGCCCAGCCGGGCCGCTGCCTCCTCCGCCTTTTTGAGCAGCGGATAGGACGCCGCCGCGCCCAGGTTTCCCCTGAAGCCGAACTGCTCACCGTAGGACGAATTGGAATAGGCGCTGATGGCCGCCACCACCGAGCGGATCTTGAGCTCCGGGTCGATCAGCCCGGCGGAGCCCACGCGGATGATGTTCTCCACGTCGTACATATTGTACAGCTCATACGAATAGATGCCGATCGAGGGGATGCCCATCCCCGAGGCCATGACGGACACTTTCTTTCCCTTGTATTCCCCGGTGTACCCCTGGATGCCCCGGACGTTGTTGACCAGCACCCGGTTTTCCAGATAGTTTTCCGCGATGAACTTGGCCCTGAGCGGGTCTCCGGGCATCAGCACGGTCTTTGCAAAATCGCCCTTGGCAGCGGTATTGTGCAGTGTAGCCATTTTTCCCGGCGTCCCCTCCGGGGGACGCCACCCCCTTTCCTCTGTCCGAAAAAGTCCCGTTTTTTCTTCTGAAGGTCGCTCATATCCACGCAGATCGTTTTCATTTACCTTGAACACCGTGTATATTATACCGGAAAGGTTCCTATTCCGCAACAATTATTCGTTTTTCATCCCTAAGATTTCGTTATCCGTTCGGAATATCCCGCCCCTTATCCATCATGCATGCTGAAAAAAACAAAATCACACAAAGCAAAAACCCTGCGGCTTTCGCTGCAGGATTTCCGTCTGGCAGGGGAAGAAGGATTCGAACCCTCAACAAAGGTTTTGGAGACCCACGTGTTACCATTACACCATTCCCCTAAAAACAGTGCTATTATATCCGCTTCCGTTTGTTTTGTCAACCATTATTTTAACGGAACCGGACGGGATGAGTCCGTATACCCCTTTCCGAACTGCTTGCGGTAGCGGGTGGGCGAAACGCCGCACTGCTTGAGAAACTGCTTGGCGAAGTTGTTCTGATCCGAAAAGCCCACCGTCTGGGCAATTTCCGTGATGGGCCGGTCGGTAGTTTCCAGCAGCAGCTTGGCCCTGTCCATCCGCACCCGGAGCAGATACTGGTAGGGCGTCACCCCGATCAGCCGGGAAAAGCTTCTGATATAGGCGAAGCGGGTCATGTAGCAGCTGGCCGCCAGCTCTTCCACCGAAAGCCTTTCCGAATATCCCGCGCGAATACGCCTCATGGATTCCAGCACCAGCGCGTTCCCGCCGCTGCTTTTATGCAGCTCCTGCGAGGAAGCCTCGCCGCTTAGCCGGATCAGCTCGGCGAACACCCTGGCTCCTATGGACGAAAGCTGCAGCTCCTGCAGAATGGTTTCCGCGTCCGCCTGCGCCACGAAATCCTCAAACCAGGAAACCAGCTCCGGCGAATGCGCCGGGATCGGCAGGGTATTATAGCTGTCCGCCAGGCGGACGATCCCCTCCATCCCGCGGGGCGAGAAGCGCAGCCAAAGAAAATCCCACATGTCCGCCCCCGGGTCCGTCCTGTAGCGGTGGTATTCCATGCCGTTGATGATGACCGCCGTGCCGGGCGACAGCTGGAACGTCCGGTCGTGGTAATCTATAAGCCCATTGCCCGACACGGTCAGCAGCACCAGATACATCGGGAGATTGTTCCGTTCCACGCTGTACTTTTTCCGCGCGAAAAAATGCCCCGCTCCCGTGGCGATATACGGCCCTTCCTCCCACAGCGGCGAATGGATGCGGTAAACAGAGTCCTCCGTGATATCGTTGTATACGATCGAGATCTCTTCCTTCACGCCTTTTTCACCCCCCGTCATTATATCAGCTTTCCGGGAAATGTTCAATCCAAAACCGCAATTTTGGAATAAAAGCAGTCAATTATCCATCTTGTTTTCGCGAAAGAATAGATTATAATATAGACAACTTGGTGATTTTTTCACCAGATAAGAGGAGGCTTAGCCATGAATCTCATGAAAAAGACGCTCGCGCTGCTGCTGTGCCTGGTACTGTCGACCGTCGCAATTTCTGTCGCCTACGCGGATTATCCGGAAAAGACCGTGCAGATGACCGTGCCCTTCGCCGCCGGCGGCGGAACGGACGCTGTTGCCCGCGCGCTGGCCAATGTGGCCGAAAAATACCTGGGCCAGTCCATCGTGGTGGTCAACACCACCGGCGGTTCCGGCGCGGTTGGCCTGACCGAAGGCGCCTATCAGCCCGCCGACGGCTTCTATGTGACCATGATCACCCGTGAGCTGGTGACCCTGCCCCTGAACGGTCTGTGCAGCGTCACCGCTGACAACTTTGAACTCATCTGCAATGTGAACATGGACCCCGGCATGGTGACCGTGGTTGCGGATTCTCCCCTCAAGTCCCTGGAGGACCTGCTGGCCGCCGCCAAGGCGACCCCCGGCTCTCTCAAGTTTGCTTCCACCGCCACCCCCAATATGTACGCCTACACCATCGAGCTGGATCAGGATATCATCTTCAACCACATCCCCTTCAACGGCGCTGCCGAGGCTATTCCCGAAGTGCTGGGCGGCCATGCGGATTTCACCATCACCAGCCCCGGCGAAGCGATCTCCCAGGTGCAGGGCGGTCAGATGCGCGCCCTGGCGGTCATGAGCGAAGAGCGCCTGCCCTCCCTGCCTGACGTTCCCACCTTCAAGGAACTGGGCATCGACATCGTCACCGGCACCTGGCGCGGCCTGGCCGTCCCCAAGGGCACCCCGGCCGATGTGGTGGAAAAGCTGCGCGACGCTTTCGCCAAGGCCGTGGAAGATCCTGAATTCGTTGAATTCATGAACAACGCCTTCCTGAACATCTACTACCTGAACGCCGAAGATTTCGCCGCCTACATCGCCAACGACACCGAAGTGGCCTCCGCCATCTTCAGCGCCCTGGAATAAAACCCTCCTGAAATTTATGATTGGGGCAGCCTTTTGATGCCGTTTAAGCGGCAGCTGAAAAGCTGCCCCTTCTTCCGTCATGTGAGGTCTTTGTATGAAAAAAAAGAATCTGATCGCCGCCGGGCTGTTCCTGGCGCTCGCGGTATTCGTCTGGGTCACCTCAGGCTCCTACGTGCCCAAGCTGTCGGCCCGCTTTTCCGCCAACCAGCTGGCCAATGACTTCTTTCCCAAGCTCGTATCGGTCCTCATGGGAGGGCTGGCTGTCCTGCTGGTGATCCAGACCCTCCACGCCAAGCCCGGCAGCCCCGTCATCGAAGAAAGCGATGAGGACAAGCCTACGAAAAAAGAAATGCTGATGCCCGCCGCCGGTCTCGCGCTCCTCGTGCTGTACCTCGTACTGATCGAGCCTCTGGGCTATGTCATCGATACTTTTTTGCTGTGCGTGTTCTATCTGGCGCTGTTCCGCTGCAAAAAATGGTACTATTACGCCGTCACTCCCCTGGTGGCGTCGCTGGGAGTATACATGCTGTTCACCCGCGTGTTCCTGGTCATCCTGCCCCGCGGCATACTGCCCCTGTAAGAGAGGAGTGTAAGTGACATGAGTAATTTCCTGTTGGGATTGCAGAACGCTTTCCAGCCGGCCATGATCCTGCTTACCTTCGTTGGCGTGGCCGCCGGCATCGCCATCGGCTCCCTGCCCGGGCTGACCGCCACGATGGGCGTGGCCGTCCTGCTTCCCCTGACCTTCGGAATGGACGCCACCGCCGCCCTGGTGCTGCTGGTCGGCGTGTATATCGGGGCCATCTACGGCGGTTCCATCTCCGCCATCCTGCTGCGTACCCCCGGCACTCCGGCTGCGGCCGCCACCGTGCTGGACGGCAACGCCCTGCTGCAGAAGGGACAGGCGGCCAAGGCCTTAAGCATTTCCGTTATCGCTTCTTTCGGCGGCGGCATCGTCAGCACCATCATGCTGGTCACCCTCTCTCCCCTGCTTGCCAGCGCCGCCCTGCGCTTTTCCACGCCTGAATTCTTTGGTCTGGCCGTTTTCGGCCTCACCATCATCGCCAGCATCTCCGGCGGCAATCCCGTCAAGGGCCTGCTGGCCGGCTGCCTTGGCCTGATCGTCGCCATGGTCGGCATGGACCCGATCACCTCCACCCCCCGCTTCACCTTCGGCATCGTCAAGCTGATGTCCGGCCTCAACGTGATCCCCGTCCTGATCGGTCTGTTCGCCGTCTCCGAGGTGCTGTCGCAGATGGAATCCATCATGCGCGCCCAAAAGAAAGCGGCCAAAATAACCGATCACAAGATCATCAACCGCAAAGAGCTCCGGCAGATCCTGCCCACGATTCTTAAGTCCAGCCTGCTGGGCACCTTCATAGGCTGCATTCCCGGCGCCGGCGCGGATATCGCTTCCTTCGTCTCCTACAATGAGGCGCGCCGTTCGTCCAAGCATCCGGAGCAGTTCGGCACCGGCTGCCTGGAGGGCATCGCCGCGCCCGAGGCGGGCAACAACGGCGTCACCGGCGGCGCTATGGTGCCCATGCTCTCCCTGGGTGTGCCCGGCGACGCCGTCACCGCCATCCTGCTGGGCGCGCTGACCATTCAGGGCATTCAGCCCGGTCCGCTGATCTTCCAGAACAACGGCCCCGTGGTGTACGGCCTGTTCTGCACGATGTTCCTGGGCAATATCGCCATGCTGATCATGGGCCTGAGCGGCATCCGCCTTTTCAGCAAGATCGTGGAAATACCCAAGCAGATCATCCTTCCCATCATCCTGGCGCTTTCCATGGTAGGCTCCTTCGCCATAAACAACAACGTCATGGATATGTGGGTCGCTCTGATCTTCGGCGTGATCGGCTACTTCATGAAAAAAGCGAACATCCCCTCCTCCCCTGCCGTTCTCGCCATCATCCTGGGGCCCATGGCGGAAACCAACCTGCGCCGCTCCGTTATCATGTATGAGGGCAGCTTCCGCTTCCTGTGGACGCGCCCGATCACGATCGCGTTCCTGCTCCTGTCCGTGATATCCATGATCTCCGTCATCCGCACGACCAAACGCGCCCGCGAGCGCTCCGCCCGCCTGGCGGCAGAGCAGCAAAACGCCAAAAACGAAAGGGATGATACCAGCCATGGCCAGATGGAAAAATGATACCGAGATGCTGGAGCTGATCCGGGAAAACCTGTACACCCCCGTCGTGGGCGATATCCTGGACCAGATGGGGTACAAGCACCAGTTCCTGCCCGCCCCGATCCGTCCCCTGATCAGCCAGGTGCCCTACCAGGATTACGTTCCCCGGGACGAAGAAAAAAACCTGCGCATGAAGGTCGCCGGTTTTGCGATGACCGTGCTGGAAAACGACGTATTTGACGCGCCCAAAAAACCCTTCGGCTATATGACCGAGGCGCTGGACGACCTGAAGCCCAACGAGATCTACGTCGCCACCGGCGCGCGGCACAGCGCCCTGTGGGGCGAACTGCTCACCGCCTCCGCCAAGGCCCGCGGCGCCGTCGGCGCCGTGCTGGACGGCTATGTGCGCGATACCCCCAAGGTGCTTGAGCAGAACTTTCCCGTGTTCTGCACCGGCACCTGGGCGCAGGATTCCTCCCTGCGCACCTACGTGTTCGACTGGCGCTGCCCCATCGAGATCGGCCAGGTCACGCTGAAAAACGGCGACCTGATCTTCGGCGATATCGACGGCGTCCTGGTCATCCCCCGCTCCTGCGCCGAAGAGGTCGTCGAAAGGGCCCTCGAGAAGGCCGCCGCCGAAAAGACCATGCGCCGGGCCATCGAGCAGGGCATGCTCGTCACCGAGGCCTTCGCCCGCTTCGGCGTGCTGTGACCCCTCCCCCTCCGCACCCCCTGACCCGTCTTCTTCATGGAGGCGGGTTTTTTCATGAAGGCGGACTTTTCACGCGCCAAAAGCACCGGCCCGCGCCTGTTTTCAGGCGCGGGCCGGTGCCGTGTTCATGGAAACGCTGATTGATGAAAAATGAATTATTGCGCCCCTGACTGATGAGGTGGTCTTCGTTTTCCCTGCTTCTCCCTCACATGCAATTTAGGCTGGTGCTCACCCGGCTAACCCAGGGCCTGCCGGCCCGTTCGGCGCTGAAAAAGGTCCACCGGACCTTTTTCCGGGCGCGCCTCACCCCTCTCCGGTCGGTTCGGGCGTAAGCTCCGTCCCCTGCGTGGGTTCCAAAGTGGGTTCCGGAGTGGTCTCCGGCGTTTCGGTGTTCCAGGTCGCTTCGAACAGGGCCTCCGCCCACTCGTCGTGCGCGGTGATCACATAGCCGGAAAGGGAGGGAGTGAAGAAGTCGTAGTAGACGTTGGAATACACCGGCAGGGAGGGCAGTATCTCGTTGTACCGCTCCTGGAAGCGGATCCATTTTTCCACATAGGCAAAGGTATCCGTCGGGTCGGTCCGGCGCATATCCAGCGCCAGCTCATACAGCGTCTCGTCGTCCGTGTACACCCCGTTCCAGGACCAGTGACCGACGCTCAGGTCGCCGGCGGCGACGAAGCTCGGGTCCAGTCCGAGGTGGAACTGGTTGGCCAGGTAGATCATGTCCGCCGTGCGGGGCACCTGGCGGTAATACTGCCGAAGCAGCGAGGTCATGTCCATCGGCACCAGCTCCAGCTGGATGCCGCAGGAATTGAGGTTTTCCACGAAGTTTTCGCCCATGAGCTCAGAAACCATGTTGCCTTCGGGGTACAGCATGGTCATGCTCAGCAGCGCCAGCTCCCCGTCCACCTCTTTGGCGCGGACAAAATCGGTTTCCGGATTGAACGGCTCGCCGACCGGGTTGAGCGTCCAGCCCGCCTCGTCCAGCAGGGCGTTGGCGCGGTCGATGTCCACCCGGTATTCGGTCAGGTTCATGGTAAGGCTGGCCCAGTCTGCGTCATCCGCCACGGGATGGACCGGGTCGTCCTGGAAGTTGATGGCGGCGTCCATC
Organism: uncultured Eubacteriales bacterium; assembly: GCA_902790015.1. Lineage (GTDB taxonomy): Bacteria > Bacillota > Clostridia > Christensenellales > Aristaeellaceae > UBA4246. Next base: position 21,223 of record CADAQF010000023.1, on the reverse strand, counting down.
TTGTGGGTGGCCAGCAGATATTCCCACTGCTCGATGCCGTAAAAGCCGTCCACCCGGTAGCCGGTCGGGCCGCAGTATTCCTGGGTGATATGGTCGCGGTCCATGCACCAGGCGATGGCCTGGCGGACCATCGGGTCGCTGACGGTGGGCAGCTCATAGCTGAAGTTCACGAAGGAAAAGCCGATGCGGGGATAGTCCTTGTAGCGAAGCTCCCCTTCGCGCACAAATTCCATGCCCTCTTCCACCGTCGGCGCGTACAGAAGCCGGTTGGCCAGCTGCACCTCACCCGACAGCATCTCGCTGATGATCAGCGCGTTGTCGGCCTGGGTGAAGGCCACCCGCTCAATGGACGGATGGATCAGCAGGTCGTTGGGCGTGTCCAGCAGCGTACGGCCCATGATGACGAAGTAGCCGTTGGGCTCCACCCCGTCGATCAGCTCCTTGGGCAGCACGCCCTTGAAGTAGGGGTTCAGCTTAAAGTGCGCGGTCAGCCCGTCGAAACTTTCCAGCGTGTACGGGCCGGACACCACCTTCGGGTACGTATTATAGCCGTTCGTCTCGTCCAGCAGGGTCTCACGCAGCATGTCCGCCGTAAAGCGCGGGGTCTCGTCCGTCAGGTCCAGGTTGCCCAGGTAGGCGCCCATGCCGTACCAGGTCTTGCCGATCTGGTCGGTGACGGGCGCGTTCCAGTTGCGGTCCTCGCCGTCGCTGTACACCCGGCACTCGGGCGCGATCTCGCGTATGGGGAACGGCTCGCACTTGAGCAGGTTCACCTCGTAATAGTAGGGCAGGAAATCCTTGTCCAGCACCACGTTCAGCGTGTAGTCGTCCGTAACGCCGATGCCGGCCACATAGGGGACCTCCCCGTTCAGATACGCGTCTGCCCCCAGGATATGGTGGGCGCTGTTGGGCTTGCCGCCCAGCTCGGCTATCTCGTTGCTCATCGTGAGCAGCATGGAAAACGCGTAATCCCACGCGGTGATGGGCGACCCGTCCGAATAATACAGGTCGTTCCACAGCGTCAGGCTGTACACCTTGTTTCCCTCGGCGTCCAGGTGGGTATCGGCCAGCTGCACCACCGTCGGGTCGATGATCCAGACGCCCTGGTTTTCGTCCCAGCGCACCAAGTCGTAAGCGTGCAGCATCACGCGCACGTCCACGTCCGCGGCGTTGTTGCCGAAGTAGGGGCCCATAAAGTCCCCCTTGAGCTGTGTGGTGGAGGCCACGGTGAATTCCTTCACCTCGTCCTCCACGGCCCAGGCGGGCAGGGCTGTCAGCGCCAGCGCGAGCGCCAGCAGCAGGGTCAGTATCCTTTTATGCATTTGCAGTCCTCCTCCCCGCTATTACTCGAAGCACTCGCCGTCGAGCTGGTTGATGATCACGCGGATGCCTTCCGCCGGGGCCTCGGTGGGCCTGGGTGTCGGCGTGGGCTGACGGTACGGCGTCGCGGTCACGCTGCCGCCGCTGCCCGGGAAGTGATCGATGAACAGGCATTCGTCGTACTTGGGCTGCTCCTGGCCGTGCTTGCGGATGGCGACCTCGTACATCAGCTCCCCGTCCTTTTTGACCACCGTCACGTGCACGTCGTACACGGTGCTGTCATACGTGGCGCTGCTCCGCATGCCCGACACATGGGTCACCCGGTAATAATAGTTGCCCGCTTTCGTGAACGTGATCTCCGGGAAGCCTGCGATGCCGGGCCCGGTCATGGTGATATCGTAATAATCCCCGTTAAGGCCGGGCCCTGCAGGTAGCGGCGCGCCGTCCAGGCTGCTGAGGCGCATGACGTATTTGTCGTCCTTGATGCCCCCGCCGGTCACCTGCAGCTCCACCTTGATCTGGGCTTCCACGCTGACGTCTTCCTTCTGCGTGGTTTCCGGCGCGTCATTGCTCTGCACGATGGCGGGCGGCGCGGCGGTAAGGGCCGGCGAAATGGGCTCTGGCTGGCGGGTGGACAGCACGGCAGCGGCGGCGACGCCGACCGCCGCCACGGCTCCCGCCAGGGTCAGCACCAGTCGTTTTTGCTTCATTTGCTGCATCTCCTTTCAGGCATGAAGGGGATTGACGGTTCAGCCCCCGGCTGAACTCAGACTATTCAAAACATTCGCCCGCGTGGCCGTTGATGATAACGGCCGGGATGGATACGGGATCCATCAGCGTGAGCAGAACGGTCCTTGCTTCACTGAATTCCCCGGAGCAGGTGCTCAGGGCCACGATATGCACGTCCATCCCGGCGGCCAGCATGGCTTTGAGGGTCTCCAGGCCCTTGGGATTTACGTGCATCATGTCCTCCTGCACGTATCGCAGGATCCTTTCCGGGGTCGCTGATCTCCAGTTCTGGGGGTTAAAGATCAGGCTGTTGCCGGCGCTGGTGACCATGCAGGATATCGTCAGCAGCGGGTGTTCCCCGTCGGGCAGGGTCAGGGTGCCGGTCTGGTTGGTCCGGAAAAAGTCAGGGTCCTTATACAGGTTTACGTCGCTGAACATGCGGTGGCCGGTCATGTCGTGGCCCAGCAGCAGGGTGTACAGGTCGGAAAAGTCCGCGCTGTTGCGGAAGTCCATAAAAATGCTGCCGGCCAGGGCAAAATCCCCGTACACGTTCTTGTTGATGTAGGTAAAGTTGCTGGTGCCCTTCAAAACGGGATAGTCGATGGCGGTGTTGTCCATCGTGATCCAGGAGGTGACGTCCCGGTTGATGAAGCGCAGCTGGGCAAACATGGAAATGGGCTCGTCGCCCGAAAGGTTTTTGATCTCGCGCAGGCCCCGGGTGGCGTTTTCCACCTCGGTGTAGACCTGATGGTTGTCCCACAAAGCGTACCCTGAATAAAGCATCGCCGCCAAAATGGCCGCGATCTCCACGAAGGTGATCAGGCCGTTGCCAAAGCGGATCAGCTTTTTTGCCATGCGCAGGGTCTCCTTGCGTCAGATGAATCTGTTCACAAAATCGGGGGCCGGGCTTGACGTCCGGCCCCCTTGTCGGTCGGTCAATGATTGTCAGTGCTGGTCACGCGGAAAAGCGGTAACTCAGACCTCTTCCCTGCGCTTGCGGGCGATCATCATCGCGGCGCCAACCATCGCGATCATCATGATCATGATGTAAGGCACGGACTCGAGGGTGATGCCGGTGTCGATGTCGACAGTCTTGGTGTTGGTATAATCAGCAGTATCCCCCTGCTTGGCGGCAGTGATCTCGCCCTTGGTCTGAGCCGTATCGGTGGTAGCATCAGCATCCTCAGTGGACGGGGTCACAACAGTGTCAGAAGCGGCAGCCGTGGTGGTATAGCCATACATACCGGCTTCGACTTCGGTCACTTCCCATTCAACGCCTTCAGGAACGTTGACGAAAGTCAGCTTATCGCCGCTGCGGAGGGTGAAGTACACAGTCTTGGTGGTCCATCCATCACTACCGGGCAGGATAGTATCAGCGGAAGCGGCGGTGGGGGTCACCACGCCATCAGCATCAGCGGTCGGGGCAGTTTCGCCGACATAAACGGCGTTGTTTTCCTTCTGGATAGTAATGGTGCCGCGGACAGTCTCGCTGTTGGTGGTCTTAAAGGTAGCCTTGAAGATCCAGTTCTTGTCCGTGTCGCCCATGTTACCGGTAACCGTCTTGGAAACAGTCAGCTTGCCGGCTTCATATTCGTTGTGGACGTTGTCAGAGTCGCCTTTGGCGCTGTCCAGCTTTTCCTTCATCACGTCTGCAGATTTCTCGACAGGGTTAGGATCCTTGCCCTGACGCAGGGCAATACCGCCGATGATCAGCTGTCCGTAAGTAGCGGATTCAGAATCCATATCCTTGATAACAGTCACCTTCAGGGTGAGGAACTTGTCTGCGCTGGAGCCGTCATAGTTGTAGGTCACACCAGCGGTGGCGTTGCCGGTTTCCTTCAGATAGTAGACATATTCGCCGACTTTTGAATAGGCGGCAGTAGGCAGAGCAATTGTGATCGTGGCAGGATCATCGCTTTCAAGAATTGTGCTCACCGTGATGTCCGCATCTGCAATAGCCGGAACCGTAGCGGCAGAGCTTTTTTGTCCGTTGAAGTAATACTCGGTGCTGTCAACGGTGAAGGTAATCGTATCAGCAGGGTGTTCGGGATAATCGGGGTCAGCATCATCACTGCCGTTGATGACATAACCCTTCTTGATGGTAATCGGAGAGGTCGTGCCAAGCCCGGAGTCCGGCTGTCCTTCCACCGCCAGCGCCGCGGTCATCGCCAGCACCATCGCGAGTGCCAGCATCATTGCTACAATTTTTTTCATGGGGTTTCCTCCTCATAAAATATTGAGTTTCTTAGTGTATGCGAACCCGGAGCACTCCGGGGTCGGCATCAAACAGGATGGTATGCCGCGCGGTGTCCGGCCGCAGGGCACATGCTGAGGATGCATCGAATGAGCGCGGTCCGCACAGCCGCCTCATCCTGCCCGGCGAATCATCTTGCATTCACGGATGCTTGATATTCCGCCGGTTCGCCTTTCCCATTGGGGGAAGGCTTTACAGCCCGCGCCGTCTCAGCAGGGTGATCACCCGGCCTTCCACGGCATCCTGCGGCACGGGGCCCAGGGTGCGGCTGTCGGTCGTGCCGGTGCGGTAATCGCCCAGCGCGTAGACGGTGTTTTCGGGCACGGTCAAAGTGGTTTCGCCGTCGGTGTAGGTGGGATACAGGATCTCTCCGTCGGCGGCCGCGCCGTTGACGGTCAGCCTGCCGTCCATCTTCACCTCGTCGCCCGCCGTCGCCACCACCCGGCCGAAGTGCCGCCTGCCGTCGATACGGTAAACGATCACGTCGTCCTTTCTGAGAGGCTGGCCGGTCAGGCGCATGGCGGGCGTCCGAAACACCAGGCACACGTCGCCGTCCTTGAGAGCGGGGAACATTCCCTGCCCCGACACACGGCAGACGAGGAAGCCGTAGGTGAACACTGCGAACAGCACCGCCGCCAGCACGATGACCCGGATGAGCAGCGCGAGCGCCGCTCTGCGTACTCCCCGGTCCTTTGCCGGGGCCTTCGGGGGCGCTGGGGTCGAGGCGCCCTGCGGCGCCTGCGGAACCTGGCCCCTATCTGTCTCTATGGCGGTCGCCCCCTTTCGGCGGGCACCGGGCGGGAAAGCGCGATTCTCATCCGTCATCGCCCCCTTTGCCCGGGGCCTGAACTGGCCCCGCCCTGGTCTGTCCGTGGCATCTGAAGGTGATCACGCGCGCCACCTCCGTTTCCGGAGCAGCAGGGCGATCAGCCACAGCCCCGCCACAGACATTATCACCAGATACGGCGTATTGTCAAGCAAAACGCCTGTATCGACGGATTGAGAGTTGTTGTTGCGGAAGGCGACGGTGTTCCCGGCTTCCGCGATGGTCACGGCGGCGCTGGAGCCTGCGGCTTCCGCAGCGCTGTCCGCCTTATAGTAGGTGGTGTAGGGAGACGCGGATCCTTCCGCCGCGGTGACGGACGCGTTCACCGGCATACCCGGCAGCTTCATGCTTTCGCCGTGCATGAGGGTGAAGGAGTACACGCCGCCCGAAGGCGTCAGCGTGACGGGCTCTTCGGTCCCCGCCGCGTTCGTTTTGACCGCGGATACCGCGACGGTAGCCCCCGGCACCGTTACCGTGAAGCTGAAGGGCTTATCCTGTTCGCCCATGTTGCCGGACACCGTCTTGGATACGGTCAGGTCTGCCGTCTTGCGTGTGTTGGTGAAACGGATGGTTTCCACGTCCTCCGCAGGGACGGTATAGGACGCGGTGGCGGTCGCCGTCTCAGCGCCGGTGTCGATCAGCCACTTGACGGAATAATTGTGGTTTTCTGCTTCGACCACGGTCAGCACCGACCCGATGGGCACGTTCAGCGCGACGGACCCGCCGTCGGCCAGGGTGAAGGTGGCCTGCGTCTTGTCCCCGTTCAGGGTGACGCCGTCGGGCTGCGTGTCGCCGAACACCTTGCCGCTATCCAGCGTCGCGGTATAGGAGAAGGTCTGCCCCGTAAGCGGAGCGGCGCTTTCGTCCACCACGGTCTTGGCGACGGTCACGTTGGTGTTGGACAGGTTGTAGGTGTTGGTTATCGGAATTACTTCCGGATCGCTGACGAATTTGTCGAGCAGTAAGGAGCCGTTGACGTTCTTGTACACCGGCTTGATCTCGAATTCTCCGCCGCTCTGCGTCCATTCCATGCCGCTGATGGACTCGTCCTTCTCCTCCAGAGCGTAGGTGCCTACCTCCAGCTTCGGCCAGCCGTTAAGCGATTTATCCGAGGACACGTGGTCGTTGCCCGATGAATTATAAGACAGGTCGTTGACCGTAAAGGTCTCCGCTGCATTGATATTCTCAGTCCAGTAGAGCTTGGTCATCCTGCCCGTCTTTTCGTCGACGTGGCGGTCTCCCGAGCTTAAGTAATACTGTTTGACTCCGTCCACAGTACGGATGATGTAGAAAACGATGTTTTTCAGATCATTCTGGTAGTTTTCCCACTGTGACTGAGTGAGGCCAGTCACCGTTTTCTTGAGCTTCAGGTCGTTCTGATCTACGGCGCCGAAGCGATAATCGTTCTCAATATTTGTCAGTTCGCACTTTGGAACATCGGGATTGATATTCAGTTGTAACTGTCCGGTGGAGGATGTTGCCGGTGATATGTTTGACAGATAATAATTGTAGCCCTCTAACAAATGCTCCTGATTGTACTCGGTAACCGTGTACGTACCGGGAACCATATTGTAAAGGTAAAGCTTATACTGCGTGTTGTTGTCCCATTCCCACTGGTAGGCAACGCCCTGAGGAGAAACACTGGGTGTGCCATCTTCGTTGGTATCCGCCAGGGTGAAGGTATCCCGGTAGCCGTCGGGGCCCTCCAGTACGAAGTAGAGTATCCGTCGGGTGTCCTGATCATTCCCAAATGCCGTATAGCTCACGCTCTGATCTCCTTCATGGGGCTGGAAATCAAAGTGTTTTTGGATAACGACAGTTCCGGTCAGATCACGATTCCATATCGTACCATTATCTTCCTTGTATTGCGAATCCGTCATGGGCTTGTAATTCACGGACCGTTGCGTGATGGGATAGTACCCCGGCCAGGTGACCGTCTCGCGGAAGCGGTAGGTGATGGATTCGCCGGTATTCGGATCTATGCTGTCCAGACCGTACCAAGCGGCGGTCCAGGCGGCCTCCTCGCCGTACCACTTCTGCGCGGTGCGCTCGTCCGCGGTGGCGGGCATGTTTTCGTCCACGGTGCCGTCCAGCACGATGTCCTTGCCGGAAACCAGCACCTCGGAGCCGCTGCCGACGACCTTGTACAGGCTGTAGGTGACCTTTGCTCCCTCGGGAGCGCTGATCTCCTGCGCGTTGCGGTTCATCCACTTCTTATAGCCGTGAATGGTCAGCGGCAGGTCCGGCTTGGCGTAGGTGTTGGTCAGGGTGACCTCGGCCTTGGAGCCGTCCGCCACGGTGGCGCTGTTGTCGCCCGTGATCTTCAACAGCTGGAACACCGGGGTCGCGCTGCCCTGCGGGAACAGGTCGCCGGCGCGCAGCTGGGATTCGGTCGTGCCGGTGGCGTCCTTCTGCTCGTACACGCCCCAGCGGCCGTTGGGCATTCCCTCGAAGGTGACCTTGTTGTCGGGGCTGGCGTCGCCGTCCGTGATGTGGGCAACGCCGTCCGTGATGTTCATCACGAAGTATACGATGTCGCCGTCCTGGTCGCGGTACCAGTCGTTGATATCAAAGCCCCACAGCATCAGGTAGATGTCGTGGTCCACCTGGGAGGGCTGCAGCTCGCCGGCGATTTCGATATTCTTGGTGAATTCCACCCGGTTGGACTGCCAGACCGCGTACAGCGTGTCCAGTTCGCCGTCCTCGTCGCCGAAGACGCCTTCGACCTCGGACCAGGCGTCGCTGCCGCTGGTGATCTGGGCGTAATACTTGCCGTTTTCGTACTTGAGGTACAGGTCGTCCTCGGTCAGCGGAACGGGCGAATATTTGCTTTCGTCCACCTGATCGGTCGTTTCGTCATAGGAATCTTCCGGCTCCAGGCGCTTGGCCCAGCCCATGAATTTGCAGTTTTCGCGGGTAAACATATCCGCCGGGGCGATGGGCGCCGCCTCGTTGATCTGCAGCTCGGCATAAGTGGAGGTCAGAACCTGGTTCACCGCGTGATAGTGCACGCCCGAGGGCTGGGGCAGCTGCGCGTTGCGTTCGCCGCCGTTGGCGTACCAGGTGATATGCGTGGGGGTGGGGCTCTCTGTCGGGCCGTATTCCGCCCGCAGCTGAACCGTATAGGTTGCTGTTTTTATGTTCCCGTCTTCATCATATTCCTGAACGACGCAATGGGCATCGCGCTTGAGGACGTCGTACGTGCCGCCGGGATAGACGATCTTGTCGGTATCGACGTAAGCGCCTGCCGTCTCGTCCCATCTCTGAACGACCCAGTGAAGGAATTGCTGGGTATTGTCGGGAGGAGTAGACGCCGCCTGTCCGATGGCTTCCGCGCTGTCCAGGTAGTAGGTGACCGGGTCGGTCGGCGCGTTGCTTCCGCCGTTGGCGTCGTACACCACGTGGATGCCCTTCGCGCCTTCGAGCTTGCTGCGCCACTTGGCGTACAGATCCAGCTTGCTCAGTATCCAGGTTCTGTTGTTTTCCGCGTCAGAATTGACGTCAGAAGTTGGATTGCCGTAATCGTCCAGTTCCGTGGGCTCTGTCTGGTCATACGCGGTTTTGACGTTGGTGTCATTAAGCACATACGCGTCAAAATTGAAGGGCTTTGTACACGCTTCGTCGGTATACCAGCCAATGAGCTCGTATTCCTTTCTTTCGCCGACGATCATGTGACCGCCGGAGATCTTGGCGCCGTAATCGCCTCTGAAAGACATCTGCTGCCCCTGCTGCGCCCAGGTCAACGACGTGTCGTCGGTCGGCACATTGGGATGCAGGAATACACGGTACTGCTTCTGCACCCATTTGGCGTAAACGGTAATGTTGTTGGTCGGGAGCGTGCTGAAGACATAAGGGTGCTGACAGGCCTTGTCCGCGTACCAGCCGGCGAATACGTATCCGTCTTCCGGATCCGGTTCGTAGTAATTAGCCCCGCCCTTATTGTAGGAATCAAGATCCGTTTCGTAGTAGATGGCCCCGGTTTCCTTCAGCTGGTTCTCCGTTTTGTTGTCCAGCACGTATCCGTTGCCGTTCAGGTACAGCCCGTCCATATAGTTGATGATGAATTTCTGACGGGTATAATAGAAGTCGACATTTGCTTTTCCGCCGGATATTGGATGCGTTACACGTTCCAGGTAATCAAATCCGATATACGCCGGGGCATGCGCGCCGTTCGGATCAGCATTGGAATTGGCGATAAGCGTTTCAAACAGGTAATATTTTCTTCCGTTTCTGGTCGTGGTCCTGTAACCGCTGTAGTCTTCTCCCTCCAGCTGTTCCTTCCAGATCAGATAGGAATACACGGTGGGTGCTGAGTTGCTGTAACGGGCAATCAGGAAATTTCCGTCGGAGCTGGTCGTATTTCCCAGAATCTCCTCATTCATAATGTTGATTTTGCCTTTAACGGTGTTTTTGCCGCCGCCGTTGCCTCCATAGGAATGGGCGCCGTGCATCATCCACCAGCTGATCATCCGGTAGTTGTTGCTCGGATTGGTGAAATACTCGTAATCAGGCCAGCGGGAACCGATATCCTGCTCGTACAGCGCCGTTATTTCAACATAATGATAGTCATAGTTGCCGTTTCTGACGACTTTGTCCCCGCCCGGATAAGACGTCGTGGGCCCCGTATCGACAGGTTGCCAATTCGTCGCATTGGTGAAAGGATTAATGTCTGTATTACCACCGGTGACAGTAGTAGCCACAGCCCAGTTTGTAACAGTTTGTGTTGATTGTACAGGTTTGTATCCAACTGTATAATTCTGCCCGCTGTAGCGCCAGGCTCTTCTGTTGTTGTTCCATGTCAGTCTATTTCTGCCGTTTGCGTCAGCATAGTAAGTGCCACCATCATTATAGTTGGGTAATGTAACCTGCTGATACTCGGTCACAGTCTGGGTAGTATCCTGACTGCGCGCGTAATAGAACCTTACCGTATACTCGATCCTGTCGTAGTAGACGTTGACCACGGAACTGCCTTCGGGAACGATCGTGACATTCTGGTCAAACTCATCCAGATAAAAACCGGTATACCGCTTGTTTACGCCGTTTACTCTGGCATACGACGCGTTTCCGGTGCCCTGGCGCGAAACAGTGTCAATGACAGTGCCGACAGCGGCATTGTGAACGGTGACAGCTTCCTCGAAGTCGTAATTGTCTCCACCGGAAACATTCTGTTTCCAGATGATGATCATGTAATCGGCCGTCCGTTCCGGCGTCCATTTGGCATAGAGTTTCACACGCTCTGTAATCCTGGTTCCGAAAACAAATTCGGATCCGGTAGGCGTACCTCCCGTTTCAGCGGGCGCGCCCGTATACCAGCCGTCGAACCTGTAGCCCTTGCGGGTAGGATCGGGGGGCCTTACGGTAACGGCGGTGTTTTCCACAAACTGAGGCGGCGTGTAGCTTGCGCCCTTGCCGTTTTCGATAAAGCTGAGCCAGTGGCCGCTGGAAACGTTGACCGCAAACAAAGCGTTGCCGGAAAGGGTAACATTGGTCTCATTTTCATAGTATGGCTGGATGGGGCTTACATGGTCCTCACTGCTGCCATATTGAGAATCGTTAAATACATACCAGCCCAAAAATTTGTCATCCTGATTTCTGGGGGTATAGGTCATGTTGACCTCGTACTGCGGCTGCGTACCGCTCTTGAAAATAATGGCGTCGCCTTTGATAGCAGAGTTGTCTTCATCAATATAGATAATACTGTATGTCTTAAAGATCATACCGTATATATTGATTACGTCTCCTTCTGCGATCGTCAGACCAGCCAGATATTCGCGGACGCCTTCGATCGTATATGCCTGCGTGTTCTCATCATAATCCGGCGTTTCCCAGGTCCAGCCTTTAAAAAGATCGTCTGTATCAACAACACCTACACCTGGGTCATAAACAATTACCGCCAAATCCTCTAACGAATCCGAATTCTTTACATAAACCGTGGTTAAAGGCGTCGTCTGATCTTTTCCATAGAAATTGACGGTAGCACGTGCTTCAGGCTCCGTGCTGCCCGGGGTTACCACCGCGTACACAGAGAAAGCCTCAGCGGAGAAGGAGACAGCGGAACCGGATACAGTCACCAGGCTGTCGTCGAGCCGGGTCTGCGTGCCGTCGTCCGCAATATGGTACACAGCGATCTCCTGCCCGTCCGCCACGGCGCGGGCGATGTCCTCGCTGGTCATCGTGACGGCGATAGCGCCGTTCCAGCTGCTGGGCTGTACCTGGTTGCCGGCGTTCAGCAGGGTAATGTCCGCCGCGCAGAGGGTCGTCACGCCCTCGATCTGGGGCGCCTGCTCCACGGCGTTGGCGGTGGCGTTGCGCGGCATGCGGCCGGACAGCGTAATATCCAGGTTGCCCAGGGCGGTGGTGATCACGCGCTCGGTAAGATTGAAGAGCTTTTCATAGAACCAGTCCACCAGATCCCACACGGCGTCAAAGTCGAACACGGAGAAGTGGTTCACCGTGAAGGACACCGTGCTGCCGGACACCTGAAGGTCCTCTATGATCTCGACGCTCCCGTCGTCCAGGTGGTGCGCCACCCGGATGGAGCGGCCCTGGGACAGCGCCTGGCCGAACTTCGCGCCGGACACCGTCAGCTTCACCGGGCTTTCGTCCGGCTGGAACTCGGAACCGTCCTCCTGGCGGATGGCGATGTCGTATGAATACAGGTTCACCGTTTCGTCGGCAGCGTCTTCACCCGCGGCGGCTGCCTGCTTCAACGGCTGGGGCGTGGGCTCGTCGTTCGGGGTCAGTGTCAGCTGGGCCCCCACCGGCAGCGCGCCGGACACGGTGATGGTGATACCGTCCTCGGCGGTCAGAGTCAGCTGCTGCTGGGCGGTCTGGGCCTGGACGCTTTCATAGCGTGCCTCGGCCGCTACGTCCCCTGAAGGGACATAGTCCGCAGTCAGCAGCGTGTCCCCGAAATACCAGCCGGTGAACGTCTGGCCTTCCTTTTCGGGCGCGGCGGGAAGCGCTCCCAGCGCTTCGCCGGGCCGCAACAGCAGCGCCGGCGCGCCGTCCCCGAACGTCACCCGGTATACGGCGACGCCCTTCCATTCTCCCGTATATTCCCCTGCCAGGGCGGAAACGGGAATAAGCTGCGCCAGCAGCAATAGCGTAAGCAGCCAGGGCAAAACCTTCTTCACCGTTCCTCACCTCCCCGTTTTCGAAGTTTGATGGCCTGTGTTCCTGCAAATCGGAAAAATCTCATAGCCGGATCCTAATATAATGAAAGTAAGTTATCTCTTGCCGAAAGAAAATCCTGTTCTGGGCGCCTGCGTGGCCTGCGGGGCGACGGGCGTCACCACCAGCCGCCAGCTCCACCCAAGGCTTTCTGCCGTCGCTTCGAACGCGCAGGTCAGGCCTTCCGCGCCCTCCACGGGCTGGTAGCCGTCTCCCCGGTCGCATTCCCAGCGGCAGGTGTATTCGCCCTGCAGGTTTTCCACCGTCCCGGTCAGGGTGACTGTCGTCCCCTCTTCCGCGCGGTTTTCAAACGAGGACGTCACCGTCACCGTCGGTTCGGGCTCCGCCGGCTCCTGGGTGGGGGCGGGCGTCGCCGGGGCGTCATTCCCGGCATAGATCTCAAAGATCCCCAGCCGGTCGGTACTGAATTCAAGCGCTCCGCCCTTAAAGGTGCTGGGCAGATACACGCGTTCCCCGTCTTCCGTCCGCAGAAACACGGTCATGGCCTGCCCGCGCGAAAGCGGGATCACCAGCTCGACGCTGCTGACAGCCACCGTCAGCGGGGTTTCGGGCTGCCAGCCCTTGTTCACCGTGATCTCATAGGTCATGAAAGCCTTGCTGTCCTTCGGGCCGTCCCTGAGCAGGGCCGAGGCATCCTTGGGCAGCGCGCCGGACAGGGTCACCGTCGTGTTCTTCCTTTGCAGGGTGATCTCCCGCTGCTGCAGGTTTGAAGCAGGCGCCGGGGTCGTGGTCGGCGCAGGCGTCTGTGTGGGTTCCTCCGCAGGCTCCGCGGACTCCTGCGTGGGAGCAGGAGTATCGGTCGGCGCAGGTTCCTCCGTGGGTTCCTCCGTCGGTTCCTCAGTCGCCACCGCGGGCTCCTCCGCGGGTTCCTCCGTCGGTTCCTCAGTCGCCACCGCGGGCTCCTCCGCGGGCTCCTCCGTCGGTTCCTCAGTCGCCACCGCGGGCTCCTCCGTGGGAGCAGGGGTTTCGGTCGGCGCGGGGGTCTCCGTCGGTTCCTCAGTCGCCGCCGGGGCAGCGTGGCGCAACAGCAGCGCGAAGCCCGTCACCTTCTTGCCGGAAAAATACATTTCCTTCCCCGGCACCCGGATGTTCCTGGCCGCCACCTGCTCGTTGAGCTTCATGTCATTGAGGCCGACCAGCTCCAGGCTGTCCCCCTCGTCCAGGAAGGGCAGGTGATCCACCGTGGCGCGCACGCCGTTGTTCGGCCCGGGCGCCATGAAGGTATAGGCCGCCAGCACCTCGGCGTCGGGCAGCCGCAGCGCGGAAGAGACCAGCGCCGTGACGTCCAGCAGCTGCGTGCCTTCGTTCAGCTCCAGCAGCAGGTAGCCCTCCTTCGCCGCCGGGGTCTCCGTCGGCGCCGGGGTGGCGGTGGCTTCCGGATCGGGCGTCGCCGTCGGTTCCGCGTCAGGATCAGGCGTGGCCGCCGGGTCCGGAGTGGCCGCGGGGTCAGGCGTCGCCGTCGGTTCCGCGTCCGGCGTGGCCGTCGGTTCCGCCGTGGCCTCGGGTTCCTCCGTGGGAGCCGGGGTGGCGGTTGGGGCGGGCGTAGGCTCCGCCGTGGGGGCCGGGGTGGGCGTCCCGCGGGATACGTAGACGCGCCCGTCCTCCCCGATCCAGAAATTCAAATTGCCCAGGTCCGCGCGTGCGGTCACAGGCGCGGCAAGGAGGCCCGCCGCCAGCACAAAGGCCAGCAGGGCCGCTGCCGCGCGCCTGCTCCCGGCGCGCCCCAGGAAAGATGTCAGCCTGTGTTTCATCAATTCGTTCACTCCCGACCAAGGACTCATTCGTGTATTCCGTCGTCCGGCGCTCCGCCGGTCCGTCTTCCGCTTTTTCATCCTGTGGAATTATACGTAAGGGGAATAATATACACTTCCACGTTTTGTATTATATCATGAAATCATTATCCTGCGCAACTACTTTTATGCTACAATTTTTATGCCATTTTTGTGAAACAAATGTAAACATCCCCTGTTGGCCTCTTTTTTGCTTATGGCTTCCCTCTTTACGAAGCGCCTGAAACACGGTATAATCCCCACATGCAATGGAAACGCCTGGAGGAAAACATGCTCAAAGACCGCGCGGCAGGTGCCATCGTTAAATGCAGGATCCCCCTGATGATCCTTATGCTCGTTCTAAGTGCCGCTGTTGCTCCCAACATCCAAAAAACCGTCATCAACTACAGCCTGACCGACTACCTGAGCGACGACACCCTGACCAAACGCGGCCTGGCCATCATGAACAGCGAGTTCGAAACCTCCGCCTCCATGACCCTGGGGCTTCCAGGCACGGCCGGCGAAGGGGAAGCGCTGGCCGGCTTTCTTTCCTTTGCCGAAGGACTGCCCGGGGTATTGACCGTCTCCTCCGGCCCGGCGGCCGAGGAAAACGGCGTCCGCTTCACCCGGGTTTCCCTGCTGATGAGCGAAGCTGCCGCCGAGACCGTCTACGACCGGGTGGAGGAATACCTGGCTTCTGTACCCCACCTTTCCGCCAGCGCCGTGCGCGACAACCGCGCCATCCAAAAATCGCTCAACGACGAAATGCCGGCCGTCATGGGCGTTTCCTGCCTGATCGTGCTGGCGGTGCTGCTGCTTTTGAGCAAGTCCTGGCTGGAGCCGTTGGTCTTTTTTATCGACATCGGGGTGTCGGTTCTTTTGAACATGGGCACGAACGCCATCTTCCCGCGGATCTCCTTCATCACCTTTGCCGTCACCGCTATCCTGCAGCTGGCGCTGTCGATGGACTATTCCATCATGCTGATCAACGCCTACGACGTCCGGCTCGACGAAGGCCTTTCTCCCGCCGAGGCCATGAAAAAGGCCCTGGCCGCGTCCTTCATGCCCGTGGCTTCCAGCGCGCTGACCACCGTCGCCGGGATGATATCCCTGGTGTTCATGAGCTTCACCATCGGCTACGACATTGGGCTCGTGCTGGCCAAGGGCATCGTGCTGAGCATGCTGTCGGTATTCCTGCTGATGCCGGGGCTTCTGACCCTGATGACCCCGCTGCTCAAAAAGACCCGCCACCGCCAGCTGCACCTGCGCGCCGAAAAGCTGGTGGAGCTGCCCGGCAGGGCCCGCGCCGTACTGAGCGCGGCGCTGCTCATCCTGATCGTCATCAGCGCCTTCCTGCAGGCGGGAAACGTCTACACCTACACCGTCAGCGACGTGGACAGCGACTCCGCCCGCCTGGCCGCCCTGTTCGGCCGCTCCAACCAGATGGTGCTTTTGTTCCCCCGCTGCGCTGACGACGCGTCCTACGCCCGCCAGAAGGACGCCCTTGCCCGGATCGGCGATCTTACGCTCAACGGAAAGCCGGCGGTCAGGTCCGTCCTCGCCATGCCCGTGACCGGGGAGATGGCCCTCACGTATTACGACGCGGAAAGCCTTGCGCGGCTGATGAATGTTCCTTCCCGGTCCGCGCAGGCCGTGCTCTCGCTGCTCGGGGTAAGCGGCCCCGTCCGCGGGGACAAGCTGATCGACCGGGTGCTGAACGCCGGCCCCCTGGTATCCGCCATGTTCCCTTCAGATCTTAAGGCCCGGCTCACCGAAGCCCGGGACCTGCTTTCGGCCGCCGAGGCCTCCTTCAACGGCGAAAACTGGTCCCGCGCGATCCTGGAAATGGACCTGAGCTACACCGACGTTGGCGCCCCTGAACTGCTCGGGAACATCCGGGGGATCATGCGGGAATTCTACGGGGAGGACTGGGCCATGGCCGGCCATCTCACCGCCACGGACGATATCGCCACCTCCTTTTCCGGCGACGTCCGGCGCGTCAGCCTGATCACCGTCCTGGCCCTGTTCCTGATCGTGCTGCTTTCCTTCAGAAACGCCGCCGTCCCCGTGATACTGGTGTGCGTCATCCAGGGCGCGGTGTGGATCAACATGGCCTTCTCCGGCCTGATCGACGGCAGCGTGTTCTTCATGTGCTACCTGATCTGCATGGCCCTGCAGATGGGCGCGACCATAGACTACGGCATCCTCCTGACCAGCCATTACCGGGAAGCCAGGGCCACGCTTGCGCCCCTGCCCGCCGCCGCGGAAGCCCTCCGGCGCAGCATGCAGACCATTTTCACCAGCGGCCTGGCGCTGATCACCGCCGGCTTTGCGGTGGGGATCATCTCGAGCCTGTTCTATATCTCCTCCATCGGCACCATGCTGGGCCGCGGCGCCATCGTGTCCGTGCTGCTGGTCATACTGCTTTTGCCCCAGTTGCTCGTCTGGCTGGACCGCTTTGTCATGGCAGAACGGGAAGCCGCCCCCGTTGATGTCCGATCCGGTCAGCCGTGAATCCCCGATTTTCAATGGTAGTACAAAGCTTTTTGAAAAATCAGTTGCGTTTTCAGCAAAAATGTGATATCATGCCGCCGTGGGTCAGAAAAGGGCCCGCGTCACCCGTATGAGCCGGCGCTTATCC
The DNA here is from genome assembly GCA_902790015.1 of uncultured Eubacteriales bacterium. Lineage (GTDB taxonomy): Bacteria > Bacillota > Clostridia > Christensenellales > Aristaeellaceae > UBA4246. The sequence goes on along the minus strand of CADAQF010000023.1, from coordinate 4,490 downwards.
GGCCGGCAAAGATTAGGAAAGGAACGATAGCATTATGAAAAAGGTCATCTGCAAGGTGGAATATGACACTGAGAATGCGGAACTGCTGAAAAAGCGCACCTTTGGCAGCTTCGGCGATCCCGCCGGCTACGAAGAATGCCTGTTCAAGACCCCCGACGGCAAACTGTTCCTCTACGGCAACGGCGGCCCCGAATCCGCTTACGCGGAAGAGACCATCAAGCGCATCTCCGCGGCCAAGGCCGACGAGTGGCTGGCTTGCTGATCATCCCCTGAGCTAAAGAGCCGTCCGTCGGCTCTAAACACCGACAGGCAGCAGTTCCCTGCATAATTATGCAGTCCCGAACTGCTTCCTGTTAATTTTTGATTACAAAGATAATCCAAAAAACCTTGTTTATTACAATTCTGTTACAGTAAAGGAGCCGCCCATGCGCCGGGCGGCTCCTTGTTCATATAACCGTCTTGAATTTAAAAACAGGAGCCGGACGGATGTCCGGACGGCTCCTGTAAAGATTTGCGGATTATTTGACTACCAGGTTGTACAGCCTTCCGGGGACGAACACGGCCTTGACCACCTGCCGGTCGCCAATGAGCTTTTTGACCTCCTCGCGTTCGGGCAGCCGGGCCAGGCCCTCCTCGCGGGTCATGCCGGTGGGCACCATCAGCTTCGCCTTCACCTTGCCGTTCACCTGGACGGCGATCTCGATCATGTCCTCGGTCAGATACCGTTCGTCCCAGGCGGGCCAGGGCTGGTGGTGCAGCGGCGCGCCGAAGCCGTTCTGCGCCCACATTTCCTCACAGATGTGCGGGCTTACCGGGGACAGCAGCAGCAGCAGCAGCCTGAGCTCGCCCCGCGTCATGCTGCCCTTGGCGTTGACCTGGTTGACCAGCGTCATCATCTGGGCGATGGCGGTGTTGAACTTCATGGCCTCGTAGTCCTCGGAGACCTTCTTGACGGTTTGGTTGAAGGGCACGAGCATATCCTGGCTGACGCCTTCCTCGGCGGTCAGTATGTCCTGCAGCCGCCAGACGCGGTCTAGGAACTTGCGGCAGCCGCGGGCGCCGCTGGTGGACCACGGAATGGCCTGGTCGAACGCGCCCATGAACATCTCGTACATACGGAAGGCGTCGGCCCCGATCTCGGCCACGGTGTCGTCGGGGTTGATGACGTTGCCGCGGGATTTGGACATCTTTTCGCCGTTCTCGCCCAGGATCATGCCGTGACTGGTGCGCTTCTGGTAGGGTTCGGGCGCGTCCACCACGCCGATGTCGTGCAGGAACAGGTGCCAGAACCGGCTGTACAGAAGGTGCAGGGTGGTGTGCTCCATGCCGCCGTTATACCAGTCCACCGGCATGAAATAATCAAGCGCCTCTTTGGAGGCCAGGGCGTTTTGGTTGTGCGGGTCGCAGTAGCGCAGGAAATACCAGGAAGAGCCGGCCCACTGGGGCATGGTGTCCGTTTCGCGCTTGGCGTCGGCGCCGCAGCGGGGGCACTTGACGTTGACCCAGTCCGTCATGCGGGACAGGGGGCTTTCGCCGGAATCGGTGGGCTCGTAATGCTCCACGTCGGGCAGCAGCAGCGGCAGGTCGCTTTCCTTAAGCGGCACGGCGCCGCAGCAGGGGCAGTGGATGATCGGGATGGGCTCGCCCCAGTAGCGCTGGCGGGAGAAGACCCAGTCGCGCAGCTTGTAGTTGACCTTGCGGGTGCCGATGCCCTTTTCCTCCAGCCAGTCGGCGATGGCCTTCTTGGCCTCGGCCACGGAAAGGCCGTTCAGGAAATCGGAATTGACCAGCCTGCCGGTGGCGACGTCCGGGAAGCATTCCTCCTGCACGTCGCGCCCGCCGGCCACGACCTCGATGATGGGCAGGCCGAATTTCTTGGCGAAATCCCAGTCGCGCTGGTCGTGGGCGGGCACGGCCATGATGGCGCCGGTGCCGTAGGTCATCAGCACGTAGTCGGACACCCATACGGGGATCTCTTTGCCGTTGACCGGGTTGACGGCGCGGATGCCGTCGATCTGCACGCCGGTCTTGTCCTTGGCAAGCTCGGTGCGCTCAAACTCGCTCTTTTTGGCGGCGGCGTCGCGGTAGGCGGCGATATCCGCGTAGTTGGCGATCAGGTCCTTATACTTTTCGATCAGGGGATGCTCGGGCGAAATGACCATGTAGGTGGCGCCGAACAGGGTGTCGGGCCGGGTGGTGTAGACGGTCAGCTTTTCCCCGGGAACGGTCAGGGCGAACTGCACCTCGGCGCCCTCGCTGCGGCCGATCCAGTTGCGCTGCTGCACCTTGACGCGGTCAATAAAGTCCACCCGGTCCAGGCCGTCCAGCAGCTTCTGCGCGTAGGCGGTGATCTTCAGCATCCACTGGGACTTGACCCGGCGGGTGACCTCGGTGCCGCAGCGCTCGCACTTGCCGTCCACCACTTCCTCGTTGGCCAGGCCGCACTTGCAGGAGGGACACCAGTTGATGGGCATCTCGCTCTTGTAGGCCAGGCCGCGCTCGTACAGCTTCAGGAAGATCCACTGTGTCCAGCGGTAGTATTCGGGGTCGGTGGTGTTGACCTCGCGGGTATAGTCAAAGGAAAAGCCCAGCTTTTTGAGCTGTTCCCGGAAATGATCCACGTTCTGCCTGGTCACCACGGCGGGATGGACGTGGTTTTTGATGGCGTAGTTTTCGGTAGGCAGGCCAAAGGCGTCCCACCCGATGGGGTACAGGACGTTATAGCCCTCCATGCGGCGCTTGCGGGCGATGATGTCCAGCGCCGTGTTGGAGCGCGGATGCCCTACGTGCAGCCCCTGTCCGGAGGGATAGGGGAACTCGATCAGGCAGTAATACTTCTTTTTATCGGACGGAAATTCCGCCTCAAAAGCTTTCTGCTCTTCCCACAGCTTCTGCCATTTCGGCTCGATCTGTGCCGGATTGTAAGGCGCCACGCTCATAGTGGATTGCCTCCTTCAATAAGAATGTACGCAGAAAAGTATACGGCAAAAGCGCCGATTTGTAAATGAAAAAATTCCCGCAAAGCTCATGGATGGCAGGAAGTAAATTCCCGTTTTCCCGTCTGTTCATATTCTGCATTCAACAAATAAACATTGTAATTCCATGACGAATCAGGTATAATAGCCAGGCGAGCGACGAAGAAAGGGTCGATTACCGGAAAGTCCCGCCCAAGGTGTCCTCGATAATTCCGTAATTAACAGGAATGGACGGGCCATTATTTACGCTCGATGATGTTTATGAAAGCAGATTATAAGATGTGCTTTGAAGCGCATATTACTTATGAGGGAGAACCCAGATGAAGTACCTGAAGGCAGAAGTGGAAACCATCATACTTGAGAATGTGGATATCATTACAGCCAGTACGCATCCATGCCCTCGTTCACCCGGATCAGATGCATGTGTCGGCACTGGCTATACACCATGTGAGAGCAGTAATTCCAGGATATTCAGCGGAGATTGTTTTTTGGGTATAGGTATCTGCAGTAAGGCATCGGGGCCTAATTCATATGAAGATCCTACCGACACCATATGACAGCTACCTGCTTTGAACAGCAGTCATTTTGCATACGCTCGTCCTGTGTTTTGATTCTGTTTTCTGCATTCAGGAGACCGGCATGTTTTATTATCTTTCGGCTGACTATTCGCTGCGGGGTTGGAAAATGCAACCCTGCGTTCTTTTGAAAAGCTCCGGCGCGAAATTGATACATTTGGATCCGGATGCATTCAGACTGCTGGTTTTGTGTGACGGGAAGAGATCTCTGGAAGACGACTTGCTGACAGACAAACAAAAAACTTTACTGAGACAATACCTGAAAGACGGAACTGTCAATGCGTCAAAAAGCCCGCATCCAACGTCATCTGAACAGAAGTACCGATATTATCATAACCGGTTTATTCCCAACGTTTTGTGGTCGATTACCGGACGCTGTAATTTTCGCTGCAGGCATTGCTATATGGACGCGCCCGGGGCGGCCATGGGTCAGCTGAGCACGGAAGATTGCTTAAAGCTGATCAGGCAAATGGCAAAAAGCGGAATAACCAGAATCGAACTCACCGGCGGCGAGCCTCTGGTAAGACAGGATTTCTGGCAGATCTTCGATAAACTTCAAGAAGAAGGGATCTGTGTTGCACAGATTTATACCAATGGGTGGTTGGTAAACGATGATCTCCTGAATGGTTTTGAAAAGAGAGGACAAAAGCCGTCTTTCAGCATGAGCTTCGACGGCATTGGGTGGCACGATTGGATGCGCGGTGTTCAAGGCGCGGAGAAAAAAACGCTTGAAGCGCTGAGCGTATGCCATCGAAGGGGATTTCCCACCAATGTACCACCATAATCTTTTTTGTTGAACACATAGAATACGCAGTACTGTGAGCCTGCTGTAATGGTTCCTAGGCTCTGTGAAACCTTTTCTGTAAATAGAGGCTTTCCGTGATAAAACCAAGATCGATGGGGGCTGAACGGCAGATTCTGCTGTTCAGCCTCTTGCCAT
>CADAQF010000022.1 GCA_902790015.1 uncultured Eubacteriales bacterium | reverse complement strand
GATTCGCCTCCTGAGTGTTTTCTCGTCAATTACACTTTACCAGTTTGCGAATCATTTGTCTTCCTTTTTTTGCGTTACCCCAACTTTTATTATAGAGCCCAAAGAAGCCTTCTTCATCCCGGCCGGCCTGTCTTAAAACGGATAAAACGATTTCTCTGCCGCTTTGGCTGCCGATGCTTTTGACCAGTTTTCCCTTGAGCGTCTCTGCTTCGGCCTCTTTTCCGATGGCAATGAGGATCAGCACGCTCCAGGTCATGCAGCGGAGGCTTAATTCACTTTCATCATTATTTCCGCATTTTCCGATGATGGATGCCAGGGATATATGCCCGAGCGCTTCCAGATATCTGCCGTTCAGATACAGTATTTTTCCGGCCCGGAGCAAAAGATTGGTTTTTGTTGTTACGGCAGTATCCGGGAAGCCCTCGGAAACGGATAAGGCCTCCCGGATGATTTCCAGGGCTTTCATGGAGTCTCCTTTTTCCGTCAGCATATCCGCGTAGTGCTGCAGGGCGAAGCAATAGTCTTCGGTATCCGTTTTTCCGTCATTGCGCATCTTTTCGATCGATTCCCAAAGCTCTTCGGCGCTGAGCGGAGAACTGTCCACCTTGCTTTGAAAGAAGAGATAGGAGTTCCGGGTGGCCACCATGGTTTGAGAATCTTCCGTGTAGCCCCGCTGACGGAGATTTTCCATCACGCGTTTTATGAGCGGCAGCGCTTCCTGATACCGTTCCAGATCAGCCAGACAGTAAGCGGTCCGGGTATCGTTTGCCGCCTCCTCCACTCCGCCCGCCATATCTTCCTGTTCGATCAGCATCCGGGCTTCCTGAAGCGTTTTCAGGGCTGTGCGGGGATCCTTATCCAGAAAGCGCTGCTTTCCTCCCAGGAAATTCAGGTAGATCACTGACTGCCTTATATCCTTCGGATCAGGCCGGATCCTTTCGAACAGCTCGTTCAATTCATTCTTCGGCAGACGGGATCCTCCGATTTCCAGTATATTGCACAGCACGTCGTAGCTTTCTGTATGAAGCAGCGCATCCCGGGACACGGATAATAACGCCCGGGCGGAAGAAGCATAGGCGTCTTTTCCGCCCAGCAGCGCCCACAGCATGTGAATGATATGCAGGGTGACGTCATCGTCCTCGGAGTGCGGGTGACTGTCCAGATATTTCTGGTGGATGGAAGGAAGCCCATAACTGATCAGTTCCTTTCCCCGCGTCATGGCAGTCAGCTCCAGACTGGTCAGTACGCGCAGGGCGTCATCGTTCAGCCTCGTGCCGCAGCGGAGCAGGGCAAAGAGGGCGTTATCGAACGCTTTTTGTTTTTCGGGGGTAACAGGCGCGGCCAGGTCGTCTGCCCAGGCTTTCCACAAAAGCGGGAACTCGTCGGCGTAAAACGGCTCGATCCCGATAATGCCCGGCAATTCAGGCGGAAGCGCCCACAGGCCGCCCTTTTTTTCGACCAGCCCCTTTTGAGCGAGAAACGCAAGATGCTCTGCCAAAAGCGAGGGGCCCGCGTCAATGTCGGCGCAGAGGGGACGCAGGTCTTCCTCCCGCCATGGCTTATGAGGGAGCAGGGCCAGCAGGCGCATCAGCTTTTTTTCCGCTGCCGGCAGATCGTCCAGCGCCTGAATGCCGTCAGGCAGCTTTTCCTGGTGGAGACGCTGCCAGAGTACCTCTGTCTGCGTGTCGTCCCGGACACAAAACCGGGCAAGCGGCTCACAGTTCATCAGCGTCCCATAGAGGGAAAAGATACTGAGAAAAGCAAGCCTCGCGGCGTCTTTAAAAAGCTGCGGGGATATGCTGCCGGCATACATATGCACGGGCGTCCAGCTGCGCAGCCCGGTCAAAAGCTTTTGTTCAAGCGGGGGAATATAAGGATCGTCCCTGAAGCAGTCGTTTTCAAAACGCGTCAGCGCGTAATCGAAGGTGACGACCTTGTAATCGTAATTGATCAGCAGCCTGGACAGATACTGGATCAGGGAAAGCAGCGTGTCCCCCGAGAGCCGTTCATCCAGGGCGGAACGCAGGGAAAGCGGAACGGATGTGACGGAGGAGCGGTTCATAAGCCCCGTCTGCGCTCTGGGATGCCGGCTGTCCGAAGGAAAAAGATGCTCGATGATATCCTGCGGGGCCAGGATGCTCAAAAGATTTCTCCAGTAGCCGATCAGGGTCAGGCCGCGCATTTTTTCCCGCGACAGTATGCTGCCGTTCATCCAGTAAAGGCGTCCCGTAAGCAGACGATACAGGTTTTTCGGTGTCAGAAGCCAGGTGGTTTTGTTCATGGAAAAGCTCCTTATGAGCGGTTTTTGATACACGGTTCATTGTAACGTGCGGAGCCGGCGCTTTCAACAAAAAAAGACGGAAAAAGACGGAAAAAGAAAAAAGTAGCATATTTTTACATCTTTTTTTGTGTGACAGAACTTCTGAAAACAAATAGAATATTAGATAACCGATGGTTGTTTTACCGGGCAGAAAGGAGAATGAAGCATCCATGCGTACGAGAAATTCAAGGACAACAGTATTTCTTGTTTTGATGCTGTCACTTTTGCTGAGCATTCCTGCTATAAATGCACAGGCTATTGACACAAAAACAGGCAATTTCAAGAAGAATTATACATTGACCGGTAATTATGCCGAGGATATAATGCGCGTTGCGGAAGCACAGATCGGTCTGACAAACAGTACCTTCAAATATATTGACGCATGGTGCGCGTTTTTTCTCTGCGACTGTGCTCGCCTGGCCAACATTCCTGCAAGCATTATTCCGTGGGACAAAAGCGATTCCGGAGGAGTGCGCTTTCTGTACAATCACCTGATAAACGAATGCGGAGCTAGAGAAGTATCGTCTCCGGAAAGAGGAGATATCGTTTTTTACAGATGCTCCTCCTGCGGACTGGTACACGTTGGGCTTTATTCCGGCAATGGATATTATACAGAAGGCAATGTCAGTTCCGAAGTACACCACTATTCATCGAGATTCAAGGACGCGAACGGCCACGTTGACTCTATTACCCGCGTTTATGTGCGTCCGGCGTATGTTTCACTTCCATCCGCTCCTGTCCCCACCGTCAGCGCGACCGATACACTTCACTCGGTCAAAATTTCCTGGAATGCGGTTCAAAACGCTGATTTCTACAGCATCCGCCTGTATGACGCGGCCGGCAACCGCATTTACCTGCGGGATGAATACCAGCAAACCAGCTTTGCCGCTCTGCTGCCGGTCGCGTCTCCTGCAGGGACCTATTCGGCCGAGGTCTGCGCGGTAGTGAGAAACGTTTATGTCGCTGCCAGCGAACGGATCCCCTTTACGGTCGCGCAGGCATCGCCGTCCCATACTCCCAGCGTGTATGACGCGGCGGTCTTGGGCGACAAGGTCTATAAGGTTTTTGATACGCCGGTGACCTGGCTGGAAGCCAGGGCGCTGGCTGAACAGGCGGGAGGCCGCCTGGCCATTGTCAATTCACAGGAAATACAGAATTGTATTCAGAAGATGGTCGGCGCGTATAACGGCTTATTCTTTCTTGGAGCGCATGGGTATTATTACGATTGGGTGTGGTCGGACGGCAGCGTCATGAGCGGCTACACCAACTGGGACGCGAATAAGCCGGACAACTGGGAAGGTCAGGAGAATGTCCTGATTATGTTCCCCAACGGCAAGTGGGAGGATTATCCGAACGATGCGCTGCAGGGCTATGTGGCGGAGTTTAATCTGACAGGCGTATCCGTTGAACCTATCGAGACGCCCTGGGTCGGCGGCGTGGACGCCGTCCGCCAGAACCTGATTGTAAAAGCTGTCTTTGCAGACGGATCCAGCTATCAGATCAGCGACTACGGGCTTACCGCCGCGGAAACGGACGGCGGGATCAGCGCCACGGTTACTTTTATGGGGCAAACAGCCAGCTGCGTCGTACAGACTGCCCCCACCTATCTGCTCTCTGTGTACTGCGAGGGCAACGTATCCCGCCCCTACGGCATCTTTGCCTGGCCCAAGGAAGGGGATGTAATCAAGCTTTCTTCCTTTGATTTCGGCCTGACAGAGGAAGAAAAGGCCGAGTACGTCTTCGGGCGCTGGGACTGCAATCTGGGCACGGCGTATTTCGCCGATCCGCTGGATGAAAACACGACCTTTACGATGCCGGCGCAGGAAGTGACCATTACCAAGGTTTACTATCACCGCACGCCGAAGTATTCCAACGCCTTTTTCCAGGCAAGCTACGGCGGAACGCTGTATGTATACATTGCGGATGAAGACACGACCTATACCGTGGGTGAAGAGGGCCTTACGCTGAACCTGCGCGAGGGAGCCTCCATTGCCCTGTACGCCGTGCCGTGGGATTTCTTCGGCTTCAGCAAATGGAATACGGAGGATTTCTGGGTGCAGTGGGTGGATACTCCCGATCCGGGGACAGGGGACTGGTACTGGGTTCCCATGCAGGGATACGATACCTATCTCTGCGCGGAGTTTTACGAAGGCCCATATATTATTGATCCTTCACGGGCATTGTATCTGCCTTCCGGCCTGAAGCAGATAGATGATGAAGCCTTTGCCGGAGTACCGGCGAAATATTATTACGTGCCGGCCACTGTGACCAAAGTGGGACACAACGCCTTCCCCGAAGGTTCGGTCGTATATCTGTGCATCTCAAATATCCCCGATCTGCCGCTGGACGCGATCACGGGTTCCGGCACCTATATCGACTGGGAAGAAACGGACAGCTGCCCCTTTGCGCAGATGGCAAAAGGCACAGCCTATACAGTGCTTAATGTCCACGGGCAGACATACTGATAAGGCCGGAAGGCAGTAAATAACATAGTGATCCAAAAAGGCTGTCGCATAAGGCAGCCTTTTTGGATTTTGAGCGCCCGGCGCTTGAGATCAGGCGTGGTCGTGTTGTCATATTTCGCTGATACAGCAACTCGTTTGAGGCCCATGGAAAGCATCGAAAAAGCCTTGCAGAGCTTGGCTGAAGCGGTGAAAGAACTGGAAACAGTCGCAAGAGTCACAGTTACGATCACGCTGGTGAAGCCAAAGCCTGACAAGGCCGTACAACAGCCCAAACCGGAAAGGTAACGGGCTGGCGGGGAGCGGGAAACCGCTCCCCGTGTATCCAAAGTTTATCAGAACGGCAGACAAAAAGCAAGGGGAAATTGATATGAAGTTTGAATTTGACAAGTATCTGATCACAGAAAACGAGAACTGCTGGCATGTCGCTCGGAGCCTCGATAATGTTCGGGTCGAATATAAGGTCAGCAAGGAACTGGCTGATACGCCCGAAGCCCTGAAGCGCTATATCGCGGATCACCCGGAACTCTTCTGAGGTGCGCTATGGAAGAAAAGAAAAAGCGCAGGACTTACACCTCCCCGGCGGTCAAGCGGCGCTATGCCGCCAAGGTCTACACGCAGATCACCTTCAGCGCTCCTAAGGAACTGGTTGCTCGGTTCCGCGAAGCCTGTACGGTCAACGGGGATTCTCAGGCCTCCGTCTTCAAACAGGCGATGGCGGATAATCTGATAGTGTCCGAAAAAGCGGACGCGCTGGATCAGCGGAATCACAGTCTGTCGGAAAGCGGACATTTTTGAAGGAGATATTCAGGGTTGACGCAGCGCTTGAAGGGGGCTGCATGCGGGCCACGGATCGGCTCCGGCTATTCATGCCTGAGCGACATCAGGAAGCCGGGAGTCACGCGGGCGGAATAATCGGACAGGGAGTAGCTGCCGCCGGACAGGCACCAGTCGTACAGCAGCGCCCTTTCCCACATCGCGTACAGGCGGATGATATCCTCGGCCGAATAAGCGGTTTTGAACTCGCCCGCCCGGACGCCCTGCTGCGCGATCCGGCGCAGCAGCTTAAAATAAAACCGGTCCTGATCGAGCAGATGTTTTTCGCCGCTGGCCAGCAGCTGCGTGGAAAGCAGCCGGGACAGCAGGTCCCGGGAAATGCTGTTTTCTATCATCTCAAAGAGTTCCCGGTTCAGGTACTGGAGCTTTTGCAAAGCGCTTGAAGCAGGGTCCAGCGTGGGCAAAAGCTCCTCGTATTTTTCGTCGAAAATGTGCGCCAGGGTCCCCAGCAGCGCGTCCTTCCCTTCAAAGTAGTGATAGAAAGACCCTCTTGACGTGCGGGATTCCTCGACTATCTCTTCTATGGTCGTGGATTCGTAGCCCTGCTGATAAAACAGTTTCCACGCGGCGGAGATGATCCGCCCCTTGGTGTTGCGGGTATTCCTTCTGGCCATGTATGCAGCGTTCCTTTCGATAGGCGGATGAGGGAAGATAACCTGCCCGTATTATAATAGAAAATAAGACTCAGCGCAAATGAATTAATGGGCTTCCGGATAACCGTCCAAGTCGAAAAAGATGCTTTACAAAAGAAAAAAAGTATGCTAATATCCCTCTTGTACCCAAGGAACCTTTTGCTTGGCTGCCCGCTGCTCCAACGGCTGCTCAGCATACAGGCGATTGGAAAAAATCAAGGAGGCTTTTTGTCATGGACAAGACCCGCAAAACCGAAATCATCGAATCTTACGCCCGTCACGAGGGAGACACCGGTTCTCCGGAAGTTCAGGTCGCGCTGCTGACCGAACGGATCAACCACCTGAACGAGCACCTGAAGCTCAACAAGAAGGACCATCACAGCCGGCGCGGCCTGCTGCTCATGGTCGGTCAGCGCCGCGGGCTGCTGGAGTATCTCAAAAAGACGGATATCGAGCGTTACCGTACCCTGATTGCTCAGCTGAACCTGCGCAAGTAAGCTTTTGAATAGGCTGCCGGGTCCTGAAATGGCTCCGGCAGCCTATTATTGCATACCCGAAAGGTATCCGGGTATGCCCGGTAGTGTGTGAGGGAAAGGAAAAATTATGGATTACAAGTCTTATTCAATGGATTTTGCCGGCAGGAAGCTGACGCTGGAGTTCGGCAAATACGCTCAGCAGGCCGGCGGTTCCGTGCTGGTCCGTTACGGTGAAACGGTTATCCTGGTCAACGCGACCGCGGCGGAAACGCCCCGCGAAGGCATGGATTTTTTCCCGCTGACCATCGATTTTGAGGAAAAGCAGTATTCCGTGGGCAAGATCCCCGGCGGCTTCATCAAGCGCGAGGGCCGGCCCACCGAAAAGGCTACGCTGACCTGCCGCCTGATCGACCGTCCGCTGCGCCCGCTGTTCAACAAGGGCCTGCGCAACGACGTGCAGGTGATCGCCACCACCCTGTCCGTCGAGCCGGACAATCCTCCGGAATTTCCGGCGATGCTCGGCTCCTCCATCGCCCTGGCGGTCAGCAACATTCCGTGGGGCGGCCCCACCGGCGCGGTCATGATCGGCCGGGTCAACGGGGAACTGGTGATGAACCCGACGGAAGAGCAGCGCGCCCACAGCGATATGAACGTCACCGTGGCCGGTACCGCGGACGCCATCATGATGGTGGAAGCCGGCGCCAACGAGGTCAGCGAGGACGCCATGATGGACGCCATCCTCTATGCCCATTCAGGCATCAAGGAACTGGTCGAATTCCAGAATAAGATCATCGCCGAAATCGGCAAGCCCAAGTCCGACTTCCCCATCGTGACGACGGGGGACGACGTGAAGGCCGCCGTGCGCGAATACGCGATTGACAAGTGCAAATGGGTCTATGAGACCTTTGTTCGCAAGGAACGCGGCGAGCGTGAAGCCCAGGTCAAGGCGGACGTGCTGGATCATTTCGCGGAAGAATTCCCCGGCCGGGAAAGCGAAGTGGCCGACGCGCTGTATTACCTGAACAAGGAAGTCATGCGCCGCAAGATCCTCGATCAGGGCATCCGTCCGGACGGCCGCAAGGTCGACGAGGTACGGCCTATCTGGTGCGAAGTGGGCGTCCTGCCCCGCACGCACGGCAGCGCGGTCTTCACCCGCGGCGAGACCCAGGCCCTGACCGTGACCACCCTGGGCCCCATCAGCGACGCCCAGCAGCTGGACGGCCTGGTGGGCGAAGAGAGCAAGCGCTATATGCATCAGTATAACATGCCCTCCTACGCCACCGGCGAGGCCGGCCGTTCCCGTTCGGCCAACCGCCGCGAGATCGGTCACGGCGCCCTGGCGGAGCGCGCGCTCCTGCCCGTGATCCCCACTGAAGAGGAATTTCCCTACGCGCTGCGTCTGGTCAGCGAGATCCTGTCCAGCAACGGTTCTTCCTCCATGGCCTCCGTGTGCGGCAGCACCCTGTCCCTGATGGACGCGGGCGTGCCGATCCACGCGCCGGTCGCCGGCGTGGCCATGGGCCTGATCCAGGACGCTGAAAGCGGCCAGATCGCCATCCTGACGGATATTCAGGGCCTGGAAGACTTCCTGGGCGATATGGACTTCAAGGTGGCCGGCACCATGAACGGCATCACTGCGATCCAGATGGATATCAAGATCAAGGGCATCAACCGCGAGATCCTGTCCGCCGCGCTGAGCCAGGCGCTCAAAGGCAGGCTGCATATCCTGGGCATCATGCTGGATACCCTGCCCCGTCCGCGGGAGAGCCTCAGCAAGTACGCGCCCAAGATCATCCAGTTCTCGATCAATCCCGAGAAGATCCGCGAGGTCATCGGCTCCGGCGGCAAGACCATCAACAAGATCATCGCCGAAACCGGCGTCAAGATCGATATCGAGGACGACGGCCGCGTATTCATCACCACGCCCGATCAGCAGGCGGCTGACAAGGCCCGCCGCATCATCGAAGGCATCGCCAAGGACATTGAAGTCGGCGATATCTTCGTGGGCAAGGTGGTCCGCATCATGAACTTCGGCGCCTTCCTGGAGCTTGCTCCCGGAAAGGACGGCATGCTTCACATCTCCAAGCTGGCCAACCGCCGCGTGGAAAAGGTGGAGGACGTGCTGAAGATCGGCGACGAGGTCGAGGTCAAGGTGGACGAGATCGATTCCCAGGGCCGCATCAACCTGATCCGGAACGACATGGTGTACGAGCACAACCCCAGCCGTTCCTCCGGCAGCGGCGAAAGGAACCGTCCTCCCCGCAGGGACGGCCGTTCCTGATCCGAAACGGCAGCTTTCAGGCAGCGGATGACAGCGTCCGCTGCCTTTGCTTTGTATCTATGTATTATATATTTCCGTATTATATATTTCCGGAACACAGCTCAATGAGGCAGATATGAACGAATTCATCCGGGTGGAAGGCGCCCGCGTCAACAACCTGAAAAATGTCAGCGTCACCCTGCCCCGCAACAGGATGGTGGTGTTCACCGGTCTGTCCGGCTCGGGCAAATCGTCGCTGGCCTTTGATACCATCTACGCCGAGGGACAGCGCCGCTATATAGAAAGCATGTCCTCCTACGCCCGGCTGTTCCTGGGCCAGGCGGAAAAACCGGATGTGGACAGCATCGACGGCCTTTCCCCGGTCATCTCCATCGACCAGAAAACGACCTCCAGGAACCCGCGCTCCACCGTGGGCACGGTGACGGAGATCTACGACTATCTGCGCCTGCTCTACGCCCGGGTCGGTCATCCGCACTGCCCCAACTGCGGCAGGGAGATCCGCCGCCAGTCCGTGGACGAGATGGTGGACGCCGTGTACGCCATGGGGGAAGGGACGCGCATCGTGCTCATGGCGCCGGTGATCCGGGGCAAAAAGGGCGAATACGAGAAGCTTTTGCAGGACGCCCATAAATCCGGCTTTGTTCGGGTGCGCATCGACGGGGAAATGTACGAACTGGAGGATCCGCCGAAGCTTAACAAGCAGAAAAAACACCAGATCGACCTGGTGGTCGACCGGATCGCCGTCCGGCCGGAGGCGCGCCAGCGCATCGCCGACAGCATGGAAACGGCCATGCAGCAGTCCGGCGGGCTGGTGACGGCGCTCAACCACGATACCGGGGAGGAAACCATCTTTTCCCAGAACTACGCCTGCCCGGAATGCGGGGTCAACCTGCCGGAGCTCACGCCCCGCCTGTTTTCCTTCAATAATCCCATGGGTGCCTGCGCTTCCTGCGGCGGGCTGGGCTTTCGGCTGAAGGTCAACGAGGCGCTGATCGTGCCGGACCCGGGCAAGTCCCTGCACGAAGGGGCGATCAACGTCACCGGCTGGAACAGCGGCGAGGCGGATTCCATCGCCGGCCAGACCTTTGAGGCGCTGAGCCGTCAGCTGGGCTTTTCCCTGGATACGCCGTACGCGGACCTGCCGGAGGACATCACGGAAAAGCTGATGTACGGCCTGGGCGATGAAAAGCTGACCGTGATCTATGAAACGCCCTTTGGCAAGCGCGAATACCACACGACGTACGAAGGCGTCATCCCTTCCCTTGAAAGACGCTACCGGGAAACGGGCAGCGATACGATGAAGGCGGTCTATCAGGAATACATGACGGAAACGCCCTGCCCCGTCTGTTCCGGCAAACGCCTCAAGCGTGAGGTCCTGGGCGTGACCGTGAACGGGAAGAACATAGCCGACCTGTGCGACATGAACGTGACGCAGGCGCGCGATTTCCTGAACGGGCTCACCCTTACCGAAACGGAGAGCGCCATTGCCGCCTCCATCCTCAAGGAAACGGACAACCGCCTGGGGTTCCTCATCAACGTGGGCCTGCGCTACCTGACCCTTTCCCGCGCGGCGGGCACCCTGTCCGGCGGGGAAGCGCAGCGCATCCGTCTGTCCACCCAGATCGGCAGCGGGCTGATGGGCGTATTGTACGTGCTGGACGAGCCGTCCATCGGCCTGCACCAGCGGGACAACCAGAAGCTTCTGAACACCCTTCGCCGCCTGCGCGACCTGGGAAACACGCTGATCGTCGTGGAGCACGACGAGGAGACCCTGAGAAGCGCGGATTACCTGGTGGATATCGGACCCCGCGCGGGGGAGCACGGGGGAGAGATCGTCGCCCAGGGAACCGTGGACGACCTGATCCGGGAGCCCAGGTCCATCACCGGGCAGTACCTGAGCGGCAAAAAGGTGATCCCCGTTCCGGCAAAAAGAAGGACGCCGGACCGCTTCCTGACCGTGTACGGCGCCAGGGAGCATAACCTTAAAAACCTGACGGTGCGTTTTCCCCTGGGCGTGTTCTGCGCGGTCACCGGCGTTTCAGGCTCGGGCAAGAGCAGCCTGGTCAACGCCATTCTGCACAGGGCGCTGGCGCATGAGCTCAACCGCGCCCGGCTGATCCCCACCGGTTACCAGCGGATGGAGGGCGTGGAGCAGCTGGACAAAATCATCTGCATCGACCAGAGCCCCATCGGCCGCAGCCCCCGCAGCAACCCGGCCACCTATACGGGGCTTTTCGACCTGATCCGCAGGGTATTTGCCCAGGCGCCCGAAGCTAAGGTGCGGGGCTACAGGGAAAACCGCTTTTCCTTCAACGTCCGCGGCGGCCGGTGCGAAAACTGCTCGGGCGACGGCCTGATGAAGATCGAAATGCACTTCCTGCCCGATATATACGTGCCCTGCGAGGTCTGCAAGGGCAGGCGCTACAACCGAGAAACCCTGGAGGTGCGCTTCCTGGGCAAAAACATATCCGACGTGCTGGACATGACGGTGGAAGAGGCCATGGACCTTTTCAAGAACCATACCGCCATCATGAACAAGCTGCAGACGCTGTATGACGTAGGGCTGGGTTACATCCGTCTGGGACAGCCCAGCACCACCCTGTCCGGCGGCGAGGCGCAAAGGGTGAAGCTGGCCACGGAGCTGTCCCGCCGCGCGACGGGAAAGACCATGATCCTGCTGGACGAGCCGACCACCGGCCTTCACATGGACGACGTGAACCGGCTGATCCAGGTGCTGCAGCGGCTGACAGACGCGGGCAACACCGTGCTTGTGATCGAGCACAATCTGGACGTCATCAAGTCAGCCGACTGGCTGATCGACCTGGGGCCCGAAGGTGGGGACGAGGGCGGAAACATCGTGGCGGAGGGAACGCCGGAAGACGTCGCCCGCTGCCCGGAAAGCTATACCGGCCAGTACTTAAGGCCCCTGCTGGAGGACGCAAAAAAACCTTCCCCGTAAAAAACGGGGAAGGAGGAAAAGCGGGATAAGTCAGTACTGCAGCTTCCGCGGCAGGGCCTTGGCCTGCTCGACCCACTTGGTGACCATCTTCAGATACGGCACCGCGCGGACCAGGTGCTTTTCGGCGTTGACCTCTTCCATTTTCTTGGTCAGGTTTTCGGGCTTGCGGTTGGAAAGCTCCACCACGGTGTCCACACCGGCGGCTTCCAGAAGCTCGGAATACTGGCCGGCCACGCCCTTGATGCGGAACAGGTCGGCATGATTGGCCCATTTGAGGATCAGGTCCTCGGAAATGCCCGTCTTTTCGGCGAGGGCCTGACGGTCCTTCTTGGTCAGGCAGCTTTCCAGCAGCTGCTCCACGGAGGGGATACCGGCTTCAACGAGCTTGGCGCCGTATACTTCCCCGATGCCTTCGATTTTTTCAATTTTCGTCATAGTCGTCCTTCCTTTCCATGTAAAAAGAAAAAAATGATTATTTCAGCTGTACTGATTATACCGTAATGAAACCAAAAAAGCAAGGGTTTCGCGGGGCATTTAAGGGAGGAAAAGCCGTGCTGCAGGATATTTCCGTGCCGTTTGACAATACGTTTCATCCGCTTCCCGCCGCCATGGATGATCCGGTCCTGTGCTTTGATCAGGGGCGGGTGCTGCTGGAAAAGCAGGAGGAGGCCGTCCGCTTTCCCACGGCAGCGCAGTTTCCGGGGGAAAAGCTCACCTGGCTTTTCCGGGTGGGGCAGAAAAGCTTCTTCCTGCTGGACGGGGATACGCCCGCGGAGCCGGAGGGATTTTCGTATGTTCCGCTGAGAAGCCTGCGCCCGCGGGAGCCCCGGGAGGCGGTGTTTGCCGCCTTTACGGGCAGACACCTTCATTACTGGTATACACACCAGCGCTTCTGCGGGGCCTGCGGCGCGCGGACGGCGCCGTCCGACAAGGAAAGGGCGCTCGTCTGCCCGGAATGCGGGAGCGTCTATTATCCTGTGATCGCCCCGGCGGTCATCATAGGCGTCACCAAGGGAGACCGGCTGCTGGTATCCCGCTACGCCGGCCGCGCCTACAAGAGCTTTGCCCTGCTGGCAGGCTTCAACGAGATCGGTGAAACGCTGGAGCAGACCGTCAAGCGCGAGGTCATGGAAGAGGTCGGCATCCACGTCAAAAACCTGCGCTATTACCGCTCCCAGCCCTGGGGCATCGATCACGACCTGCTGATGGGCTTTTTCTGCGAGGCGGACGGTGATGAGCCGCTTAACGTGGAACACAATGAGCTGGCCGAGGCCTGGTGGGCGACCCGGGAGGAGCTTTCCGGCCTGCCGGACAGCGCTTCCCTGACCTTTGATATGATGCGCCGCTTTTGCGGGGAAGGAGCGGAAAATCCATGAACGACAGCTTTTCCATCCGGCGCGCTGCGCCCGAAGACCTGCCGCAGATCATGTCCATTTACGCCCGCGCCCGCGCTTTTATGGCCGCGCACGGCAACCCGCACCAGTGGGGAGACAGGGGCTGGCCCCCGCAGGCGCTGATCGAAAAGGACATCGAAAGGGGAAAGTCCTTCCTGTGCGAAAAGGACGGTCTGATCGCCGCCGTTTTCTATTATGACTTCGGCCCCGACATAGAGCCTACCTACCGACGGATAGATGAAGGACAGTGGCTTTCGGACACTCCCTACGGGGTCGTCCACCGCATCGCTTCCTCGGGGCGGTTTTCGGGGGCGGGGCGCTGGGCGCTTCAGTGGGCGCTTCAGAAAAGCGGTCATCTTCGCATCGACACCCACGGCGACAATACCGTCATGCAGTCCCTCCTTCTGTCCCTGGGCTTCACCCCCTGCGGGACCATCTTCGTCTACGAGGACAACGACCCGCGCATCGCATATGAAAAGGTGCTTGAAAACGGGGAAACCTGAGTTCCGGCTGAAGGCGGCTTCACTGGTTCCGGCATTTGCCGTAAGCATAAATGTTGCGCTTGCAATCCGGAAAAAAAGCCGTTATAATAGTTAAGGTTACCCGCGTTTTGTATGGGTAAGGTTCCCGGCTTTTACACAAAGGGAGGATACATATGAGCAAGGTTGTGGTATTTGAACATCCGCTGATCCAGCACAAGCTGAGCATCATGCGGGATAAAAACACCGGCTGCAAGGAATTCCGCGAGCTGCTGGATGAGATTTCCATGCTGATGGTTTACGAAGTGACCCGCGATCTTCCGACGGAAGAAGTCGAAGTGGAGACCCCGATCTGCAAAACGACCACCAAGGCCCTGGCCGGCAAGCCCATCGGCATCATCCCGATCCTGCGCGCGGGCCTGGGCATGGTGGATGGCATCATGAGCCTGATCCCCAACGCCAAGGTGGGCCACATTGGCCTTTACCGCGACCCCGAGACCCTGAACCCGGTGGAATATTACTGCAAGCTGCCTGAAGACGCCGAGCACCGGGAGCTGATCGTGCTGGATCCCATGCTGGCCACCGGCGGCAGCGCCAGTGCCGCGATCACCTTTATCAAGCAGCGCGGTTGCAATAACATCCGCCTGGTCAACCTGATCGCCGCGCCGGAGGGCATTGAGCGCGTCCGCTCCGAGCATCCGGACGTGGACATTTACGTAGCCGCGCTGGATGAAAAGCTCAACGAGCACGGCTACATCGTGCCCGGTCTGGGCGACGCGGGAGACCGCCTGTTCGGCACCAAATAACCGCTGAGGAAGGCGTCCTATGAAGATGGAACCCGCTGTCCGGGCTCAGGTAAGGGCGATCGCTGTCGGCGTGGGGCTTTTGACGGTGCTGATGATCTCCGTGTTCCTGATCATCGGCAAATTTGACTGGACGGTGCTGACCGGCGCGCTGCTGGGCGCGTCCACGGCCGTCATCAACTTTTATCTGATGGCGCTGACGCTCCAGAAGGCGGCGAACGATATGCCGGCGATGCCCTCCGATGAAACGGAAGACGACGGGGAAGACGGCGCCGCCAGTTCCGACCGCGATGATGAAAAGGATCCTCCCCTGAGCGAAGAGGCCAGACGCGGCCGCAGCCGCTACCGCCTGTCCTACGCCCTGCGCATGCTGGGCCTGGGAGCTGTCGCCGTATTGGGCGTGGTGCTGCCCTGGTTCAACACCTATGCCGCGCTGATCCCGCTGCTTTTTCCCGGGCTGGTCATCCGGGTGATCGGCGCCCGGATGAATAAAGGAGGCTGATGAGGAACGTGAACAAGAACACACGCTCGCGTGTGGTGGATATTCTCCTGATACTGCTGATGGTGCTGCCGTTTGTGGCGGTCATGGCGCTCAAGGTGCTGACCACGCCCCGCTCGGAGGGGATCTCCATTTCCGGCGCGCAGATCTATTTCACGATCCCCATGCCGGTGATGGATCTGCCGATCACGGCGTCCCAGTTCAATTCCCTTGCGGTCATACTGTCCATTCTGGGGCTGTGCCTGTATCTGACCCACGGCATACAGGTGGTTCCGAATTCCAAACGGCAGCTGCTGGCCGAATGGATCGTGGACAAGGTGAACGGCCTGATCCGGGAAAACATGGGGCCGCGCTTCATGGCCTTCGCCCCCTTTGTGGCGGGCATCATGGCGCTTTCGGCTTTTTCCAGCCTTTCGAGCCTCCTGGGGCTTTTCCCGCCCACGTCGGATATGAACATCGTGGCGGGCTGGGCTATACTGGTGTTTATCCTGATCACGCACTACAAGCTCAAGGGCGGCGTATGGCCCTATGTCAAGGGCTTCTTTGAGCCGGTCCCGGTTTTCGCGCCGTTCAACATCATCGGCGAGGTCGCCACGCCCGTGTCCATGTCCTTCCGTCATTACGGAAACGTGCTGTCCGGCGTGGTCATATCCACCCTCGTGGCCTATGCCCTGCAGGGCCTGAGCCGCATGATCCTGGGCTGGCTCCCGGGCGTGCTGGGCCAGTTCCCCTACCTGCAGATCGGTCTTCCGGCCATCCTGTCGCTGTATTTCGATATCTTCAGCGGCCTGATGCAGGCCTTCATCTTCGCCATGCTTACGATGCTGTACATCGCCACCGGCTTTGACGAGGAAGCGTACAACGCGCGCATGGCCAAAAAGAAGAAAAATCTGGAAGCCGCCTGAAATCAATGTTGTTTCCAAGCCCTGCAAGGGGGCTCAATATGGAGGAGGTATTTTCATGGAGTATGTAAGTCTGGCTGTTGGTCTTATTCTTGCCGGCTGCGCCATCGGTGCGGGTCTGGCCCTGATCGCCGGTATCGGCCCCGGCATCGGCGAAGGCAACGCGGTCGCCAAGGCCTGCGAGGCCATCGGCCGTCAGCCTGAAAGCCGCGGCGCGGTCACTTCCACGATGATCATGGGCTGCGCCATCGCCGAAACCACCGGTCTGTACGGCCTGGTCATCGGTATCCTGCTGATCTTTGTGGCACCCAACATCTTTATCAGCGCCTTCAAGAGCGCCATGGCTTCCTTCGGCATCGGCGGCATCTGATCCGCCGCCCGGGGAGATTTCCTGATTCTTACACACGCATTAGGAGTTTGAGAGCATGGTACAGTCATTGGACATCATTTCTGTCAATATTTGGCAGATCCTCATCTCCCTGATCAACCTGCTGATCATTTTCCGCATCCTGAAGCGTTTCCTGTTCGCGCCCGTACAGAAGGTGATGAACGAACGCCAGGCCCAGGTGGACCGGATCTACGGCGACGCCAACCAGTCCCGCGATCAGGCCAACCAGATGAAGCAGGAATACGAGCAGAAGCTGGCCTCCGCCCGCGAGGAGGCGGACGGGCTGGTCAAGAACGCCGTGCAGACCGCCCAGAAGCGCAGTGATCAGCTGCTGGCCGAGGCGAACGCCCAGGCCTCCCGCGCCCGCCAGAAGGCGGACGAGGAGATCGCCCAGCAGAAAAAGAAGATGCTGCAGGACGTCCGGGGAGAAATCTCGGATCTGGCGGTGGATATCGCCTCCAAGGTCGTGGAACGGGAGATCAACGCCAGGGATTACGACGGTTTTGTGGACGACTTTATCAGGAACGTGGGTGAAAAGGATTGACAGAGTTTGGCAGGGAATACGGCGAAGGCCTGTATGCGCTTTGCGCGGAGGAAAACCTGACGGAGCCGGTTCTTTCGGAACTGGAGACCCTGAAGGGGCTGTTCCGGGATAACCCGGATTTTGTCCGCCTGCTGTCCAACAT
The DNA here is from genome assembly GCA_902790015.1 of uncultured Eubacteriales bacterium. Lineage (GTDB taxonomy): Bacteria > Bacillota > Clostridia > Christensenellales > Aristaeellaceae > UBA4246. Next base: position 20,549 of record CADAQF010000022.1, on the reverse strand, counting down.
GTCCATTTCCAAGGAAGAAAGGGTGCAGATCGCGGACAATGCGCTGAACGGCCAGGTCCACCATTATGTGCTCAATTTCCTGAAGCTGCTGGTGGAGCGCGGAGCGGTCTATGAATTCGACAGCTGCGTAAGCGCCTACCGCGAAGCTTATCAGCAGGCCCACCGCATCAGTGAGGCGGAGGTCACGACAGCCAGGCCGCTCACGCCCGAGCAGCGGCAGGCACTGATCAAAAAGCTCCGGAAGATGACCGGCAGGGAAATCGAACTCAAGGAATGCACGAATCCCGGGGTCCTGGGCGGCGTGCTCCTGCAGCTGGACGGGCGGCGGTATGACAATACCATCCGCCACCGGCTGGAGGATATCAGGCAGGCCATTCAAAGCGATTGAAGCATCAGCCACAGCCATTCAGAGGAAAGCGGTGACAGACAGATATGCAGTTGAAACCTGAAGAGATTTCCAAACTGATCAAAGAACAGATCAAGCATTATGGCAATAAAATCGCCCAGAACGATACCGGAACGATCATCACCATCGGTGACGGCATCGCCCGGGCGACCGGCCTGGATCAGTGCATGGCCAACGAGCTGGTGCGTTTTGGCAACGGCGAATACGGCATGGCGCTGAACCTGGAGGAAAACTCCGTGGCCATCGTTATGCTGGGCTCCGACGAGGGCGTCCGCGAGGGCGACACGGTGGAAAGGACCGGCCACGTTGTGTCCGTTCCCGTGGGCGATCAGTTGATCGGCCGCGTGGTGAACGCCCTGGGCCAGGCCATCGACGGCAAAGGCCCCATCGACACCACCGAACTTCGCCCCATCGAGCGCAACGCCCCCGGCATCATACAGCGCAAGAAGGTATCCGTCCCGCTGCAGACCGGTATCAAGGCCATCGACAGCATGATCCCCATCGGCCGGGGCCAGCGCGAGCTGATCATCGGCGACCGTCAGACCGGCAAAACCGTGATCGCAACGGACACCATCATCAACCAGAAGGGCAAGGACGTCATCTGCATCTACGTGGCCATCGGCCAGAAGCGTTCGACCGTCGCCCAGCTGGTGGAAACGCTGACTGCCGCCGGGGCTATGGATTATACCATCGTCGTCAGCGCCACGGCCAGCGAGCTGGCGCCGCTTCAGTATATCGCGCCCTACGCCGGCTGCGCGATGGGCGAATATTTCATGGATCAGGGCAAGGACGTGCTGATCATCTACGACGATCTGTCCAAGCACGCCGTGGCCTACCGCGCCCTGTCCCTGCTGATCCGCCGTCCCCCGGGCCGCGAGGCTTATCCGGGCGACGTGTTCTACCTGCACAGCCGACTGCTTGAAAGGGCTGCCCGCGTGGCGCCGGAATACGGCGGCGGCTCGATCACGGCCCTGCCCATCATCGAGACACAGGCGGGCGACGTTTCCGCCTATATCCCCACCAACGTCATTTCCATCACCGACGGCCAGATCTTCCTGGAGACGGAGCTGTTCCATTCCGGCATCATGCCGGCTATCGACCCCGGCATCTCCGTCAGCCGCGTGGGCGGCGACGCCCAGATCAAGGCCATGAAGAAGGTCGCCGGCAGCCTGAAGCTTTTGTACAGCCAGTACCGTGAGCTTCAGTCCTTCGCCCAGTTCGGCTCCGATCTGGACGCGGATACCAAGGCCCGCCTGGCCCAGGGCGCCCGCATCGTGGAGGTGCTCAAGCAGAACCGCAATCATCCCGTCGCCGTGGAAAACCAGGTGTGCATCTTCTACGCCGTCACCCACGATTATCTGAAGGATGTCGAGGTGCGGCACGTCGCCGAATATGAAGAAAGCCTGTATGAGCGCATGGCCGCCCAATATCCGGACGTCCTGGAAAAAATCCGCGAGACCGGTGTGCTGGACGCGGATACCGAAGCCAGGCTCAAGGCCGCGCTGGACGGCTTTACGGCCGATTTCCTGAAAACCAGACAGTAAGGAGGGGGTTTCATGGCCGGATCGTCCATGAAGGATATCAAGCTGCGGATCAAAAGCGTGGAAAGCACCATGCAGATCACCAAAGCCATGCAGCTGGTAGCCACCTCCAAGCTCCGCAGGGCCAAGGAACGCATGGAAAACAGCAAGCCCTACGCCGACATATCCTCCGCGGCCATGAAGGCCGCCGTGAGGAGCTGCGCGGGTGAAAAAGTCCCCTTCGCGGAACAACGGGATATTAAGAACACCTGCTTTGTCGTCATCGCGGGGGAAAGGGGCCTGGCGGGCGGCTACAACGCCAACATATTCAAGCGCGTCGCCCAGGAAGCGGGGAATCAGCCATGCTGCGTGCTGCCCCTGGGCCGCAAGGCCATCGAAAAATACCAGCGGCTCGGCGTGCCGCTTTTGAACGCGGATTACGCGCACGTTGAGGGGCTTTCGGTCAGCGCCTGCTATAAGCTGGCCAAAAGACTGATCGACGGCTACAGCGCCGCTGAATTTGACCGGGTGGTGCTGGTCTATACATCCTTCCGCAACATGCTCTCACAGGAGGTCACCGCCGTACAGCTTCTGCCGCTGGAACCCGAAGCGGAGGAGCATCCGCGTCCGGTTTCCACCGTGTACGAGCCGGAGGCCGCAGAAACGCTGGCGCACGTCATGCCGGACTTTCTGGCGGGGCGGCTCTACAGCGCGGTGTGCGACAGCTATGTAAGCGAGGTTTCAGCCCGCCGCACCGCCATGGATTCCGCGACAAAAAACGCGGGAGACATGATAAGTTCCCTGAGCCTCAAGTATAACCGCGCGCGTCAGGGCGCCATCACGCAGGAAATCACCGAAATCGTTGCCGGCGCGGAGCAGTAAGGCCCCGGCCGTGTACAGATATGCCGGAAAGGAGAACACCACATCGTGAGCGAACAGAACATTGGCCAGGTCGTTCAGGTCATCGGTCCTGTGCTGGATATCCGTTTTGACGACGGAAAGCTGCCTGAACTGCTGAACGCGATCGAGATCATGAACGGTGACCGCAAGATCGTCGCAGAGGTCGCGCAGCATATAGGGGACAATGTGGCCCGCTGTGTTTCTATGAACGCGACGGACGGCATGGTCCGGGGGCTTCGGGCGGTGGATACCGGCAGCCCCATCACCGTTCCCGTGGGCAATGCCTGCCTGGGCCGGATTTTTAACCTGCTCGGCCAGGCCATAGACGACCAGCCCGACCCGGTGACGGAGGAACGCTGGCCCATCCACCGTCCCGCTCCCTCTTATGAAGAGCAGGAATCCTCCACGGAAATCCTGGAAACCGGCATCAAGGTCGTCGACCTGATTGCCCCTTACGCCAAGGGCGGCAAGATCGGCCTGTTCGGCGGCGCCGGCGTCGGCAAGACCGTGCTGATCATGGAGCTGATCAACAACGTGGCCAAACAGCACGGCGGCCTGTCCGTGTTCGCCGGCGTGGGGGAACGCACCCGCGAAGGCAACGACCTGTACAACGAAATGAAAGAGAGCGGCGTCATCAATAAGACCGCCCTGGTCTACGGCCAGATGAATGAGCCCCCGGGAGCCCGTATGCGCGTCGGTCTTTCCGGCCTGACCATGGCCGAATACTTCCGCGACCGGGAAAACCAGGACGTGCTCCTTTTTATCGACAATATTTTCCGCTTTACCCAGGCCGGCTCCGAGGTGTCGGCGCTGCTGGGCCGCATGCCCAGCGCCGTGGGCTATCAGCCCACCCTGGCTACGGAGATGGGCGCCCTGCAGGAACGCATCACTTCCACCAAAAAGGGCTCCATCACCTCCGTGCAGGCAGTTTACGTGCCCGCGGACGACCTGACGGACCCCGCTCCGGCTACGACCTTCGCCCATCTGGATGCCACTACTGTTCTGAGCCGCGCGATTTCCTCTCTGGGCATCTATCCGGCGGTTGACCCGCTGGATTCCACTTCCCGCATTCTGAGCCCGGAAATCGTCGGGCATGAGCATTACGAAGTCGCCCGCGCCGTGCAGAGCATCCTGCAGCGCTACAAGGAACTGCAGGACATCATCGCCATCATGGGCATGGACGAGCTGAGCGACGAGGACAAGCTGATCGTTTCCCGCGCCCGCAAGGTGCAGCGCTTCCTGAGTCAGCCCTTCTCCGTGGCCGAGCAGTTCACCGGCATGGAAGGCAAGTATGTGCCCCTCAAGGAAACCATCCGGGGCTTCAAGGAAATCATCGAAGGCAAGCACGACGATCTGCCCGAGAGCGCTTTCCTGTTTGTGGGCACCATCGACGAGGCCGTTCAGAAGGCCAAAAAGGGTGAGTGATCATGGCCACCTTTCAGCTGCAGATCGTGACGCCTGACCGCATGGTTTTCGACGGCGAGGCGTCGGAGCTTATTGTCCGCACCATCACAGGCGATATCTGCATCCTTGCCCATCACATCGATTACGCCGCTCCTTTGGGGATAGGCGAGGCCAGGGTGACGGACGCTGACGGAAAGCAGCGCTGCGCCGCGTGCAACGGCGGACTGCTGAGCGTCAGCGACAACCAGGTGCGCGTGATGGCCACCACCTTTGAATGGGAGGAGGACATCGACCTGGATCGCGCCAAGCGCGCGGAAAGCCACGCGCAGGAGCTTCTGAAAAAGCTCAGCCAGTCTGACGCGGATTACGCTTTGGCCGAGGCCAGGCTCAAGCGCGCCCTCGCCCGCATCCAGGCCAAGGGATAATCAGATAATTTCAAGGCCCATGCCGCATTCACACAGCGCGGCATGGGCCTTTTGCATATTTAAGCGGATCAAACAGCGGGGACGTCCTTCGCGCATACCGTGAAGGGCGTCCCCGCTTTTTCGTCATGCCAGCTTCAGGATCATACGAAGGAGCCGGCGGACGCTTTCGTCCACCGCTTCCTCGGACAGCTCGCCGTCCCGCACGGATTTTAGGGTCAGCCAGGGGGTGCCGCAGCCCATCTTGATATCGTTCCCGGCGGCAACCTCAGCGTACTGCCTTCCCAGGGTGTACCAGTCCGTGGTGACGAGGCCGCCGTATTTCCATTCCTCGCGCAGGATGCCGGTCAGCAGGTCGCGGTTTTCGGAGGCGCGGACGCCGTTGACCGGATTGTAGGAGGTCATGATCAGCCAGGGGTCGGCCTCCCTGACGCACAGCTCAAACCCGCGCAGGTATATTTCCCGCAGCGCCCGGGCGCTCACGCGGGAATCGCAGTTGCGCCGGTTTTCCTCCTTGTTGTTGCAGGCGAAATGCTTGATGGTGGCGGCGATCCCCTCGGACTGCACGCCCCTGACCATGGCGGCGGCCATCTTGCCTGCCAGCAGGGGATCCTCGGAATAGTATTCGAAGTTCCGCCCGCACATGGGATGACGGTGGATGTTCATGGCCGGGGCCAGCCAGATGCCGATGTTGTTCTCTTTGACCTCCCGTGCGGCGGCCTGCCCGACGCGATAGAGAAGGTCCTCGTCAAACGTGCAGCTGAGCAGCACGGCGCAGGGAAAGGCGGTGGTTTCCACGCCGTGACCGGGCACCACGCGCAGGCCGGCGGGGCCATCGGCCGTCATCACGTTGGGGATCCCGGCCTTGGGCAGGTTGCCCATGCCGAAGGTATTGGCGATGCCCCGGTTGGGCTGGCCGCCCAGCAGGAAGGTCTTTTCGGGCAGGCTCAGCGTGTCCATGAAAGCATCCAGGGTCAGCTTTCCTTCGGCCACGTCCTTCAGCGTGGGCACCGTGGGCGCTCTCCAGCCGTTGAAGGATACCGGGAAGGGGCATTCCGCCGGCACCTGGCCGTCGAAGGGAAGCCCCTCCGTGTTGGGCGCCGGAGCAAACGCGGGATGGGTGACGGGCAGGGGCTCCATGCTTCCGTCCGCGCGCAGCCTTTCCGCGAGGTGACGCGGTTCGCACAGGGCGGACAGCTGTTCTATCACCCGGTTCCGGGGCAGATGCCAGCAGTACGCGGGTTCCTGCGCCTCCCGGACGTTCTGCGCGATGTAAAACAGATAGTCCCCCTGTTCGAGCACCCAGGCGTCCTTCTGTACGCGGCCCGTATCGTCAAAGGAAGCAAAGCGCCCGGCGGCAAAGGTCATGGTGAGGGTCTGTTCTTCGCCGGGCATCAGCAAGGCCGTTTTGGCAAAGGCGGTCAGCACCCGCGCGGGCTTTCCCAAAAGCCCCTGCGGAGCGGATACGTAGACCTGCGCGGTTTCCCGGCCCGGGCGCGCGCCGGTGTTCTTCACCCGCACGCTGGCCGTGAAAACGCCGTCCGCTTCCGTTACAGAGGCGTCAGACAGGGAAAAGGCGGTGTAAGACAGGCCGTAGCCGAAGGGATAGAGCACCCGGGCCTTGGCCTGCGGCATGGTTTCGAACCAGCGGTAGCCTACAAAGATGTCCTCCCGGTAGTCCACATAATCAGGGGAAGCAAAAAAATCGTCCGAAAACGGCCAGGCGTCCAGCCCGTCGGGCAGGGTGTCGCACAGCCGGCCCTCCGGCAGGGCGTCTCCGGTCAGCAGGTCCGCCGCGGCGGGCCCGCCCTCGATGCCGGCCTGCCAGCAGACCAGTGCGGCGGGCACACGCGCGTCCGAGGCAAACCACGAGCAGTCCACCGGCGCGCCGATGTTCAAAAGCACGATGACCTTCCTGAAATGCTCTTTCGCCAGCCTGACCAGCGCTTCCTCCTGCTCGCTCAGAAGGTAATCTCCCTTGCCGGGGGAACGGTCCGCCCCCTCGTGGGAATGGCGGGAGATGGGCACAAGCACGGTGTCCGTGAAGGCAGCCGCCTGCCTGATCAGCTCTGCGGAGGGAATAACTTCTTCGATCCGTCCGGGAAGGCCGCCCTCCCGGTAGGCGCCGGCCACGTAATCCTGATAGAACTCAGACAGCGGCTCAAACAGCGCAAGCTTTCCCTCCCGCTGCTTTTCCTTAAGCCCGTCCAGCAGAGTCAGGTGGTAGGGCGTGGTCGTGTCGCCGCTGCCGCCGCCGCCCTTCACCCAGTCCGCCTGGGCCTTGCCCAGCACGGCCACGGCCTGCCCCTTGGCCAGGGGAAGGACGTTTCCTTCATTTTTGAGCAGCACCATGCCCTTCTGCGCCGCCTCCCGGCTGAGGCTTACGTGCGCGGGCGAAGCGGTCACGCGCCGCCCGTCCGGGCCGATGGGGGTGGAGGGCATAAACTGGACGCGCAGCCATTTGGGGTCGTTTCGCATGGGATACCTCCTGTGCGGTAGTCGTCGGGCGCAGTGTTCAGGTCCGGGTATATAGCCAGTGTCCGCGCAGATAGTATATGATGAACAGCGTCCCGGTCAGTATCCAGGTGATCGGGTAGCTGTACAGCACCATGTCGATGGTGGCATGAAGCGGCACCACCAGGAGCACCCATACCACCCTGAACAGGCAGATGCCTATCAGCGTCATCAGCGTGGGGATCAGGGTGTTCCCGGCGCCGCGCAGGGCGCCGGAAAGCAGCTCCACGGGAATATAGGTGAAATAAAACGGCACGAGCAGCCGCAGGATGTGCACGCCCTGGGCGATGACCGCCTCGTCCTGCGTGAACAGGCGGTAAAGCGACCCGCCGAACAGGTACATCAGCGAAGCCAGTACGAGAGAAACCAGCAGCGACATTTTGGCGCAGCTGCGGACGCCTGCCTTCACCCTGTTCTTTTTGCCTGCGCCGTAATTCTGCCCCACAAAGGTGGTGACGGCGATGCCGAAGGCGTTGATGGTCATCCAGAAAACGCCGTCCAGCTTGCCGTAGGCGGTCCACCCGGCCAGCACGTCGGTGTCAAAGCCGTTGATGGCCCGCTGGATGATGATGTTGGAAAGCGAGTACAATACGGACTGAAAGCCCGCCGGCAGCCCGATGGCGGCGATGCGCCGAAACAGCGGCACCTCCATCCTGATGCGCCGGGGGTAAAGCCTGAGGCAGTCCTTCCGCCTGATCAGCGTGCCCGCGACCAGCCCGGCGGACAGCGTCTGGGAAAGCACCGTGGCGACGGCCGCCCCGGCCACGCCCATTTTGAGCACCAGCACCAGCAGGGCGTCCAGCGCGATATTGGTCAGGCACGCGGCTATCAGGAAAAAGAGCGGGCGCTTGCTGTCGCCCGCGGCGCGCAGTATGCCCGAGCCGATGTTGTATACCAGGGAGGGGATCATTCCCAGGAAGATGATGCGGATATAGGTAAGCGCGTAGGGGTAGACCTCGGCAGGCGTGCTTATGATCCTGAGCAGCCAGGGGGAAAGCAGAGAGCCCGTTATCGTCAGCGCCGCGCCGAATAAAAGCGCCATGGCGGCGGAAGTATGTACGGCGCGGGAAACGTCCTGCTCCTGCTCAGCCCCGAAAAACTGGCTGATGATGACCGTGGCGCCGGAGGATACGCCGATAAAAAAGCCCACCAGCAGGTTCACCATGTTGGAGGTGGTGCCGCCCACCGCCGCCAGGGCCAGCTTGTTGACCCCGTTGCCCACGATGGCCGCGTCTGCGGTGTTGTACAGCTGCTGGAAAAAGGTGCCCAGCACGATGGGAAAAAAGAAAAACAACAGCTGCTTCCAGATCACGCCCTCCGTCATGGTGACCGGGCGTACCTTTTTGGCGGTTCTCAGTTGGCTCATACCGTGCACCCCGCGGTTGAAATACAGGATGTATTATCGCACGTTTGGGAAAGAAAAGCAATCGTCCGCGGCCGGAAAATGTAATAGACTTTTATTATCTTTTTGGGAAAGGCCCCGGGGAATAAAAAGGGCTCTTTTTATCCCAGCCGGGACTTTAAACACTACCCGTGGACGGCGTCAAGCTCGTCCCTTCTATCGGCGGGGGATAAAGTTATCCACAGCCCGGGCGGGAAGGGCCGTTCTTTTGGGAGGGCCCCGGAAGCTTGAATTCAGGGCGTTTTTTTGCTATAATCCTCCTTGCTGCATGACATAGTGAAGAAGCCCCGGAAAAGTTATCCGCAGTTTTAACAGGTGTTTTCCGAAGACCGGGGCCGGTTGAGGGAGCGATGTCGGTTGGATAAAGAGCTGCTTTGGCAGAAGGCGTGCGATCTGGTCAGGCCGGAGATGTCTTCGGTATCCTATCAGACCTGGATTCAGCAGGGACTCAAGCCGGTGGATATCAGGGAGCAGGCTTTTTTTGCGCAGGCCTCTTCTGATTTTGTATATACGTTCGTTGAAAAGCACTGGGGAGAGCTGCTCACCGAGGCGCTGACACAGGCGGCCGGCCAGCCCATGCAGCTCAGGCTCCTGACGCAGAAGCAGGCGCAGGACTGGGCTTCCGCCCCGGAGCGCAGGCCGCTTTCCTCCGGCCGCAATGACGCCGGGCTGATCCCCGGCTACACGTTTGACACCTTTGTGGTGGGCGGGGCCAATTCCTTTGCCCACGCGGCCTGCCTGGCCGTGGCGGAGGCCCCGGCGGACGCCTATAACCCCCTGTTCCTCTACGGCGGGGTGGGGCTTGGCAAAACGCACCTGATGCACGCCATAGGCCATTTCGTGCTGGAGCAGCATCCGGACGCCGTGGTCCGCTACGTGACCACAGAAACCTTCACCAACGAACTGATCATGGCCATCCAGCAGAAAAAGACGGCGGAGTTCCGCGACCGCTACCGCCGCTGCGACCTGCTGCTGGTGGACGATATCCAGTTCCTGGCCCGGCGGGAGAGCACGCAGGAGGAGTTTTTCCACACCTTCAACGCCCTGCACGCCGCCGGCAAGCAGATCGTCCTGTCCTCCGACAAGCCGCCCCGGGAGATCCAGAAGCTGGAGGAGCGGCTGTCCAGCCGCTTTGAATGGGGCCTGATCGCGGACATTCAGAAGCCCGATTACGAGACCCGTGTGGCCATCCTGCGGCGCAAGGCACAGGACGAGCTGATGGACGTGCAGCCCGAGGTGCTGGAGATGATCGCCGCCCGGGTGGACAGCAACATCAGAGAGCTGGAAGGCTGTCTCAAGCGCCTGTCCGCCTACGCGATGCTTACGGGCAGGCCCATCGACACGGCCCTGGCGGAGGACGCCCTCAGGGAAATATTCCAGCGCGCCCAGCCCCGTCAGCTGACCTGCCAGGACGTCATGGAAACGGTGGCGCGCTATTACAGCATCACCACTGAGGACCTTAAAAGCCCCCGGCGCAGCCGCGAGATCTCCGTTCCCCGGCAGATCGCCATGTACCTGTGCCGCGAGGTGGCGGACGTTTCCTTCCCCAAGATCGGCGACGCCTTCCGCCGGGATCATTCCACCATCCAGCACGGCTGCGACAAAATAGCGGAGGATATGAAAACCAGCGCCTCCCTGACCACCCTGATCGGCGATCTGACCCGGCAGCTGAGAGAGCTGTGACGGGCGCTCCGCCGGAAAAAATAAGGCGGCAGAACGGATAGATGTCCGTTCTGCCGCCGGTTTTTTGAGGGATCACAGCACCTTTTGCAGAAAGCTTATGAGCCGGGGGCTTTCGGGATGGTCGAAAAGCTCGTGCGAGGGCTTGTCCTCCGCGATGACGCCGCCGTCCAGGAACAGCGTGCGGGAGCTGACCTCCCGGGCAAAGCGCATCTCGTGGGTGACCACGATCATGGTCATCCCGCTTTCGGCCAGCTGCTTCATGACCTCCAGCACCTCGCCGATCATTTCCGGGTCCAGCGCGCTCGTAGGCTCGTCGAACAGCATGACCTCCGGGTCCATCATCAGGGCGCGGACGATGGCGATGCGCTGCTTCTGCCCGCCGGACAGCTGGGAAGGATAGGCGTTCAGCTTGTCCTCCAGGCCTACCCGGCGGACCAGGGAAAGGGCCTTTTCCTTAGCCGCTTCCTCCGGCATGCGGAGGATCTTGACGGGAGCGGCTGTCATGTTTTTGAGCACGTTCATGTTGTTGAACAGGTTGAACTGCTGGAACACCATGCCCATCTTCTGCCGGTGCACGTTGATGTCCGTGCCCTTTGCGCAGATGTCGTCCCCGTCAAAAAGGATCCGGCCGGAGGTGGGCACCTCCAGCAGGTTCAGACACCGAAGAAACGTGGACTTGCCTCCGCCGGAGGGCCCGATGACGCTGACGACCTCGTGGGCGGAAAAAGAGGTGGATATGTCGTCCAGCACGGTCAGCCCGCCGAACTTCTTGGTCAGGTGCTCTACGCGCAGCAGCTCATTTCCGGTCATGCGACATCCTCCTTTCCATGAGGGACACCAGCTTGCTGAACACGAACGTGGTCACGAAGTATAAAAGCGCGGCCACGAACAGGCACTCCAGGGTGCTGTAGGTCTTGGCCTTGACGCCGTTGGTGCGGAACATCAGGTCCGCGATGCCGATGACGGACACCACGGAGGATTCCTTGATGACGGTCACGAACTCGTTGCCCAGGGCCGGCAGGATGTTCTTGATGGCCTGGGGAAGGACGACCATTTTCATGGCCTCGCCCTTTTTAAAGCCCAAAGAGCGGGCCGCTTCCATCTGGCCCGGATCCACCGCCTGTATGCCGGAACGGATGACCTCCGCCACGTAGGCGCAGGAATTCAGGCTCATGGCCACGATGCCGGCCATGAAGCGCTGAAAATCAGGGATGAAGGATATCTCCGGAAAGCTGATGCCTATCATGGGCAGGCCGTAAAAGATGAACATCAGCTGCACCATCAGCGGCGTGCCGCGGAAAAACTCGATATAGGCGGTCGCCAGCCAGCGCAGGGGCTTTATATTGCTCATGCGGCACAGCGCCATCAGCGCGCCCAGCACAGTACCCAGCGCCACGGCCATGATGGCGATGAGGAGGGTGTTTCGAAGCCCCTCGAAAAAGAAATTGCCGTATCTGGTGATCAGTTTCCAGACGGTTTCAAAAAACATGGATCAGTCTCCCCTCAGTAAAGGGCGTTCAGGGCAGGAAAAATGTGATGCTTTCAGTGAAAAAAAGACCCTCACGCCGGTTGTTCCCGGCGTGAGGCATCCTGAAAGGATCGATCAGTCTTCAGTGCCGGTGGCAGCCACGGCGGCGTCGTAAGCGGCCTGATAGGTGCCGTCGTTCACCACGCGGAGGATGACCTCGTTGATGGCGGCCAGCAGGTCATCCTGCCCCTTGGCCAGCACAGCGGCCTTGCCGAAGGAAGCTTCTTCCTTGGTGAAGGTGAAGTTGGCGGCTTCCAGCTGACCGTTGCTGGAGGCGATCATGCTTTCGCCCACGGCCTGGTCGACCACGAAGCCGACGATGTTGCCGTTGATGGTTTCCAGCGCGAGCTCCGGATAGGTGGGCAGTTCAAACAGCTCGGAATCCGGCAGGGCGGAGGATACAAGCTGGGACTGGATGGTGCCCAGCTGGGCGCCCACCTTGAGGCCGGCCATGGCGTCCTTGGCGGAATACTTTTCGGCGTTGCCGGCCTTGACGATCAGAAGCTGGTTGCTCAGCTCGTACTGTTCGCTGAAATCGATCACCTCGGCGCGCTCGGGGGTCACGGTGAAGGCGGCGATGCCGATGTCGATCTGGCCGGCGCGCACGGCGGGAATGATGCCGTCAAAGGACATGTCCTGGATCTCGAGCTCCACGCCCAAAGCTTCCGCGATCTGCTGGGCCAGCCAGATGTCGCAGCCGGCGAACTGGGCGTTGTCGTCCAGATATTCATAGGGCGGATAGGTGGCTTCGGTGCCCATGACGAGCTTGCCCTTGGCCTTGATGGCCTCCAGCCCCGTTTCGGCGCCCGCGGCAGCCGCCAGAGACATCAGAAGGGAAACAGCCAGCAGCAAGGCAAACAGCTTCTTCATATCATTGTTCCTCCGTTTTGAGTGTTGCTTTCAGCGGGTATACCCGCCCTGAATGATTATACACAAAACCGGAAATAAGTAAATACCCATCCGGCAAAAAAACAAAAAAACGACAGGAGAAAGAGCGTTTCTTTGTCAGAACCGCATCTGCGCGATACGGCGGAAGGCCTCGCCCAGCTGCGCTTTGGGCACCGTGCAGGCGATGCGGATGTGTCCTTCGCCCGCCTTGCCGAAGTCTGCCCCGGGCAGGGCCAGCACATGGGCCTGGCTGATCAGCTCCCGGCAGAAGGCCCGGTCGTCCAGGCCGCTTAAGGTGATATCGGGGAAGATATAGAACGTGCCCTGCACGGGGGAAAGCCGCATGAAGGGGATGCTTTTTATGCATTCCGCTGCATAATATACACGCTCCTGATAGGTGCTGATATAAAGCTTTTCCATCTCGTCCCGTAATTGGAGGGCTTTGAGCGCCGCGCGCTGGGAAACGGAGGGAGCGGAATAGATCATGCCGGCGTTCACGTCCTGCACGGCGCGGCGGATCTCCTCAGGCGCGATGATCACGCCCACGCGCCAGCCGGTCATCATGAAATTCTTGGAAAAGCTGTTGAGCGTCACCGTCCGTTCTCTCATGCCGGGCAGGGAACAAAACGGGATGAAGCTGCCCCGGAAAAGATACTTGGTATATATCTCGTCGGCCAGCACCAGCAGGTCGTGCCTTTCGGCCACCCGGGCGATCGCCGTAAGCGACGCGCGGCTGTAGACGGCGCCGGTGGGGTTGGAGGGGTTGTCCAGTATGATCGCCTTGGCGCGCGGGGTGACGGCCTTTTCCAGCGCCTCCTCGCGGACGGCCCAGCCGTCCTCCTCCAGGGTTTCCACTTCGACGCATACGCCGCCCGCCAGCTCCACCTGAGAACGGTAGACTGAAAAGAACGGGCTCAGCACCAGCACCTCGTCGCCGGGGTCGATCAGCGTCAGCATCAAAAGCCCCATGCCCAGGCAGCTCGAGGCGCTGATCAGTATCTCCTCCCGGGGGATGTCCAGCCCGTAATCTTCCCGCCAGGCCTGCTGCACGGCGGTAATCAGCTCCGGGTCCCCCTGCGGGGGGCCGTAATGGGTATGGCCCTTTTTGGCGTCTTCAAAGGCCGCGTCGATGATGCGCCCGTCGGTAGTAAAATCCGTGTCGCCGATGCTCAGGTTGATCAGGTCCGGATACTGTTGTTTGAGCGCGCCCACGTCGAGGTTCATCGGCGCGGGCCCCTTGATCCGTTTGGATAAATAGGACATATGGCCTCCTGTGAAAACGGTTCTGTGATTGCCTGCGTCTGTTCGGTCTATGATTGATCAGCTGTCCGCCATCGGCATGACCGTGGCGCCGTTGGGAACGACGTAGATGGTTTTGCCGTCCAGCCCCGCGTGGGCAAGCAGCGTGTCCATGTCGGCGTAGGCCTCCATGCCGATGGGGCGCAGGTCCTCTGCCGGGATGGTGGTCAGCAGCATGATGCGGTAGCGCCGGGCCTGCTCGCAGCTCAGCAGGAATATGTAGCCGGGAATGGTGAAATCGTTTCTCAGGCGCTGTTCAAACGTGCCGTCCAGCAGGTTTTTGTTCCAGCCGAAGAATTCCTCGGGCCCGCCGCCGTCCCGCGCTTCCATCATGAGTATCAGCGTCCCGCCCTTTTTAAGGCAGAACTCCACGTTGTCTATGGACTTGGTGCCCTGGTACAGGCTTATATCCTTGGGATAGCCGCCGCAGCTGGCGACGACCACGTCCGCCTTTTCGGGCACGCGGATCTTGTAGACGCTGTCGGTCATCTCGCAGCCCTTTTCCCAGGACTTGAGATAATGCCCGGCGAATATGGCGGCCAGCTTCATGTCCGCGTTCATCACCAGGTTGATCATGAACAGGTGGGGCACAAGCCCCGCGGCCTCGCACATATCCTCGTTGAGGGGGTTGCCGTCCGTCACGCAGTTGCCGATGAGGCTGCTTGAACGGAATTCCTTTTCATCCAGGGAAAACAGGTGGTTGTGGCGGATGGTGGAAAGGCCGCTGACGCCGGGCAGGATGCTTTTTCTACCGCCCCCGTAGCCCGCCATCACGTGGTGGGCGCACGCGCCCAGGCAGATGACCCGGTCCGCCGCCGCCACCTCATGGTTGATCAGCACCCGGGTGCCGTGCGGGGTCGTGCCGATGTCTGTAAGGTCTTCGGCCTGGCAGTCGTGATACACGGCGCGGACGCGGGCAAAAATGCCGGGTGTGATGAGCTTTTTAAGCTCATCGTCCGTCCCGTGGGCGTGTGTGCCGGTGGCCACGACGATGACGATATCCTCATCCGGCACCCCGCAGCGGTCGTTGAGATACTGTATCAGGTGAGGCACCACCAGGTCCTGCCGCATCCAAAAGCGCGTGATGTCGCTGATGACCACGGCCACGCGATGACCGTGCCGTGCAAACGCGCTCAGAGGAGCCGCCTCTACCGGATGATCCAGCGCCTCGTCAAGCGCCGCTTTGATATCCTGAAGGGGCGGGACCGGGTTTCCTCTGAGGACCCCCAGCACCTGCTCCTGCGGCAGCTTCGCGGTGACGGTTCCCTCGCCGTAGGCAAAGGTATAATCCTTAAGCATGCGCCATAACTTCCTTTCATCCGGCTGCGGGGCGCTCAGGGAATTTTCTGCCCCTTCCGTGGTATGCACCCGTTATATCATTTAACGTAAATACCGTCAAGTACGCAATGTAAAAGCTTTTTTACACGGAAAACACGCAAATGTAACAAAACTTTGATAGACTTGAGGCCGGCGGCCCGGTATCCTTGAGCTGTTCCCGGCCGGAACGGACACCATATTTTAAATCGATATGAGGTGACAGGAACATGGAGATAGGATCCATCATCCGCAGCGCGCGAAACGGCGCGGGGCTTTCTCAGGAACAGGCGGCCGAGACGCTCGGCGTCAGCCGGCAGACCGTATAGAACTGGGAAAACGGGAAAACCTACCCCGACATCATCAGCATCATCAGGATGAGCGAAATATACTCCGTCAGCCTGGACCGCCTGCTCAAGGAGGAATCATCTGTGAAGCAGTCTTACAGGGAATATCTGGAAGAAAGCACCAATGCGGTAAAAAGCAACGAACGAAAATCCAAGCTGATCCTGCTTATGACGACGCTCGGGATCTGGGCGCTGGCGCTGATCGCTTTTATGCTGACCAACAGAGGAGTGGACCAGAATGCTTACGGGCTGGCCGTTATGTGGGCCGTCCTGCCGGTCACCTTCTTTGCGGCGTCCTGCATCATCGCCCTGCGCGGCTGGTTCGGAAAATTCATGTATCTGGCGGCTCCGGTCTTCGGCATCATGTACGCCCTGTCCGGAAACGCCGCGTATTTTTCAGCCGGGGAAATGGCCTTCAGAAACGTGACCTGGCCCGATCTGACCAGGCTCCCCATAGGCCTTCTGATCTCGGCCGAGGGGCTCGCCGCCGGGAAGCTGATCAGCATCAGGCGCTCAAAAGCAAATGAAAAACAAAAAGAGGAGGAAACGTAATGGCCGCGAGGAGATCTGTACAGCCCGTCTATTCCATGTGCGTTCAGCCCGCGTTCATCATCGGCACCAACAATGAAGATGGCACCGCCAACTTCGCTCCGATCACCTGGGTCAGCGTCACACAGGAAAAGGAAGAAGGGTATCTGCTGGTCATCAGCATGTTCGGTACCAAGAGGACAAAGGAAAACGTCCGCAGGACCGGCATCTTCAGCGCCAATCTGGTCAGCCGGGACATGCTGCCCCTGATGGACTTCTTTGGCACCCGGCACGCCCGGGACGGGCTCAAGGACGTGTCCGGCTGCCGTGTTGTCCGCGGAGAAACGCTGGACGTGCCGGTCCTGGACGAAAGCCGCTGGGTCTATGAATGCCGGGTCAAAAAGGAAGTGCAGACCGGCCTTTCGTCCACTTTCTTCTGTGAGATCCTCAATATCCAGTTGGACAAAAGGCTTTCCTGCAGGGACACGTTCGATGTGGACCTGACCGTGCTCGACCCCGTCATCTACTCCGGCAAATACCATAGCCTGGGAACGCTGCTGGGGGAGATCGGGGACTTTCTGCCGGGCGGGTGAACAAAGACTTCCGGCAGTCCGGTTATGCGTTTTGAATACCCGATCCCGCAGGCGCCTGCCGTCTGCATGCGCCCGCGGAGCTTTGCGGGAAAAAACATTCCGTTTGAAGGGGCTGAAGCGCCCGGCAAAAAACGCGGCAGCCCCGTTTTCAGAATATCAGATATTCGCATTCCAGCCGGCCGTTGTACAGCCGGCGCTTTTTTTGCGCGCGGCGGCCGTAGGCGCGTTCAAAGCCGGGATGGCCGGTCAGAACGCACAGGCGGCTGCCGGGGTGGCGGTTCACCATTTCCCTCATGCCGTGATAAAGCTTTTCGCAGGTTTTTCGGTCGCTCAGGCGCTCGCCGTAGGGGGGATTGGCTACGAAAAGCGGCGCCGGGGCGGGCACGTTCAGGCTGTTCAGGTCGCAGGCGGAAACGGAAATATGGCTTTCAAGCCCGGCCTGGCGGATGTGGCGGCCGGCCAGCTCCAGGGCGTTGGGATCGATATCGGTGCCGGTGATGCGGGGAATGTCCGCCGGGGTGAAAGCGGCCTTGGCCTCGTTGCGCACGCGATCGGCGTCCTTTTTCACAAGCATCCGCCAGTTTTCCATCAGAAACGAACGGGTGAGCCCCGGGGCGCGGCGGGAGGCGATCATCGCCGCCTCGATCAGCAGCGTGCCGGTGCCGCAGCAGGGGTCGTGCAGGGGCTGCTTGTGGTCCCATGGAGAAAGCAAAATCATGGCGGCCGCCAGGGTCTCCCTGAGCGGCGCTTCCCCGTTCCAGGTGCGGTAGCCGCGGCGGTTGAGCGCGTCCCCGCAGGCATCCAGGGTGATGCGGGCGTGGTCCGCGTGGATGGAGACCTGCACGGGATACTGCGGGCCGCTTTCCTCGCACCAGGGCATATGATAGTAGGCCATCATTTCCTCCGCCAGGGCCTTTTTGGTGATGGCCTGGCAGTCGCTGACGGACATGAGCCTGCTCCTTGCGCATTTGCCGGAAACGGGAAAAGCGGCGTCCCGGGGCATGAATTCCTGCCAGGGACATCCGCGGACCAGGCGGAAAAGCTCCTCAAACGTGGTGACCGGGCCCTCCGCCGCCAGCAGCAGCACGCGGTCGGCCGTCCGCAGCCACATGGCGGCGCGAAACGCTTCGGCCGGCTCCGCCTCAAAGCGTACGCAGCCGTTTTCCGCCCGCGCCGAAAAGCCCAGTTCCGTCAGTTCCTTCTTGACAAGGCCCTCCAGCCCGAAAGCGGCGGTGGCCAGCCAGGTGCAGCGCATATCGTGTCCTCCTGAAAAAAAACTTTTCAAATCGGCGAATAAAGTGTAAAATGGTGTAAATTGAAAGGGGGAATCCATCATGAACCGCAGATTGCTCTGGATCGTACTGGACAGCGTGGGAGCGGGGGAGGCTCCGGACGCAGCGGAATACGGAGACGCCGGCGCCAGCACGCTGAAGCATATCCATGAAAAAGTGGGCCTCAGGATGCCGATGATGCGCATGCTGGGCCTGGGAAATATCGCAGCCACCGGCTTGCCCCCCATCCCGCATCCCTGCGGGGCCTACGGCCGCGCGCGTGAATGCTCCAAGGGAAAGGACACGACGACGGGCCACTGGGAAATGGCGGGCGTCACGCTGACCGAGGCGTTCCCGACCTACCCGGAAGGTTTTCCGCCCGAAGTGATCGAAGCGTTCGAAAAGGCCATCGGCACCAAAACCCTGGGCAACAAGCCCGCCTCCGGCACGGTGATCCTGGACGAACTGGGCGAGGAACACCTGAGAACCGGCTATCCCATCGTTTACACCTCGTCGGACAGCGTTTTCCAGATCGCCGTCAATACGGACATGATCCCGCTGGAGAGGCTTTACGAAATGTGCGAGATCGCCCGGGCGCAGCTTAAGGGCAAGCACGGCGTGGGCCGCGTGATCGCCCGCCCCTTCACGGGAAACAAGGCCGGGGCCTTCGTCCGCACCCCCCACCGCAGGGACTTTTCCCTGGAGCCCACCGGGGAAACCATACTGGACGTGATGAAGAAAAACGGGCTGGACGTGCTGGGCGTGGGCAAAATCGAAGATATCTTCGCCCACAAGGGGCTTACGGATACCGTCCATTCGGCCGGAAACCCCGCCTGCATCGATACGACGCTTGAACTGATGAAGCGCCCCTTTAACGGCCTGTGCTATGTCAACCTGGTGGACTTTGACAGCACCTACGGCCACCGCCGGGACGTTCAGGGCTACGCGGACGCGCTGGAATACTTTGACCGCAAGCTGCCCGAAATGATGGCCCTGATGAACGACGAGGACCTGCTGATGATCACCGCCGACCACGGCTGCGACCCGACCTACAAGGGAACGGACCACACCAGGGAATACGTGCCCATCGTATGCTGGTCGCGCGCGCTCAATACCGGCGTTGATCTGGGGGACCGTTCCACCTACGCGGATATGGCCGCCACCATCGCCGAATACTTCGGCCTTCCCGAACGCTTTGGCGCCAAGTCCTTCCTGAGCGAACTGAAGGGAGAATGATCCAAATGACCTATCAGGATTATGAAGAGGCCCGGGATTATGCAAAGGAACGTGTAGGCCGCGCGGAGATCGCCGTGGTGCTGGGCAGCGGCCTGGGCGATTACGCGTCGGAGATGGAGGATATCCGCGAGGTCAAGTACATGGATATTCCCCACTTTCCCATAAGCACCGCGCCGGGGCATGCCGGCAAGCTGGTAAGCGGCTTAAAGGCCGGCAAGCGGGTGCTGATGATGAATGGCCGCATCCATATGTACGAGGGCGTGCCGCTGGAGCAGATCGCCTTCCCGCTGCGCGTGCTGCGTCTCCTCGGCGTCAAAAAGCTGATCCTGACCAACGCGGCCGGCGGTGTGAACCTGGCCTTTGCCCCGGGCGACCTGATGCTGATCACCGATTACATCAACCTGACCGGCCAAAGCCCCCTGACCGGCCCCAACGACCCGCGCTTTGGCCCCCGTTTCCCGGACATGAGCCGTGTGTTTTCCCGGGAGCTTCGCCAGATCGCGCTGGACAGCGCCAAAGAAATGGGGCTCACGCTTCAGCAGGGCGTCTATTGCTGGATGCCCGGCCCCTGCTATGAGACCCCGGCGGAGATCCGCATGATCCGCCTGCTGGGGGCGGACGCTGTGGGCATGTCCACCGTGCCGGACGCCATGGTGGCCAACCACGCGGGGATGCAGATCCTGGGCATCTCCTGCATCACCAACATGGCCGCCGGCGTCCTGGACCAGCCCATCACCCACCAGGAGGTGCTGGAGGCCGGCCAGAAGGTGCAGGCCTCCTTCCGGGGGCTGTTGGACCGCGTGATTGCGAGATTATAATACCGGAACATGGGCTGCTGCACAACCTGCCAGTGCAGCAGCCTTTTTTACTGTTCGATACTTAAGGTCAATGGTAGATGACCTGTACGCCATGCGTATTTGCCCAGGATGCAAGCGTACTGTTTGCGGGAATACTGATCATTACATTGTTTCTGCATCCGGTAAAGAGGTCGCCTGCAATATCGGCAGACGTTCCCTCGAAGTATACTACCAGCAGATTCGGACAGTTGGCAAAAGCGCTGCTCCCGATGGTCTGAACAGAAGCCGGGATAATGATTTGCTGGGCTGTGACGCCCGCAAACGCTTCTTCTTCAATGATACGCAGCGAAGCCGGCAGGGTCAGCGTGGTCATGTTATCAGGCAGTACGGCCCCAAAATGCCAGTTAGCGCTGGTTAGGTAATTGTTCCCCGTGCCGATCTGGATCGCTTCCGCCTGGGCTTGTGTTCCGGCAAAGTATACTTCGCTCAAATTTACG
>CADAQF010000021.1 GCA_902790015.1 uncultured Eubacteriales bacterium | reverse complement strand
CCGGAAAACAGGCCGGTGGCCTGTTTTCAGCGAGAACGGGCCGGCAGGCCCTGGGCCTTTGGCTCCCGAAGGGACGACAGGCAAATCTGCAGGGGGGTTCCGTAGGGGGGGACGCCAGTCCCCCATGCGGTGACTGTTCAGTGAAACTGAACAGTCACTCATTTTAGAGGAGGAAGCGATATGGACCGCATCCGATATCTCAGCGAAGTAATGGCCCAGGGCCAGAAGGAAATGTGTCCTGACCGGGAGAAGGCGCTGAGCGAAACCGCCTACCACGGGTTTGACTCGTTTCAGGGGCTTTATTACGACCTGGCGCTGATGGAGCTCAAAAGGGAGGGGCTTGAGACCCCGCCCATCCGCGTCCCGATCATCAGAAAGGCGCTTAACAGGATCGACACCCGGCTGGACTGCGCGGATTTCACCATCCCCGCGCTGATCCGCATGCTGTATGCGCACCGGGACGCGCCCTATTTCCCCGAAGGCCTGGCGGAGGAGATCACCGAAAGCCTCGTCGGCTTCAAATACTGGCTCGACGAGCCCGGCGAGGTCCACTCCTGCTATTTTACCGAAAACCACCAGATACTCTACCACAGCGCCGAGTACCTGGCCGGCCAGCTTTTCCCGGAAAGGGTCTTTCCCAACAACGGCATGACAGGCGAGCAGCACCGCGTACATGGGCTCACCTTCCTGCGCAGGTGGCTTAAATGGCGTGCCCGCTTCGGCTACGCGGAATGGCTGACCCAGGGCTATTATATGGACGATATCCTGGGCCTGATCAACCTGACCGTGTTCGCCCGTGATGAGGACGTCCGTGTCCAGAGCAAAATGATGATCGACCTGATCGTGCTGGACCTGGCCCTGCACGGGTTCCACGGCCATCTGCCCACCACCCACGGCAGGGTCTACGCCGGCTTTATCCTGAATCCCGACCTGGAGGACTGCTCCAACGCCATGCGCTACCTGTTCGACGAGGGCTCGGTCTCAGGCCTTTGCGGCGGCGCGGTCATGCTGGCGGCAAACGGCTATGTCTGCCCCGGGGCGCTTTACGAACTCTATCACCGTCCGGGGTCGGACACCTTCCGGGAGCGCATGAGCGTGGACGCGGCGGACGCCGCCGCCTGCGGCGTGGATCCCAAAGATTTTGACAACATCATGTTCTTCTGGGGCATGCAGACCTATTCCGACCGCGTCTGCATCGAAAACTCCCTGAAGGTCTTCCCCATCTGGAACTGGATGACCAACCGGGTCAAGGCCTACCTGGAACGGTACCGCCTCTGCGACGAGGCCGGCGCACCCTGCCCGGACGCGCCGGATTTCACCGCCATGACCCAGGTGGACATCGTGACGCGCCGCACGCCGGATTATATCCTCAGCTGCGCCCAGGATTTCCGCAAGGGCCGCATGGGCTACCAGCAGCACCCCTGGACGGCGTCCCTGGGCGGCGCGGCCGTCGTGTTCACCACCAGCCCCGCCACCCTGGAATACGCGGGCAGGCCCAACCGCTGGGCGGGCAACCTCTTCTTGCCCCGGGCCGCGCAGCATGAAAACGTGCTTTTCTGCATCTACCGCATCCAGCCCGACTTTGTGGATTACCTGTATTCCCACCTCTATTTTCCCCGCGCCGAAATGGACGAATACACCGAAAAATACGGCTTCCTCTTCGGCCGCCGGGGGAACGCCTATATCGCCGTGCGCTCCCTGGAACCTGCCTATTGGGAAAAAAAGGATCCCGCGCTTTTCCGTCTGCTCTACCCGGAAAACTGGCAGGAAAAATACGATCAGGCCCCGGATTACGAATATATCGCCCAGGGCCACGCGAACGTGTGGGCGGTCGAAATGGGCTCCCTTGAAGAATCCGGCAGCTTCGAAAGCTTCGTGGAAAGCTTCGCCGGGGCCGTGCTCGTGGGGGACACGCATTCCTTCACCTATCTTTCCCCGTCCAGGGGGCTTTTCTCCTTCGGCTGGGGCAAACCTTTGACAGTCAACGGAAAGGAGATCCCCCTGCACGATTATCCGCGCTATGATCATCCTAAGTGCCATGCCCCCTTCGACGGCAGCCCCGTGGAGGTCCTGACGGGCGGCCGCCGCCTCCTGATGGACTTTGAAAACGGCCGGCGGTTGGAGGAATGATATGGACTATTATTTTGACCCGGCGCGCGGCGCTATGGCAAGCTGTAAGGACACGGTCTCCGTCCTGCGCCTGATCGCGGACAAATACCTGCGCGACAACCCGCCCGCCCCGTACGTCTTTCGGCTGTTTGACGAAACCGGCATTCAGGCCGACCGGGGCGCGTGGTATCATTTCGACTTTGAGCGCCGCTTTCCGGACGCCCCTTTGGGCGTGTTCGCGGCGGCGCTGGGCGAACTGCTCTGCCCGGCGCCCAGGAATTCCGCCTTCGTCGTCTGCTGCGCAGGTCCAACGCTTGTGCTGCTGAATGGCGAAACGGTCTTTTCGTCCGACGGCGCGCAGGAGCGCAGCGGTGAGCCCTGCCGTTTTCCGGTCAGGCTGCAAAAGGGCCTCAACCGCTTTACCGTCCTCTGCGAAAAGACCCTCCTGGGCTTCGGCTGCCGGATGCGCAACGCCATGCCCCAGTGGGAGCCCTGCTGCTTTTATCAGCCCTTCGCCCAAAGGGACGGGGAGTCCGGCTTCCTCTTTCGTCTGCTCAGCGGGGACGAAGCCCGGGAGCCCGCCTCTCTTTGGGATGAATCAGGCGTTCAGGACTGGCTGCCCTCCCTGAGGCGGCCTCCCCTGTCGCAGCCCGGTCTTTTCGCCCTGTGGACGGCTTTCTCCCTGGGAAAAGCGGAGGTCCCCTCCTGGCTTTCCGCCCCGGGCGTCCGCTTCCTGCCCGATGGCAGGGAACAGGGGAAGGAGCCCCTTGTCGCGGGCCATCACGAGCTTTTGATGTACGGGGAACTGGACGCGATGTACCGGGTCCTAAACGACAATAAAACTGGCTTCTTCCTTCCGGTGTCGGCGCGGGGGGCCTGCGGCCCCGCCCTGGTCTTGGGCCCCCTGGCCAAAGAAATGGGGGACTGCCGGGGCCTGGGGCGGGTATACCTGTCCGGCGGTTGTCCCCGCGTCTGGCGGCCGGCGCTTGAAGGCACGGCGCTGCGCCCCTACGCCGAGGCTCCGCTCTTCGGCCGGTGGACCTATCCGCTGGGCGTGACGCTGTACGGCATGCTGTCCATGGCGGAAGCCCTGCATGACGATGCCCTCAGGGCCTACGTCCTGTCCCACGTCCGCCAGACGGTGGAGATCCAGGCTTACGCCGAATACGACACCGGGCGCTATGGCTTCGCCGGGGTCAACCAGCAGATATGCTGGCTGGACGCGCTGGACGACTGCGGCTCCTTCGGCGCGATGACACTTCGCGCCCTGGGGCGCTCAAGCCCGGACGCCCTCCGCCTGGGCGAGCGCATCGCCCGCTATATGATGTATGAACAGCCCCGCACCCCCCGGGGCGCCTTCATGCGCCGGGACGATACCGTCTGGGCAGACGATATGTATATGTCAGTGCCCTTCCTGTGCCGCTGGGCTAAAGTGAGCGGACTGAATGAACCGCTGGACTTTGCCGCCCGGCAGATGCTTTTCCACAAAGAGCTGCTTTACATGGAAGACAGGCAGGTCATGGCCCATATGCGCTGCCTGCGCCGCGGCGTACACAACGGCATCCCCTGGAGCCGGGGAAACGGCTGGGTGATCTTCTCCCTGAGCGAGCTGCTGGAGGCCCTTCCTAAGGACCATCTGCTCAGGCCGGAATTGCTCTCATTCTTCCGAAGCCTGACCGCGGGCTATCTGGCCCTGCAGGACGAAAACGGCCTGTGGCACCAGATCCTGGACGATCCCTCCTCCTATCCTGAAACCTCGGCCACCGCCATGATGATCTGTTCCTTCCTCCGGGGTGTGAGGCACGGCTGGTATTCTTCTGACGATGAATCAGCCTCCGCCCTGGCAGCCGCCCGGCGCGCCTGGCAGGGCATTGCCCACTATGCTGTGGACGATCAGGGCAATCTCTACGGCGTCTGCCGCGGTTCCGGCTTTTCGTTCTCCCGCCGCTATTACCACGGCCTCGGCTGGAACTTAAACGACACCCACGGCATCGGCATCGTCCTCCTGGCCGGGACGGAAATACTGAAGCTCGGATAAGTGAAACAAAACGATCCCCGCCCTGATTGCGCCGCTTGAGGCAGCGCCGGGGCGGGGTGTATTTGTAAGGTGAAGACGGCTGGAACAAAGGCGGCGCAGAAGCCGCCCGCAGAGGCACATGGATCAGGTGTAAACCGATATCATCTGTAGAACCTGTTCTGCGGCTCCATGCTGCCGAGCTTTTTCTTTTTGCGGGGCTTGCGGCGGAAAAGCCCGCGGATCAGGCGGAACAGTATGTACACAGCCAGCAGGGGAAGTGCTATATACAGCAGGGCAAACTCGAACGTGAAGCGGGGGAAGGGGTTCGGGTCGTTCTCCGAATATGCGGCGATCTCGTCCAGCGTGGGCGCGATCCGCTCCCGCCGCTCGATGGAGCGGGTGGCCACCAGCTCGTACACGGTGGCCTCGCCCAGGCTGTTGTAATAGGTCATCGTGCCCATGACCTCGCCGGTGGTCACCGGGGCGGTGAAGCCCCGGGTGTATTCGGTGATGGTGATGTCGCTCAGGTGATGGGTCAGATAGTCCCTGTTCTGGGCGGAAACCACGATCGTGTCCGACCCCTCGGAACTGAGCAGGTTGAGCGCCAGGGTCAGCTTCCCCAGCCCGCTGTCGTCCAGCGCGTACTGGGCGATATCCACCACCTTGGGGTTGTCCCGGTACAGATCGCGGATGGAAACGCCCTTGAACTGGGTGAAGCCGTAGTCCATCAGCTTGATGGTGTCGGTATAGCGCGCCGAATCCGATGAGGCGTGGAACACGCAGGAAATCAGCGTGACGCCGCTGCGCCTTGCGGCGCCGATGTAGCAGTAGCCGGCGGCGCGGGTGTTGCCGGTCTTGATGCCGATACCGTCGGCGTAATAGGTGTCGATGTTGGTGTTGTTCAGAAACTGGTTGTTGGTGGTCAGGGTCCGCTGGGAAAAGATATTGTCCTCAGGCATCACATAGGTGGCTTGGCTCACGATATCCCTGAAGCCCTCGTTCTGCATGGCGATGCGGGCGATAGTGCACATGTCCCGGGCGGTGGAGTAATGGTTTTCGTCGTGATAGCCGTGAGGGTTGGCGAAGTGGGTGCCCGTGCAGCCGAAGCTCTGGGCGGCGTTGTTCATCAGGTTGACAAAGTTGAATATATTGCCACCCACGGCCTCGGCGATGGCGTTGGCGCCGTCGTTGCCGGACATCAGCATCGTGGCGTACATCAGGTCCTCTAATCTCACCTGCTCGCCGATGCTGATCGGTATCACCGAGGAATCGGACGGCACGTCCACCGCCGCGGGGCTGACGGTCACGATCCGGTCGGGGTCGTTGAGCAAAAGCCCTAAGTAGGTGGTCATGATCTTGGTGGTGGAGGCGGGGTAGATGGTGGCGTCGGCGTTCTTCTCGAAAATGACCTCGCCCGTGTCCGCCTCTATCAGGATGGCCGAGGTGCAGGTCAGGTGGTCCGGGTCCAGGTTCTGGGGCTGATAGGGGTCATAGGGCACTTCCGCCGCGCATGCGGGCAAAAGGGACATTAGCAGCAGGTTAACGCACAGCAAACAGGCGGCCCGTTTAAGCCGTCCGCCTTTAAGGACAGAAAATCCCCTCCGTCCCCGCATTTTACAAAAACCCTGCTTCCTCAAACCGAAAAATTCCTGCCTCACTTCCCGTATCCCGCCTGTATCGGTGCGGGACGCGGGTTCATTATAGCATTCCAAACCGTTTTTGTACAGCGCGGGAAACGGGAATCGGCGGCAAAAACGTAACACCGGCCTTTTTTCCGCGTGTAAAAATTTATCCGCGATCCTTTGATCGCCCCTTCCATCCTCCGGTTTCTGTGCTATAATGGAAAAGGCGGCCCAAAAAAACGGGCAGCCGCTCATTCCCTGAGTCTTTCGGAGGATCATTCCCATGCGCGATATATTACGCCGTATTTTAATCCTTTGTCTGGCGCTGCTTTTGTCGTGCCCGGCGTTTTCCGCGTTTGCCGCCGAAGAGGCGCTGCGCCCGGTCGTGTACGACGCGATCATCACCCGCAATTACCCCACCTCCACCACGTCCGTGTACGCGGAGATGGACATTCTGTCCAAACGCCTCGCCTATTACCGCGCCGGGGACAAGCTGCAGGTCACCGCCGTTTTTCCCGGCTGG
Organism: uncultured Eubacteriales bacterium; assembly: GCA_902790015.1. Lineage (GTDB taxonomy): Bacteria > Bacillota > Clostridia > Christensenellales > Aristaeellaceae > UBA4246. The sequence goes on along the minus strand of CADAQF010000021.1, from coordinate 31,843 downwards.
GTGGAGATTCGCTACGGCAAGGGCTACGGCTATATCCTCCGCCACCGGGTGGACCAGGTGACCCCGCTGGATCCGAAAAACACCCCGCCCTACGGGGTGGAGGTCTTCACCTACACCGCCGTCATCACCAGGGATACCCCGGTCCTTTTCACCCCCGAGGAAGACGGCGAGGTGCTGGACGTGCTGACCAAGGGAGCCAAAGTGGCCCTGCTGGGCGCGGAAAACGGCTATATGAAGCTCGTGCACAAGCGTTTTTACGGTTATATCGACTCCCGGATGCTGGATGAGATCCGTCCCGTCGCCGGGAACGTTTCCCTGGGCGACCGCGAAACCCCCCTGGCCGCCTACTGCACCTTCTTTAACGACAACCCCGACCGCATCAACAACCTGGTCGTCGCCTGCCGGCGCCTGGAAAGGGTCATGAAGCCCGGCGAATCCCTCAACTTCAACGACAGTGTCGGCCCCTTTTCCAAGGCCAACGGCTATCTGCCCGCCCCGGTGCTGATCGACGGCGTCACCAAAATGGGCTACGGCGGCGGCTCGTGCCAGATCTCGTCCACGCTGTACAACGTGGTGCTCCAGCTGCCCGGCCTCAACGTCCTGGAGCGCCATCCCCACGGCGCCAACGGCGCGGCCTATCTGCCCCACGGGGTGGACGCTTCCAGCGGAGACCTCAATTTCCGCTTCTCCAACGGATATGATTTTCCCATCCGCATCGAGGCCAGCTGCCACGACCTTTGCCTGTTCATCGCCATCTACCGGGAGGATGATGCCTGATGAAAAAGCGGTTCCTTCCGGCGCTGATCTGCCTGCTTCTTTTATCGGGAATCGCCCTGGCGGAGATTGACGAACAAAGCCGTACAGTGCTGTACAAGGCCTCCGTGTCAGCCACGGGAAAAATACTGGACCAGCCGGACGGGAAGACCGTGCGCTATGTCCGCAAGGGCTACTATGTCGATATCCTGGGCTTTGATCCCAAATACCTGTACGTCCGCTGCTTCGACAGCTACGGTTATCTTCTGCGCGACAAGGTGGAAAACGTCCGCGCGGTGGACGACGTGAATACGCCGCCCTACGGGGTGGAGATTTATGCGTACCTGACCACCGCCGGCGGCGATTTGTCCGTCTGGCCGCAGCCGCAAGAATCGGGCGAAGCGCTGATCACCCTTCACGAAGGCGCGAAGGTGGGCCTGATCGGCTTTGAAAACGGCTGGGCCAAGGTCATCTTCAAGCGCCAGTACGGCTATATCCGCGGAGATCTGCTGACCGACCTCATCCAGGTGCAGGGAAGCCCCACCGATACGCTGCTGGACGCTCCGCTGGCCATCTATACTTCCTATTATAACCTCAAGCAGACCGACGCCAACGTCAACCGCATCGTGAACCTCCAGGTGGCCTGTCAAAGGCTCAACGCCATTACGCTGGCGCCCGGGGAGCGGCTCAACTTCAACAAACAGGTCGGCCCCTACAAGGCCTCCGTGGGCTACCAGCCCGCGCCGATGCTGGCCAACGGCACCACCCAGCTCAACTACGGCGGCGGCACCTGCCAGGTATCCTCGACGCTGTACAATACCGTCCTGCAGCTGCCCGGCGTCTCCGTTCTTCAGCGCCGCCCGCACGGCCCCAGCGGGGCCTCCTATCTCCCTCACGGGGTGGATGCCGCCGTGGGCAATTCCGCCCTCAACCTCATCATCCGCAACGATTACGACTTTCCCATCCGCTTCGACGCCACCGCCCAGGACGGCGCCCTGACCATCAACGTCTGGCGGGCAGACTGATCCTGTTTCCCGGCAGGCTCATCAAGATTTGCATCTGCTTCATCTGCATCCGCGGGCATCTTTTGAGCCGTCAGCATGAACAGTCATCCGCACCCGGCTTCGCCCGCCGTTCACAATGGTGTTTTTAAGGAAACGCTGATTAAAGCCTTACCCTCGAGAGGGTGAGGGACGCCCGGAAAATGAACCAGTGGATCATTTTCAGTACCGAACGGGCCGGCAGGCCCTGGGTTACTTGGGCAAGCACCTCCCGAAGCCTTCTCCTTGAGGGGATGAGGAGGGCCCGGAAATCGGTCCAGTGGACCGATTTCACCGAAGAACGAGCGGTAGGCCTTGGCTTACTTGGGTAAGCATCTCCCAAAGCCTTCCCCTTGAGGGGGTGAGGAGGGCCCGGAAAACAGGCCAGTGGCCTGTTTTCACCGACGAACGGGCCGGCAGGCCCTGGTGGTGGACTGGCAGAATCAATAACGTCAGTGAATTCAACTGTTTTTGCCGGGACGGATGAGGTGCCGCGGTCTGTTTTGTTCATTTAAACAGCGATTCCCTAAGCCCCTGCCGCTTTAGACAACACCTTGTTCACGGGCACGCTTTCGAATGCCTTCCCTGATCTGACAATCTTATTCAAACATCCAGCTGAAATGGACGGTTGATAACCGCCGGAGCCCTGGATAACCGGGTTTCCGGCCTTTTTTGCGTTCGGAAAAAGAACGGTAAGCCTGCTGTGCTTCAAAGGCTTACCCCTCTCATGGGTGCGCTGCGCTCTTTTTCGCCAGGGCCGCGCCTGCTTTGGGGAGCGTCAGCCGGACAGGGACCGTGACGGGGGTTCCTGTCAGGCCGGATGGACGGCATCTCTGCGCCCTCCTGCGAGCCTTTGCAAAGAAAACTTTGCAAAATGTATTGACAAGTGTACTTGGCGGTGATATAGTAAGCACATGCCAAGCGAACTTGGCAAAGAGGAGGGTTCATGATGAACAGAGATGAAATCCTGGAAAAAAGCAGACAGGAGAACCGCGGACAGGATGTCGCAAGTCTTGAAGTATCCAGATCAAGCATTGTTTTTGGCTGGATTGTCGCGGTATGTTTACTTGCTTTTGTATCTGTGGTGGAAGCAATCAAATACGACCGGATGAACAGCGGGATCTTCTTCGCTGTCATGGCAGGATGCTCGGCGATCTTCATTCGCAAATATCTGAAGCTTCGTAAAAAGCACGAACTGTATATTTCGATCATCTACGTAATTGCCGCAGTGGCGTTTCTCGTTGCCTGGATACTGCAATTGATGAAATAAAGAGGTGGCACGATGGACGATCAGTTGATTTTGAAAAACAGGCTCAGGGATATACGGACCGAGAAGGGCCTGTCTCAGTCTGCGCTTGCGGAAATGGTTGGCGTATCGCGCAACACCATCAGTTCAATTGAAACGGGTCAGTTTTCACCGACCGCAAAGCTCGCTCTGATACTGTGCATCGCTCTGGAGAAGAAATTCGAGGACGTATTCTATTTCTGAACCATTGCGCATGGAGGACATCGAAGTGGCTTTCTTTCCGCCAATTCCCCTGATCCGCAGGAATATCATTCTGAAAAACCTGAAAACCTGCGGCGCGGTTTCGGAGCAAACAGCCAAAACCCTTGCGGATGCCGGAGTCATTAATCCCAATGGTTTTAAGCGCATCACAGAAACACTTGTCCGCCGAGGCGTCATTCATAAGACTTCTGACGGCCGATATTACGTATAAATGCGATCGCCGCGATCGAGCGTCTCATCATGATATGCTCCCTTTATGACGGACAGTAAAAAAGAAACTGCCGCATGAAGGGAGCATATCACATGGGCGGCGCTTGTCTTTTATCCTCTCCGGAAGTGATTCCCCATGCTCTGCGCCTGTCCCGCCTACTGCGCCGGCTTTTCCCCGGGCGGCAGAGCCCCCCCTTCTCCGCAGCCGGCAGAGGCCTCGGAAACGCTGAACGGCGCGTTCCCGGCGCTGAAGCCCGGCGCGAAAGCTGTCAGCTGTACAGGAACAGTGACGAAGGCGTTTGTCAGGCCGAATCGGCGGAATCAATCACGGATTCTGCCTCCCAAAACACGCCGATTCATGATATATTTGGCTTGAGCATTTGGTTTGCATCAAGGTGCTCTGTTTATTGAAATATCTTTCTGCCAGCTGCGAAGCGGCTTTACATCGTGACATTATTATGCTATAATTATTGCACAACAATGGAGGTGATCGTATGCCGACAATTATGCCGATCCGGGATCTTCGGAACACGAGCGAAATTTCAGAATTGGCACATAAAATGCAGGAACCGATCTTTATCACGAAAAACGGCTACAGCGATCTGGTTGTGATGAGCGCAGAATTGTATGAACGTTTTGCACGGATCAATCGAATCGATCAGGTGATCTGTGAGGCGGAAAAGGAAGCTGAACAAGGAGCCGGGCCGGTTTCGCTGGATGCCGCAAAAGCAAGCCTCGATATGAAGTATTATGAAAACCTATAAAGTGATGCTGTATCCCAGAGCCTATCGTGATATAGATGACATTTATGCATATATTGCTCTGGAAAAGCTTTCGCCTGAAAAAGCGAAAGGCCAGACAGACCGGATATGGGACGCGCTGAAGTCTTTGGAAGCGTTTCCTTCCTCGTATCAGGATCGGCTGGAAGGCCGGTATGCCGGTCAGGGCTATAAGCAGCTTCTCATCGACATTTATATAGCCATTTACAAAATCGATGAACAGAAGAAAACGGTGTATGTTGTGACTGTTCAATATCACGGACGCAATTTCTGATTTTCCTGTTCTTCCTGACTGAAAAATCTGCTTTACCTGCAGCGATAATAAGCCCTGGGGACGGCACCCATCAAAAAAACAGCAGGCGCACGCCGCAAGGGTGATGATACCCTTCGGAAAAACGTTATTGTGGCGGACGATAACGGGACAGTATTTGAATCAACGTGGCTGAAAAGAGCCGACATTTTGTGAAAAAAGGCAGGGCACGCTGGCCGGATGAAAAACCAGTCTGTCTTGCGTGTCCGCCGGACCAAATGGGGGACGACAAAATGGAAAACAGTAAGCAGACAGAAAACGCAGGCACCAGCCCGAGCGGGATGACCGTGGAAAGCCTCCTGAACAGAATGGATGCCATCCGGCAGGAAATGCTCAGTATGAAGGAACTGGCCGGGACAATGGAAGCCATAGCAAATCAGGGCGGCGAAGATGACGCCGGTCATATCGCGGAAGCGACCAGCCAGGCATTCATTGCCAGAGAAACAACCTGTCAGCAGCAGCTCAGATTTCTTGAAAGGATCTACGGCGATCACTTTTCCGCTCCGTCCGAAGAAGCAAGGACAGCCAAAACACGCATGATTTTGGACAAAATGAATGACATCATTCCTTGTTTTGATTACTCGGACGAAAACGGCAGCGGCAGCATCGAAGCGCTCAAAACGATCAAGGAATTTTACAATGACCTGCTGAAGCAGCCTTAAGATTCTATGGGGACTGTTGCGCTTCTTACAACAAAAGCCCCCTGCTTCCTCAGAAAAACAGGGGGTTTGTTGACAGTCTGAGCCGCCGCTTTAGCCAGAGCGGGGGCCTGATGCTGTCCTGTTATGTGCTGCCTCAGAAGCAGATCTGCTCGGGCGCTTCGGTAAAGGAACTGAATACGGCAGTCCCGCACTTGAAATACAGCATCTGCATGTTGCCGTCGTCGGGGCTGTACATGGCCTTCAGGGACGGCATCTTTTCAAGCATCGCTTCCTTGGCCCCGCGGTCGTCGTCATTTTCGAGCTCCCCGCTCAGCCGCAGCCACTTGCCGTCCTTGAACGCGCACAGCTCCACCTTGGGGTTTGCGCTGATCTGCCTTGAAACGGGCTTTACTTTTCCGGTCTGGATATACAGCCTGCCGTTATACATAAGGATCGTTCCGAAAGGCCTTACCCGGGGCTGATCTCCCTCCGCCGTCGCCAGGAAATACGTCTGCGTCTCGTTGAGAAACTGGTACACTTTTTCGATGCCTTCCATGCTGTTTCCTCTCTTTAATGATGTTTATTGCTGCCGCTTTCCTTTCAGGGGTTGCCGGGGCTCAGGCCCATTTCCTGATACATCTGCTCACGGTATCCGGGATCCTGGATCACTTTCAGAGCATCGGCGTTTCTTCCGGCCTTCAGCAGCCAACTGATCAGGGCCCCCATTCTGTTTTCTCCTTCAGTCCGCCCTTCAGCCCGTCCCATGGCCCGACCCTCTTCCCGGAACAGTTCCATCTGAGCGGTTTCGTTGTATTCTGTCAGCAGCATATTCTTCACCTCTTCTCTGTGCGCGTCCAGATATGGTTTCAGTTTATATCGGGCAGGCATTTCGTCGATGGAGCGGTCGATAGCCTCCTCCAGTCCCACGATCTGTTCATAGGTCCTAATCCTGTCGATGATCCACGCGTATTCGTTCAGCGGCTCGCATGCCCTCATCATCCCGGGACTGCGGCCGGCGTTGATGTTGATCATTCGCACGCGCACCGCGATGTCTGCCTCGTCCCGCAATTCCTCCGCAAACGCGTCGGACAGCCGCAGCGTCTGCTCGTCCGGCTCTTCGTCCCTTCCGTTGTAGAAGACCACCAGCTTGGGCACCGGCAGAGAAACCAGCGTCCTGCTGTATTTGTTCTTTTTGCGGGACAGCAGGTCTTTTTCATACAGGCTCGAAGCGTACTGCAGCATCCTCAGCGGCATGTTCGGGTTATAGGAGGACTGCTGCTCGTACATATTCATCTCGCCCGAGATCAGGAACGATACGGCGTTGTGCATCCCCAGATACAGCACCTGCCGGATGGTGGTGATGCTGATCAGCTCCGGATCCGTGTAACAGGAACCGTTGACCGCGTTATACAGGCTCAGCGTCCAGTCCTTGTGCTCTTCACTTCCGAAAATGAAGCTGAACAGCCGATCCCTGTATGCTTTTCCTCCTGCCGGTATCTGAGTATTCTCTCCTGTTCCATGTTCATTTTACCATAAAGCGAAACCGTAATCAACAGGAAACACGCAGCAGGATATCAATACTATGTTCATGCATGAGCCGGCAGATTTTCATGCGTGAGCTGGAAAATTTTATTGGTGGCGTGAGCCGGTGAATTTTATTGGTTGACAAGAAAATCGGCTTGTCGTATAATATGGAACGGTCACGAAACGGGGAGGGGACTGCGTTGCTGGATGTTTCACAGGCGTTTTTACGGCCGGGGGAACGGATTCCTTTCCGCCACGAGGTGGCCATACCGCCGCAGCGCATTTTCGGGGAGACGATATCTTTTCCGGCGCCTGCCGTGTTTGACGGCACGTTCATGCTGGAAGAGGACAGCCTGATGCTGGAAGGCCGTTTTACGGCCGAGGCGCGCGGCGCCTGCGCGTATTGCCTGGCGCCGGCCGTGCATCGGGTGGACGTTCCGTTCGATGAGGTTTTCCTCCATATCGACCGGCTGTCCGATACATCCCCTGCGCCCACGGAGGATGAAGAGCAGATGACCTTTCAGGGCAAGGAAGCGGATCTTGGGCAGCTGGCGCTGACGCTGGCTGTGCTGGATCTGCCGATGCGCCTGGTGTGCGACGCCTGCTCTGAACAACAGGCCCTCGAGGGCCCGGATGACACGCATGCTTGCCAGAAGGAGACGGCGACCGTCCATCCTTTTTCGGCATTGCAGCAATTGCTGACTAAGGATCAGGAGGTGTAAACATGGCTGTTCCGAAGGGAAAAGTATCGAAGGCACGCGGCCGCAGCCGCCGTGCGAACTGGAAACTGTCCCAGCCCGCTATCGTGGAGTGCAAGCAGTGCCACCAGTATAAGCTGGCCCACCGCGTCTGCAAGCACTGCGGCTATTATGACGGAAAACAGGTCATCGACATGACCGCCAAGGAAAAGAAGAACGCCTGATCGAAGCGGAAGGAAGTAACGCATCCTGAGCCCATTTTAAAAGAGACAGCGGCCCTGGCTGAAAGCCGCTGGCGGGTCTCAGACGCGCGAAAGGTCGTCCGCCCAGGGCGCGGCTGAAGGGCCATAGCCCCCAAAGCCGCGCGGGAGCGCCCGTTACAGCGCCCAGAGGCGGCGCTTTCGCCGTGAATCAAGGTGGTACCACGGGTCAAACCGTCCTTGTATCCCACAGAGGGATATGAGGGCGGTTTTGCTTTTGATTTGAATTTAGGGACGGTCCGGCGCCGTCCCCCAAAATCGGCAGCGGGCATTATGCCGCGGAAAAACCGGCCCCGCCGCCTGCCTCATTAAAAAATGCCGTCAGCCAGTCTTTAAGGAGGAAACCATGTCGGCCGGTCAAATCATACTGCTCGTCGTGCTGGCTGTGCTGCTGGCGGTCTGCTTCCTGTCCGGAAAGATCGCCGCGCGCTTTTTCGGCCCGGACGGGCAGACGGTCCTCAAACGCAGCCTGCAGATCAAGATCGGCGCCTCCGCCGCCGCGCTTGTCCTGTATCTGATCGTCTTTTTACGCTGAAGGAGGGTGTGAACCATGTCCCAAACGCCTTTTGAAATGGAAAAAACCTATAACCCCCAGAGCATCGAAAAGGAAACCTACGAGCGCTGGGAATCCTCCGGCGCCTTTACCGCCCACCGGGATCCGGAAAAGACGCCCTTCACCATCGTCATGCCGCCGCCCAACATCACCGGCCAGCTTCACATGGGCCACGCCATGGACAATACCCTGCAGGACACCCTCGTGCGCTATCATCGCATGAAGGGGGACGCCACGCTGTGGCTGCCCGGCACGGATCACGCCTCCATCGCCACCGAGGTCAAGATCGTGGACAAGCTCCGCAAGGAGGGCCTGAGCAAGGAAAAGCTGGGCCGTGAGGAATTCCTCCGCCGCGCCTGGGAGTGGAAAAAGGAATACGGCGGCACGATCACCCGCCAGCTGCGCAGCATGGGCTCCTCCTGCGACTGGAGCCGCGAGCGCTTCACCATGGACGAGGGCTGCTCCCGCGCCGTGCGGGAGGTGTTCGTCCGCCTGTACGAAAAGGACCTGATCTACCGGGGCAACCGGCTTATCAACTGGTGCCCGCGCTGCCATACCTCCCTGTCCGACGCTGAGGTCGAATACGAGGAAAAGGACGGCCATTTCTGGCACCTGCTCTACCCGGTCAGGGAAACCGGCGAAATGCTGGAGCTGGCCACCACCCGGCCTGAAACCATGCTGGGCGATACCGCCGTGGCCGTCAACCCCGAAGACCCCCGCTACGCCCACCTGCACGGCTGCCATGTGCTCCTGCCCCTGCTCAATAAGGAGATCCCGATCGTCCTGGACGAGCACGCCGATATGACCAAGGGCACCGGCGTGGTCAAGATCACCCCCGCCCACGACCCCAACGACTTTGAGGTGGGCCAGCGCCACAGCCTGCCCATCGTGCGCGTCTTCACCTACGACGGCCATATGACCGGCGCTTGCGACAAGGCCGCCGCGGACGAGCTGTTCGCCTCCGGCAAGGCCTCCGTCAACGAGCCCCATGTGCTGGACTGCGGCAAGTACGCCGGCATGACCACCCTGGAAGCCCGCAAGGCCATCGTGGCCGATCTGGAGGCGGGCGGCTACCTTAAGAACGTGGAGCCGCTCAGCCACGAGGTCGGCACCTGCTACCGCTGCCATACGGTGGTGGAGCCCATGGTGTCCCGCCAGTGGTTCGTCAAAATGGCCCCGCTGGCCGGGCCCGCCATCGAGACGGTGAAAAACGGGGAGACCGTTTTTGTGCCGGAGCGCTTTTCCAAGCATTACATGAACTGGATGGAAAACATCCGCGACTGGTGCATCTCCCGTCAGCTGTGGTGGGGTCACCGCATCCCCGCGTGGTACTGCGACGACTGCGGTGAAACCATCGTCTCCCGGGAAGATCCGACGGTCTGCCCCAAGTGCGGCGGCCGTCACCTGCGCCAGGACGAGGACGTGCTGGACACCTGGTTCTCCTCCGCTCTGTGGCCCTTCTCCACCCTGGGCTGGCCGGACGAGACTGAGGACCTCAAATACTTCTATCCCACCGACGTGCTGGTGACCGGCTACGACATCATCTTCTTCTGGGTCGCCCGCATGATCTTCAGCGGCATCGAGCATATGGGGCAGACCCCCTTCAAAAAAGTGGTCATCCACGGCCTGGTGCGCGACGCCCTGGGCCGGAAAATGTCCAAGTCCCTGGGCAACGGCGTGGATCCTTTGGAAGTGATCCGGGATTACGGCGCCGACGCCCTGCGCTTCTCCCTGGTGCTGGGCATCAGCCCCGGCAACGACACCCGCTATTCCACCGAAAAGGTGGAGATGGCCCGCAACTTCGCCAACAAGGTGTGGAACGCCTCCCGCTTCGTGCTGATGAACCTGGACGGGGCCGAATCCCTGGAGGGCAAAAAGCTGGAGCTGGCCGATCAGTGGATCCTGACCCGCTACATGGACGCCGTCCGCCAGGTGACCGACAACCTGGAGGAGGCCGATTACGGTCTGGCCTCCCAGAAGCTGTATGACTTCATCTGGAGCGAGTTCTGCGACTGGTATATTGAACTGGCCAAGAGCGGCCTGATGGGGCAGGACCCCGAGCGCAAAAAGGCCGTGCAGGCCGTGCTGCTCAAGGTGCTCAGCGGGCTTTTGCGCCTGCTCCATCCCTTCATGCCCTTTATCACTGAGGAGGTCTACCGTCATCTGCCCGACAGCCTGATGGCGTCCTGCATGTCGTCCCCGTGGCCCGCCTACGAGACCCAATGGGTCTTCCCGGCCGAAAGCGCCCGCATGGAGGGCATCATGGAAATGGTCCGCGTCATCCGCAACCAGCGCGCCGAACTTAACGTCCAGCCCGGCCACCGCGCCAGGCTCATGGTGTGTCCGGCTGAGGGCTGGGCGGATGCCCTGGAGGGCGCCGAGCCCTATTTCCAGCGCCTGGCCGGCGTCTCCCATATGGAAACGCTGGGCGCGGGCGAAACCGTGTCCGGCAAGGTGGTCAGCGCCGTCTGCCCGGCCGGTGAGCTTTTCATCCCCCTGGGCGATCTGGTGGACCTGGCCCAGGAAAAGAAGCGCCTCCTCAAGGAAAAGGACAACCTCGAAAAGGAGATCGCCCGCTCCGAGGGCAAGCTCAATAACCCCGGCTTCGTGGGCAAGGCCCCCGCGGCCCTGGTTGAAAACGAAAAAGCCAAGCTTGAAAACAGCCGCCAGATGCTGCAGTCGCTGACCAAGCGCATCCAGGACCTGGACGAAAACTGATATGGCCGCGTTCTATCATGAGTCGGTGATGCTCAATGAAGTGCTGGACTGTCTGCGCCCCGCCCCGGGTGACGTCTTCGCGGACGGCACCCTGGGCGGCGGCGGCCACAGTGAGGGGATCCTTCGCCAAATGGGGGAGGGGACCCTGTACGGCATCGACCGCGATTGGGCAGCCATCGAGGCCGCCGGCCGCCGTCTGGCCGCGTTCAGCGGCTTTCACGCCGTTCACGGCAACTTCCACGACGTAAAAACCCTTTTGCCCGAAGGCACCGTGCTGTCCGGGGGACTATTGGACTTGGGCGTGTCCAGCTACCAGCTGGATACGCCCGAAAGGGGCTTTTCCTACCATGAAAACGCCCCGCTGGATATGCGGATGGACCCTTCCCGGGGCCAGACCGCCGCTCAATACCTGAACACGGTTTCCAAAGAGGAGTTCACCCGGATCCTGTACGCTTACGGCGACGAGCGGTGGGCAGCCCGCATCGCCGAAAAGCTCGTGGAAAAGCGCAGGGAAAAGCCGCTTGAAACCACCTTCGACCTGGTCGCGGTGGTGGACGCCGCCATTCCCAAGGCCGTCCGCCGCAAGGACGACGGCCATCCCGCGCGCCGCACCTTCCAGGCCGTCCGCATCGCCGTCAACGACGAGCTTGCCCCGCTCGCCCAGGCCCTCAGGGACTGGGTGTCCCTCCTCAGGCCCGGCGGCAGGCTCTGCGTGCTGACCTTCCATTCCATAGAAGACCGCCTGGTCAAGCAGACCTTCCGGCAGCTGCAGTTTCCCTGTGTCTGCCCGCCGAAGGCGCCGGTGTGCACCTGCGGGAAAAAGCCGGTGGCTAAAGTGCTCTTCGGCGGTGCGGTCAAGCCCTGCCCCGAGGAGATCGCCCGCAACAGCCGCGCCCACAGCGCCCTGCTCAGGGCCGTCGAAAAACTCTGATCCCACGGGAGGTAACCCATGCTTTACGTGGTGGCGACCCCGATCGGCAACCTGGGGGACATGAGCCCCCGGGCGGTCGAGATCCTGCGCCGCGTCAGCCTGATCGCCGCGGAGGATACCCGGGTGACGATGAAGCTGACCAGCCATTTCGATATCCATACCCCGCTGACCAGCTGCCATCAGCACAACGAGCAGGACAAGGCGGCCCGCATCGCCCAGAAAATGCTGGACGAAGGCATCGACGCCGCCCTGGTGACGGACGCCGGGACCCCGGCCATATCAGACCCGGGTACGTTTCTGGTCAGGGAATGCGCCGAAAGGGGCATTCCCGTCTGCGCCGTGCCCGGTCCCACCGCCATGGCCTCGGCCCTTTCGGTCAGCGGCTTTGACCTGACCGAATTCACCTTCTACGGTTTTCTGCCCCGGGACAGGGAGCCGCTTCGGAAAAAGCTCCGTTCCATGATCGGCACTCAGGGCGCCGTGATCCACGAGTCCCCCTTCCGCATCATCAGGCTGATGGAGGCCATTAATGAGGAACTGCCGCAGGCCCGGGTGTCCGCCTCGTGCGACCTGACCAAGCTGCACGAGCTCACCCTGCGCGGCACCCCTTCCCAGGTGCTGGAAGCCCTCCGGCAAAACGAAAAGGCGGAAAAGGGGGAATACTGCCTGGTGCTGGACCTGAGGGCCGTGCCCCTGCCTGAAAAGGAGGAACCGGCGCCGCCCCTGCCCGCGGAGCTTCGCCTTCTTTCCTATCTAATGGAAGGAAAGACGCTCCGCGAGGCGCGCGAGGCCCTGACCGCCGACGGCGTCAAAAAAAACGAGGCCTACGCCGCCTCCCTGCGCGTGCGCCGTTTTCTGGACGGGCAGGCGGCGCAGCAGGCGGAAGATCAGGCCTGAACCCGGCCGTCGGAAGACCGATACCGTACGGCTGTCACATAATACGAAACGGCGCCGGCAGGATGAACCGCTGCCAGGCGCCTGCCGGGGGAGTCTCAGCCGGGCGCGCAGGGGCTCCCTTATTTGGTTGAGCCTCTGGACACCATACTGCTTTCACCTGACCCGTGCACATCTGCGGGGGCCTTTTGCGCCGTTTATGCGTCGGTCATCCTCGCCGTGCGGCAGACAGGCCCAGAGCCATTTTTCGCAGGAGCGTCCCGCCTTCTTTCGATGCCCGATAATCATTACGATTCCGAGTCGAATCGTTCAGTGACGAAATATATTGTTCGTAAAAAATTAACAAATGAATTGACTTTGTAACAAAGCTGTAATATAATGCAAAAGAAGAAGTGTAGGCGCGGACGGGACCGGAAACGGCGTCCGTTTTTCCCGAAGGTCTTTGGAACAAACTGCGAATGAGGTGCTGAACATGCTGCGAACTCACAAGAGGAACGTTCGGTTGCTTGCGCTGATGCTGGCGCTGATGCTGCTGCCCCTGACGGGGGCCGTGCCGGCCCGGGCTTCCGCGACGGCGGGCAGTTATGTCATAACGACCATCAACGCTGTCAGCCTGCGGCAGACGGCCCAGAGCACGGGCGAGGTGCTGAACTCCCTCCCCGACGGGACGGTGCTGCCGGTGCTGGACGCGGAGGACGGCTGGTATTATGTGTCCTACCAGGGCGACTACGGCTTTGTGGCCTCCGCCTATACCCGCCCGCTCACGGACGAGGAAGTGGCGGAGTACCTGCTGCGGGACGACGCCGTGCCGGCCGTGATGCCCGCGCTGGAGGACGAAGCCGACGAGGCGGACGATCTCTCGGGGCTTATTGGGGAGGACGCGGCTGAGTACCTGAACGGCCCGGAGGAAGAAGAAGAGCCCCTGGAAGCCGAAGAGGAAGCCGACGGCGAAGGAATCTATGACGAAGCGGCGGCGGAAGCTGAAGCCCTGACCGAAGAAGGGGACGAAGAAACGCTGTTTTCGGCCCCGGACGACGAAGAGCTCATCGATGAAGGCGTCTATTTTGAACAGACTTCTGAGCCGGTGCTCGCCTATGTCAGCACCCCCAAGGGAGGCACGCTGACCCTCAGAAACGACCGCAGCACCCAGGCCCGCGCGATCACCTATCTGCCCAACGGCGCGTATCTGTATGTGCTGGATATGGACAGCACCTGGGCGCAGGTGCTCTATGAGGACGTGACCGGCTATGTGCTGGCGGAATACGTGATCATCGCCGACGCGGAGGAAGAAGCGGCCGAAACCGAACAGGAAGGCGAAGCGCTGGACGGCGCGGACGAAGCGGCGGAGGAGGCGGAAGAATCCGTCTTCTGCGCGACCGTCCGGACCGGCGATTCCCTGCTGGAGCTCAGGGCCACCCCCGACGACAACGGCGTAGTCATCGCCCGCATCCAGGACGGGGCGACCCTGGTGATCCTGGGGCAGGAGGGATATTACTATCTGACCGTGTACGGCGGCATGAACGGCTGCGTCAGCATGGACCTGGTGGAGATCGACCCGGGCCTTACCGGCAAGGCTCCTTACGTCTATGTAACGAACAAGACCGTCAACGTCCGCACCGAGCCCAACCGCAACGCTTCCGTCACCGACCACGTCAGCGAAGGCGACGTGCTGGCGTTGTGGGGCAGCCCCTATGAATACGACGGCTATACCTGGTATCCGGTCGTGGTGGGCGAAAAGCAGGCCTACCTCAGGGGAGATACCTGCGTGATGCTGAGCCGCAACCAGCTCAATAATTATCAGGCCTACGGGATCATCCCCAACCAAGCCGATACGGCGGCGTCCGAATACCTGATGTGCGTTTCCCGCTCCGTCAACGTCCGCGCGGCGGCGGCCACCACGGCCCGCTCCCTGGGCAAGCTCGAAGAGGGCGACGTGCTCCGCTTTGAGGATGAAGTGACCGCGGCCGGCGAGCAGTGGTACCGCATCACCTATCACGACCAGACCGCGTTCGTGATGGGCCGGTACGTGAAGGTGATGACCAATGAGGAATATGTCCTCTGGCAGCAGAACAGCCTTCCCGTTGAGGAGCAGACCGTAACAGCGCCGCAGCCGGCCGACGTCCGGGACGAAAGCGCCGGGCTGGCCGGTATGAGCAGCGTGGCGTATACGCTTAAGGACAAGGTCTATATCCGCAAATCCCCCTCCATCCACTCCTCCACCGTCACCCAGATCGCGAGGTCCGACACCTATGTGACGCTGCTGGGCGAGGTTTCCGAGGACCAGGACGGCGGAAACTATACCTGGTACCAGGTGGAATTCGGCGATTACAGCGGCTGGATGCGCAGCGACATGCTGTACATCTACACTGAGGACGAGTATGACGCCCTGTTCGGCGAGGTAACCGGACAGACTGCCGAAAGCCCCGCCGCCGATCCCGAGCCGGAGATCGTGATCCCCGAAGACGACGATTCCGACCTGATCGATATGGCTTTCACCGTTCAGGACCGCGTGTACCTGCGCCAGGCGCCCAGCGTGCAGTCTCCCAGCGTGGCCATCGTGGGCAGCGAGCACAGCTACCTGACCGTGCTGAGCGACGCCAAGCTGGACGAGAGCGGCGCGGATTACGTCTGGTACGAGGTGCAGTACAACAACGTGACCGGCTATGTCCGGGGCGACCTGATCAACCTGATGACCGAAGCGATGTGGAAAGCCACCTTCGGCGTGGACTTTGAGGCCTCGTCCGCGGTGCTTGAGCCCGCCGCGGAACCCGAACCTGTCTACCTGGACAGCGAAGTGGACGAAACGGAGCAGAACAGCGGGGCTGAGCTTAATGCCAACAGCGCCGATGAGACGGACACCGCCTATACCCTGGAGGACAACGTCCTGATGCGCAAACAGCCCACCATGGAATCCGCCAGCGTGGGGCGCATCGGCCAGGCCAACACCTTCGTGCAGCTGATGAGCGGGGCGGTGAAGGACAGCGGCAAGGACAGCTATACCTGGTACCTGGTGGAATACGCCGCCGAAACCGGTTATGTGCGCAGCGACATGATCCACGTGGTGACCAACGCGGAATGGGACGAGCTTTTTAACCACGAGGAGGATTATACGGACACCTCCCTGGACGGCGGCGAGATCATAACCCCGATGGACGGCGACGAGAGCGGGCTGGACGATTACGTGACGTATGAGACGCTTCGCCTGGGCTCTACCGGAGACAAGGTGACGGCGCTTCAGCAGGCGCTGTTTGAGCAGGGCTACCTGAGCGCGGACGACGTGACGGGCGAATACAATTCCGCCACCGTGGCCGCGGTCAACACCTTCCAGCACGACCATAACCTGACCGTGGACGGCGTGGCGGGCCAGATGACCCAGTCCGTCCTGTTCGGCACCAGGAGTTACGATTCGACCATCTATCCGGTGGAAAAATCCAACTGGTATACCGGCAGCATCCAGCACGTATGGACCCGGGGCAGCGTGGCCGTGATCACGGATGTGTACACCGGGCTTTCCTTCCGGGCCAGGCGCCTGGCGGGCAGCTATCACGCCGACGTGGAGCCGCTCACGGCGGCCGACACGGCGGTCATGTGCCAGATCTACGGCGTATCCACGGCGGAGGACATCCTGTCCAACAAGCACTGGCAGCGCAGGCCGCTGTGGGTGACCGTCGGCGGAAGGACGTACGCGGCCTCCATGTACGGCGTGCCGCACAACTATCCGGACGGCGATTCCATCCCGGACAACCAGTTCTCCGGTCAGTTCTGCGTGCACTTCGTCAATTCCCGCGTGCACCGCACCGGAGAAGTGGACGCCTACCATCAGCAGGCCATCCAGTACGCGTACAGCCACGCGCCGAGCAAGAAGAAATAATCAAAAAGCCTGATCCGGGCGGTGTCTGCGTAAAGGTCCGCAGCGCCGCGATGCCGGCACGAAAGCCAGAACCGGATCATACAGTCAGGGCCGCGGCAGCGGGATCCTAAGAAGGATCGCGCCGCCGCGGCCTTTGATTATCCGGGGGTTTAAGGGCAGCCGGACAGGCCGCAAAAGGACGGCATCGGTTAAATTCATAAATTATTCATAGTAAATTCAAAAAGAGGCCATACAATGGAGTAGCATCGGGAAGTTTCTTCCAATCTTCCAAAGATGCGTAAACAAGTTTCTTCCAAAATGCGTAAACATTGTAAAAAAGCGAAAGACGGGCCCCTTTTTGGCGCATAAGCGCGGTCTCCCGGTTTGACAAAGGGTGGCGGCAGGGGCTAAGATTAAAAAAACGGCGGAAATGGGGCAGACCTGAAAGGGGATGCCGGCTGCCCGCGCCTGAGCGGCGGCTGCAAAAACCGTCCGTGAAACAGGTCAGAATGTTTCACGGAAAAGACGTCAGGAGAAAACGAATGAGCAATCGGAAATGGTTAAGAAGGCTGGCGGCGCTTTTGTCCGTCACGCTGATACTGGGCACGGCGCCTGCCGGTCTGGCGGATGCAAGCGACGAAAGGATGCTGGAGATCATCGAGCAGATGACCGGCTACAGCCTGCGCGGCGGGGCCACCCCGGAGCCTGCGGATGCGCCGGCCGAAACGCCCGCCCCGGCGGAAGCGGCGGCGACTGAAGCGGCTCCTTCGGCGGAGGAGACCGCCGCCCCGGAGGCTTCGCAGGCCCCCAAAGCGACGGAGGCTCCTGCGGCCCGTTCCGCGTCCGATTTTGAGCCCGGCCCGGTGCTGCTGAAAAAAGATACCGCGGTCTATTCAGACAGAAACCTTTCTGATCTGCTGGGCACCCTTCCCCTGGAGGGAGTGGTGTACGCCGTCAGCCAGTCCGGCCAGACAGTCCGGGTGGTGGTGGTGACGGAAGAAGAGACGCTGGAGGGCTATGTGGCCGCCGACCGCGTCCTTAAAATGGACGATATGGCGCTGTTCAGCTATCTGGCGCGGCCGGCCAGGGGCGCGGTCAATGTTTACGGCTATCAGATATCTCCGGTGGCCTTTGCGCGCAACGTTCCGGAAACCCCCGCGCCCCGGCCCACCGAAGAACCCGTTCAGACGCCCGCCCCGTCCCTGACGGAAGCGCCTGCCGCCGAGGAGCCCGGAGAGGAAGCGGCGGACACGCAGGCGGAAGCGCCCGCTGTTGAGGCCCCCGAAGAGGAAGCGGCGGATACGCAGGCGGAAGCGCCTCTTTCGGAGGACGCAGAGGAAGCTGAGGAAGCAGATCCTCAGACGATCCGGGAAGCCGCATTGACGGTGACGGCCCAGCCTAATGACTATACCGGCAAAAACGGCGACACGGTGACGTTCACCTTCGGCGTCAGCGGCGCGCATTTTTACATGTGGAGCTATTCGTCGGACGGAGCCCATTGGGTCGACCTGACGGCGTTCACGACGTACAGCGGCCAGCTGACGCAGACGCTTAAGTTCACCCTGGCGTCCGGGACGCAGGGCTATTATTACTGCCAGGCGTTCAACGCTGAGGGGGCGATGGTCCAGTCGAATGTGGTCTCCGCGCTGATGAAAGCCACCAAGCCGGCGGTGCTTCAGCAGCCCTCGGACCAGCAGGCGCCCGTGGGGGAGGACGTCACGTTCTCAGTCACGGCCTCGGGCGCTGCGGACTACCAGTGGCAGTACAGCAAGGACGGTTCCACCTGGGCCAACCTGACCAACAAGAGCTTCTGGGTGGGCAATAGGACCGATACCATGACCTTTACGGCCGCCGAACGCTACAGCGGCTTCCTGTTCCGCTGCGCGGTGACCAACGCGAACGGAACGGCCTATTCCTCATCGGCGTCCTTCACCCTGAGCGCCGCCCGGTATCCGTCGATAACAAAGCAGCCCGTCAATCAGACGGTGTATGAAAACGCGGACGTGACCTTTACGGTCAGCGCCTCCAATGCGGATATGTACGTCTGGCAATACAGCAAGGACGGCTCGACCTGGGCCAACCTGCTTAACGGCGCCGTATGGATGGGCAACAGGACCGAAAGCCTTACGTTTGCGGCCCAGGCCAAATACGCGGGTTATCAGTTCCGCTGCGCGGTTTCCAACGAGGCGGGCACGGTATATACCAACGCCGTAACCTATACGATCAGGGCGGCCGCCGCGCCGGTGATATCCTCCCAGCCTTCCTCCGTGACGGCGGCTGACGGCAATACGGCCGTCTTCAAGGTGGCCGCGAGCGGGGCGGAAGAATACCAGTGGCAGTATTCCACCAACGGCACCTCCTGGAGCAACCTGCTTAACGGCAGCTTCTGGGTGGGCAATAAAACCAATACCCTGTCCTTTACGGCGGCGCTCCGCTACAGCGGCTATTTGTTCCGCTGCGCGGTGAGCGGCGGCGGCACGACGGTATACAGCGGCGCGGCCACGCTGACCGTGCCCTCGGTAAGCCTGCCCACGATCTCCCTGCAGCCGCAGCATACGACAGCGGCGGAGGGCGACGAAGCCGTGTTCACCGTGCGCGCCAAAAACGCGGACAGCTATCAATGGCAGTACAGCGCGGACGGCAGCGCCTGGAAGAACCTGACCAACAGCTCCTTCTGGCGGGGCAACACCTCGTCGGAACTGGTCTTTACTGCCGCAGCGCGCTACGCGGCGTATACCTATCGCTGCGCCGTATCCAATGCGGCGGGTACGGTATATTCAAAGGCCACCGGCCTTTCCGTGGCGGCCTCCACGCCCGCACCGGCTCCGGTCATTTCGGCACAGCCCAAGGACCAGACCGCGCAGGAGGGGGAGACCGTCACCTTCACCCTGAAGGCCTCAGGCGCGTCAGACTATCAGTGGCAGTACAGCGCGGACGGCAGCACCTGGAAAAACCTGACCAATGGAAGCTTCTGGCTGGGCAACACGACCGATACCCTGTCCTTTACAGCTTCCGAGCGTTATGAAGCCTATCAGTACCGCTGCCAGGTGTCAAGTTCCGGCGGCAGCGTATACAGCGACGCGGTGTCGCTGACGGTGGGTTCAGCACCGACGGTGTCCGTTTCCGACACGCAGGTGAAAGTTACGGAAAACGAGGATGTTACCCTGTCTGCTGAAGTAACCGGCGCCACCGGTGTGCGCTGGCAGTTCAAGACCGCCGGCGCCGCCTGGGCGAACCTGTACGAGGGCGACGAATGGACCGGCGTAAAGACCGATACTTTGACCTTCGCGGCGGACAAGGCGTATGACGGATATATCTTCCGCCTGAAGGCGGGCAACGACGGTGTTATTTCCTACAGCAGCCTGATTTACCTGACGGTGGAGGACGGCGTGTCTGTGACCGGCCAGCCGCAGGACGTGACGGGGCTTCCGGGCGATCAGCTGTCGGTATCCGTGGAGGCCAAAAATGCCTCGGGATATGTCTGGCAGTATACCAAGAACGGCAGCACCTGGTATACCCTGAACGACGGAAACGTATGGAAGGGGACGCGCACGGCGAACCTGACCTTCACCCTGGCCGCCTCCCATGACGGCTATCAGCTGCGCTGCCGGGTGACGGACGGGGTCAATACCGTCTATTCCGGGTCGGCCCTGATATCGCTGATGACCACCGCGCCGGTATTTTCACAGGCCGAAAGCTATACAGTGCAGGGCGAAAGCGGAAGCTACGTGACGATTACGCCTTCAGTCGCCGGCGCGACCTCCTACCGCTGGCAGTACGGACTCTATCCCTACAGCAGCTGGTCCTGGGGCGTGCTGCAGGAGGACGAATACCGGACGGGCGTCACGCAGAACACCCTCAGAATTCAGATAAACGCGCAGACGCTTGCTTACGTGTACCGCCTGGCGGCGACCAACAAATACGGCACGTCCTACAGCCGCGCGTATACTCTGGCAGAGCTGATGGCGGGGCCGACTGACCTGCAGGCCGCGGGCTCCGGCCGTACGACGATCGATGTTAAGTGGACGGCGTCCGCCACCTCCAGTGTGACGGGCTACAGGATCTATTACGGCACGACCAGCGCGCTGAGCGCCGCCAGGAGCGTGACCGCCTCCGGCACCAATGTTACGCTGAGCGGCCTCACGGCCGGCACGAGGTATTACATCTGGGCGCAGGCGTACGGTTCTTCCGGCGAAAGCGCCGTGGACGAAAGCGCGTATGTGACCGCCTCCACCTATGACCCGGCCGTCGCGCCAGGCGCGCCGACGGGGCTGGCCGCCGCGGCGGTTTCGGAAAGCTCCGTGAGGGTGACGTGGAGCAGGCCCCAAAACAGCGAGGTGACGGGGTATTACCTGTATTACCAGCAAGGCACGCTGACCAGCACCAAAAAGAAGCTGACGGTGAGCGGCGAAAGCACGCTTTCCTATACGGTAACCGGACTTGCGAGCAGCACGACGTACCGCTTCTGGGTGTCCGCCTATAACGAGGCGGGCGAAGGAACGCTTTCATCCTACGCGGCTGCTGCCACTTTGGACGCGGACACCGCGCCCGAGCAGCCCTCCGGGGTGAAGGCGGTTTCCGCCGGAAGCAGCAGCGTGAAGGTCACCTGGACGGCCTCAACGTCGGATAATGTGACGGGCTATTACGTCTATTACGGCACGTCCACGGCGGTGTCTTCCGCCAGGCGCTTCGGACAGTTTGCGCCGACTGTGGGAACGGCGACCGTGACCGGGCTTACCGCAGGCACCACCTATTATTTCTGGGTGAGCGCCTATAATTCCGCCGGGGAGGAGAGCGACCTGGACAGCAACGTCCGCGCCAGCGCCGTGCCCAAGGCTGCGACCGGCTCTTCCAACAAGGTCAGCGCCGAGGAATTCTCCAAGGTCGGCGACAAATACATTGGCACCTCTTATGCCGTGTACGACTGTCAGGCTTTCGTTGAAAGAATGCTGGCCGACGTAGGGATCAACAGGGATCTCGCCGGTAGCAACGCCTGGTACCGGCAGATGACCTGGCGGGGTACGCCTGAACAGTGCATCGCAAAATTCGGCCGCATCCCGACCGGCGCGTTCCTCTTTATCGTCGTGCATGACGGCAAGGAACCGTCCCATTACGCGGACAGTTTGGGCAACGCCAACCACATCGGCGTGGTGACCCACCGCAATCAGGGCGCCATCCATTCCTCTCAAAGCCGTGGAGGCGTATATACCAGTTACTTTGCGGACGCCACCATTCCCAACGGCGGATGGAACATGATCGGCCTGTGGAACGTGCTGGATTACGGCGACGATATCAACGCCATGCTCAACTGAAAGACGAATAGTTTTCGAGACGAATGCCCGGGCGGACAGAACGGTGTCCGCCCGGGTTTTGTCATGGGCGGTGTTGCGGAAAACGGTCGGTGGGTGAGGAGGGCCCGGAAAACGGTCCAGTGGACCGTTTTCACCGACGAACGGGCCGGCAGGCCCTGGATGAGGAGGGCCCGGAAAACGGTCCAGTGGACCGTTTTCACCGACGAACGGGCCGGCAGGCCCTGGGTTAGCCGGGTGAGCACCCGTTAAAAACACTCGTGCAAAAGAGTAGAATGGGAACGGGGGCCACCTCATCGGTCAGGCGCGAAGAAAGTAAAAAAATTAGACACTATCCGCGCCTGACATACACCAGGGCCTGCCGGCCCTGGCTACAAGTCTCCTTCCCGGGGTCTTACGACCCAAAAAAACGGCGGCCCGCCTGCACGGCGGGCCGTTTCATTTTGATCATTCCTGTGTGAACGCCTCGGGCGGATAGCGGACCTCCATCAGTGTCAGCCCCTGCGGCGGGGCGGTGACCCCCAGCGCCAGCCGGTCGCCGGTATCCAGTGCCTTTTGCAGGGACTCAGGGGGCAGCTTGCCGTGACCGATATCGATCAGGGTCCCTGCGATGATCCGCACCATGTTGTATAAAAAGGCGTTCCCGCTTACGGTCAGCAGGAGCTCTTCCCCCTGCCTGCAGACCGATATTTGATTGATGGTACGCACGGTCGTCTTGGCGCTGCCGCCAGAAGCCGCAAAGGCCGCAAAGTCGTGCGTGCCCACCAGTGCCTGCGCCGCCTCGTGCATGATCTTTTCATCCAGCCGCACCGGCACGTGGGCGGAAAGGTTCCTGAACAGGGCACTGGCGTGGGGGCTGTTGTGGATCTGGTAGCGGTAGGTCTTCCCCGACACGGAAAACCGGGCGTGGAAGCTGTCCGGCACCTGCAGGCCGGCAAGCACCCGTATATCCGGCGGCAGCATGGTGTTGAGCGCGAAGGGCAGCTTTTCCGCCGGGATTCCCGTTGCCGCGTCAAAATGCGCGCGCTGGCCCAGCGCGTGCACCCCCGCGTCCGTCCGGCTCGCGCCGGTCACGCGGACGGACAGGCCGAGCAGCCTTTCAAGCGTCTCTTCCAGCGTCTGCTGTACGGAGGGGCCGTTTTGCTGGCGCTGCCAGCCGCAGTAGCCGGTTCCATCATAGGATACCGTCAGCAGATATCTTTTTACGCCGTTCACCATGCAAAATACCCTGAAAGAAAACGGCCTTCCAGTACGATCAGGACGATCAGCAGCGCCGTCACCCCGATGGCGATCCAGTCGTTCTTCTGCATTTTGAGGATATGCAGGCGGGTGCGGCCCTCGCCGCCGTGATAGCAGCGCGCCTCCATGGCCATCGCCAGATCGCCCGCGCGGCGGAAGGCGCTGACGAACAGCGGCACCAGCAGGGGCACCATGGCCTTCACCCGCTGGATGAGCCTGCCCGTTTCAAAGTCGGACCCGCGGGCGGACTGGGCCTTCATGATCTTGTCCGCCTCTTCCAGCAGGGTCGGGATAAAGCGCAGCGCGATGGTCATCATCATGGCCATCTCGTGCGCGGGAAAGCGGATCACCTTGAGCGGGGAAAGCAGCCTTTCCAGGCCGTCCGTCAGCGTGACGGGCTGGGTGGTCAGCGTCAAAAGGCTTGACCCCAGCACCAGGAACACAAGCCTGAGGGAATAGCGTATCGCGTTGAGCAGGCCTTCCCTGGTCAGCACCGCGAAGCCCAGGTTCAAAAGCTCCGTCTTTCCGCCGGTGAAAAAGAGGTTCAGCACGAAGGTGAAAATCAGTATGAAGCGCAAAGGCTTGATGCTTTTGATCAGAAGCCTCACGGGAAGCCTGGACAGCCGGCACGAAAGCCCCAGATACAGCACCACGAACACGAACCCGAACAGGTCCGGCACCAGAAAAACGGCCACAACGAAGGCGATCAGCAGCACGATCTTGACCCGGGGATCCAGGCGGTGCACGACGCTGTCCGCCGGGTAATACTGGCCCAGGGTGATATTTTTCATCATCCGTTCTTTTCCCCCTTGAGCAGTTTTTCCAGGGCCGTCATGGCGTCCTCCATGCGGTAGCACAGCGGGAAGTCGTACCCTTCCTCCCTGAGCCTGAGTGAAAGCCGGCAGACCTCCGGCACATCCAGGTCCATCCGGTTAAGCCTTTCGGCGTCCCGGAAGACCTCCTCCGCCGTGCCCTCCAGGGCAACGCGGCCTTTTTCCATCACGATGATCCTTTTGGCCAGCCTGGCCACGTCGTCCATGCTGTGGGATATCATGACCACGGTCGTGCCGGCCTCGTGAAAGCTTTTGACCAGGGCCAGCATATCCTCCCGGCCCATGGGATCAAGCCCCGCGGCGGGCTCGTCCAGCACCAGCATCTCGGGCCGCATGGCGATCACCCCGGCGATAGCCACCCGGCGCATCTGCCCGCCGGACAGCTCAAAGGGGGATTTTTCGGCGATCTCGTCGGAAAGCCCTACGCGGCTGAGCGCCTCACGCACCCTTTCGTCCGTTTCGGCCTGGGACAGCCCCAGGTTTTTGGGGCCGAAGGCGATATCCTTCGCCACGGTTTCCTCGAACAGCTGGGTCTCCGCGTACTGAAACACCAGGCCTATGCGCTGGCGGGTCTCCTTTTTGGAAACGCCCTTCTGGTTGATATCCCTGCCGTCCAGCAGCACCCGGCCCCCGGTCGGCGAAAGCAGCGCGTTCATATGCTGGGCCAAGGTGGATTTTCCGCTGCCGGTATGGCCGATCAGGGCGGTGAATTCACCGCTTTGGATGGACAGCGTCACGTCCTGGATGGCCGTCGCCTGAAACGGGCTTCCCGCCTGATAGGTGTGCGTCACATTTTCAAACTGCAGCAGCAAGCCGTTTCACCTCCCGCACCATGTCGTCGATGGTAAGGATATCCCCGCAAAGGGGAACGCCCCGTTTTTTAAGCTCCCCCGCCAGCTGCGTCATGGCGGGCACGTCCAGGCGCAGGGCGCGCAGGCCCGCGGCGTCTTTAAATATCTCAGCCGGCGTTCCGGAGCGGACGATCCTGCCCGCGTTCATCACGTGGATCTTTCGGCACTGCGCCGCTTCCTCCATGAAGTGGGTGATCCACAGCACCGTGATGCCCTCCTGATTGAGGCGGCGGACGGTGGCGAACACCTCCCGGCGGCCCGCCGGGTCCAGCATGGCGGTGGCCTCGTCGAAAATGATGATGCGGGGGCGCATGGCCAGAATGCCGGCGATCGCCACGCGCTGCTTCTGCCCGCCTGAAAGCAGGTGGGGCGCCCGGTCCATGAACGCCTCCATGCCCACCGCGCGCAGGGCGGACTCGATCCTGCCCGGCATTTCCTCGGTCATCACGCCGATGTTTTCCAGGCCGAAGGCCACGTCTTCCCGGACCATGGTGGCGACCAGCTGATTGTCCGGGTTCTGGAACACCATGCCGGCTGCCTGGCGGATCTGCCAGATCCTGTCCTCGTCCTTCGTATCCATCCCGAGCACGCGGACTGTGCCCTCGTCGGGCAGGTACAGGCCGTTGAGCAGCTTGGCCAGGGTGGATTTTCCCGAACCGTTCTGCCCTAAAATGGCGGTGAATTCCCCCTCCTCCACGGAAAGGGTCACGTCGTCCACGGCTAAGGGACCACCCTCTTCATAGGCGTATTTCACATGGCTTATCTCAATGATCTGGCTCAAAGCGATTGCTCCTTTTTATCCTCGGTCTCATCCAGATGAAGGGAATGCACCAGCTTTTCGACGACGGGGACGCTTTCCCTGAGGATCTCCCGGATGGTCAGGTGTCTGTCCCTGAACAGCATCGCGGGATCCCTGACGGCCGAAAGCATCAGCCGCCCATCGGTCTCAGTCATGGCCTCAAACAGCTTATCCGGCGGCGGCATCAGCTCGCCGTCCAGCCGAAGCACCAGGCTTCCGGCCTGCCAGGTGACGCGGGTCACGCCCAGCAGCGCGCACAGCCCTCTTAAATGGGCGATGTCGATCAGGCACATCACCTCTTCGGGCGGCTCGCCGAAGCGGTCGATCAATTCCTCGATGACGTCCTCGCGGTCGACCCGGCTGTGAATGAGGGAGATGCGCTTGTAGATTTCCATCCGCTGCACTTCGCCGGCCACGTAGCCCTGCGGCAGGAAGGCGTCCACCCTGAGATCCACCCGCGTGTCCGCCCGGGGCTTTTCGGGGGGCTTGCCCTCCATTTCGCTCTCGGCTTCCCGGACGGCCTCCCCTATCAGGCGCACATACATGTCGTAGCCCACGTTGCTTACGTTTCCGGACTGCTCGGGCCCGAATATATTGCCCGCGCCGCGGATCTCCAGATCCCGCATGGCGATGCGGAAGCCGGAACCGAACTGGGTGAACTCGCGTATGGCGCTCAGCCGCTTCTGCGCGTCCTCTGAGATCATTCTGTCCGGGCGGACGGTGAAATAGGCGTAGGCCGCCCGGTTGGAACGGCCGACGCGCCCTCTTAGCTGATACAGCTGGGACAGGCCGAAGCGGTCCGCGTCGTAGACGATCATGGTGTTGGCGTTCTGCACGTCCAGCCCGTTTTCGATGATGGTGGATGAAAGCAGCACATCGTAGCGGCCGTCAAAAAAATCCAGCATGACGTCCTCCAGGGCGCTTTCCTTCATCTGGCCGTGGCCCACGGCGATCCGCGCCTCGGGCACCAGCCGCTGAAGCCGCGCACGGAACTCTTCGATGGTCTGCACCCGGTTATACAGGAAATACACCTGGCCCTTTCGGGCCAGCTCCCGGCGGATCGCGTCGCGGATCACGGCCTCGTTATAGTCGATCACGTAGGTACGGACGGGGTAGCGCTCCTCCGGAGGGGTCTCCAGGAGGCTGATATCGCGCACGCCCACCATGCTCATGTGCAGCGTGCGGGGGATGGGCGTGGCGGACATCGTAAGCACGTCCACCGACTTTTTCATGTTCTTGATGGTCTCCTTGTGGCCGACGCCGAAGCGCTGCTCCTCGTCCACCACCAGCAGCCCCAGGTCCTTGAAATGCACCTGTTTGGCCAGCATCCGGTGGGTGCCTACGAGGATATCGATCTTGCCCTCCGCCAGGCGCGCCAGGGTGTCCTTCTGTTCTTTGGCGGTGCGGAAACGGGAGATCATGTCGATGCTCACCGGAAAATCCCTGAGCCTTTTCTGCAGCGTCAGATAATGCTGCTGCACCAGTATGGTGGTCGGCGCCAGGAAGGCCACCTGCTTTCCATCCATCACGGCCTTGAACGCCGCGCGGATGGCGACCTCGGTCTTCCCGTAGCCCACGTCGCCGCACAAAAGCCGGTCCATGTTGGTGGGGGCTTCCATATCCCGGGTGATATCCCGGACGGCGCGCTGCTGGTCCGGCGTAAGCTCGTAGGGGAAGGCGTCCTCCATCTGCCTTTGCCAGGGCGTATCGGGAGAAAAGGCATGGCCCTTGAGGGCCTTTCGGTCCGCGTACAGCCGGACCAGGTCGAACGCCAGCTTTTTAAGGCCCGATTTGACCTTTTTCTTCTGCCGCGTCCATTCCCCGCCGCCCAGGTTGTTCAGCGGGGGCAGATCGTCGGTGGAGCCGATGTATTTCTGCACCCGCTCAAACTGGTCGACGGGCACATACAGCTTGTCCCCGCCCTGATAGGTGATCAGCAGATAATCCCGGGATGCGCCTTCGGACTGGGTGCGGACGATGCCGCGGAAAATGCCGATGCCGTGATGCTCGTGCACCACGTAATCGCCTTCCTTAAGGTCCGTGAAGGCCTCCAGTTTTTCCCCGGTATGGACGTTCCTGCGCGCCTTGCGGTAGCCCGCGCCGAATACATCGCTGTCCGAAATCACGCACAGCTTAATATCCGGCAGGATCATGCCGCGGGTCAGGGAGGCCGTCAGGATCAGCCCGCGCTCCTCCCCCAAAGGCTCGCCTTCCTCCCGCACGGGGAAAAAGATGCCCTGCTCCTCAAGCGCCTCGCGCAGCCTTCCCGCGCGGGCCGCGCCGCCTGCCAGCAAAAGCACTTTGTTCTGCTGACCCAAATAGGTGCGGATATCCTCCGCCAGGTTCTGAAACCGCGTCAGATAGGACGCCGGCGCATGGCCCACCCACTGGATCACCCTTTGCGGGCGAAAGCCGCTCATGTCCCGCAGGAAGTCCTGCGTCAGGACCGTCGGAAGGCCGTTCAGCGCATCCCTGACCTCACGGAGCGTCAGCGTCAGCCGGTCCTGCTCGGGCACGGCCTCCTGGCGTTCCAGGGCGTTTTTAAGGTCCTCCTCAAAGCCATGGCGGCGGTCTTCCGCCCGGCCCTGCAGCTGATCCGGCGTATCCAGCACGATCACGGGGTCGTTAAGCCATTCCCTTATGCCCGATACGGCCGGGAAGGCCACGCCGGCCCAGCGCTCCGCCCCGGGCAGAAAGCCCGTGCGCTCCAAAGTATCCGCGTCGTCCAGCAGCAGGCCCAGGCCCACGCGGGAGGAGATGCGTTCGCCGCTGCCTTCGGCGTCCGGCTCCACCGCCATGCCTCCCAGCAAAAGCTCCCGGGGGAGCTTTTTCACCTGGGCCGACACGAGCGCGCGGATGCGCTCCGCGGTTTCCCTTTCAAGGCCCGCCGGCACAAAGTCGCTGGCCGCGGGGGCGATCACCGCCTGGGTCAGCTTTTCCAATGTCCTTTGCGACAGGCAGTCAAAGCTTCGGATCGAGTCGATCTCGGTATCAAAAAACTCCACACGCAGGGCGTTGTCGGCATTGGGCGGAAAAACGTCCAGTATCTCGCCCTTGAGAGAGCACTGGCCCTTGCCCTCCACCATGGGCACGCGCTCATAGCCCGCCTGCACCAGCAGGCGGATCAGCTTCTGCGGGTCCATCTCCTGGCCGGACATCAGGCGCACGGTCCGCTTTTCAAATTCCTCCCTTAAAGGAAAGCGGGTTTGCAGCGCCTCCACTGTGGCTGTAATGACGCCCAGTTCCCCATTGGCTGCCATAAACAGGGTTTCCAGACGCTGGTAGCGGGTTTCCCGGCTGCTCGCGCCCCGGGTAAACACAATATCCTCCGCCGGAAGCATCCGGCACGGCTCGCCGGTCAGTCTGGCGCAGTCGTCCGCCAGGCGCTGCGCTGCGCCGTCGTTGGACGCCACCAGCAGCACGCATTTTTTCGTCTGATGCCTAAGAAAGGACGCGGCAAAAGCGCGCTGTCCCTCGCACAGGTCATACAGCGCGGCCGTTTCCCCCGCCCGGACCGCCTCAAGGAGGGCGCTTAGAGCGGGGCTTTTTTCACCCAGTATGTTCAGTTCACTCAGCATGTTTTCTGTTAAACCTGTTCATGGCCTGATCGATGCCTTCCTTTACCCAGCAGGCGGCCGCGTCCGCGGCGGTCTGGTAAGCGTCAAAGGCCGTTTTGCGGTCTTCCTCGGTATTGAAATGGCCCAGCACAAAATGAACCAGGTCCCACTCCGGCGGCGGAGCGCCCATGCCGATCCTGACCCGCGGAAAGTCCGGCGAGGCCGTGCACTGAAGGATCGACCTCAGGCCGTTGTGCGTGCCGGGGCCGCCCCCCGCGCGCAGGCGCACCTGCCCGAACGGCAGGTCGATATCGTCCACCACGATCAGCATTTCCTTTGGGCTCAGCTTGTACCAGCTGAGCGCGTCGGCCACGCACAGGCCGGACTCGTTCATGAACGTCTGGGGCTTGATCAGGACGACCTTCTGTCCCTCCGCCGTTCCTTCCCCGACCAGAGCCCTGCACTTGAGCTTTTTGATCGGGATATCCCACCGGGCGCTCAAAAGGCTCACGACATCAAACCCGGCGTTATGCCGGGTGTGACTGTATTGTTCGCCCGGGTTTCCCAGGCCGACGATGGCAAGCATTCATGTCCTCCTCAAAGGCGTTTTAACGCCACGCACAGTATACAACACCCCTTCCGTTTTCGCAAGCGCGGCAGCCTTATTTATGAAAGGTTTATGTCCGGAGCCTCAACTGTGTGTCCGGGCCCTCCTTCCCGCGCTTTATAACAGGGAAAAAAGAACGGCCGTGACGCTTGATCGGACGGTACCGGGTCACGGCCTTAAAAAGGCTTATGCAGTTTGTCTGTTTATTTTATCCAGGCGCCGGGCCGGACGACCACCGGCTTGCCGTTCACAATCGGGTCCAGGATCATGACCGCCTTTTCGTCCGCCCCGTCCGGCCGCGCGCCGCGCATGGCCAGCACGAAGCACGCGCCCTTGACCGTGATGCCGAATTCGGCCATCAGGGAATACATGCCCCGGGCCGTCCCGCCGCCGCGGGTAAAATCGTCCACGATCACGCAGCTCTGGCCCTCTTTGACCGCCCTGCGGGAAAGGGACATCATCTCGATGCTCCCGTTGCCGGACACGTAGCTGATATTGACCGCCCCGCCCTCATAGACCTTGATGGACCTGCGGGCGATCACCAGCGGCAGGTGAAGCGCGTTGGCCGCCTCCAGGGCCACGGGGATGCCCTTGGTTTCCATGGTCAGGACGAAATCTGCCCCGGCATCATAATACTGGGCCGCCATCAGTTCGCCGATGCGGCGCACGGTCTCAGGCTCCGCCAGGATATCGGAAAGATACAGGTATCCGCCGGGCAGGATCCTGTCCGGCTCGGTCAGCCGTTCGCACAGCTGCTCGATAAAGGGCCGGGCCGAAACCACGTTGCCCGCCGGGCGGTAGCGCACGCCGCCCGCCGCGCCGGTGACCGTTTCCACCGTGCCCAGCCGGAAGGTGCGGAAGGTGCGCGCCAGGATCGCCGTATCCTCGCTTACGGTGGATTTGGCCGCGCCGAACATCTCGCAAAAATAAGACAGGGTGAAAATCCTGTTGGGAGACGCCGTCAGCACCCTCCCCATCACCGCCAGGCGTTCCGCCCGCTTGACCTTGTCCGCCATACCTTCCTCCGGAAAAAACTGAATTGTTTCGATTATACACCTTTTTTTCGAACATTTCCATAGTTTTTTTAAAAAATATTCGCTTTTGATATTCTTCTGTTATTTCTATCCAAAGCACATTATATCTGTTCGAATCGCTTTTCAGCTTCACATTTTTATTATGCCGTCAGGTTCGCACCGTTTATATGTTCTGCAACTTTGTATTGCTTTTTACGCCTTTAAACATATTCCCCATCTGCAAGAAACGAGGATTTGAATTCGTTGTATATGCAGAACAGGGCATGCGGCTTTATTCATACGCTTCTTTATCTATTTGTACGTAATCAAACAGCCAATTCCCATTTGTAACAGAAGGTTGAATTCTATGGAAAGCAAAAAACTTCGTCTGTCTCGGTCATCATACGTATTGAATGATGTGAAATTGACTCCATTTGGCGCAGGAGAATTCGAAGCGGCCATCGGCTCATCTGTTTCACTCACTTCTGAAAGCAGTGAAGATTCACCAACGACTTCCTCTG
Organism: uncultured Eubacteriales bacterium; assembly: GCA_902790015.1. GTDB lineage: Bacteria > Bacillota > Clostridia > Christensenellales > Aristaeellaceae > UBA4246. Next base: position 446 of record CADAQF010000021.1, on the reverse strand, counting down.
TGGAAATGATGTCATTACCCCGCGATGCGGCAAACGGTTCTTCAGCGGCACAGGATACTTTTGTTCTCAGCACACAGCCGGACACTGTTCAAGCCTATGCTGCAGGCACCTTTCAGGTCGCCAAAGGCGGTTCCGTCAGCGGTACCGCTTATGCGTATGTATTTTATCCTTCCGAAAGCCTGCCTCAGATCAGTTCTTCCTTCAGCATCACATCGGCCGTGTTAAGACTTACCCTTCAAACCAATTTCACGCTAAGGCAACACCGCACAAAGCGGCACAGGGTAGCATAGCAACACAAGATATGGTATAATAGGGACATGGATAAGCAGATGACGATGTCGTTCTGAACGGACGAGCTTGCGGAAGTCAGAACACACAAGAAGGAATTCCTTACGCAGATGGACCGACTGGTGCCGTGGGGCGAATGGGTGAAGAAGATAAAGCCG
>CADAQF010000020.1 GCA_902790015.1 uncultured Eubacteriales bacterium | reverse complement strand
ACCACTTCCCCCTCCCCTTTGTCAACTGCTTTTTTTCCGTTTTTTCAGCCTTTTTTCTTTTCACGCTGTTTGTCCCCTATTTCCTCTTCCCCGTTCAGCGCTTGCCAGCGAACTTTACTCTTTCTGTCTCCATCGATCGTTCGGGTTTTCTGCGCGGCGCTGGCGGGGTGTGGCTTTTATTACATATGTAAAAACCCTTCAAATCGATTGACACAGAGGGTCCGATTATCTTACAATCTGATTGACCGGCATGAGACCGGAAAACTTGATGAGGATACGGTGAAAAGCAATGAAGAAAATGAATAGACTGGGAACGGTATTGGCGCTGCTGATGTGCGCGGCTGTACTTTTTAGCGGCGCGCTGGCTGAAGAGTGGCCCGCAGAGCTGCAGGACCGCATCGTCGAAGAGGGCATGTGGATCACCTGGCCGGCGGACGAGATCAACGATTTCTACCTGGAGCTCGGGTTTACCCAGCCGGTATCCGATCAGGCCGGCCCCGGGCAGATCAGCCGGGAGGATGCGATCTCCCTCGCCAGGAGCTTCATCCTTGAGCATGTGGAAACGGTCTGCCCGCAGTACTATTTCATGAACGGCATGCCGGAAGTCGAGATGACGGAGAGCTATCTGGACAGCCTCAGGGTATCCGCTTTCCTCGCCGCCGGCGACGTAGACCTGAACACCCCCACCTGGCACGTCCATTTTTACGAGGACACCTGGCTGACCGTCGCGCTGGATTCCCTGGAGGTGCGCATGGACGCGGCCACAGGTGAAGTCATCATCTTCTATGAACCCGGCGGGAACGGCTGAGATACCGACAGACCGCCTGCAGGATAAAACGCTCAAGGCCCGGACTTTCGTCCGGGCCTTGAATAATTGTTGACAAGATAATTACGCCATCAGCGCCTGAGCGGCATCGCCCAGCTTTTTGTTGAGCTCGGCCGACTTTTCAGCGGAAGCTTCCTTCGTGTTCACATAGAGCTTGATCTTGGGCTCTGTGCCGCTGGGACGGATGCAGACCCAGTTGTCGTTTTCCAGCTCGAAATAGAGCACGTTGGAAGGAGGCGTGTCCAGTTTGGTCCGGGAACCGTCGCAGGCGGTGCGCTCGCCGGACTGATAATCCCGCACGGCGGTGACGGAAAGGCCGGCCAGCGCCTTGGGAGGATCGGCCCTGAGCCCCGCCATGATGTCCTTCATCTTCTGGACACCGTCCTTGCCGGGCAGGGTGACAGAGACGACCTTTTCGGTGTAATAGCCGTATTTTTCATACAGCTTCTGCAGCTTGTCGTACAGGGTGGTGCCTTCGCTCATGGCCACACAGGCCGCCTCAGTCAGCAGGAGGGATGCGTTGACGCCGTCCTTGTCGCGCACGGAGGTGCCGGACAGGAAGCCGAAGCTTTCCTCAAACCCGAACAGGAAGGTATATTCGCCGGTCTCGCTGAACTGCTGGATCTTTTCGCCGATAAACTTGAAGCCGGTCAGCACGTCAAAGAAGGTGACGCCGTAATCTCTGGCGATCGCCTTGGCCATTTCGGTGGACACGATGGACTTGACCGCCGCGCCGTTTTTGGGAAGGGTTCCGTTGAGCCTGCGGCTTTCCAGCACATGGCTCAGAAGCAGGCAGCCGATCTGGTTGCCGGTCAGGGTGTGGAAGACGCCCTGCTTGTCCTTGACGGCGACGCCCATGCGGTCGCAGTCCGGATCCGTGCCGAAGACGACCGTGGCGCCGACCTGCTCGGCCAGCGGGATCGCCAGCTTAAAGGCTGCGGGGTCCTCGGGATTGGGGGCGGTGACGGTGGGGAAGGAACCGTCCGGCAGTTCCTGCTCCTTAACGATGGAAACGTGGGTGACGCCCAGTTCCCTGAGCATGCGGCGGACGGGAACATTGCCCGAGCCGTGCAGCGGGGTGTAGACGATCTTAAGGTTCGGGCCTTCCTTGGCCAGCAGCTCGGGCCGAAGCGACAGCCGCTTGATCATGGCGATATAATCGTCGTCCACCTCGGCGTTGCCGATGATCTTGAGAAGCCCCTGGTCCAGCGCCTGACGCTCGTCCATCGGCTCGCACTCCGGGAAGTCCAGCGAGCGGATATAGCGGGTCACCTCGCCGGCAGCCTCGGGGCCAAGCTGGGCACCGTCCTCGGCGTAGACTTTGTAGCCGTTGTACTGGGGAGGGTTGTGGCTGGCGGTCACCACGATGCCGGCGGCGGCGTTCAAATGGCGCACGGCGTAGGAAAGAACGGGGACGGGGCGCAGCGCGTCAAACAGATAGGCCCGCACGCCGTTTTGGGCCAGCACCAGCGCGGCCTGTTTGGCAAACACATCGCTGAAATGCCGGCTGTCATAGGCGATAGCCACGCCGCGCTGGGCAATGCCGGCGTCCTTCAGATACATGGCCAGGCCCTTGGTAGCCCGGCGGACATTATAGACATTCATGCGGTTGAGGCCCGCACCGATGACGCCGCGCATGCCCGCCGTGCCGAACGAAAGCTCGGTATAAAAACGGTCTTCGATCTCTTTTTCGTCTCCCGCGATGGACGTAAGCTCCTTGACGGTGGCCTCGTCCCTGGCAAACATATCCAGCCAGCGCTGGTATTCCTGCCGATAGTCCATGGGAATTCCCTCCTTCATACGGTACGGCGCCCGCAGGCGCAGTTGTTTCGCTGACCATATTATATAGGAAAACCGGCAAAAGTACAAGGGTTTCAGCCCAAAAAGAACAAAGCGGGGATACTCCCCGGAGGGAAGGGGCGAAAAGGCCCGGGCGTATGCGGTTTTTGGCGCGCCCAGACGGTTGACTTTCCTTATGACACGTGCTAAAATGCCTTTCAACGGCGCTGAAGAGGAACAACCTCTGTCACGACTTTGCCGATTTAAGAGAGGGCCGGCCCCGGGCTGCAAGCCGCCTTCGGCAAAGACAGAGCATTCGCCTTGAAGCCGCGGAGGTCAAACCCGCTTACGGAAAAGCCTCCGCCGCCATCCTGCGTTATCGGAAAACAAGGGTCTTTCCGCCCGCGATCGGGGCGGACGGGGCCGAAAACGGGTGGTACCGCGTGCACAGCACGCCCCGTGTCAGCTTTATCAGGCGGCACAGGGCGGTTATTTTTTTGAGGGAGGATTTGGACCTAATGGGTATGTTGGATGAATTGAAGCGTCTGGATCAGGAGCTGGATAGCGAGCTTAAGCAGACGGACAGCCTGTCGTCCCTGGAAGCGCTCAGGGTCAAAATGCTGGGCAAAAAGGGGCAGCTGACGGCCTTGCTGCGTTCCATGGGCAGCCTGAGCGCGGAGGACCGGCCCAAGTTCGGCCAGCTGATCAACGAACGGCGCGAGCGCTTCACCGCCCTGCTGGACGAGAAGCAGAAGAAGATGCAGGCGCTGGAGCAGGAGATGCGCCTGAAGGCCGAGCAGGTGGACGTCACCGAGCCGCGCAGACTCCCTGAGGTGGGAACGCCCCATCCCAACACCCTGGTGCTCAACGAGGTGGTGGACTGCTTCACCGGCCTGGGCTTTGAAGTGGTGGAAGGCCCGGAAGTGGAGCTGGATCACTACAATTTTGAACTGCTGAACATCCCCAAAAACCATCCCGCCCGCGACGCGCAGGACACCTTCTATATCGACGACAACGTGGTGCTGCGCACCCACACCTCTCCCGTACAGGCCCGGATCATGACCACCCGCAAGCCGCCCATCCGCATCATCTGCCCGGGGCGGGTCTACCGCGCCGACGAAGTGGACGCCACGCACAGCCCGGTCTTCCACCAGATCGAGGGCCTGGTAATCGATGAAAACATCTCCATGGGCGACCTGAAGGCCACCCTGGCCGCGTTCGCCAACCGCCTGTACGGCAAGGATATCGACGTGCGCTTCCGTCCTTCCTTCTTCCCCTTCACCGAGCCCTCCGCCGAGGTGGACCTGACATGCGTCTCCTGCCGCGGCAAGGGCTGCCGGATGTGCAAAAACACCGGGTGGATCGAGGTGCTGGGCTGCGGCATGGTGAACCCCCGGGTGCTGGATATGTGCGGCATCGATTCCAAAAAATACTCCGGCTTCGCCTTCGGCATAGGCCTGGAAAGGATCACCATGCTGCGCTACGGCATTCAGGACATGCGGCTGATGTATGAGGGCGATATGCGCTTCCTCAGGCAGTTCCGCTAAGGGAGGGACAATATAATGAAAGTATCCATGAACCTGCTTAAAAAATATGCGGACATCCTCGTTTCCCCGGCGGAATACGAAAGCCGGATGATCATGACCGGCACGGGCGTGGAAGGCATAGAGGACCTGGGAGAAAAGCTTCAGAACGTGGTGGTGGGCCGGGTGCTGACCTGCGAGCCTCACCCTGATTCCGACCATCTGCACGTATGCACGGTGGATGTCGGGCAGGGCGAGCCCCTGCAGATCGTCTGCGGCGCGCCCAACGTAGCAGCGGGCCAGCTGGTGGCCGTCGCGCTGATCGGCGCGGTGCTTCCCGGCGGCACCATCAAAAAGGGCAAGCTGCGCGGCGTGGAAAGCTGCGGGATGCTCTGCTCCGGCCCTGAAATGGGCGTGCCCGTGGAGCTTTACCCCAGCGTGGGCGAGGCGGGCATACTGGTGTTCAACGAGGATCATCCCCTGGGCACCGATGTAAGGGATATATTCGGCCTGAACGACCGGGTGATCGACTTTGAGATACTGGCCAACCGCCCGGATACCCTGTGCGTCTGGGGCGTGGCGCGGGAAACCGCCGCCGCCATGAACACCGAGCTTCATCTTCCCGAAATCACCGTAAAGGACTGCGGCGAGGGCGATATTTCCGATTTCGCCCGCGTGGAAGTAAAAGACAGCGACCTTTGCCCCCGCTACGCCGCCCGGGTGATCAAAAACGTCCGCATCGGGGAAAGCCCCGCGTGGCTGCGCCAGGCGCTGCACGCGGCCGGCATGCGCTCCATCAACAACGTGGTGGACATCACCAACTTCGTCATGATGGAGACCGGCCATCCCATGCACGCCTTTGACCTGAGCAAGGTCAGGGGCAGCCACATCATCGTGCGCAGGGCGCAAAAGGGCGAGCTTCTGCGGACGCTGGACGGCAAGGACCACACCCTGCAGGGCGGAGAACTGCTGATCTGCGACGAGCAGGGCCCGACGGGCCTGGCCGGCATCATGGGCGGCGAGGAGAGCGAGATCACCGAAGGCACGGCCACGGTGCTGTTCGAGGCGGCGGCCTTCGACCGCACGAGCATCCGCCTGACCGCCCGTTCCCTGGGCTTCAGGACCGAGGCCAGCGGCCATTTTGAGCGGGGCGTATCTCCCGCCACCGTGCTGGACGGGCTCAACCGCGCCTGCCAGCTGGTGAACGAGCTGGACGCCGGCGACGTCGTGCCCGGCATCATCGACCTGTATCCCGAGCCTGTCCAAAACCAGCCCATCACCGCCTCCGTCGACCGTATCAACCGCCGCGCCGGCGTATGCGTCAGCGGGGAGGACATGGTCAGCATCCTCAAAAAGCTTCAGTTTGACGTGAAGCTGGACGGCGATACGCTGACGGCCACCGCCCCCAGCTTCCGTCAGGACGTGGACGGCGAGGCCGACCTGTGCGAAGAGGTGCTGCGCTACGCCGGATACGACCTGATCCCCACGACCGCGCTGCGAGGGGCGGCCAACGGCGGCCGTTCTGCGGCGATGCTGCAAAACGACTACGCCCGCGCCCTGCTGAGCGGCATGGGCTTCTACGAAACGATGACGTTCTCCTTCCTGGCCAAAAAGAAACTGGAAATGCTGAACCTGGCCGAAGGGGACGACAGGCTTAACCCCCTGCCGCTGAGAAATCCCCTGGGCGAGGATTCCGCCTATATGCGCACGACCCTGCTGTGCGGCGTGCTGACCACCGCCGCCACGAACATGGCCCACGGCAACGCTGACGTGCGGATCTACGAGCTGGGCAAGGTGTTTGACAACGTCCACCGGACGGAAGAAAACCTGCCCACCGAAAAGAACGCGCTTTGCCTGTGCGCCTACGGCCCTAAAGAGGATTTCTATTCGATGCGCGTCGCTGCCGAAGCCCTCCTGGCCCGCGCGGGCGTCAATTATGTGATCCGTGAAAACGAAGAGCCCTTCTTCCATCCCGGACGGCGGGCCAGCCTGGTGTGCGGCGGCACGGTCATCGCCGAGATCGGCGAGATCCACCCGCTCGTCATGGAAAACTACGAGCTGACCCAGCGCGCCTATGCCGCGCTGATCGACCTGCCGGCGCTGTTTGACTGCGCCGCGCCCATGGGGCACGTGAAGCCCATCGCGCGCTTCCCCCTGGTGACCCGCGACATCGCCCTGGTGATGAAAAACGCCCAGCCTGTAGGCCCCGTGATGGAGGCCATGAAGCAGGCCGCCGGCCGGATGCTGGAGGACATTCAGCTGTTCGACGTGTTCCGCGGCGTGCAGGTGGGCCTGGGCAACAAGTCCGCCGCCTTCTCCCTGGCTTTCCGCGCAGAAGACCATACGCTGACCGACGAAGAGATCCAGCGGCTGATGAACAAAGTGCTGAAGGCCTGCAAGGAGCAGTTCGGCGCCGAGATCAGGGCTTGACCGGGTCTTACATACATGTATCCCGGTATTTAAGAAAATCCAGGAAAAATACAGAAACCAGGCCGAATGCCGATTGTAAAAAAAGCCTGGGAAGCGTATGATGGTACGGACGGGCTCTGCCCGGTCTGATAAGGAGGATTTGCCATGAACAGAGTGTACAATTTCGCGCCCGGCCCGGCCATGCTGCCCCAGGAGGTGCTGGAGACCGCCGCCGGTGAAATGCTGGATTACGGCGGCACCGGCATGTCCGTCATGGAGATGAGCCACCGCTCCAAGGGCTACCAGGCCATCTTTGACCAGGCCGTTTCCCTGATCCGGGAGCTTATGCAGGTGCCGGACAATTACACCGTGCTGATGCTGCAGGGCGGCGCTACCGGGCAGTTCGCCGCGGTGCCGCTGAACCTGCTGAAAAAATCGGCGGATTATGTGGATTCAGGCAACTTCGCCCACGGCGCGATGAAGCAGGCGGAAGCCTACGGGACCGTCCGCTGCGTGGCCTCCTCCAAGGAAGACAATTATACCCACATCCCGGTGATCGACCCGGAAAAGCTGGACAGGAATGCCGATTACCTGCACATCACCACCAACAACACCATTTTCGGCACCCGCTACACCTCCCTGCCGGACAGCGGGTCTGTTCCGCTGGTGGCCGATATGTCTTCCAATATCCTCTCCCAGCCCATGGACGTGAACCGTTTTGGCGTCATCTACGCCGGGGCGCAGAAGAATATCGGCCCCGCTGGGCTTACCGTGGTCATCGTCCGCAGGGACCTGCTGGGTTCTCCCAGCCCCCTGTGCCCCAAGGTGCTCAACTGGACGCTGATGGACGAAAAGGGCTCCATGCTCAATACGCCGCCCACCTACGCGGTGTACCTGACCGGGCTTTGCATGCAGTGGCTCAAAAAGCAGGGCGGCGTGGCCGGCATCTATGAGGTGAACCAGGCCAAGGCGAAGCTCCTGTACGACACGCTGGACGCTTCCTCCTTCTACCGTCCCACGGCCGTCAGGGAGGACCGTTCCCTGATGAACGTGACCTTCACCACCCCCAACCCCGACCTGGACGCCCAGTTCGTAAAGGAAGCCGCCGCCGCGGGCCTGACCAACCTGAAGGGCCACCGGCTGGTGGGCGGGCTTCGCGCCAGCATCTATAACGCCATGCCGCTGGAAGGCGTCAGGGCCCTGTGCGATTTCCTCAAGAAGTTTGAAACGGAGAATAAATAACCATGTACAAGATCCGAAATCTGAATCCCATCTCCCCGGTCTACCGGGATATTCTCCCCGGGGACAAATACCTGGTCGGCCCCGAAGTGGAAGGGGCGGACGCCATCATCGTCCGCAGCGCGGATATGCACAGCCTGCCCATCGAGGATAAGTGGCTGTGCGTGGGCCGCGCCGGCGTGGGCGTCAACAATATCCCGCTGGACAAGATGGCCGAAAAGGGCGTCGTGGTATTCAATTCCCCCGGGGCCAACGCCAACGCCGTCAAGGAGCTGGTGGTGGCCGCGCTGCTGATGGCCTCCCGCCGCATCGCCGAGGGCATCCAGTGGACGAAGGACAACGCCGCTGACCCCGACCTGGCCAAGCTGGTCGAAAAAGGCAAGAAGCAGTTTGTCGGCCCCGAGCTTTCCGGAAAGACGCTGGGCGTCATCGGCCTGGGTGCCATCGGCGTCATGGTGGCCAACACGGGCAACTCCCTGGGCATGAAGGTATTGGGCTATGACCCCTATATTTCCGTGGATCACGCCTGGAGCCTGTCCCGTTCCGTTCAGCACTGCACTGACTTAAGCGAAGTGCTGCGCCGGTCCGACTATGTGACGCTCCATCTGCCGCTGACCGAGGGCACCCGCAACATGATGGACGCCGCCGCCCTGGAGCAGATGAAGAGGGGCGCCGCCCTGATCAACTACGCGCGGGACGCGCTGGTTGAAACCGCCGCCGTCAAAGAAGCGCTGGAAAGCGGCGCGCTCCGCGCCTACGTATCCGATTTCCCCGTGCCGGAGCTGATGAACGTCAAAAACACCGTTTTCACTCCCCATCTGGGCGCCTCCACCCCGGAAAGCGAGGACAACTGCGTCCGTCTGATCGCCGGACAGATGAATGATTATCTGACCACCGGTACGATCCGCAATTCCGTCAATTATCCCGCCTGCCAGCTGCCCGCCCTGAAGCTCCCCCGCGTGGCCGTGCTGCATAAGAACGTCCCCAACGTCATCGGCACCGTGACGGGCGTCCTGGCCTCCGCCAACCTGAACATCGAAAACATGGTCAACCAGTCCCGCGGCGAATACGCCTACACCGTGCTGGACCTGTCCCGTCAGCCCGACCCCGCGCTGCTCAAAAAGCTGGAAGAAAACGAGAATATCTACAAAGTCCGGCTGCTGATGCCGGGGGCGTAACATACTTTCTCTGACTTAAATCAAAGACCGCCGGAAGGCCCGGTACGCGTGCGTGCCCGGATCCCTTCCGGCGGTCTTCTGTTTTATCGGACGGTCTTTTTCCCGGACGCCTTTTTGCGCGGAAGCGTCTATCCTGCGGGCTTCCCCGGGCGTCCCCATCCGTTTCACCACGGCGTAAAATACGCCGCGATATCGGGGCTTGTGCGGTCGATGGTCTGCAGCTGGACCCTGTCGGTGTCGCCGCGGTTGCCGTCGATAAAGGTGATGGTGTCTTCAGAGCAGCTTAGCACGATCCCCACATGGGAGAAGGTGGTCGAATAGGCGGCGTCCGCCCAGCGGAAATAGATGAAGTCTCCCCGCTTAGGCCGGCACAGGGAACGGTCCAGGAAGGTGCCGTATTTTTCTAAGTAGGGGTGGTTTTTCCTCTGGGTGGCGTTCAGCTGGTTAAAATAGGTGACGCTCACATTCGTCCCCACCATGGCGCCGGGGCTGGCCGTGACGGACCCCTTCACCCTGCCGCGCTGCCCGGCCTGCCAGGCGCACCAGCTGACGAAGGCCGCGCACCAGGCGGTGGCCCCGTAGCCCATGAATTTGGTGTACTTGGTATAATTGCGGTCGTAATCGCCGGCGGGGTCGCCGTCCAGATCGCCGGCGTTCGCGCCGCCCCGGTAGCCCACCTGGCTTTGCGCGACGGCGATGATATCCTCCACCGGGTCGCCGGTGTTTACGTGGCGGTTGATGAAGGGGCCCTCCTTGGAGAGGGTAACCAGGACGGACGCCGTTTTCCCGCCGCCGGTCAGGGTCAGGCGGCAGGCGAAAATCTCCGCGATATTATAGTTGGTTTTGACCGGTACGGCCCGGACGGTCAGGCTGACCCGGGCGTTCCCCGTGCCGGAAAGCCGGTCCGCCGTGATCCAGGAGGCGGGACTGGGCGCAATGCTTGAAAGCGACAGCGTCCAGCTGCCCGGGGCGGTGATCTCAAGCGGGATGACAGCGGATGCCCGGGTGTCCCGCGGAAGGTCCAGCACGCCGCCCGAAAGGCCGGCATGAGAAAAGCCCAGGGAAGGCTTGATCAGCCCGTGCACCACGCACCAGCGGTAGGCGAAGCTGTTCAGCGGGGCGGACGCACTGAGACCCAAAACGCCTTCAAAAGCGTCCTCCGCTATGTAACTGAGCGACGCGGGGAGGCTTATGAACGTGAGCCCCGAATAAGCGAACGCGCGGGCCTCGATGGATTCCGTCCCTTCCGCCACGGTGACGGAGGCAAGGGAGCTGTCCCCGAAAAACGCCTCTTCCCCGATCACCGAAAGGGAGGAAGGCAGTTTAAGCTCAGCCGCCTCTGCCGCGGCGGCCGAAAACAGGAGCATCCCGGCCAGCAGCAGGCTCGTAAGCCTCAGCTCAGTCCTTTTCACCCTGCTCCTCCTCCCTGAGTTTCCGGTAAACCGTCAGGTACATGGTGATGAAGGCGGCCATGCCGCCCAGAAAATTGGAAACGGGCTCCGCCAGGAAAACGCCGTCCGTCCCCAGGCCCAGCCGGGGCAACAGAAGCGTCAGCGGGGTCACGATGATCACCTTGCGCAAAAGCGAAAAGAAAACCGCGTGCCTGGCGTCTCCCAGCGCCTGGAAGGTATGCTGGGCGGACATCTGGAAGGCCTGGAACACAAAGCCTATAAAATACAGCCGCAGGCACCTGGGCGCCAGGGCGAGTATCTCCGCGTCGGAGGTGAAGAGGCCGGCCAGCTGCCGGGCCCCCACCAGCACCGCCGCCCAGGCGGCCAGGGTATACACGATGCCCGCCAGGGACGTAAAGCGGATGCTCTGCCGCACGCGTCCGTACAGGCGGGCGCCGTAGTTGTACCCCATGACCGGCTGACCGCCCGCGGTGATGCCCATGACCGGCAGGCTCAGTATCTCCCGGACGGAATTGAGCACGGTCATGACGCTCACATAAATATCGCCGCCGAACTGCTGCAGGGTCGCGTTGGCGGCCACCTGCACGACGGCGTTGGTGGCCTTCATGATGAAGCCCACCACGCCCAGGGATACGATCTCACCCAGCATGCGCTTTTTCACCCTAAGGTGCGCCTTGTTAAGCGGCAGCAGGGCTTTTTTACCGGTCAGGAAGCGCAGCACCCACAGACAGGAGACCGCCTGGCTCAGCACCGTCGCCAGCGCCGCGCCCCTCACCCCCATCCGGAAGACGAACAGAAACAGCGGGTCCAGCAGAAGGTTGATCACTGCCCCCAGGACGGTGGTGAGCATGCCGGTGCGGGGATGCCCCTGGGCGCTGATAAAGCCGTTCATGCCGGTGGCGATCATGGTGAACGGCGTGCCCAGCAGGTAGATCATCAGATAATCCCGCGCGTATGGAAAAGACTGTTCGCTCGCGCCGAAGGCGAACAGCACCGGCCGGTGGAACATATACATCAGCGCCATCAGCGCCGCGGAACTGAGCGCCAGCAGGGAAAACACGCACCCCTGCAGCCGGGAGGCTCTTTCATCGTTTCCCGCGCCGCGGGCCATCGAAAACAGCGGCGTGCCGCCCTGGCCGAAGAGGCTTGTAAACGCCCCGACCAGGGAGACGACCGGGAACACCAGCCCCACGCCGGTCAGCGGAAGGCTGCCCTCCCCCGGCATGTGGCCCAGATAGATCCGGTCGACGATGTTGTACAGCAGCTGAACGATTTCGGCCACCGTCAGCGGCAGCGCCAGGTTCATGATCTGTTTCCAGACCGGGCCGCGGGAAAAATCCCCTGCTTCTTTCTTTACGCTCATAATTCCCAAAAATGGCCTGCCGGCGGTATCGATGATACTGCCGGACGGGACTTCGTTTACATTTTCTCCGTGGTGGCGCGCTGACTGCGGCCGGCCAGCATTTCTTCCATGGTATGCCAGCCCAGCACCGCGCACTTGACCCGGGCGGGCATGTGGGAAATATCGCTCAGCGCCCCTGCTTCCTCCAGCTCCTCGATCTCATCCGGCGTGCAGCCGCCGCGGATCATTTTGAGGAACAGGGCGGAGAGCCGCTTTGCTTCCTCCACCGGCTTGCCCACGATCATATCCAGCATGATATCGGCAGAAGCCTGGGAAATGGCGCAGCCGTCCCCTTCAAAGGAGCCGTCGCGGATGACGCCGTCCTCCACCTTCAATTGCAGGATGATGTCGTCCCCGCAGGAGGGATTGACGCCCTCCAGCGTCATATTGGCGTCCGGCAGGGCGTGCTTGTGATAGGGGTTCTGGTTATGATCGATCAGTATCTCGTTGTAAAAGGTGTTAGCCAAGGCCCATCTTCCTCCTGATGGAGGACACGCTTTCAAGGAACCTCGCGATGTCCTCCGGTGTGTTGTAAAAGGCGATGCTCGCCCGCGTGCTGGACCGGATGCCCAGATAGGTGTGCAGCGGCTGCGCGCAGTGATGGCCCGCGCGGACGGCGACCCGGTCGTCGTTCAGGATCGCGGAGACGTCGTGCGGATGGACGCCTTCCACGAGGAAGGCCAGTATCCCGTGATGCTCCCCGGCCGTCTTCCCGCCGATGACGCGGACGTGCGGCAAGGCGGAAAGGCCCGAAAGTGCCTGTTCCGTCAGGGCCAGCTCCAGCGCCTCCACCTGTTCAAAGCCCGCGCCGTTGAGATAGCCGATCGCGGCCCGCAGGCCCTCGGCCCCGGCCCCGTTCACCGTTCCCGCCTCAAAGCAGTGCGGGAGCTCCGCAAAGGTTGCGTCCTGCTGGCGGACGGAGTCGATCATCTCCCCGCCGCGCAGGAAAGGAGGCATATCTGAAAGCAGGGCCTTTTTGCCGTACAGAACGCCTATGCCCATCGGGGCCAGCAGCTTATGGCCCGAAAAGGCCAGGAAATCGGCGTCCATCAGCTGAACGTCCAGCGGCATATGGGGGGCGGCCTGCGCGGCGTCCACCAGCATGACGCCGCCGTTTCTGTGCACCAGCTCCGTCATCTGCCTCACGGGGCCCAGCTGCCCGGTCACGTTGGAAACATATCCGGCCGCGGCCAGACGCACCTTGTCCGTGAATGCATTTTCAACGTCCGCGGGGTCGTAGCTCCCGTCCTCCCGGCAGAACACGTACCGGAGCTTCGCCCCGGTCCTTTCCGCGGCCATCTGCCAGGGGAGGATATTGCTGTGATGCTCCGATATCGTGATCAGCATCTCGTCCCCCGGCCGCAGATGGCTCAGCGCCCAGGAATAGGCGACCAGGTTGATGCTTTCGGTGGTGTTGCGGGTGAAGATGATCTCCTCGGCGCCCGCGGCATTAAGAAAGGCCCGCACGGCCTCCCGGGCCTCCTCGTAGCGCTGGGTGGCCTCCTGCGCCAGGTCGTAAAAGCCGCGCAGGGGGTTGGCGTTATAGCGTTCGTAATAATGCTTTTCCGCCTCGATCACCGAAACAGGACGCTGGCTGGTAGCCGCGCTGTCCAAAAAGGCGATATCGAGCTCCTTCAGCAGGGGAAAATCGGCACGGAAGGGATTGGTCATCAGGCTTCCTCCTCCCTGCCCATGAAGCGGTCGATCTCCCGGCGGACGTTTTCATCCGGAAAAACGTCCCGCATCTGGGTCAGGCGGCTGTCCGCCATGAGCTTTTTGGCCTTATCCTCGCTGATGCCGCGGGAGGCCATGTAAAACAGCATTTTATCGTCCAGCCGTCCGATAGAAGCGCCGTGGCTGCCGTCCACGTCCTCTTCCTCGCACAAGATCAGGGGAACAGTCTGGTTGACCTGGCTTTCCCCCATCAGCAGCACCGCTTCCGTTTCACCACCGGTCGCGCCGGCGCAGCCGCGCACGAAATCGATCGTGCCGCGGAAGCACTTGGAGGAGGCTTCTTCCAGCACGCCGTTCACCTGGATGCGGGAATCCGTCTTGGGGCCGAAATGGCGGGCGAGCCAGTTCATGTCCAGCAGCCCCTTTTCCGCCACCCGGTAGGCCACTCCGGAGGCAAAGCGGCTTTTTCTGCCGACAAGCTCCGTGCAGCAGGCAGTATGCACGTTGTTTCCGCCCAGGTCGAGCCGGTCCAGCAGGAAGAAGGCTTTTTCCTCCGTCCGGGCGGAGACGTCGTCCGCGTATGCCACCTGGTTTCCCAAAAGGTTGGCCGTATACAGGGCGATTTTCGAGCCCTGATCGGCGTACACCGCCGTGCGGATGAACAGCCGGCCCCGGGCGTTTTCGTCCGAGCTGACGGCCAGGATGACCCGCAGCATGGCGTTGCTTCCGGCGTGCAGGAACAGCCGAAGCCCTGCGTTTTCCCCGTCCTTCAGACGGACGTGAATGACCGCCGGCCGGGTTTCGTGGCTTTCGGCCTCAATGGACAGCGTCTGCGCGCCGTCAAGCGCCTGCACATATTCCGCTCCCATGGCGGATTGTATATCGTCCTTAAGCGCAGCGCGGGACACTTTGAGCGTTTCGGGCGCCTCGGCCGTAACCTCCGCCGGCGCCGTACCGTCCGCGCTGAGCCTGCTTTCGTTGACGTTCAGACGGTTCCAGGTCCTTGCCGGGAGGGCGTTTACCAGTATCTGCTGCAAAACGGTTTCATTCCTTTCAGTCGCTGTGAAAGTCATATCTGTATTTTACCATGTGTCGGAGGACAGCAGTTTGCCGGTGGAGAGGCTGTACACCAGCTCCCGGCACACCTCGTTCCCGTCGCCGTAGTAAATGTCCACGGTCAGCGTTCCCGCGGGGCTTAAAACCCAGCGGATCGACTGGTTGATGTCAGCTCCGGTGCGCATGGCGGTCCACTCGACCTGGTCCGTGCTTCCGGCGGGGCCGAACAGCCCGTCCGATGCCACCGTGACCGCCGACTGAAACGACCAGTTCGATTCGTCCACGGCAGTCCAGCTATAAGCGCCCGTGGTCATGTGTATCATCCAGAAATCCCTGGCCGTGTGCTGCGCCCCCTGGGGCTTCACGGCGGCAAAGGCGTTATCCTCCGTCCTTTCGGCGGTGAGCACGGTCATGTCCTTGAAATATACCAGGGCTCCGTTCCCGACGGACAGGAAAGGGGGCGTCTCCACGCCGATCACATAAAGCCCGTCCCGTTCGGTGAAGGACGCCGTACGGCCGGTCAGCCAGGAAAGCGCCTCCTCAGGCTTGGCAGGGCACGCGGGCAGCGCCTCCAGGTTCTGCGGGGCCTTTTTCGCGGTCCATTTGGCGGCGCCGGAGAGGATCTCCATCAGCTTCGGGACCAGCTCCTCAGCCTCCTGCGAAAAACCGGTCAGCATAGGCGCCCAGCCTGTTGCGGCCCAAATCTCCTGCGCCTCTTCCATCCGCTCGTCCACGGTGGGTTCGGGCGCGGCTTCCTCCGCCTCAGCGGGGGTTTCCTCCTGCTCCTGTGCGGGCGCGGCAGCCGGCGCTTCCCCGCCGAAGGTGAAGGCAAAGGCGGGAAGGACGCACAGCGCGCACAGCGCGAACGCCAGGCAGGCCAGCCTCCTGAGCTGTTTTTTCATGGTCGGGCTCCTTTCCGCGGGCTTGCGCGTCACAAACGAAACGGGTGGGCTTCGTCAGCCGATGCTGCCCTTCATTTCCAGCCTGATCAGGTTGTTCATCTCCACCGCGTATTCCAGCGGCAGTTCCTTGGACACGTTGTCCGCAAAGCCTGAAACGATCATGGCCCGAGCGTCCTCCTCGCTGATGCCGCGGGACATCAG
Organism: uncultured Eubacteriales bacterium; assembly: GCA_902790015.1. Classification (GTDB taxonomy): domain Bacteria; phylum Bacillota; class Clostridia; order Christensenellales; family Aristaeellaceae; genus UBA4246. The sequence goes on along the minus strand of CADAQF010000020.1, from coordinate 24,306 downwards.
GTAGAAGACCGCCTCGTCGCTGATGCGGCCGATCTGCGCTTCGTGGCCTATATCGGCGTCTCCGGCGCGGATATCCATGGCGGGGATGGTGTCGGAGCGGGACTGATCGTCCAGCATCAGGCTTTCGCAGGAAACGGCCGATCTGGCCCGGCGCGCGGTCTCCCGCACGGTCACAGCGCTGCGGAAGGTGCTGATGCCGCCCGATTTGGAAATGGATTTGGTGTTCACGTAGGAGGACGTGTCCGACCCCAGGTGCACGACCTTGGCGCCCGTATCCAGGTTCTGGCCGGCGCCGGCGAAGGTGATGCCGGTGAACTCCATCTGGGAACGGTCGCCCTTCAGGATCGTCATGGGGTACAGATAGCTCACGTGGCTTCCGAAGGAGCCGGAGACCCATTCCATCCGCGCGCCCTCCTCCACCACGGCGCGCTTGGTGTTCAGGTTGTACATGTTCTTGGACCAGTTTTCGATGGTGGAATAGCGCAGCTTGGCGTTTTTGCCCACGAACAGCTCCACGCAGCCGGCGTGCAGGTTGGCCACGTTGTATTTGGGGGCCGAGCAGCCCTCGATAAAGTGCAGCGAGGCGCCCTCGTCCACAATGATCAGGGTATGCTCAAACTGGCCCGCGCCCTTGGCGTTCAGGCGGAAATAGGACTGAAGCGGGATGGATACCTCCACCCCCTTGGGGACGTACACGAACGACCCGCCCGACCAGACCGCGCCGTGCAGGGCGGCGAACTTATGGTCCGTCGGCGGCACCAGCTTCATGAAATGGGTCCGGATCATATCGGCGTAAGGGCCGCGCATTGCGCTTTCCAGGTCGGTATAGACCACGCCCTGGGCGGCGACCTCTTCCCGGACGTTGTGATAGACCAGCTCGCTGTCGTACTGCGCGCCGACGCCGGCCAGGGACTGGCGTTCCGCCTGCGGGATGCCCAGGCGCTCAAAGGTTTCCTTGATATCCTCCGGCACCTCTTCCCAGGTGCTGCTCATGCGCTTTCCCCTGCGGACGTAGGTGACGATATGGTCCATATCCAGCCCCTCGATGGAAGGGCCCCAGTCCGGCACCCGGAGGCTGTGATAGACCTTCAGGCATTCCAGTCTGAAGGCCCGCATCCAGTCCGGGTCGTTCTTTTCGTCGGCGATCTGGTTGATGATGTCCTCGGTCAGCCCCGCGTCCACCTTCCAGCTGCCGGTTTCCCGGTCCCGTATATCATAGATGCTGCGGTCGATGGATTCGACCTGCGTCTTCTCTTTCATGTGAATGTCACGCCTCTTTGGTTGGAATGAATTGATCGTAGCCGCTCTCGTTGACCCGGGCGACCAGGGAAGCGTCTCCCTCGCGCACCAGGGTACCGTCCACCATGATGTGGGTCCGGTCGATCCTGAGGGGCTCCAGGATGCGGGTGGAATGGGTGATGATCAGCAGGGCGCCGCCGGCTTCCTGCTGGTAGGTGCGGATGCCCTCCGCCACCAGGTGCACGGCGTCCACGTCCAGGCCGGAATCCGTTTCGTCCAGTATGGCGATATCCGGGCGGAACAAAAGCATCTGCAGGATCTCCGCCTTCTTCTTTTCGCCGCCGGAAAAGCCCACGTTCAGGCCTCTTTCCGCCTTTTCGGGGGAGATCTCCAGCAGATCCATGACCTTTTTCATCTGCTTGCGGAACTCCCAGGGACGGACCTTGACGCCGGTCCTTTCGGATACCGCGCTGCGCAGAAAGCTCTCCAGCGACAGCCCCGGCACCTCCAGCGGCTCCTGGAAGGACAGGAACATGCCCTTTTTCGCGCGCTGATCCGCCGGGAGGGACACGATCTCCTCGCCCTTAAGGAGCAGGCTTCCCGTCACCTTGTAGCGGGGGGAACCCATCAGCGCATACCCCAGGGTGGATTTGCCCGCGCCGTTGGGGCCCATCAGCACATGGGTCTCCCCGGGCTGTATCGTCAAATCGATATCGTGCAGGATCTGCTTGTCCTCCACGGAAACGTTCATACCGCTCACTTTCAGCAAAGCGTCCGACAACATTCATTCCTCCCGGTGTTCTGTAGACACAATTTTTGCCTACCAAATCAGTAGGCAAAAGAATCTTATCACGAGCCGGTGCCCGTGTCAATAGATTACGGCGGCCTATTCCGAACTTTAGTCCTTTTATTCCTCTGCAGCGTTTCTCAGACTAACTTCCATCCCTTTTCCACTGTGGAAGTTACTTTGGGAATTTACGCTTTATTCCTCTGAAAGGGGAGACAGCTCGTAGCCGCCGGCCCTGAGGGCGTCCAGGGTTTCTTCCCATCGTTCCTGGCGGACCAGGACGTAGTCCGTCTGATAGGTAGAAACGGCGAAAATGCTGATCCCCCTTTGTGCCAGCAGGGAGGAAACCTTCGCCAGCACGCCGACCAGCGAAAAATCCAGCGTTCCCTCAAAACGGAAGGCGCGCCAGCCGTCCTGCCGCGCAAGCGTCCGGGAGGGAACCAGTCCGGTCGGGCACACCAGGGACAGCTCCGTGTCCGTCCTGGCGGTGAATACAAAGGCGCCGTCCACAGGGATATCCTTTGTATCCGCTGTCCGCGCCACGGTGAAGGGCATAGGCAAAAGGGTCAGCTTCATGGGCGTTTTCCTTTCAAAAGGGCCGTCCCTTGCGGGGCGGCCCCAGATGAGCGTACGAAATATTACTGAGCCGGCGTGAACTCCAGCGAGGTGTCGTTGGCGGCGCCGTCCAGGGAATTGATAAGCTCGGTATCCTGCACGATCTCCAGTTCGGCGATCTTTTCCTGATAGATGTTGGCGGCGGCCTCGTTGATCATGCTGCCGCGCAGGGTGTCCACAAATTCGGCGCGCATGGCTTCCGTCATCGGGACGGGGCCGGCTTCGGCGTCGCTCAGGTAATAGAGGACATGGATGCCGTAGGAGCCGATCACCGGCAGGGAATGGTCGCCGGGCTTCGCCATTTCGGCAGAGAAAGCGGCGTCGCGGAACACGGGATCCCACATGATGCTTTCCGGATGCACCTGATAGCCCGTCGCCGGATCCAGGCCGGGGTCTTCATTGTACTGGGCGATCAGGGCTTCAAAGGGTTCGCCGGCGGCCAGACGGGCCTCGATATCGGCCAGGGCTTCCGCCTTGCTGGAAAGCACGGCCTCACGGGCCTCTTCCATGGCCAGGCGGGCCGCTTCCACCTGCTCCTCGGTCACGGGCTCTTCGGCCGGCGCTTCGGTAGCGGCAGGGGCTTCGGCAGGCGCCTGCGTCGCGGCGGGCGCTTCGGTAGCTTCCGGGGCTTCGGCAGGCGCCTGCGTCGTGGCGGGCGCTTCAGTCGCCGCAGGGGCTTCGGTCGCGAAGGGGCCGGCAGCGCCGTCGTCCACCTTTTCGCCGGTCAGGGTCTCATAGGCGGTCCTGGCTTCCTGATAGGCGGCCCAGGCGTCGTTCAGCTGCTGGCGGACAGCGGCGACCTCGTCCGCCTTTTCGGCTTCCAGGGCGGCCTTCTGCTGGGCTTCAAACTTGGCAGACAGGGCGTCATAATTTTCCTTCGCGGCGGTATAAGCGGTCAGCAGCTCGCTGTCCACCTTCAGAAGGATATGGGATACGTTGCGGTAGCCGGCGGGCAGATAATAGATATCCCCGTACATATAGGAATACAGCTCGCGCATGTAGGCGCTTTCGCCCACCATGGACTGATGCTGGGCCACGACCTGCGCATAATAGTTCTGGATCATCTCCTCGGTCACGGCGGCTTCGGGCACCAGGGAATCGCTGAGACGCTCATAGGCGTGGTTCAGCTTTTCGCTTTCCACCACGGTGTCGATGGACAGGCCGTTGGCGTAAAGGGTCTCTTCCGCCTGCTTGCGCAGGGCCTCGCGGGCTTCCTCGGTATCCTCGGAAAGATAATAAGAAACATACTGTTCCACATAGCTGTCCCACATTTGCTGGACTTCTTCGCGGATCTCAGCTTCCTCGGCCTCGGTGAAGGTCAGGTAGCCTTCCTCCTGCATCACCTTTTCCAGCACGCGGTTGAACTTGAGCTGTTCCACGGCGTGGGCGTAGGTCCACTGCTCGCCCTGCTGGGCGTATCTGGCGATCAGGTCGTCCGCCTCGCTTTTGTAGATGGGCTCCCCGTTGATGGTGACCAGCACCGGGTTCTGCGCGGCGGGCGCTTCGGAAGGAGCGGGAGCTTCAGCCGGCGCTTCGGTCTGGGCGGGCACGGCCTCTTCGGCGGGTGCCTCAGTTTCAGCGGGCACGGCCTCTTCAGCGGGGGCTTCGGTTTCGGCAGGGACGGCCTCTTCGGCGGGCGCCTCGGTTTCGGCGGGAACGACGGTTTCCGCGGCGGGAGCTTCCGTTACTTCCGCCAGCGCGGAGCCCACGGTCAGCAGCAGGGCCAGCAGCACAGCCAGGAACTGACGAACATTCATGTTGGTTTCCATCCTTTCGCGTTTGGTGGTTCGTCCACTATTATCTCACAGGTTGCCTTAAAAAAACATTAACATTCCATGAACACTTTCGTACAGCAAAATGTTATCAGAAAGCCGCCGTCAGTTCGCCTCCGGCATCGACACGTCGCCCGCGCCCGGCACGTATCCCAGATATCCCGGGGAAACGGCCTCATACAGCGGGGAGACCGTCTCGTCATAGTCCCATGCGGTGCCGTCGCTTTCCGCCCGGATCACTCTGGCCGTCACCCGGCCGGGGACCGGCGCGCCGTCCTGGCCTTTTTCCCAGACAAAGCCCTCCGGAACCGTTTCCGCCCCGGGGGAAAGCGGCAGGGTGTAGGTTACCGCCTGTTCAGCGGTCAGCCTGCCGAACAGGTCATAGAAGCTTACCTGCACCAAAACGCGGGTGAACGTCCTTTCCGCGCCTGACAAAAGCGCGAGGGAGACATTGCTTCCTTCAAGCTTCAGCGATGAGACCGCCGGCGGCTGGACAGGTGCCTCCACCCGGACCGGCACCTGTATGCGGGAGATCCCGTCCAGCGTGACGCCGGTAAGCAGCGCGGAGCCGACGCCCACCCCGGTCACTTCCGGGTGATTGTCCCGCCCGGCCACCACGGCCACGCTTTCCGTGCCGGATTGCCAGATCATGCCGAAGGTAGCTCCTTCCTCCCCTGCGGCATAAATATTCAGCACCGCCTTGCCGCCCGTTGTCAATATCAGGCCGGCGGGTTCCGCCCGGAGCGCCACTGCGCCCGCGTTCACCGTCACCTTCACCCGGGCCTCCTGGCCAAACCCGTCCGCCGCGCGGAGCACGACCTCGCAGGTTCCTTTGGAAAGACCGGTGACGACGCCGCTCTGATCCACGGCGGCCACGTTGGGGTCCGTGCTTTCCATGGTGACCCCGGGGTTTTCCGCGTCGCCCGGATAGACCGCCCAGCTGAGCCGCATCTGCGTGCCGGCGGACAGGACCACCTCCGGCTGCGTCACCTGAATGGAGGTGACCGGCTGGCACACGGTCACGTAGGCGCTGGCCTTAAGGGACGGAAAATCCTTGACCGTACAGATGATTTCCGTTTTTCCCAGGGATACGGCCGTCACCAGGCCGCTTTCGTCCACCGTGGCGATGTCGGGCCGCGCGCTCTCCCAAATCACGCTGCTGGCCCCTTTGGCCTGCAGCCTCACCTGATCCTCCATAGCCAGCTTCAGGGAGGATACGTCCAGGGTAAGGCTTCTGGGAGACTCGAGCACGGTCACCGTCAGCTGGCCGTATCGGCCGGAACCGTCCAGCGCGCTTACGCGGATGGTCGTTTTGCCGGGCGATACGCCGGTGATCACGCCGTTTCCGTCCACCGTGGCCACGCTTTCGTCGCGGGAAGTGTAAGCAATATCTGTAAGGCGGAAGTTTTCAGGCTCCAGTACCAGGGCCGTATTGACGCTTTCCCTCTCCCGCACGGTCAGCCGGCTTTCGGTAAAGCCTATTTTCTTGAGCCGTTCCCGCACGGTCAGTCGGATGCGCGCCGTCTTGGACGGGTCACTCTGGCTGACGGCCACGATGTCGCATTCCCCCGCCGCCTTGCCGGTGACGATGCCCTCGGGACTGACCTGGGCGACGCTTTCGTCCGTGGAGGCCCAGGCTATTTTCCGGTTGTCCTCCGTGCGCGGGTAAACGTCCGCGGTGACCTGAAGCTTCCTTCCGGTCAGCAGGCTCAGCGGGCCCTGCTCGTGGATCTCCACCCGCTCCGGCCTGAGCACGACCGACAGGCGGAAACGGTCTTCCTTGCCGCTTCCGTCCATGGCGGAGGCGGTGATCACCGTGTCTCCCGAAGCCAGGGCGGTGACGATGCCGTCCTGCGCCACGGCGGCCACGTGTGGGTCGGAGGAAGAAAAGGAAACGGCGGAATTGGTGGCGTCCGCCGGGGCGGTCAGAACGCGCAGAAGCGCCCTGTCGCCGGTAAGCAGAGTGCCTTCCTTCTGCGGGAAGCTGACCTCCGACACCAGCTGCACGACGATCACCGGCATTTCGGCCTGCACCTGCTCCCGGGCCTGGCTTGCGCAGCGTATCACGCACTGGCCCTGGCCCACGGCGGTCACGGTCCCGTTTGCGCTGACGGTGGCCACCGTTTCATCCGTGGAGACCCAGCTGACCTTCCTGTCGCTGGCGGATTCGGGTAAAACGGCCGCCTTCAGCTGCTGCTTTTCCCCCACGTTCAGTATCACCGGGCTGTCCCCTTCGATGGCGACCGACTCCGGCAGCTGCACGACCGTCACGTTCACATAGCTCACGCGCTCCGAGCCGTCGGCGGTGATGGCGCGGATGGCCGTCTTTCCCTTGGCATGGGCCGTCACCAGGCCGTTCTGGTCGACCGTGGCCACGCGCTCGCTGTCGCTTTTCCATCTGACCCAGGGCAGCGTGGCCTCCTCCGGAGCGCAGGTCATCACGACCTGTGTCTGTTCGCCGATGCTCAGGGTATCCTTTTCAGCCTTCAAAAGCACCTTGCTTACGGGCGTCACCACCAGATAGGGGTACATCGTCCTGACCATCGGGTTGGATACGCTGGTGACCGTCAGGAAGCCCGCGCCCGGATTGATTCCCTTGACGGCGTTCTGGGTGATCTTAAGCGTGTCCTTCTGATCGGTCGAAAGGGTAAACGTGCGGTCCGACGCGCCGTCAGGCTGCATGGTCACCCGGAAGGTGACGGAGACGCCCTTTCTTAAAATGAGCAGGCGGTCCACCGTCTCAAGCATTTCCTCCGGGAAGCTGTCATGCAGCCTGTCCGCCAGCACGTTGAGCGCTTTTTCAAAAAGAACGCCGTCCTCCGTCCTTTCCAGGATCGTCAGCTTGTTCTCGGAAACCTTCATCCCCGTCACCTGCCGGCGGACGGAGACGGTGAGCCTGGCCACGTACGTCCTTTTTCCCACCTTCATCGAGGCGGATATGGTGGCCTGGCCCTTGCCCACGGCGTTGAGCATCCCCTCGTCGTCCACAAAGGCGATCTTTCGGTTGGAAGAAACGAATTTGACGTCTCCCTCCAGCCCTTCCTGTATGACCAGGGGCACGGCCATTTTTTCGCCCTCGTACAGGGTGATCTTTTTTTCGGGGAAGCTCAGCTCCCCCGCCGCCAGGCAGGCGCCCGCGCTGAACAGGACGAAACACGCGAATAAGCCCGCGATGATGCATCTGATACTTCGGTTCATGTTATTTCCTTTCCAGGACAACGCACGAATGAAAAAAGGTGAACGGATTGAAATCATCGACTAAAAACAGCTGAAGAAGTGAAACCGCTATCTGTTCTTTCCGTCACGGAATCCCTAAGTCCGCCGATTCACTCGGCGGATGCCGCAGGCACCCGGAGGGGTGAGGAGGGTCCGGAAAACGATCCGGTGAATCGTTTTCACCGACGAACGGGCCGGCAGGCCCTGGGGTGAGGAGGGCCCGGAAAACGGTCCGGTGGACCGTTTTCACCGACGAACGGGCCGGCAGGCCCTGGGTTAGCCAGGCGAGCACCCGCCTAAACTGCCTGGGCAAGGAATAGTGGTAAGGAAGGGAGACGCGGGGTCCACCTCATCCGACCCGGCGAAAAAACTTGTCTTCACTTATCCCGTTGATTCCGCCGGGCCACCACCAGGGCCTACCGGCCCGTTCGCAGCTGATGACAGGCCACTGGCCTGTCATCCAAAACGCTGCTCACCCCCCTCTGAGGGGAAAGCCTTTGGAGACTGCCCAGGTCTGTTTTCACCGCCTAACGGGCCGGCAGGCCCTGGCTGCAAGTCCCCTTCCCAGTCGCTCACGCATCGCGTGAGCCCCAATTTCATCTCCGGAGTGCTTGCATTGTCGAACCATATATGGTATATTAATACAAATATACGGATTCTTTCCTATACACCCGGACCGACGTGAAAGAAGGATGGCGCAGCATGACAGTTCAGGAACATATTTTTCTGGTGGGCATGGCCGGCTGCGGGAAAACCACCCTGGGGCTCCGGCTTTCGCAGGCCCTGGGCATCCCCTTCGCGGATACCGATCAACGGGTGTCTGAGATCATGGGCATGAGCGTCAACGACATTTATACCGCCCTGGGGGAGGATTTTTTCCGCAACGCCGAAACCGCCGTGCTGGCTGAGCTTACGGGCGTGAAGCCCTGCGTGGTGTCCACGGGCGAAGGAACGGTGCTGGCCCAGGAAAACATCACCCTGATGAAAAACCACGGCATCATCCTTTTTATCGACCGGCCGCTGGACCAGATCCTCTCCGATATCAAGATGGAGCGCAGGCCCACCCTGCGCGGCGGCACGCACGAGGACGTGATCGAACAATACAACGCCCGCATCGGCCATTACCGCCACGCGGCCGATTTCCGGTTCGACAATTCCCACGGGTTCCAGCCCGGGGTGAGCGGGCTGATCGAGCTGGTGAACGGCATTCTTTCCCTGCCCGGCTACGGCAGAAAGGAGGGGATCAGGTCATGAGATGCCCCGTGTGCGGGTTTGAAGACTGCAAGGTGCTGGACTCCCGCCCCGTCAAGGAGGGCAACAGCATCCGCCGCAAGCGCGAATGCATCCAGTGCGGCAAGCGCTTCACCACCTACGAGACCATCGAACAGCCCACCCTGCTGGTCATCAAGAAGGATCAGTCCCGCGAGCTGTTTGACGAAAACAAGATCAGGAACGGCATCATAGCCGCCTGCCACAAGCGGCCCGTCTCCGCGGCGGATATCGAAGCCATCGTAAGCCGGGTCGAGCAGGCGGTGTTCAACAGCATGCAGGAGGAAGTGACGACCCGCCAGATCGGCGAAATGATCATGGAGGAGCTCCGCCGGCTGGACGAGGTGGCCTACATCCGTTTCGCCTCCGTTTACCGGCAGTTCACCGACCTGTCCACCTTCCTTAAGGAGATGTCCCGCCTGCAGACCGAGCAAAAGCCCGATAAAGCGCCCTGACCTGAAAGCGGCGCGTTCACCCGTCCCGGGAGCCGGGACGGGCTTTTTTCTTTTCTTTATGTCCGGGCCTTTTTGAGCAGCGAGAGGGTGGCAAAGCCCATACCTGCGCCGGTGACGCCGACCAGCGCATACACCAGCCACCCCGGGAAATAGATCAGGTTCCCGAACAGCGGCAGAGGCTTGTCAAACAGGAACTGGAGCCCCACGCAAAGACCGACGCTTAAAAGCATCAGCGCCCAGCAGCTAACAAGGCCTTTCTGCCCCCCGCGTTTTACACGGATACTTGCCCACACCATGAGCCCCGCCATCACCAGCACCGAAAACAGCTGGTCCATACGGACAAAGTTCATGGCCAGATAGTGAACGTATTCGTCCTCCCGGAGCATATCTAAAAGCACCTGACCGGCCAGATACAGCGTTAACAGCGTGACCGGGCGGACGCCGTCCTTTTTATGCGCCCCCAGGATGCCCCAGACAGCCAGGCAGATCGCGTACAGCCCGCCCAGCCAGAACACGGCGATGACCCGCCAGTCCTGGTATTCGGGATCGGGCGCGAAGGAGACCGGGAAAAAGCACGTGGAGGCCTCGGGCCCGGTGCCCTGACCGCACAGCCATTCGCCCCATTTTGCCACGCCGATCACCAGGAGCGCGGCCGGAAGCCCCGCTTTAAAAAGCTCCTGCAGGGATACCTTTTCCGTTTTCCGTACGATCAGCGCCGCCAGCGCCAGGCCGGCGATCACGCCAAGACCCATGTAGCCGCCTTTGGTGGGGTCAAAGATGTAGCCCAAAAGGCTTTTTCCCATGCTTTCCCCCACGAAGGGGTCCAGCAGATCGGCCACGAGCGCAAACAGCATATGGCTCAGAAACATGCCCAGGGCGGTGGTGAGCAGCAGGAAAAGCGCCGATGAATCCGCAGGCACGCCGCGTTTTCCGCTCAGGTACAAAAGCGTCAGCGCGCCAAACAGGGCGCCCAGCGTCACGCACAGCGCCCAGGCCGTCACCGGCAGCCCGAACACATGAAAAAGGATCGTTACTTCACCCATCGCATATCCCCCCGTTTCTCAGCGGGCCCCGATCGGCTCCGGCAGGCCCTCGGGCACATACGCGCTCGCAAAATAGATCATATCCGCCAGGGCGCGGCTGGTCTTGGCGTGGACGGAATTGATCTTCTCCCCGTGGAACATGAGCGTGGCGGAGGAGCCGCCGTCCAGGTTATAGGCGTTGGACACCGTGCCCAGGGTACTGACCAGATAGGCAAACCGGTCGATGTACAGGCTTTTCTTGTTCCCCGGGTCCTCGGGCCCTTCCGTGGTCACCACCATGTATTCAAGCGGCCCGGTCTGCGCGATGCACAGGCGGCGGGCGTCCTTGTAGGCGGCATACATTTTGCCGTAGTCCGCATCGTATTCCTGGATCACCTCTCCGTCCACGATCAGGGCGGGGCCGAAGGAAAAGCTGTTGATGATCGTGCCCTCGAAGGCTTCAAAGTCCGTCTCGGTGGCGTTCTGGATGATGTGGAAATCCCCTTTGTCGTCGATGATCAGCGCGTCCAGAAAAACCTTCTGACGGCCGCTGATGTTGTGGCGCTTGAGAACCCCCTGCCGGACAATGTGGCGGCCCAGCTCTGTAAAGTTGTCGCCGTAATTGTCCCCGTTGATGGCCAGGATGGGGTTCAGATGGCTGCGCCACCAGTTGAGGTTCAGGCGCTGCTTGCCGTTGTCCGTGGTCATGCGGGTGCGGATCTGGGACGGATGGGCGATCTTGATGCGGGCCACGACATAATTGCAGTCCTCAAAGACGCCTTTTTCGATGGTGATGTGCAGGCTTTCATCCATATATTCGGTGTCGGACAGGTAGAAGGACGGATCGGGATCGTCCATTTTTTCTTTCTCCAGCGGGATGGGGACCACCGCCGCGAACACGGACTCGGAGGGCGCGAGCACCAGCAGGGAGATCAGCAGCAGGGCGGTCAAAATCAGGGAAATCACGCGTTTCATTCGATTCAGTCCTCCGTATGGTTCATTCTGTCCAGTCCGTGAGCGTGCCGTCCGGCAGGACGGTGACCCTGCCGGTCAAAGCGAAGCTCTGGGGCAGGTTGGTCATCAGGTACACGTTCTTTTTGTGGATCAGCTTGTTAAGGCACTTTTGCCTTTCCTTTTCATCGGTCAGCTCATAGGGACGGTAGTCGCCGCGCGCGCCGATCTGGCAGGGGATCACGTTCAGAAGGGACAAAACGGGCCTGTCCCCGGAAAGGTCGTATTCCAGCTGGAAAATGCCGGTGGAGGGGTCCACGTCGCTCATGGTGCCGAAAATGAAATTGCCGGTGGAGAACAGGATGGGCTTTCCCTTATAGAACATGATGGGCTGCACCACGTGGGGATGATGGCCCCAGATCACGTCCGCCCCGGCGTCGATCAGATCGCGGGCGAACTTGTACTGCCAGAATTCGCTGGTCAGGTGCTCCTCCCGGCCCCAGTGCAGGCTGCAGACGATCAGGTCGCAGCCCTGGTCGCGAAGGGTCTTGAAGCGGTTTTTGAACTTGACCAGATCGTACTCCTGGGGGTAGGAATAGCCCACCATGCCTATTTTGACGCCGTTGACCTCCGCGTAGCCCAGTATGTCCGAGCCCCGGTCGGTGCCCGGGTACACGGAGCCGAAATGGTTGATCCCCGCCCTGTCCAGCGTGTCCAGGGTATCCTGATAGCCCAGAAGGGTGAAGTCCATGCAGTGGTTGTTGACCGTATTGACCACGTCCACCCCGCCCTGTGTAAGGACGTTCACGAACTCCGGTTTTCCGATCATGTTGTATTTCTTGTCGGACTTGAGGACGTCCCTTTCGGTGAAATTCACTTCCAGGTTGGCAAAGGTGTAATCGTCCGCCTTCAGATGATCCGAAACCAGCGAGAAGGGATACGCATAGCCTTCGCGGTCGATCACGCCGGTCAGCGAATTCTCCTGCGCGCGGGACTGCGTGGCGTCTCCGATGCTCAGATCGCCGATGAACGAAAGAAGCAGCGTACCCTCAGAAAAACGGGGGGCGGTCTCCTCCGCCTTATCCTGCGGGGCAACGCCTGCGGGGCCGTCTTCAACCGGCACCGGCAGCTCCACCACAAGGGGCGCCCTGCCGCTTAAAACATCCTCCAGCGAAGGGGCCGTCTGCGGCTGCTCCCCTTCCGGGGCGGCTTCTTCCGCAGGGGCATCCTGTGCTTCAGCGTCCTCGGCGGAATAAGCGGGCTGATCGGTCCCGGCGGCTTCCTCAGGCGCGGCATTTTCCGGCGTTTCTCCCGCCGGCGCACTGGTCAGGGCCCTTTCGTCCTCCGGGGAAGGGGCATAGGGCGCTTCTTCCGTCAAAGTCAGGCGGAAGGGATCGTCCTTCGTGCCTTCGCCGCTGATCAGGCACCGGGTCAGGTCTATGGTCAGCGCCGGGCGGACGCCGACGTTCACCCGGGTATAGGCGCCCCAGCTCAGATGGCCGTTATAGCCCACCAGCTGCAGCTGATAGCCGCTCTTGCCCCTGATGGTCGCGGTCCAGTAGGTCGCGGTCTTCGTGCCGCGGTCCACATAGCCGCCCCGCGCCTCATACCACGGGGTGCCTTTGGCCTTGCGGTCCGGAAAGTTCTCCCCGTACAGGGAGCGGTTGAAGCCGTAGGCGGCGGTGGTAAACTGGTCGGTGGTCAGGCAGTACAGGAGGCCTCCCTCCCCGTTCACCAAAAGTGCCTGCCAGTCCTTGCTTAACAGCGCGTCCAGCATCTCCGTGTTCATCCAGGTATACAGGTCGCTTTCCTGATAGGCGGAGATGCGGCGGTAGGTGCGGGCCTTGATGACGTTCTGGTCGGTCTCGTTGATGACCTGGCGCACGTCCAGCACTTCCTCCGAAAGCAGCAGCGCCTGCCCGTTTTCCACGGAAAGCACGCGCCACAGCACGTCCGCGGGCGTCCCGTCGGCCTCATAGGGGTACGCGCCCAGCAGGACATACTGCCAGCCTCCGTCCTGTTTGTCATAGCCGCGCATGTCCCGCGCCTCGGCGCCGGCTGTCAGCAATATCATCACCAGCGCCAGCAGGGCCGCTGTGCGAATTTTCCGCAAACCGATCCTTCCCTTCCGAACATAATCCCGTTTATTCTACACCAGCGCAGGTTTTTTCGTCAATCGTTCGATATAAGTTTTACACGGCTCACGCGAATGCGTGAGCCGTGGGACGGGGACTTCGTCCCCTTCCCAACGATCCCCTACGGCTTTTCCTGTCGCCCTTTCAGGGCTCCCGGGCGGAAAAGCCGCAAGGACCTGTTTTCCTGACGGAAAACCCTTTCCAGGGCCTGCCGGCCCGTTCGTCGGTGAAAATGGTCCACCGGACCGTTTTCCGGGCCCTCCTCACCCCACCGGCGAAGCCGGTGGGATACGATCTGACGCGAGGGTGTTCTCCCCTCGCACTCTCCTCGCCAAGTTCTTTCCGTCACTTCATCCCAATCCAGGGCCTGCCGGCCCGTTCGTCGGTAAAATCGGTCCACCGGACCGATTTCCGGGCCCTCCTCACCCCTGCGGGTGCCTTCGGCATCCGCCGAATAAATCGGCGGACTTTGGGATTCCGTGACGAAAAGAACAGTTATCCGTTTCACTTTTTCAGCTTTTTTCTTTTTTATTCTTCACCGATTATTCATTCAGCCGCGGGCCCGTCGCCGCCGGGTCCCCACTTCCTCCGGGCCATTTCTTCGTATCCTTCCAGGAAGGAATGCTCCTGCCCGTTTTCCTTGAAGCCGGGGAAGGTCTGTATGTTCACGGTGTGGACGGCGGCGAAGATGCGCCGCTCGATATCGGGCTCGGTCCTGCGCAGGCCTTCTATCATCTGCTTGACGGCCCGGCGCTTGGAGGCGTCCTCATCCTTTTTCCCGCGCTCGGTCATTTTGCAGGCGCACTGCAGGAAGGAAAGCCCGTTGTAGCGGGCCCAGGCGACGATATCCCTTTCCAGGATACAGTACAGCGGCCTGATCAGCTCCATCCCCGGGAAATGATCCGACGGCAGCCTTGGCAGCATGCCCTGCAGCTGGGACCCATAGAGCATGGCCATCACCGTGGTCTCGATCACGTCGTTCAGGTGATGGCCCAGGGCTATCTTGTTGCACCCAAGCTCCCTGGCGCGGGCGTAGAGGTTTCCCCGGCGCATCCGGGCGCAGAGATAGCAGGGGTTGCGGTCCGTCCCGTCGGCGACGGTGAAAATGTCTGTTTCAAAAATGTCCAGCGGCAGGCAGAGCCTGGCCGCGTTTTCCTCGATGCGCGCCCTGTTTTCCCTGCTGTACCCCGGGTCCATCACCAGAAAGACCAGCTCAAAGGGAAAATCGCTGTAGCGCTGCAAAAGCCGCATCAGCACGGCCAGGAGCATGGAGTCCTTCCCGCCCGAGATGCAGACGGCCACCCGGTCGCCTTCTTTTAACAGCTCATACCGCTTGAGCGCATGCAGGAAGGGCGTCCACAGTTCCTTTCTGAAGCGCTTGTGGATGCTGCGCTCGATCAATGTCACACCGCTCATTTCCCTGGGCATGGTGCCTCCTGTTTTACGCTTTGAGGTATCCTGTCCGCCGGTATCTCACCCGCCGCTATATCCCTGACCACCCGGGAAGCGATCAAAAGCCCCGCGGCGGGAGGCACAAAGGCCGTGCTGCCCGGCACGGCGCGCCGGCCCGGCGCCGGCTGTTCCCCATCGTCCAGGGCGATCGGCGTCAGCGGCTCCTCGTCCGACCAGACCACCTGCAGACGGACGATGCCCCTTTTGCGCAGCGCCTGGCGGACGGCGCGGGCCAGCGGGTCCGTCCGGGTGCGGCTTATGTCGGTCACAGTCAAACGGGAGGGGTCCAGCTTATTGCCCGTGCCCATGCTGCTGATGAGGGGCGTTTTTGTCCTTTCGCATATTTCCGCCAGGGCGACCTTGGCCGCCACCGTATCCACCGCGTCCACCGCATAATCATATTCGGCGAAGGGAAAGTCGTCCATGTTTTCGGGCAGGGCCAGCACGGGATATACGCGCACGGTCAGCTCCTGATTGATGTTCAGCAGACGCTCCCGCATGACGTCCGTCTTGAGGCGGCCCACCGTATCACGCAAAGCTATGATCTGGCGGTTCAGGTTGGTGATACTGACCGTATCGCAGTCGATCAGGTCCAATGCGCCCACGCCGCTTCGGCACAGCGCCTCGCAGACGTAGCCGCCCACGCCCCCTATCCCGAACACCGCCACCCGCGCGCGGGCAAGGCGCTGCATGGCGTCGCTCCCAAACAGCCGTTCCGTACGGGAAAATGGTGAAAGCATATGCTTCTCCTTTTTTAAAATCGCCCCCGGCCTGCCGCCGGGGGCGAACTTAGTTATGTCCTGTCACAGCTCCACCCGCGCGCAGGTCTTGCCGGTCAGTTCCCGGGTCCTTTCATCGGGCTGGCCCAGGCCGACAAAGAGCACGGGCCTGCCCTCCATGACGGCCTCGCCCTTTTGGTTGATGACCATCAGCGCCTTTTCGGGCACCGTGATCGTGGCCCGCGCGGTCTTTCCGGCGGGCACGAATACCCGGGCAAAGCCCACCAGGCGGGCGTTCAGCGGGGCGTCGGCACTGCCCTCGTTCTGGCAGTACACCTGCACGACCTCCTCGGTGTCCCGCGCGCCCCGGTTCATGAGCTCGGCGCACAGGACGCAGGCGTCCCCGGTCTTTTCGCAGGCGACGTCCTGCACGCGCACGTCCCCGTAAGTCAGGCCGAAGCCGAACGGATACAGCGGCTTACCCTCAAAATAGCGGTAGGTGCGGTTCACCATGCGGTAATCGGTGAAGGCGGGCATATCCTTAAGCTGTTCGTCGTGATAGAAGGTGACCGGCAGCTTGCCGGAGGGAGAAATATGCCCCAGCAGGATATCGGCCACTGTCCGTCCGCCCTGCGCGCCGGGATACCAGGAAAGCAGCACGGCGTCCGCCCTGTCTCCCGCTTCCTGAAGATCGATGGCGCTGCCCGCCATCAGCACGATCACGGTGGGCTTGCCCACGGCAAGCACCCTGTCCATCAGCCGGCGCTGCGCCCTGGGCAGAAGCAGGGACAGCTTGTCGTCCGAGCCCTCGGGGTTGCCGGTGTCCTGCTGTTCGCCCTCCATGGTCTCGTCCAGCCCCACCACCAGCACGACGGCGTCGCTGTTTTCGGCCACGGTGACCGCCTCGGAAAAACGGTCGTCCTCATACTGGGACAGCGGTTCGTCCTTGGGGTTCCACAGCCCGCTGCCCACGGAGCAAAGCACCCGGGCTTTTCCCTCCAGCGCGTCCTGCAGCCCCTCCTGCACGGTGATATAGCGGGAGGCCGTGCCGTGGTAGTTGCCCATCAGCGCCCGGCGGCTGTCGGCGTTGGGGCCGATGACGCCCAGGGTCCTGATCTTCTTTTCGTCCAGCGGCAAAAGGCCGTCGTTTTTGAGCAGCACCATGGATTCCCGCGCGGCCCGCTCCGCTTTTTTAAGATGCTCGTGGCATTCCACCACCGTGTAGGGGATCCTGTCGTATTCGCTGCCCTCTCCCATGATGCCCAGCATATACCGGGTGGTAAACAGGCGCACGGCGCTCCTGCGCACGGTTTCCTCGCTCAGCTTGCCGCTCATGACGGCGGCGACCACCTTTTCATAGGTGCAGCCGCAGTTAAGGTCACACCCCAGGTTCAGGGCCATGGCGGCTGAATCCACGGCGTTATCGGTCACATGGTGGCCGTCGTGAAAGTCCCTGATGGCCCAGCAGTCGGACACAAAATGGCCTTCAAAGCCCCAGTCCTCCCTGAGCCTTTTCTGCAGGTCCCTGGAGCCGCAGCAGGGCTCCCCGTTGGTGCGGTTGTACGCGCCCATGACGGATTCCACCCGGGCTTCTTTGACCAGCGCCTCGAAAGCGGGCAGATAGGTTTCCTGCATATCCTTTTCGGAGGCCTCAGCGTTGAATTCGTGCCGCAGGGCCTCAGGGCCGGAATGCACCGCGAAGTGCTTGGCGCAGGCGGCGGCCTTCATGGTGTCCCCGTCCCCCTGCAGGCCTTTGGCGTAGGCCACGCCCATGCGGGAGGTGAGGTAGGGATCCTCCCCGAAGGTCTCCTGGCCGCGGCCCCAGCGGGGATCGCGGAAGATGTTCACGTTGGGGCTCCAGAAGGTCAGGCCCTTATAGATATCCCGGTCGCCGTGGGCGGAGGCGGCGTTATACTTGGCGCGCCCCTCGGTGGAGGCGATATCGCCCAGCTCCCGGACCAGCTCCGGGTCAAACGTGGCGCCCAGGCCGATGGACTGGGGGAACATGGTGGCGGCGCCCGCGCGGGCCACGCCGTGCAGGGCTTCGTTCCACCAGTTGTATTCCGGCACGTTCAGACGCGGGATGGCGGGGGCGTTGTAGATCAGCTGGGACGCGGCTTCCTCCAGCGTCATCTGATCCACCAGGGCTTGCGCTTTTTGACGGGCTTGTTCACGGTTCATGGCGAATTCCTCCCTTGCAGATATCTCTTAAAGAAACGTCAGCGGCAAGTTTTCAGTTATTCTACCATAATTTGAAATACGGCGCAATCTGTGATATGATAATTCAGCGGAACAGTTTTCCGCCGAAAGCCCCTTTAAAGCCCAGCCCCTTTTCGGGCGCAACGCGTTTATAAAAAGGAGACCTCAACGTGACCATCCAGGAAGCCGAAAAGATCATGGGAGACGCCATCCGCGAGACTCCCGAATACAAGGAATACAAGCAGGCCAAGGACTTTGCCTTTTCAGACCCCGTGAGCGCCCAGCTTTTGCAGGAGTACGGAAGGCTGCAGAACAAGCTGCAGATGTTCGCCGTGACCGGCCGTCAGGCGGACGACACGGAGGTGGAGCGTTTCCGCCAGCTGGGCGGGCTTTTGTTCGCCACGCCGCAGACCAGCGCCTATCTGATGGGGCAGATCCGCATACAGAAGCTGCTGGCCGATATTTTCGCCCACCTGTCTTCCTCGGCCGAGGTATCCATCGAGCTTCCCAACCTGAACTGAAGGAGCGGCATCCCCTATGCGAAAGGACAGACAGCTCACCCGGGAACAGACCCGGGCCGAGCGGGAGTACGGCCCCTACTGGTACAGCGTGCTCTGGCAGGCGGTGCGTCCCTTTCTCATCTGGCTGTGCGCGGGGCTGGTGGCCCTGGGCGTGCTGACCCACGCCGCCCGCCAGATACGCCACCGCTATTTTGACGCAGCGGACGCCGGGAGCGACGAGGTCGTGCCCTTCACGGTGTCCAGCGGGATGAGCCTTTCCCGCGTGGCGGACGAGCTTGAAAAGGCCGGGCTCATCAGCAACCACTCGGTATTCCGCTATTATGCCGATTTTCTGGGGTATTCCCAGAAGATCCAGGCCGGCGACTACGCGCTGAACCGGTCGATGAACATGCAGGCCATCCTGGACACGCTGACCACCGGGGACGGAAAGCCGCTGGTCAGGAACATCACCGTGATCCCCGGCTGGACGGTGACGGACATCGCCGCCTATCTGCGCAGGGAAGGCGTCATCGCGCGGGACGACGATTTTCTGACCCTGTGCCGCGACGCGGTTAAATACGGCAGCTACTACTATATCCACGACATCCTGGAAGGCGGAAAAGCGCAGGCGCGCGCCTATCCCCTGGAAGGATACCTTGCGCCGGACACCTACGAGATCTACACCTCCGCCAGCGCGGACGACATCGTCCGCAAGCTCCTGTCCCAGTTCGGCGCGGTATTCACCGACGAGGATTTTGAGCGGCTGGACGCGCTCAACGCCCGGCTCCGGCTCACGCTTACGCAGGACGACATCGTGGTGATGGCCTCCATGATCGAAAAGGAAGCCAAGCCGGACGATTACGCCAAAGTCGCCGCCGTGTTCTATAACCGCCTCAAATCGGGCATGACGCTGGGCAGCGACGCCACCGTCAAATACGTGACCGGCGTCACCCGCCTGGCGCTGACCGACAGCGACACCCAGGTGGCGTCCCCCTATAACACCTACCTGAACCGCGGCCTGCCCGCGGGGCCCATCTGCTGTCCCTCCCCCGCCGCCATCCGCGCGGCGCTCAGCCCGGAGGAAAGCTATATGAAGGCCGGGCAGGAATACCTCTATTTCTGCACCCGGGAGCCGGAATCCGGCCAGCTGTATTTCAGCCGTACCTATGAGGAGCATCAGCAGGCGGTGCGCCAGTACCGCCCGCTGTGGGAGGCGTATGACGAAAAGCATCAATCCCCCTGAGCGCATGGAGCTGCTGGCCCCCGCGGGGGGCATGCGGCAGCTGGAGGCCGCCCTGCGCTTCGGCGCGGACGCCGTGTACGGCGGCCTGCCCCAGTACGGCCTGCGCGCCAAAGCGGATAATTTCACCTGGGACGAGCTGGGCCGTGCCGTCGGGCTGACGCACAGCCTGGGCCGCAGATTCTACCTTACGATGAACCTGCTGCCCTTTGACGACGACCTGCCCGGGTTTCTTGAAGCCGCCCGGCGGGCCTGGGATATCGGGGTGGACGGCGCGCTGATCGCCGACCCCGGCGCGTTCTGCCTGGTCAGGGAGCAGGTGCCCGACCTGCCCCTGCACATAAGCACCCAGGCCAACGTGATGAACCTGGCAGGCGCCAAGCTCTGGGCCCAAATGGGCGCCAGGCGGATCGTGCTGGCCCGGGAGCTTTCCCTGGACAGGATCGCGCAGATCAGAAAGGGCTTGGACCCAAAGGTGGAGCTCGAAGCCTTCGCCCACGGAGCCATGTGCATGGCCTGGTCCGGCCGGTGCATGCTGTCCGACTTCATGGCCGGCCGCAGCGCCAACCGGGGCGCCTGCGCCCAGCCCTGCCGCTGGCAGTACCATATAGTAGAAGAAAAAAGGCCCGGCGAGATCATCGACGTAACGGAGGACGGCCGGGGCACCAGCTTTTTTTCCTCCTACGATCTCAACATGATCGCCCACCTGCCCAAGCTTCGGGACGCCGGCATCCGCTCCCTTAAAATCGAGGGACGGATGAAGACGCCTGTTTACGCAGCCGGCGTGACCTATGCCTACCGCCGGGCGCTGGACCTAATGGAGCTTGAGGGCGAAGAGGCCTACCGCCGGGAGCTTCCCGGGCTTCTTTCCGAGCTTGACAAGGTCAGCCACCGCCCCTACTTTACCGGCTTTTACTTTGGGCCCCCTTCCCCCGCCGGCGGCGCCGGCCCGGTCACGCAGACCATGGAATACACCGCGGACGTGGAAGGCTGGGCCGCCGGATGGCTAACGCTTTCGGTCCGGAACCGTTTTTTCGAAGGCGATCGTACCGAAATACTGAGCCCCCGGGGCGTCCGGGAGCTGGTTATTGCACAGATCCTCGACGCGCAGACCGGGGAAGCACTCCCCTCCGTGTCCGTCGCCGGGCAGTGGGTGCGCGTCCCCTGCCCCTTCCCGGCGCAGGCCGGCGATTTTATGCGCGGCGTGAACCGCAACCACCGCTGAAGGGGCCGTTTGATTCCCCCAGTACCCGTCATCAGGAGGCGCCATGTTCAGAGTAGGCCCCGCCGGCAATGCCGACAGCTTTTACGCCCAGGGGCATACCGCCTCCCTGGAGGCTCCCGCCTGGCTTCACGCCCTGGGGCTGACCGCGTATGAATATTCCTTCGGCCACGGCGTTGCCCTGCGGGAGGAAACCGCCTTGGCGCTCCGGGCAGAGGCGGAAAAATACGGCATCTCCGTTTCCGTACACGCGCCTTATTACATCAATTTTTCCAATCCCGCCCCCGAAAAGCGGGCCGCGTCCCTGGATTATGTGCTGCGCAGCGCGCAAAGGGCCAGGTGGCTGGGCGGGAACCGCGTGGTCGTTCATACCGGGGCGCAGCAGAAATACAGCCGGGAAGAAGCCCTGGCCCGCTGCCGGGAGGGCCTTCTGGAAGCGCTGGAGATTCTTGAACAAAACGGCCTGAATGACATACGCCTGTGCCCTGAAACCATGGGCCGGCCCGGGCAGATCGGGGACCTTGAAGAGGTGCTTTATCTCTGCCGGGCAGACGAACGGCTGATTCCCTGCATAGATTTTGCCCACCTGCACGCCCTGAGCCAGGGGGCGCTCAACGACCGCGCGGCCTTTGCCCGCGTGCTCGACCAAGCGGAAAACGCCCTGGGATGGGAGCGCGCGCGGCGCATGCACATCCATTTTTCCGCGATAGAGTTCACCCAAAAAGGCGAAAAGCGCCACCGCACCTTCGCAGAGGAAGCCTTCGGCCCCCGGTTTTGCCACCTCGCGCCGGAGCTTGTCCAAAGGGACTACGCCCCCGTGATCATCTGCGAAAGCCGCGGCACCCAGGCGGAGGACGCCGTAAAAATGCTGGCCATGCTGGAAACCGCAAAAACGCAAAATAATTGAAATTTCCTGTGGCGCGCCGCCGTTTCCTGTGGTATAATGTTTTGTAAGTCTGCCGATTGCGGCAGACGGAGAGGAACGAACCATGACCAGAGCATCCAGCATCATCGAACGGGCGGGCCTCGGGCAGGGCGAAGCGATCATTCTGTCCAAGCCCTCCAATATCTTTTATGTATCCGGCTACACCGGAGAGGGCATCGCCTTATTGGCCGACGGCCTGTGCGCCATCGTGACCGACTTCCGCTACACCGAGCAGGTGACCCGGCAGGCCCCGGCCTTCGCCGTCTGCCAGATCAAAACCGGCCAGTCCCACGCCGCTCTGGCCGCCGAAGTGCTGAGCGGCCGCGGCATCCATGCCGTGCGCTATGAGGCGGACGAAGTGACGGTGGCCCGGTTTGAAAAAATGCAGGCCGATATGCCCGGCTTCACCTTCGCTCCCCTTTGCGGGGAGCCTGAAAAGGTGCGCCGCATCAAGGAACCGGCCGAGATCGACTGCATGCGCAAGGCGTGCGATATTTCCTGCAAAGCGCTTGAAAATATCCTGCCCCGCATCAAACCCGGCGTCAGCGAGATCGACATCCGCATCGACCTGGAGTTCGAGATGCTGCGCCTGGGGGCCGACGGCCTGGCCTTCAGCACCATCGTGGCCTCCGGCGTCAACGGCTCCCTGCCCCACGCCATCCCCGGCGGCAGAAAGATCGAAAAGGGCGATATGGTCACCATGGACTTCGGCGCTAAATACGGCGGCTACTGCGCCGACATGACCCGCACCGTTTCCGTGGGCGAACCGAACGCCGAAATGAAGAAGATCTACGGCATCGTCCTCAAAGCCCAGCAGGAAGCGCAGGACGCCCTGCACGCCGGCCTGGTCGCAAGCGATGTCGACAAGATCGCCCGGGGCATCATCACCGCCGAAGGCTACGGCGGCTGCTTCGGCCACGGCCTGGGCCACAGCGTCGGCATCGACATCCATGAAGACCCGCGGCTTTCCCCCATCTGCCACGACGTGCTGGAGCCCATGACCACCATGACCGTGGAGCCCGGCATCTACGTGCCCGGCCTGGGCGGCGTCCGCATCGAAAACACCTGTGTCATCGGCGAGAATGCGTCCGAGACCCTGGTTTACGCGCCGAAGGAACTGCTGATCCTCTGATCGGCGGCCTTTCAGGAGGGATTTCCCTCATATACAAGACTACCAAACTATATTATTAAACGATTTGGAGGAGATCAGCATGATTACCGCAGGCGATTTCAAAAAAGGTGTCACCGTGGAATGGGACGGCGGCGTATGGACCATCGTGGACTTCCAGCACGTCAAGCCCGGCAAGGGCGCGGCCTTTGTCCGCACCAAGATCAAGAACGTCATGACCGGCGCCGTGATCGAGCGCACCTTCAACCCCACCGACAAGATGCCCCGCGCGGTCATCGAGACCAAGGAAATGCAGTACCTGTATAACGACGGCGACCTGTATTATTTCATGGATCCCGAAACCTTCGAGCAGACGCCGCTCAGCAAGGACGCCGTGGAGGACGCCATCAAGTTCGTCAAGGAAAACGTGAACGTCACCATCCGCTATTTCAAGGGCAACGCCTTCTCCGTGGAAGCGCCCAACTTTGTCGACCTCGAGGTCACCAAGACCGAGCCCGGCTTCAAGGGCGACACCGCCTCCAACACCTACAAGCCCGCCACCGTGGAGACCGGCTACGAACTGATGGTGCCGCTGTTCATCAACATCGGCGACGTCATCAAGATCGACACCCGTTCCGGCGAATACCTGAGCAGAGCGTAAGCCGCTTTGAAAGGAACACATTATGAGTGATTTGACAGATCGCGTGGCTTATCTGCGCGGGCTGGCCGAGGGCCGCAAGCTGGACACCAGCACGGACGAAGGCCTGCTGATCGATAAGATCCTGGAGCTTCTGGACGCCGTGGCCAAGGACAACGACGCCCTGCACCAGAGCCTCAACGAGCTCAGCGAATACGTCGAAAGCATCGACGAGGACCTGAGCGACATGGAGGAAAACCTCTACTCCGACGAGGACGACGAGGAAGAGGACGAAGAGGACGAAGAGGACGAAGACGGCAGCGAGGACGACGGTACCGTCGAATACGCCTGCCCCTACTGCGGCGAAACCATGGTGTTCGACGTGGAGCGCTTCGACTTTGACGAAGACTACCTCTGCCCCAACTGCCATAAGCCCCTGTTCCCCGAAGAGGAGGAAGAGGACGAAAACGAAGAGGACGAAGACAAATAAGCAGCAAAGCTTCTGTCTTTTACGCAAAACGGACCGGCTTTTTTGAGCCGGTCCGTTTTGCTTGGACGATGAAGACGGAAGAAGTCCCCTAAACTTGGTGTTATCAGCTGCGGCAGCGACTTAGGGAAACGCTGATCAATGCCTTGGAGGCCCTGAAAACGGTCCAGTGAACCGTTTTCACCGACGAACGGACCGGTAGGCCAAGGTGGGGGACCTGCAGAATCAATAACATCAGCGAATTCAGCTGTTTTTGTGGCTCTATAATAAAAGTTGGGGTAACGCAAAAAAAGGAAGACAAATGATTCGCAAACTGGTAAAGTGTAATTGACGAGAAAACACTCAGGAGGCGAATC
>CADAQF010000019.1 GCA_902790015.1 uncultured Eubacteriales bacterium | reverse complement strand
ACCTGTTCCCATACCGAACACAGAAGTTAAGCCCTTCAGCGTCGATGGTACTTGGCTGGAGACGGCCCGGGAGAGTAGAACGTTGCCGGATTCCAACAGGGAAAGCGTAACACCTTTCCCTCATATTCCTCAGTAGCTCAATGGCAGAGCATCCGGCTGTTAACCGGAGGGTTGTAGGTTCGAGTCCTACCTGGGGAGCCACTAAACCTGGAGCAGTAAAAAGCTTCAGGTTTTTTGTTGCATTAAAAGCGCCGAAGATTGACAGTCCTGGATGTATATTCTAAAATGAAACTGTTGATTCTGGCTGCGGAAAAGAAAAACCATTTTCCCCCGCACATACAGTTTTCGATGACAGGCCCCGGTCGCTTACCGGCTAAAACGCGCTCAGCAAGTGATTGCAGTAGAACCTAACGAACCAAGAAAAGAAAGGAAGGTCTCCCAATGAAGTGCATGTTTGCCCCGGGATGCGCTTTGAGAAAATATAAGCCCGAACTGGTGGAAAAAATATACCGTTTTTTGGGAGACAGAGGGATCGCCGAGGGCGTCTATACGACCTGCTGCAAGGATGAGCAGGCCTTTTCGGAAAAGGTCCGGCTGATCGTCTGCTGCCCCGGCTGCCAGAGCCGCTTCCAAAGGTGTTATCCGCAGGTGGAGGCCGTTTCCCTTTGGAAAATACTGGAGGATACGGATTTTCCCTTTCCGGACTATCACGGCGCCCGGATGTCCATCCATGACTCCTGTCATGCGCGGGGACGGAATTCATCCGAAATGCAGCGGTCCGCCAGGGCAGTTTGCCGCAGGATGAATATCGAATGCGTGGAGCCCGAGCATACCGGCGACCAGGCGGTCTGCTGCGGGGGGAGTTCGGGAGACTATGAGACGCGGCGGCAGATGGCCCTGGCCCGGGCAGCTGAATTCACGGAAAAGGAAGTAGTAGTCTACTGCACCGGCTGCGCGCGCAGTTTCAGCGTCACGGACGTGACGCCCCGATACCTGCCCGACCTCCTTTTCGGGGAGAATACCGAAGGTCTGTACCCGCCGGGGCATCCCGGCGATCTTTCGGCAGCCCGATGAAAAACAGGCGGACGGTACGGCACTTTTGCGATTCAGCTGGGTTTATCGGCCGCTTGAGAAAGACCGGAAAGCCTGATATAATAGAGAAGGAAACGTCATGCGGCCGCAGCCGTGCGGCCGGATTTAACAGGGGGCAGGACGCTTGAAAAGAAGACTGGCCATCATTTTGATCATATGTCTGACGCTGTGCTGCGTAAGCTCGGGCGCCCTTTCGTCCGGGATGCCGCAATTCACGGTCGGGCCGGACGGAAGGGTGTATCTGGTGACGCAGGAGCCCGTGAAGACGCCTTCCCCCACGGATGCGCATTCGGAAGCGCCGGCGGATGCCGCCACTCCGGAAGCTTTTCAGGATAACGGCGTCGGCAGCGCTTTTTCCGAAGGTTATGTGTCGGTGGCCGCAGGGACGGCCGTATACCGTTCGCCGGCTTCCGGGGCGGTCAGGGCCGGCGTGTTCACTGAAAAAGGTACGGCCTATGCCGCCTCCGTATCCTCCGAATGGCTCGAAATAGCGTTTGTTAATGCCGCGACAGGCAAGGTGACCGTGTGCTACGGGCTGAAGACGGCCTTTACGCCTCTGTCCGATGCCGATACCAGGGCGCTGAAGGTCATCATCGCCGTGAACCCGGCGGGAACCTACAGCGGATGGCCGCTGCTGGCCGTGGGCTTCAGCGCGTCCGCCGAGACCGAAACGCCGGCCCCTACCGTAACACCGACGCCCGCTCCGACCGAAACGCCGGCCCCTACAGCGACGCCGACGCCCGCTCCGACCGAAACGCCGGTTCCTACCCCCACGCCGACGCCCGCTCCGACTGAAACGCAGTCTCCTACCGCGACGCCGACGCCCGCCCCGACTGAAACGCCGGGCGCTACCGTCACGCCGAAGCCGTCCGCCACGCCTGCCGGCGGGCCGACGGCCGCGCCCAGAGGGGTGATGGTCTCGGCAAGCCCCGCACGGGCTGCGGATGGGGTCAGGGTCGAGTTCACCGCGCAGGTCTCCGGCATTTCGGGAGATATCAGCTACCAGTGGCAGCGCAGCAGGACCGGCAGCGCCTGGGAAAACTGCGGTCTGGGCGGCAATAAGACGGCCACGCTGTACTTTGCCGCAACAAAGGCGCGTCTTAATTATGCCTACCGTTGCCAGGTGACGGCGAACGGCGCGGTGTACGTAAGCGAAGGCCTCCGCGTGGCCTGGATAGAAGCCCCGGCGGATGTAAAAGTGACGGCCTCGGTTTCCCCCGAAAAGGCCCTGCCGGGCAAAACGGTCACTTTTATCGCACAGGCGGAAAACGCCTCCGGCGAAGTGTCCTGGCAATGGCAGCGCAGCAGGAACGCTTCCTCCGGCTGGGCGAACACGAGCCTGAACGGCAGTCAGACGGCAGTGCTTTCCTTTGCGGCGACGGCTGACAGGCTTCAGTATTATTACCGCTGCCGGGTGACGGATGAAAACGGCACCTGGTACAGCGATCCGGTGATGTGCCGGTGTATCATGCCCCCCACGCTTACCGTCACGCCGAGCGCCGCGCGGGCGGCCAAGGCCAGGGCGGTGTCCTTCACCGTGACCTGTGAAAACACCGAAGGTGCGCTTTCCTACCAGTGGCAGCGCAGCCTTTCGGGCAAGAGCGGCTGGTCGGACACGGGCCTGAGCGGGGCGCAGACGGATACCCTGCTTTTTACCGCCACAGAGGCGCGGCTCCAATACTGGTACCGCTGCCGGGTGACGGACGAAAACGGCTCCTGGTACAGCGCGGGAGCCAGGATCGAATGGATCGAGGAACCGGTGATCACGGCGTCGGTGTCTCCGGCGGTCGCGGGAAACGGCAATTACATGTCCTTCACGCTGGCCGTATCGGGTACGGAGGGGGCGCTCTCCTATCAGTGGCAGCGCAGCCTGTCGGGCAAAAGCGGCTGGGTCGCCAGCGGGCTGAACGGAGCGAACACCGAAAAGCTCTATTTCGCCGCGACCGAGGCCAGGCTCAGGTATTATTACCGCTGTCAGGTGACGGACGATAACGGCATCTGGTACAGCAATGCCGTGCAGGCCGAATGGCGGGAGGTAGCGCCCTTTTTACTGACCTACAGCGCGGTGAGCGGCTCCTCCGTTTCGCTGTACTGGGATGCGGTCCCGCAGGCCGATTCTTTTGAGATCGGCGTTTGGCGCGGTTCCGCGTCCGTGCTCACGCAGACCGCGGAGGCGGGCAGCGTCTCCTGCACGGTATCAGGGCTCATGGAGCAGACGGCCTACACCTTTTCCCTGACCGCCGTCATCGGCAGCAAACGCGTTGCGGCGCAGAACACCCTGACCGTCACCACCGGCACCGACGCCGCGGTCCGATACCGGGCGCTGCTGGTGGGAGAAGTCAATTTCACCTGGGACAAGCCCAGGCGCAACCTGATCGACGTTCAGCACATGAGTCAGATGCTGGGTTCCGTCACGGGCCCCGCGGGCGGGGAATGGGACATCACCACAGCGCAGGATCTGACGGCGGAGGGGCTCAGGAGCCGCATCCAGTCCGTCTTCAGCGGCACGGCGGATCAGGACGTTTCCCTCTTCTTTATCGCCACCCACGGCAGCAGCAAGGGGGACGGCGAGCTGTACATGACGCCGGACCGGGATACGCTGGACTTTTCCACCCTGGCGGGCTGGCTTTCTTCCTATATTAAAGGCGAGGTCATCGTGATCCTCGAATCCTGCGGGGCGGGCTCGGCGATCGAGCCCAACGGCCTGCGCGGCGCGGAGGAAGAAATCTATTCGCCGGAGGCCTTCGTGCAGGCGGCCATCAGCGCCTTCTCCGCGGCGGACCCGGGGCTGCCCTCCGGGCTGCTCCAGGCCAACGACGGCGCGGGCGCGATGCGGAAAAACAAGTTCCACGTGCTGGCTGCCGCCGCCTCCCATCAGGACAGCTACGGCGGCAACAACATCGGAAACCTTTTCACCAATTACCTGGTGGAGGCCATCGGCCTGTCCGGCGCTATGCCGGCGGACGCCGATTACGGCAACGCGGACGGCTATGCCGCCATGAAGGAGGTATACGCCTGCATCAGGCGCCACGATGAAGACCCCATCATCTATTATGACGCGGACGGCAACCGGCAGGTAGGCTATCAGTATGTGCAGGCTTGGCCGGTGGACGATTACAGACTTTTCAAGCGATAAAAGGAGGATGCGACCATGAGCCTGATCACGATCCAGAATGAATGCCTGACCGTCACCATCTCCACCCTGGGGGCGGAGCTCCAGTCCGTCCGCGAGGCGGACGGGACCGAGCGGCTGTGGGGCGGGGATCCGAAATACTGGGCTTCCCACGCGCCCATCATGTTCCCGGTCTGCGGGGGACTCAGGGAGGACGCGTATTATCTGGACGGGAAGCGCTACCCGATGACCAAGCACGGCTTTGCCAAGCTCTGCGAATGGACGCCGGAAAAGGCGGACAAAGCGGAGGCGATTTTCCTGTTGACCCAGCGGCACGAGGGCTTTCCGTTTGATTACGAGCTTCGCGCGCGCTATGCGCTGGAAGGAAACGCCCTCAGCGTGAGCTACGAGGTCAAAAACCTGGACGAGCGGGAATTCTATTATTCCGTCGGCTCCCACGAGGCCTGGGCCACGCCGGGCGGGCTTGAAAAGTATACGGTGGTCTTCGACGAGGAGGAAAAGCTGGAGGACTATGTCCTGGTCGGCAACCTGATCAAAAGGGAGCCGCAGGTCATGGCGGAAAAGGCGAAGGAGCTTCCCCTCAAAACAGAATATTTCGCCGTGGACGCGCTGGTGTTCCCGACGCTCAAAAGCAGGGGCGTGACGCTTAAAAACAGCGTGAACGCCAAAAAGATCCGCGTGGAGTACGAGGGCATGGACGTGCTGATGCTGTGGACCAAGCCCGGCGCGGACTATATCTGCATCGAGCCTTGGTGCAACGCGCCGGATTTTGTGGATGCCGATATGCAGATCGAACACAAGCCCGGCATGATCCGCCTGGCTCCCGGGGAAACCGTGAAGAAGACCCACACGGTCCGTTTCCTGTAAGGACCAGCGGCCGGCCGGGTGATAGTACATCCCCATCAGGCCGAAGAACAAAAGAAGGCTGTCCCGTTCTCATCAGCGGGCAGCCTTTTCTTTTGGGAAATCCGGAAGCCAAAAACAGGAAAACGATCATGAAAAGGAGAAATTGTTTCGAAAATATTACAAAATTGTTGTAATTTGTTATGTGTTTATGAATTATTAAAAAAATATGAACAAAAGAGTTTTCAAATTAAAATATATGTTATATAATGAGTTGCCGTGGAAAAGGGGGCAGTTATTTTCGTATGCGAAAAGGGCTGTTTTCATCGGCAAAAGACCCGGATAAAATGTTGCAGGGTTGTGACAAACCGTCACAATTTCGAACCCGGAGCAAATCCCCAAAAGTCAGGATTGTTACTTTTTCAACACATTCCGGCAGAACGGCAGTCTGCCGGCCCTATCCCGCCCCGGGCAGGCGGGCGGGGCTCACGGCGACGCAAAGCCCACAGCCTATTCCGGCGCGCGGGAAGTCCCGGCGGCCGTTGTCAGATATTTGTCCAAGCAGGATACCTTCCATTCGGGCCTGTGCCCAGATTAGAGTAGGGGTAAAAAGCGATGAAGAGAAATTTCAGCCTGATCGTCACCTTCCTGGCCGTACTGGCGCTGTTCGCGGCGGGGTTCGGCTTCACTGGAAACGGTTTGGGGGGAAATTCGGCCCTGGCTGCGCCGGGTGAGAACGCCGCGGGTTATACGGTGGACTTCGCCTGGCAGGGCGCCGCTTATTCCGTGCCGGGCACCGGCACCTACGCGGTGAACGGCATCCTTCATCGCCTGGGCATCGAAGGCAGCGCGGAGGACGCGAAGCTGACGCTGAAGGAGGGCCAGGCTTCCGAAGACGCCCTGATGCTGACCCGGATGGCCAACGGCTGGTACCTGACCAGCAACGCGGCCTTCACCGCCGTGTACACCCTGACCGTCACAGTGGACGGCGCGGAATATGACGTTACGGTGACGGACTCCGGCGCCGAAGGCTCCTGCGTGATGATCAAATTCCTCGAAGCGGACCTGGTCACGCCTGCTACGGCCACGAAAGACGTATATGATTTTATCGCTTTTGTTAACGGCAGCGGAGACGTCAGCTATGTTGGCAAGCTGACGGTTTCCGGCAGCATGCTTATTGGCGCTGATACCCCTGCCAACCTCACCAACGGCAGCTTCTATCTGGTAGATACTCCCCGGACCGAACTGGACGTGGCGACCCTGAGAAGCATCTGGTGGTATGATCCCCTTTACGGCGGGGCTCCCGCCAAGCTGGAGCTTCAGGGCAACACCGAATTTGGCAGCTATACGATACAGGGCGGCCCGGAAAAAGACGGCGACGATTATGTGCTGAAGGCCATCAAAAAGAGCGGCTATGAAGTAAGCGTGAATTTCGTGGACAGCCACCAGGAAAACCCGGTGACCCCGGGAGAGGGCGGCGCGCCCGCTATTACCGAATCCTCCTGGATCCGCGCGAGCGTGGCGGATGAGGACGGCAACACGGTGGGCTACGCCATCGTGCCCATCAGCACCGCCGGCTCCTCCAATTCCATCATTATAGACAAGGTGACCGTCAACGGCCAGCAGATGGATTATGCCACGGCGAAATCCCGGGGCTATTATATCAACGGCATTCGTCTGGGCCACAATACGACCGGAACCACGCCGACCAACGATAACTGGTCTACGGCGGTGACCGAGGGCGACTTTGACGGCTATACGTTCGTAAGCAACGTGGCGGACGCCCGTATGCAGCGCGTGGACGGGGAAGGCAACCCCATGTACGATGCTGAGGGCAACCCCATCATGACCAACGACTGGAAGAACGCCACCCGTTCCACCATCACCATCCGTCAGTCCGACCCCACCATGTATCAGGTGAAGGTGGATGTCGGCGGCGAGCCGCTGAACCTGGTGGAGGGCGAAAACGTATACGTCCGGGTGAAGGTGACCTTCGCCACCGGCACCGGCTACGGCTATGTCAAGCTGAGCGACTACGAGCCGGACGAGGAAGGAAATTACTACATCGACTTCAGCGAAGCCGACTGGTATCTTGAACAGAACGGCCAGTTAAGCCCCAGCGTGGCGCCCAACATCAGCGGCCACGAGCAGCGGATGCAGGTGGAGCTGTGCGCCGGCGGGAACACGATTACCAACCCCCGGGATCAGCTGGATCCCCTCAGCGTCGGCGCTTATGTGCAGGCCCACAAGATCATCAGCCAGCCCGATATTCCTGCGAACGCCGGCGAGACGGCCAACCGCAAGATCGACAGCATCGTGGATCCCGAATCGGGAGAACGGTACACCCAGTACACGGATACCGTGTTCCTGAAAAAGAACGATGAA
This sequence comes from uncultured Eubacteriales bacterium, assembly GCA_902790015.1. GTDB lineage: Bacteria > Bacillota > Clostridia > Christensenellales > Aristaeellaceae > UBA4246. Next base: position 89,887 of record CADAQF010000019.1, on the reverse strand, counting down.
GAGTTCGACGGCTATTCCCTGGAATATATCCTGAACGATTATAACATCGTTACCCTTTGCCCCAACAATACCGAGACGCCCAGCCACAGCGTGAGGCCGTCCGCGGATGATTTCAACAGCAACACCATGTATGACGGCGACTTCCTGATGGAAAACCACTGCATGGGCGGCGTGCTGATCCGCGGCGACATCATCCACCTGGGCGGCACAGGCGTGGCGGACTCCGAATATATCACCAAGCCTTCCGTTATCGGCGGCTACGTCCCGGAAAACTCCCAGCCGTTCATCAACAACCGTGAAAACAACAATAACGAGTGGAACGGCTACGTGGGCAGCATGAACACCGTAGTCGGCAACACCGTCAACGGCAGCAAGGCCAACGGCTCGCCCTCCAAGCCGCGGCCGGACGGCACGCTGCGCGGCTACACCGGCTCCGCCGGGTATACCGTGGCCCGGGGCGACGATTTTATTGACTGGGACCGCCTGCAGGCGACTGTCGTCAACACCTCCCGCGAGCTGGCCCGCCAGGCCATGAGCGACCAGCAGGTCATCAACTATACCGGTCAGGCGATCGACGTCCCCGCGGGCTCCAACGTGATACTGAACTACCCGGAGAACACGATCGTCACCATCAATATCATAGCCGAAAATGAAGACGGCACCCCCATCACCGACCCGAACGAGGTGCCCGCGACCGTCGTGACCAACCTGGGCACGGGCACATATACCAGCCCCAAGGTGACGCTGAACGGAAGTCCGCTGTCCACCGTAGAAGACGGCTCCGGCATGTCCCTGCTGTGGAACTTCCCCTTCGCCAAGCGCGTCAACGTGACGACGGAAGTGACCCCCGAGTTTGGCCACGTCGTGGCGCCCGAAGCCTTTGTGGACGTGCAGGGCGGCAACTACTCCGGCTGCATGGTCGGCAACAAGGTGCGTTCCAATGGTGAAGGCCACCTGTATTCCTATCACGCCGGCGACCTGATCGGCTTCTACGGTGACATCGAAACGGTGAAGCTGGTCAACGACACCACGCCCACCGACGCCCAGAAGTTCAAGTTCAACCTGGAAAGGATGAACCCCCTGCTGCTGCTGCAGGAATATACGAGCGACGAGGATTTCTGGACCTGGCTGATGAAGGTCGAGAACGAGGGCAGCAAGATCTCCTTCAACCACGTTCCCTTCATGCGCGCGGGCAAGAACTATTTCCTGATCTACGAGGATCAGCTGGATCCTACCCCGAAGCAGAACGAGGAGCGCGACACCACCAAATACCTGCTGGAGATCAACGTGCTGGCCGTGTCGGAAGGCGACACGACGACGCTCGAGATGGATCCCGATCCTGCGCACCGCAAGTACTATAAAGTCCTTGACGAAGAAAACCTGCTGGTCGTCGAGGATATCAGGGAAGTCCTTGAAGGCGCGGAGGGCAACGTGTACGCCAAGGGCGCCAGCATCAACCCGGACGCCGTGGAGGAGATCACGGAGGGCACCATCTACTGGGACGCCGGTCTGGGCAAGCTGGTGACCAATATGACCTTCATCAACGCCGTGGGCGAGGTGAGCACCACGGTCAGCCTGGACGGCGAAAAGACCCTGGAGGGCCGCGACCTGGCCAGCGGCGAATTCACCTATTCAGTGAAGGACGCCGAAGGCAACGTGGTGACGACGGGCTTCAACCGCGCAGACGGCTCCAACGAATTTACGCCGATCAGATACACGCTGGAAGCCTTTGACGGCCTTGAACCGGACGTACTGGAGCTTGTTTTCACCTATTATGTGACGGAAGACGTTCCGGACGACGCGGTCAACGGGGACGGTGTTCCTTACGCCGAGGCGTCCCCGGAAGTGAGGGCCGCCGGCGGCTTTGTCAAGGACGGCGTGGTCTATGACTGCAGCGAAAGCACCATCACCGTCAAGCTGACCCGCACCGAAGAAAACGAGCTGACGGCCGAGCTGGTGGCGGATGAAAGCCAGGAGCTTTACTTCGTGAACCGCTACGACGCCGAGGGAGAGGACACCCTGGGCGGACAGAAGCTGATCGAAAAGCGCGAGTTCAAGCAGGGCGACAGCTTCACCTTCACGATTGCGGCCGGCGGAGTGGAAACCGATGAAGGCGACACCGCGTCGCCCGCGCTGAACACCGCGCCGCTGCCCGTGGACGAGGACGACCAGCCGATATCCGAAGTGACGATCACGCCCACGGAGGGCACGTCCGCTGATATTGATTTCGGCACCTTCCATTATACGCTGGACGATCTGAAGAACACGGACGGCACTTACAGCCCGAAGACCTTCAGCTATACCATTGCCGAAAGCACCGGCTCCGACCCCGCCGTGACCACGGACACGAAGAGCTATACCGTCCAGTTCCGCGTAAGCGACCAGGGCAACGGCACGCTTGACGTGGAGCGCGTGGACGAGGAAGGCGACGTTTCCTTCGTGAACACCTACGCCGCTCAGGGCGAAGCGCAGATCGAGACGGCGAAGCACCTGATCGGCCGGAAGCTGGAGGCTGAAGAATTCAGCTTCACCCTGAAGGCGGTCAACGACGCGCCGCTGAACGGCGCGGACGGCACTCGCATACCGGAGAGAGCGCTGACCGTTAAGAACGCTTCTCCCGCCGACGGCGAGACCGCCGGCAAGGTCGTCTTCCCCACGATGTATTACACCGAGGACGACGCGGAAAAGGTCTACGTATATGAAGTAACCGAGGACAGCTATACCGTTCCCGGCGTGACGCCGGACCTGACCAACGTGCCCAACCCGTTCTATGTACAGGTGACGGTGGGCGCGGACCAGCTGGACGGCACGCTGGCCGACGCCACTTACAAGTACTTTAAGGACGGCGCCTGCACAGAGGAACTCACCAGCGCCGAATTCGTAAACAAATACTTCGCGGACGGCACCGCGCAGGCCGAGGTCGGCAAGAACCTGACCGGCCGCACCCTGCAGGCGGGCGAGTTCACCTTCACGATCGAACCGGTGGACGGCGCGCCGATCCTCAAGGACAAGAATACCGCCTATGAAGCCGCAGAGTTGACCGTGACCAACGCGGCCCCGGCCGAAGGCGAGACCGCGGGCAAGGTGACCTTCCCGGCTTTCTACTACTATAACGACGGCACGAACAACGACGCGGAAAAGGTGTATATCTACAAGATCACCGAGACCGCGCCCGATGTCGATAAGGGCCTGACCCAGCAGGATCCGGCCGAGATCTACGTCAAGGTGACCGTGGGCGCGGACAAGCTGGACGGCACGCTGGCCGACGCGGCCGTGGCCTACTATACGGACGAGGCGTGCACCGTGCCGCTTTCTCCCGCCGAGTTCGTGAATGCCTACGAGGCCAAGGGCAAGGCCAGCTTCAGCGCCGGCAAGATCTGGACCGGCGAGGAACCGCTCGCGGAGGATCAGTTCTCCTTTACGCTGGTGCTGGTGGACGAAACCGGCGCCCCCGTTACGGGAGAAAACGCGTATACTGAAACCGTGGGCAACGCTGCGGACGGCACGATCACCTTCAGCGATATCGAATATGTAAAGAACGGCGATAAGAACCAGGAAGGCCGTTACCGCTACCAGGTGTTCGAGGTGATCCCCGAAGACGCCACGGCGGAGGACGACCCGACGATCGTCTACGGCGAAGCGACGGCTGAACAAAAGGCAGCCCACAGCAGGTGGGTATCCAGCGAAGTGGTGTATGACAGCACGGTCGCGGCCGTGACCGTCAATGTGGCCGACGACGGCGAGGGCAAGCTGGTCGTCACCTATAACGGCGAGGACACGCTGCCTGAAATCCGCTTTACCAACGGCGACAAGAAGGAAGAGGATACCGGCGCGGCCGTGCGCAAGATCTGGGAGGATCAGGACAACGCGCAGGGCATGCGGCCCGACAGCATCAACGTGGTGCTGCTGCAGAACAGCGTGCCCTATACCGCGGACTACACGCTGAACTGGTATACCTCCGAAACGGGCGAAGAAAAGGACAGCCGGGTTGTTAAGGCCGGCGGCCCGACGGCGCTGACCAAGGATATGTATATCTGCGTGATGCAGAACGCCGGCGGCGAGATCGACAGCGTGGCCAAGTATTACCCCTACGGCGCGTGGGTCGAAGGCCTGCCCAAGGTGGACGACCAGGGCAACGAATACTACTACGCCTGGATGGAAGCGGACGAGCTGCCCGAAGGCACCGCGCCGCTGGACCAGGCGGTGCTCGACCAGAACACCCTGTCCGGCCTGGGCTATGTGCTGGACCGCGTTGTGTGCGACGGCGGCATGACCACCCTGGTCAACAGCTACGCGCCCGACAAGACGGCGGCCACCGTCCTCAAGCGCTGGGAAGGCGCCGAGGAAGGCGAGCTGGACGAGGTCACCCTGACCGCGACCCTGCGCCGCGGAACTGAGGCCGAAGAGACGGCCGAAGGAGCGGTGGACGTGGGCGGCAGGTACGTCCTGCCCGACGAGGATTTCACCCGCGAGGTGGAGCTGACCGAAGAAAACCGCTGGGTGCAGACCGTCAGCGACCTGGACCGCTACGCTCTGGTGAACGGCGAAAAGGTTGAATACATCTATTACTGGACTGAAGACGAAGCCACCCTGCCCGAAGGCTTTGTGTACGTGGGCAGCGAGCTGCTTAAAGCTGCGGACGAAACGGATGAAGACGGAAACGTCACCATGACGTTTGCCAACATCACCGTGCTGACCAACTCCAGGCTGGTGGGCGAAGTCAGTATCCCGGTGTACAAGACGCTTGAAAACCGCGCCTTCCGCGAGGGAGACGAATGGCGCTTCCGCATCGAGGAGACCGATCAGGACGGCAATGTCCTGGACGAGCAGGCGCATCTGCCCGCGGTGACAGAGTTTGCCTTTGTGGCTTCCGACGGCATGGAGGAGCAGGCGTACGCCGGCGAGTTCGGACCCATGTATTATGGCCTGGACGACCTGACGAAGGACGAAGCGAGCGGCAAATATACCGGTACCTTCTATTACAGACTGACCGAGGTCACGAAGGTGAACGGCGTCGTCAACGGAGCCGCGCACCTGATCAAGGTGGAAGTGACCTATGACGCGGAAGCGGAAGAAAGCCCCTGGATCGTCACCTGTTACGACGGCGACAAGAAGATCGACCCGCAGAACACCGAACGGCCGCTCGACGTGAACTTCGTGAACACCCAGGGCAGCGGAGAGGGCGAGCTGAAGGTCGAAAAGGTGCTGAACGGCCGCGAATGGCGCAACAGCGATACATTCAACTTCACCCTCAAGCCCCTCAGGGCGTTCGTGGACGGCGAGCTCAAGGACGCCGCGGATGTGCCGATGCCGGCAATGGAAGAGGGCGAGACCGCCAAGACCGTGACCATCACCTCCGCAGACAAGGACGAGGAGACCGAGAAGTATCTCAAGTCCTTCGGAGCGATCACCTATGAGCTGCCGGGCGTGTATGTCTATGAGATCAGGGAGACCGTGGCGAGCGAAGAGAGCGGCATGGTGTACGATCTGACGCCCCGCACCGTGACCGTGACCGTGACCGAGCCTGTGAACCCGGACGAAGACGGGAACTACAGCTACGAGTGGATCATCACCTATAACGGAAGGGCTCTGGACGATGAGACGCCCGACGCCAACGTGACCACGTTCACCAACACCTATTCCACCCCGGATACCGAAGAGGTGGAGGTGACCAAGAAGTGGGAGGACAACGCCGACGAAGCGCAGGTCCGTCCCGAATACATCAAGCTGATCCTGACCGGCATGGCGGGCGAAACCGAGGCCGTGAGCCGTACGGTGTACCTGGGCAGCGACGAGATCACCGACACCTGGACCTACCTGTTCCAGGGGCTGCCGTCTGAAACCGTGGACGGCACCGAGATCGTCTACACCGTCACCGAGCAGCTGCCGCCCGAATGGAAACCCGTCATGGACGAAGAGGGCGAGATCACCGGCTGGAAGAACGAAGGCGGCTTCATCTACGGCATGACGATCACAGATGAGACCAAGACCGTCGTCAACCATATCACCGCGCCGGAGCTGACCGACATTACCGTATCCAAGACCTGGGAAGACGCGTACAACCAGGACGGTATCCGCCCGGACTACATCAATATCACCCTGCACAACGACAAGAACACCAAAAAGATCACCGTGACCGTGAAGCCGGACGACGACGGCAGCTGGAGCTATACCTTCGAGAACCTGCGCGTTAAGACCGACGACGGCGAAACCATCACCTACACCGTTACCGAGGAGCTGCCCGCCGGCTGGCACCAGAGCGCCGACGGCCTGACCTGGACCAACGAGGACGGACAGGCTTACGTCTGCGACGCGGGCGAAAACGGCGTCTGGGCGGTTGCAGACGGCGAGGCGGCGCTTAAGAACACCCATAAGCCGGAGGAGACCGAGGTTGAGGCCGCGAAGGTGTGGGACGACAGCCAGGACGAGGACGGCCTGCGGCCCGAAAAGGTCACCGTGACGCTGTACGCAGACGGCAAGAAGGCGCTGGACGAAAACGGCGAGCCTCTCACCGCGGAACTCACCGCCGGTAACGAATGGAAGGCTTCCTTCACCGCGCTGCCCAAGTTCAAGCCGGGCAGCCAGGGCGTGGAAGTGCTGTACACCATCGAGGAGACCGCGGTGACCGGCACGGCCGATGACCCGAGCGTTGAATGGACGCAGGAGGGCGCGGTCTGGTATCTGAACCCCGATATCAAGACGGTCTTCTACATCTCCTACGTCGAGGGCACGACGGTGGTCAACACCCACGTGCCGCTCAAGGCGAAGCTGCGCATCGAAAAGACCTGGGTGGATACCGACCCGGCCGACCGGCCCGAACAGCTGACCTTCATCGTGATGGCCAACGGCGAGCCCGCCCTGGACAAGGACGGCAACATCATCACCTTCACGCTGTTCAAGAAGGACTTCGATGAAGATACGGACGTCTGGGAGGGCATACTGAACGGCCTGCCCGCGGTGGACGCCGAAGGCTACCCGATCGAATACACCGCCGAAGAGTATCTCCCGAGCGATTCTCCCTACACCCCGCGTGAGGGCGACCCGGAACGCAGCTGGCTGAACGGGGACGTGATCACCGACGCGGTCCCCAAGTAAAAAGGGACGCGGCAAAAACATCAGACCTGAATAAACAGACATAATCCAACATCGGCAAGACCGACGGAGGGCATGAAAAATGGCAATGCAGAACTGGATGGATCAGACGCGGAATGCTAACAGCAGGCAACGTCCGGAGGCGGCGACGCGCCGGACTGACCGCGCATCCGAAAACCAAGGGGGTGGTCTGCCCATGTGGCGAAGGCTGCTGGCGATCTTCCTGTTGTTGACCATGATCCTGCCCTCCGGTCTGTCTCTGGCGGAGACCGACGGAAACGCTGCGGAGCCGCCGGTGTACAGCGTGAACAACGCGCTGACGGCGGACGTCCGCGTGTTCAAGGTCTGGGACGACGCGAACAACGAGGACGGCATCCGGCCCGAATCGGTGACCGTCGAACTGCAGGCCGACGGGGAAACGGTGGAGAACGGCGAGGTCGAGCTGAACGAAGGCAACAGCTGGACGCACGCGTTCGAAGCGCTGCCCGTCTATAAGCAGAACGCAGAGGGCGGGTATGACGAGATCGTCTATTCCCTGGTGGAGACCCTGCCTGAGAATGAAAGCTGGGAAAAGGCGGAGGATGAGGACGTCTGGTCTACGGATGCCTACGGCGCTGAGAAGAAGGACCTGACCACCTATACCGAAAAGCACTTCAAGACCAGCATCGAGGGCGGCGTGGTGCTGACCCTGGTCAACCGCCATGAGCCGGCGGAAGAACTCAAATACCTGAACAAATACCTGAAGGCGGAGGCCGACCTGGAGGGCGTCAAGACCCTGGAAGGCCGGGATATGAAAGCCGGGGAATTCACCTTTACCCTGACCCGGACCGAAGAAACGGAAGAAGAACCTGAAGAGCCCGAAGAACCCATCGAGCCCAACGGGGAAGGCGAAGATACCGCGGAAGAACCGGCCGAGGCGCTGATTTATTCCGCGCAGAACGAAGCGGCTGAGGCCGATGAGAACGGGGAAGCGGAAACCGCTTTCACCATCGAAGGCATTTCCTTCACCCACAAGGACGCGGGAAAGACCTTCACCTTCACCCTGAGCGAGGAATTTGACGACAAGTCCGTCGTCCGTACTGAGCCCGTGGAGGACATCGTTTTCACCATCCATGTGGAAGAAAGCGTGCCGGCAGAAGGCGAAAAGCCCGTCCTGGAGCTGTATCTGAACGACAGCTCCGAGCCGCTTGAGATCGGCGAAGACGGCGTCTACCATCTGGCGGACGCGCTGGCCGCGCTGGAGCCGCCCGTCGAGATCGAATTCATCAACAAATACGAGACCCGCGACATCAAGGTCGTCAAGGCCTGGGACGACGCGGACGACCGCGACGGCCTGCGCCCGGACTACGTGCTGGTGGTGCTGATGGCCGACGGCGAAGCTGTGGCCTCCTACCGGCTGACGGCGGAGGAAGACTGGACCCACACCTTTGAGGACCTGCCGCTCAGGAACAAGGAAACCGGCGAGATCATCGTCTACAGCGTGGAGGAAGAGAGCCTGGCGCTCAAGCAGCTGGGCTATCAGCTGATCAAGGTCGTGGAGACGTACGACGAAGAAGGCGCCGACTCAGAGGAGAAGACTCCGGCGAACCCCGCCGTGCTGGAAGACCGCGAATTTGACGAAGCGGATCCTGATAAGGAGCTCTATGTCCGCGAGGTCGAGCTGACCAACCATAAGGACTCGGAAGAGACGGAAGTCACCGTCCGCAAGATCTGGAACGACGAAAAGAATAAAGACGGCCTGCGCCCGATGACCGCTGTGTTCAAGATCACCGCCGCGGACGAGCAGGGCAATCCGATCGCCTGGACGGCAGAGGAAGACGGCCTGTGGTACGGGCTGGAGCAGCCTGCGGAACCTTCGGAAGAAGGGGAAACTGAGCCGGTTGAAGACGATCAGGACGAAACCGTCTGGCCGCCTCTGGACACCGCGGAGATCGCCGCCTTTGAAGACGGCGAGCCGGTAGACGGCAGCTATACCTGGGAGCACCTGCCCGTGAACTACAAGGGCGGGAAGGTGACCTATACCGTCGAAGAGATCCAGCTGATCGACGGCGAGGGCGAAGAAGCCGTCACCTACACCTACGACGCGGAAAAGGACTGCTTCGTGACCGAAGAGGGCGAGGAGCTGGCCTATTCCTACGTGATGACCGGCAGCCAGAGCTGCGGCTTCACGGCCACCAATACCCACGTGGGCGAGGAGACCACCGTCACCGTCCACAAGCTGTGGGACGACGCGGACGACCGCGACGGCGTTCGCCCCGACAGCGTGACCGTGCGCCTGTTCCGCCAGGAAGGCGAGGAAGGCGAAAAAGAGCAGATCGCCCTGGTGACCCTGGCGCTGGAGGACGAGACCGAGAGCTACAAGACCTGGTCGTACACCTTTGAGCACCTGCCCAAGAACAGTGAAAACGGCGTTGAATACATCTACACCGTGGAGGAAGACGCCGTCGCTGAATACAATAAGGAAAGCACCGAGGACGCCCCGCAGCCGCTGATCACCTATACCGATCCGGAAGACGGCAGCCGCGTGGCGGAGATCACCAACTATCATAAGCCCGAGACCGTCGACGTTCAGGCCGAGAAGGTCTGGGAAGACAACGACAACCAGGACGGCAAGCGGCCCACCACCATCACCTTCACTTTGAGCGCGGAGGATCAGGACGGCGAGGCCATCGCCTGGACGGATGCAGGGCTGTTCAAGGACATGCTGGAAGAAGGCGAATCCGTCCCGGCTGCCGAACAGACGATCACCGTTATTGACGAGGAGGGCCGCCCAGTCGAGGAGCAGAAGGCGGTCTGGGAAAGCCTGCCCAAGTATTACAAGGGACAGCAGGTCTGGTATGTGCTGACCGAGAAAGCCGTGGGCGGCCTTAAATGGAAGGAAGCTACGGATACCGCCGAGGCCGGCTGGTATGACGGGGACACCCTCGTTTACACCACGGAAGTGGACGGCGACCAGAAATCCGGCTTCACCGTGACCAATACCCATGCGCCCGAAGGCACCGAGGTCACCGTAAAGAAGACCTGGATCGACAACAACAACGCGGACGGTCTGCGGCCCGAATATATCCTGCTGACGCTCAGGGATGCGGAAGGCAATTCCGTGTTCGACCTGGCCGGCAACCTGATTGAGGACATCAAGCTGACCGAGATCGACCGCGAGAGCGCGGACACCTGGACCTATACCTTCCGGGATCTGCCCAAGTATAAGGAAGGCGCTGAGGTCGGCTACGAAGTGACCGAACAGCTGCCCGCGGATGACTGGAATGAAGTGGCCGAGGCCGATCTCCTGGACGGCGAGCTGGCGGCTTGGACGTATAAGAAGGACGAAAACGTCCGCTACGCGCTGACCAGCAAAGAACAGAACGAAGACACCGGCGTCTGGGAGCTTGAGAACACCTATGAGCAGGTGACGACCGAGATCCACGGCGTCAAGATCTGGCAGGACGACGACAACCGCGACGGCAAGCGGCCTCAGGCCACGCTGTACCTGCTGAAGAACGGCGAAAAGACCGATCCCGAAGCGACCGCGGTCATCACTGATGAAAACCGCGAGAACGTCGTGGCCGTGACCATGACCATCGCGGAAGGCGCGGTGACCGGCAGCACGACCGCCTATCCCGCCATCGCCGATTCCACAGATGATTATGCCTGGCTGGACGAAGAGGCCGAATACGCCTGGACCTTCACGAACCTGCCCAAGTACGAGAACGGCAGGGAGATCGCCTGGTCCGTGATCGAACGGTCGATGATCGATTCCTCCGCCGATATTTCCTACAAGGTGATCGTGGAAGAGGACGGCAGCGACCCGCACAGCTTCGTGGTCACCAATATCCACACGCCCGAACTGACCAGCGTGACCGCGGTCAAGATCTGGGAAGACGAGGAAAACGAAGAGGGCTTCCGTCCTGACCGGATCCAGTTCACTTTGGAAGCGTCCTATGTGAATGACGAGGGCGAAGAGACCGCGATCGAATGGTCGAACGCTGCACCGGCCGAAGGCGATGAGCCTGCCCCCGCCGGCCTGTGGTACGGCCTGGTTGAAGATCCCGAGGATATCGAGGATCAGGAGAAGGAGATCCTCTGCATCACCGCGGACGGCGAGCTGCTGGGCGGCCTGGATCTGACGGTGATCTGGAAGAACCTGCCGGTTTATTACCAGGGCAAGAAGGTCACCTACACCGTGACCGAGACCGACATGATCCTGGACGGCGAGCATTATGTCTGGAAGGACGCCGACGATACCGCTGAGCCCGCTGCGGCGGCCGGCTGGTATAAGGACGGCATGCTCGTGTACACCACCGAGATCGAACAGGATGCGGAGGACAGCGAAGCCTGGTTCGTGACCAACAGGCGCGAAGCGGAAACCGTTGAGATCCCGGTCTGGAAGGTCTGGAAGGACAACAATAACCAGGACGGCACGCGCCCGGACGGCGTGTACCTGACGCTGTTTGAGCAGGTCGGCGAGGGCGAAAAGACCGCCCTGCAGACCGTGCTGCTGACCGCCGATGACGTCTGGGAAGAGGACGAAACCGGCAATACCTGGACCTATACGTTTGAGGATCTGCCCAAATACCGCGGCGGCGAAGAGATCGTCTACACCGTGGACGAGCAGCTGATCCCCAAGGACTATGCCAAGACCATCGACAAGGCCCTGGCCGCGGATGAAGACGGGGAGTATCCGGAAGAACGCACCGTCATCAACAGCAAGGGCCCGGACGAGACCGAGGTCAAGGTAGAAAAGATCTTTGACGACGAGGACGACGCCGACGGCGTGCGGCCCGAGAGCGTGACCGTCGCCCTGTACGCGGACGGCGAGCCTGTGCCCGTGCTGGACGAAGAGGGCGAAGAGACCGGCGAATATGTGACCGTCGTGCTGAGCGGCGACAACGAATGGAAGCATACCTTCGAGCATCTGCCCAAGAATAAGCTGGACGAGGAAGGCCGGAGCCAGGCTATCGTCTACACCGTGCGGGAAACCGGCGCGGACGGCTATACCCTGGACGAAAGCACAAGCACCGACAAGGTGTTCGTGCTGCAGCACAACGAGTATGACGATGTCGTGTATGAGGGCACCGTCAGCGGCTGCATGGGCCAGGGCTATGTGGTGGAGAACACCCATAAGCCTGTGAAGATCAGCATCCCCGTGACCAAGGTGTGGGTCGATCAGAACAACCTGAGCGGCCGCCGCCCCGACAGCGTGACCGTCAAACTGCTGGCCAACGGCAAGCAGGCCGGCCTGGTGACGCTGAGCTACGACGATATCATCGCGGATATCGACAGCGAGGGCAATACCGTCGGTGAGAAGTACTGGAGCTGGATGTTCACCGACCTGGCCAAGTATGACGAAAACGGCGAGGTCATCGAATACACCGTCACTGAAAGCAGCCTGCCCGGCTTTGAGTGGAGGAACGGCGACGAGACCGCCGAGCCGCCTGTGGTTGAAGGCTGGTATCAGGACGATAAGCTGATCTATACCACCGCATACGAACAGAATGACGAAGAAGACGTGACCAAGGGCTTCACAGTCATCAATACCGCCGAAACCGAGACGACCGAGCTGACCGTGCAGAAGGTCTGGCGCGACAACAACGATCAGGACAGCATGCGGCCCGAATCCGTCACCGTCACCCTGTACGCCGACGGCGAACAGGTCGAACGGGACGCCGAGGGCGCGGCGATCGAGAACCCCGTCATCATTAAGGAAGCGGACGACTGGACCCACACCTTCGAGGGTCTGGCCAGGTACCGCGCCGGAGAAACCGGCCAGGAAATCGAATACACGGTCAAAGAGACCGCGGTGGACGGCCTGACCTGGAAGGACGAACCGCAGGCCGGCTGGTATGACGGCGATACGCTGGTGTACACCACGCTGGTGGGCGAGGCCAGGGACGGCACCGTCATCGTGACCAACATCCACGATACCGATCTGACCGAGGTACCCTTCTACAAGTTCTGGAACGACAGCGACAACCGGGACGGCAAGCGCCCGGATCATCTGAAGATCCAGCTGAACAAGAAGACCGAGGACGGTCTGGTAGCGATCGAAGACAAGTTCTATGTGCTGACCGAGGCGGACAAGAGCGCGGCCAACACCTGGAGCTACACGTTCACGGATCTGCCGGCGTTTGAGGACGGCGCGCCCATCGTCTATGTGGTGACCGAAGAAGAGGTGGCCGACTACACGGCTGATCCTTCGGACGGCGCCGAAATGGGCGAAGACGGCCGTTACACCATCGTCAACACCCACGGCAGCGAGACCGGCGAGCTGGCCGTGATCAAGGTGTGGGACGACGCGGACGACCAGGACGGCCTGCGGCAGAGCATCGAGCTGACGCTCAGCGGCAACGGGCTGACCGTGACGGCCACCCTGACCAAGGACGGCCTGGTGGTCGTAGTAGGCAGCGTGCCCGAGGGCGTGACCGTAACTGACTACGCCGATGAGGACGGCCATTACGGCATCCGCTACAGCGGTCTGCCGGTATATGAAGCCGGCCAGGTGGGCGTGAAGGCCGAATACACCGTCAGCGAAGCTGCGGTGGAGGGCTACGAGACCGTCATCACGCCGAACCCCGTGACGATCAACGAAAAGACGACAGAGGACGACACCGAACTGATCCTGGTGACCGTCACCAATACCCATGCGCCGGAGACCATCGAGATCCCGGTCAGCAAGACCTGGGAGGACAATGACGATCAGGACGGCAAGCGCCCGACGAGCATCAAGGTGAAGCTGACGGCGAAGGTGACGGGAGACGACGGCGCGGAGACCGAGCTGGCCGACCTTGAACAGACGGTCAGCCTGACGACGGACGACGTGACCGGCGACTGGACTTATACGTTCACCGACCTGCCCAAGTATCATGAGGGCAGGGAGATCGCGTACGATGTCGAGGAAATCCTGCCTGAGATGACGAAGGACGAGGAGACGAACGTCTGGAGCAAGGCGGGAGACACTGACGCCGATTATACGGAAGAAAAGAGCGGCGACCAGGCTGAAGGCTTCGCGTTCATCAACACGCATGAGAGCGTGCAGATGAAGCGCGGCGCGTACAAGATTTGGGACGACGCGGAAAATCAGGACGGCGTACGTCCTGTGAGCGTGACGTACATCCTGTACCGCAACGGCGAGGAAGCCGAGCGCAGGGAAGTCACTGAAGCGGACGTCATCGAGATCGACGGCGAAGAAAAGACGTTCGGCTGGTGGTTCGAGGGCCTGGACAAGTACGAGCAGGGCGTCGAGATCAACTGGCAGATCGCCGAAGCGGTGATCGACGGCTACACGACGAGCCTGGAGAAGACCGAGGGCGACGAAGCGGTGTTCGCCTTCACCAACACGCACGCGCCGGAAGAGACGAGCGTGACGGCAATGAAGGTGTGGGACGACGCGGACGACCAGGACGGCCTGAGGCCGGCTCAGATCGTGTTCACGCTGAAGGCGTCGTACACGGATGACGAAGGCGAAGCGCACGAAATCGAATGGGCAGAGCTTGAGACCGAGGAAGAAGAGCAGAAGACCATCGAGGTGTTCGTGGACGGCGAGCCGGCCACGGGCAAGGACCTGGAGGTCATCTGGGAGAAGCTGCCCAGGAATTATGAAGGCTTTGAGATCGTCTACACGGTCGAAGAGACTGTGATGACGGATCTTACGCCCAACGAGGATTACACGGCCTGGACGAAGGACGGCGAAACGGTCTACACGACCGAATATTCAGGTGACCAGGCCGAGGGCTACGTGATCACCAACAGGCATGAAACCGCCACCGTGGACGTGCCCGTCTGGAAGCGCTGGGACGACAGCGACGATCAGGACGGCCTGCGGCCAGAAGCGGTCATGCTGACGCTGTACGCCACGGCGGGCGGCGAAACGAAGGCAGTGGACAGCGTGAAGCTGAGCGCCGAGGACCTGTATGACGGCGACGAGACCGGCAATACCTGGACCTATACCTTCGAAGGCCTGCCCGAGAAGGAAGCCGGCGAGACGATCGTATACACGGTGGACGAACAGGCGATCCCGGCGAAGTACGAAAAGACGCTGGATACCGATCCCGCCGGCGAGATCGACGACCGCACCGTGGTCAATACGCTCGAGGCCGAAAAGACCGAGGTGCCGTTTGAGAAGATCTGGAACGACAGCGACGATCAGGACGGCGCGCGGCCCGCGCAGGTGGTCATCACCCTGGTGGCCGACGGCGAGGAGACCGAACTCCAGGTGACCCTGGACGGCGAAGCCGACGAGCCGGCCGAAGGCGAGAGCGGCGAGTACGAAGCCTGGAAGGGCCGCTTCAGCAGCCTGCCCAAGTATGCTGCGGGCGAAGAGATCATCTACAGCGTGAAGGAAACCGCCGTCATCGACGCCGATGGCAACGAGATCGCGGTGGAGGACGACGCGTTCAACGTCGACCCGGATACCTACGAAAACGGCTACACCGTGACCTACTGCGGCGGCCAGCACAACGGCTTCAAGGTCATCAACACGCACGAGACCGAGGAGACCGAGGTGCCGGTGGTCAAGTACTGGGTGGACTTCAGCAACCAGGACGGCGTACGTCCGGCTTATGTGGAGTTCCAGCTGTACAAGGAGAACGCGGAAGGCGAAGAGACCGCGGTGGGCGAGCCTGTCAAGCTGACCGGCGAGGACATCAAGGATACCTGGGAGTACACTTATACCCGCCTGCCCAAGTTTGAAGGCGGCAAGGAAATCAAATATGTGGTCCGCGAGACCGGGCTGGCCGGGCTCACCTGGAAGGACGACGGCTGGTACGACGCGGAGGGCGTCCTGGTCTACACGACCGACAACGATCGTCTGGCCAAGGTCGAAACCGACGAGGAGACCGGCGAAGCGACTGAATATAAGCTGATCAACCGCCACGAGAGCGAGACGACCGAGCTGACCGTCAGGAAGGTCTGGCGCGACAACAACGATCAGGACGGCGTACGGCCGGAGATGATCACGGTTGAAGTGCTGGCCGACGGCGAGGAGCTTGAGTATCCGTACCTGATCGAGCTGGACGGCACGGCGGACGACCTGGGTGAAGACGAGGCCTGGACGGCCGTGTTCACCGGGCTTACCAAGTACCGCGAAGGCCAGAAGGGCGAAGAAATCGTCTACACGGCGGTGGAAAAGGCCATGGACGGCCTGAGCTGGAAGGACGAACCTGAGGCCGGCTGGTATGACGGCGACACGCTGGTGTATACCACGCTGGTGGGCGAGGTGAAGGACGGCAGCGTCACGATCACCAACTCCCATGACAACGAGCTGACCGAGGTGCCCTTCTACAAGTTCTGGGACGACAGCGACAACCAGGACGGCAAGCGGCCGGATCACCTGAAGATCCAGCTGAACAAGAAGGCCGAGGACGGCAGCCTCATCGTGATCACCGACCGGTTCTACGTGCTGACCGAGGCGGACGAGAGCGAAGCGAACACGTGGAGCTACACGTTCACCGACCTGCCGGCGTATGAGGACGGCGAAAAGATCGTCTATGTGGTGACCGAAGAAGAGGTGGCCGACTATGAGGCCGCCCCGGCGGAAGGCGCCGAACTGGGCGAGGACGGCCTGTATACCATCGTCAACACCCACGACAACGAGACCGGCGAGCTGGCCGTGGTCAAGGTGTGGAACGACGGGGAGGACCAGGACGGTCTGCGCAAGAGCATCGAGCTGACGCTGAGCGGCAACGGCCTGACCGTGAAGGCCACGCTGACCAAGGACGGCCTGGTGGTCGTAGTAGGCAGCGTGCCCGAAGGCGTGACCGTAACGGACTATGCCGACGCGGACGGCCACTACGGCATCCGCTACAGCGGCCTGCCGGTATACGAAGCGGGCCAGGTGGGCGTGAAGGCCGAATACACCGTCAGCGAAGCTGCGGTGGAGGGCTACGAGACCGTCATCTCGCCGAACCCCGTAACCATCAACGAAAAGACGACAGAGGACGACACCGAGCTTACGCTGGTGACCGTCACCAATACCCATGTGCCGGAAACCACGAGCATCCGGGTGCGTAAGCATTGGAAGGATAACGACGGGATCGCGGGACTCAGGCCCTTTGCTTACTGCATCGTGCTGAGAGGCAAGGTGGACGGCGAAACGGTGCTGAGCTTCGGCCCGAATTTCCCGGGCACCGCGACCGAGGGCGAGACATACTTCAACGACCTGCCGGTGTACTGGAAGGATCAGAACGGCGAATCCAGGAAGATCGAATATGTCGTTGAGGAAGTATTCGGATACTGGGGCACCTATGGATATGACGGACAGACCTGGGAGTATCTGGTCGAGGAAGACTGGACGCGCGGCACAGATGAACAGGGCCATCCGACCTGGACGTGGAACTTTGACCCGACGGTCGTCTATACGCTGACCAGGATCGACTTTGACGAGCAGGGAACCAGCTGGTGGAGCGAAGATGAAAAGATGTTCACCTTCACCCTGGAGAACACGCTGACCGTCGGCCCGACTGAGATCTCCGGCGAGAAGGTCTGGAAGGACGACGAAAACCGGGACGGCAAGCGGCCGGATGCGGTGCTTTATCTGCTGAAGAACGGCGAAAAGGTCGTCGTGGACGGAGAACCGGTCACCCTGACGCTGACCGAAGCCAACAGGAAGCTGATCACCGTGGTCCGCGCCGAAGTCAAGGACGGCAGGATCACCGGAATCACCGAGGAAACGAAGGAAAATGAGACCGGCTCGGAATATGCCTGGCAGTTCACGGACCTTCCCAAGTATGAAGACGGCAAGCCGATCAGGTACAGCATCGTTGAACAGGGCATGATCGGCGAGTCCCAGATGATCGAATACAAGACGGTCATCAAGGACAACGAGGACGGCACTTACACGGTGACCAACACCTATACGCCGGGCCGCACCAGCGTTACGGCGGTCAAGGTGTGGAAGGACAGCAACAACCAGGACGGCCTGAGGCCGGTCACCATCGAGTTCACGCTGAAGGCCTCCTATCTGGACGAAACCGGGGAAGAGACCGAAATCGCGTGGACCAAAGACGCCGCGACGGAAGAAAGCGCCGCGGGCCTGTGGTACGACCTTGACGGAGACATGGAAGAACAGGTCAAGGTGCTGACCTGCATCGACGAAGCCGGCGAATTGACCGACGGGCTTGAACTGACCGCTATCTGGCAGAACCTGCCGCTCAAGTATCAGGGCAGGGACGTCATCTATACTGTCGAAGAAACGGCGATGACGGGGCTGGAGCCCGATGAAGCCAATACGGTCTGGACGAAGGACGGAAAGGCTGTCTATACGACGGAAATCACCGGCGATCAGACCGAAGGCTACGAAGTCACCAACACGCACGCGCCCGAGCTGACCGAGGTGCCGGCGAGGAAGACCTGGGACGATAACGACGACCAGGATGCCCTGCGGCCTGAGACCATCGTGCTGACGCTGATGGCGGACGGCAAAGCGGTCGCCACCGTGCAGCTGAGCGAGGCTGACGCTGAGGCGGACGACCCGAATACCTGGAGCTACACCTTCGAAGATCTGCCCAGGTATAAGGACGGGCAGGAGATCACCTACACCGTGGAAGAAGAGCAGGTGCCCGCCCGCTACACGCTGACTAAGGGCGAGGACGGCACGCTGATCAATACCCACGCGCCGGAAGAGACCGAAGTGCCTGTCAGGAAGATCTGGAACGACAACGAGGATCAGGACGGCGCACGGCCCGCGGAGGTGATCATCACCCTGTACGCGGACGGCGAGGAAGCGACGGATGAGGACGGCAGCGTCATCACCCTGACGCTGAATGAGGGCAACGGCTGGGCCGGAACCTTCGAGCACCTGCCCAAGTACGACGGCAAGAACGAGATCATCTACAGCGTTAAGGAAACCGCCGTCATCGACGCGGAGGGCAACGAGACCGCGGTCGAGAACGACGCGTTCAACATCGACCCGGATACCTACGAAAACGGCTACACCGTCACCTATTGCGGCGGCCAGCACGGCGAAGACGGCTTCAAGGTGATCAACACCCACGAGACCGAGGAAACCGAGCTTGAGCTTATCAAGAAGTGGCGCGACGAGCAGAACCGCGACGGCGTAAGACCCGACCACATCGGCGTCACGCTCTATGCGGACGGCGAACCTTACGCGTACTTCCCGTACGATGAGGAAGTCCTGCTGACCGGCGATATGCTGGCCGACGACTGGAGCTACACCTTCCTCCACCTGCCCAAGTACAAGGACGGCAAGGAGATCGAGTACACGCTGCTTGAAAGCTCGCTGGGCCTGCTGACGCAGGGCACCGCGACCATCAACGGCGTGGAGACCGTGGTCTGGCTGGACGCCGAGGGCAATATGGTCTACTCCACCTGGAACAAGGCTTGGGCCAAGTACAACGAGGCGCTGGACGCTTGGCAGCTGATGAACCAGCACGAGACCGAGATGACGGAGATCGTCGTCACGAAGTCCTGGGCGGACGTCAGCGACCGCGACGGCATGCGGCCCGAGAGCGTCACCATCACCCTGTACGCCGACGGCGTAGCGACCGACCGGGTCATCACCCTGGATGGCGAGACCGATGCCGACCTGACCGAGAAGGATTACGGCGAGAAGGAGCCCTGGAAGGCCTACTTCTCCGACCTGCCCAGGTACCGCGTGGGCGGCAGCGGCGAGGAGATCGTCTACACCGCCAAGGAAACCGGCATGAAGGGCTGGACGAAGAAGACCGAGACCGACGAGGGCATCACCTGGACGGCGGACGGCGTGGCCGACCCCTACACCACCAACCTCTTTGCGGACGAAAGCAACGATTATACCATCACCAATACCCACGCGCCCGAGACCGTTGGCGTCGAGATCCTGAAGGTCTGGAACGACAACGACGATCAGGACGGCATGCGCCCGACCGAACTGCAGGTGAACCTGATCAAGCGGGTCGAGGGCAAGGAGGACGAAGTCTTCCGCACCTTCACCCTGACCAAGGGCACCGGCTGGACGGCCAAGCTCAAGGGCCTGTACAGGTTCGAACAGGGCGTTGAGATCCAGTATGTCTGGGACGAGATCCAGATCGACGGCTATGTCGAGGAAGGCCGCACGGTGGAGGTCTATCAGGACGGCAAGACGACCGTCACCAAGACCACCATCACCAACGGCCACGGCATCGAGTACACCAAGGTGTCCGTGACCAAGGTCTGGGACGACAACGACGACCAGGACGGCCTGCGGCAGGATGTCACCATCCGGCTGATGAAGCGCGTCGGCAGCGGCAGTGAGACCCAGAAGGATGCCAAGGTCATCCGCAAGGGCGCCACCGGCGACGAGCTGACCGTCACCTGGGAGAACCTGCCGGTCTACGAAGACGGCGAAAAGGTGGTCTACACGGTCGTTGAAGACGACATGGACGGCTACACCGCCGTGCTTACGGGCTCCGAGGAGGACCGCTACACCTTCACCAACACGCACGCGCCGGAGACCATCGACATCCCCGTGACCAAGATCTGGGCCGACAAGGACGACCAGGACGGCAAGCGTCCCGCTTCCGTCACGGTGAACCTGCTGGCCGGCGACGAGACGGTGGATACCGCCGAGCTGACCGCGCCCGCCTGGACGCATACGTTCACGGGCCTGCCGGTGTACGCAGAGGGCGAGAAGATCGCCTACACCATCGTCGAGCATCTGCCGGACGGCTGGACCGTATCCAACGACGGTGTATGGATCCTTGACGGTGACGAGGACAGCGCGTACACCGTGGCTGTCACCGGCGACGCCGAAACCGGCTTCACCCTGACCAACACCCATGAGGTCATCCTGACGGACACCTCGGTAGAGAAGGTCTGGGAGGACAATAAGGATCAGGACGGCGCGCGCCCGACCGAGCTGGAGGTCATCCTCCTGGCGGACGGCGAAGTCTACGGCACCTACACGCTGACCCGCGGCCAGAACTGGAAGCTCAAGGTGTCCAACCTGCCCAAGTACAAGGGCGGCAGTGAAATCACCTACACCTGGCAGGAGAACGAGAACGCCATGGGCAGCGGCTATCGCCTCAGGACGACCGAGGTCGATACCGAGAACCGCACCACCACGTTCTACAACGAGTACAGCCCCGAAGTGATCGATGTCCGCGTGCTGAAGGTCTGGAACGATCACGATGACGAGGCGGGCAAGCGGCCTGAGAGCATCACGGTGACGCTGTCCGACGGTACGGAGACGATCAGGACCATCGTCCTGAACGAACAGGGCGGCTGGGAAGCTGTCGTGACCGGTCTGCCGCGCTACGCGGACGGTCAGGAGATCCGTTACGCCTGGACTGAAGACACCGCCGCCCTGCCGGCCGGCTACAGCCTCAGCGGCATCTACACCGAGGGCTACGTCACCACCATCACCAACACCTATAACCCGGAGACCACCTCCGTCACCGTCCGCAAGGTCTGGGATGACCAGAACGACCAGGACGGCAAGCGGCCCGAGGCCATCACGGTTGAGCTGTTCGCCAACGGCGAATCCCTCAAGCGCGTGGAGCTGAGCGAGGAGAACGGCTGGATCTACACTGAACAGAACCTGCCGCAGTTCACCGACGGCGTCCGCAACGTGTACACCTGGTCTGAGGACGAAAGCGGCCTGCCCGAGGGCTACAGGCTGACGGGCACCGAGGTCATCGGCACGGTGACCACCTTCACCAACTCCTACACGCCCGAGACCGTATCGGTCACGGTGCTGAAGGTCTGGGACGACGGCAACGACCGCGACGGCATCCGCCCGACCGAGCTGGACGTCTTCCTCTACGCCGACGGCGTGAAGCTGGACGATTACAACCCCGTGACCCTGACCCGCGGCAAGGGCTGGACCAAGACCATCCAGAACCTGCCCAAGTACAAGGCCGGCGAGCTGATCGAGTATACCTTCGCCGAAGACGAGAACGGCCTGCCCGAGGGCTACGAACTGGTCAGCACCGAGACGGCCGGCTACATCACCACCATCACCAACACCTACGCCTTCGAAAAGGTCGAGGTGCCGGTCGTGAAGATCTGGAACGACGTGAACGCCAAGGAAGGCGTCCGTCCGGCCAGCGTCACAGTGAAGCTCCTGGGCCAGGTGGGCGAGACCACGGTCGAGACCCGCACCGCCTACTTCACCGGCGGCGCCACCGAGGAAAGCTGGAGCTACACCTTCCAGGATCTGCCCAAGCGCGATGAGAACGGCGACGAGATCGCCTACTCCGTGCAGGAGGTCCAGGTCGAAGGCTACGAGACCAGGCTTTCCGGCGATCAGACCGGCTACGTCATCGAGAACACCTATACCTCCACGGGCAAGGCGCACCTGGAAGCCGAGAAGATGGTTTCCGGCGAGGAGCCCATGGACGTGGACGACGACTTCTACTTCGAACTCTTCACCGCCGAGGTGGATGAGGAAGCCATGACCCTGCTGGGCGTGAGCGACGAGTCCATCGCCCTGGTCAAGAACGAGGGCAGCGCGGTCACCTTCCCCGAAATCAGCTACGATCTGAGCGAGGCCAACCAGACCTACTGGTTCCTCATCAGCGAGCAGATCCCCGAGGATTCCGTGGCCTACGAGTACGACGAGACCCGGTTCGTCGCGGGCGTCACCATCACCGATAACGGCGACGGAACGCTGAACGCCGATATCAGGTACTACGAGGTGGATGAGGACAACCTGAAGCTGACGGCCCTGGCCGAAGGCGAGGAGCTGCCGGTGTTCAACAACCTGCGCTCCAAGCCGTCCAGCCTGTCCATCACCAAGACCGTGGTCGGCAAGAAGACGGACCGTCACTTCACCTTCCACGTCACCCTGCGCGACGAGAAGCTGCAGCCGCTGGTGGGCGAATACCCGTACACCATCACCGACGGCGACGGAAAGATCAAGGCCGAAGGCAGCTTCACCCTGATCGAGTCCGATCTGGGCGTCCTCTCCTTCTACCTGATGGACGACGAGATCATCTGCATCGAAAACCTCCCGCTGGGCGCGCACTACGCGGTCACCGAGGATGAGTCCAAGGCCTACATCACCACGGCCGAGAACAACGATTACCAGGTCGATCCCAAGGATGTCACCGGCACGATCCCCGAAGAGGGCGCCAGCGTCAAGTTCAAGAACACGCAGGTGGAGACCGAGTTCCGCATCCGCAAGATCTGGGTCGGCGGCGATCCCGGCTGGTCCATCCCGCTGATCTTCGGCAAGATCGTCGACGGCGAGTTCGTGGAACTGTCCATCATCGATTATCCGTTCTCCACGCCTACTACCAACGTCTACCTCTTCGAGCATCTGCCCAAGTATGACGACGACGACAAGCTGATCGTCTACGCGGCCAAGGAAGGCAACGTGGCCGGCTACGGCGGCAAGAAGTACGACAACCCCGGCTCCGCCGAGGGCCGCTGGGTGCTGGACGGCGGTACCATCACCAACACCAAGACCACCGAGTTCCGCGTCCGCAAGCTGTGGACCGGCGTCAAGGCCGACGAGGAGCTGCCCGAGATCACCCTGGTCCTGTGGCGCGTACACGCCGACGGCACCTACGAGGTGGCCCGCGAGGTCAAGGTGAAGCTGAAGGACGGCGAATGGTACACCTTCTACAACCTGCCCGACATCTACACCTACTACGTGACAGAGGACGCTCCGGACGGCTTCGCGGTCGAGTATGACAACGGCGCCGCCTCCGACGTTACCACTCACGCCGACAACTACGGCAACATCATCAACCACAAGATCCCCAAGACCGGCGACAACGACCCGGTCGAACTGTGGACGATGATGGCCGTCACCGGCCTGCTGGGCCTGGCCGCGCTGCTGATCCTGCGCAAAAAGCGTGAACAGCGCGTCTGAACCGCCTGCCCCTGAAAGGCCGGCAGCAACTCCATAACCCCGCGCCCCCGGAGCCCTGTGCTCCGGGGGCGCTTGCCATAGGGAAATGCGGCAGGGAAAACGGGAAATTTACCGATTCCGCACGTTTTCCTGAGGGAAAGCCAAACAGCGCTGCCCGGCAAAAAGGGTTTCCTCTGTGGGGGCTAACATGACGGGCTTTACTTTCTGCCTTTTTCCGAACGGCTGAGCTTTACTTTTCCGCTGTATTTCATAATAAAAAGTAAAGCATAAGGGAGAACATCCTATGTTTTCGTATGATGGATCCGAAAACAGCAAACACCGCCTGTCTGAATCAGTATTAATGATTGACAAGAAGGACATTTTTAACTATAATTTGAATAGTAATATCTGTTGGGACAAATGCCCGGGAGGAGCCGGGCGGTCGAAAGAAACAAGGCAGCGGTATGTGCGCTGCGGGCCGGAAAGGAGCGTCATGCGGCCGAGTCTGAGCTTCCGTCAGTACCGTGGGATGGATGTCGCGATGCTGTCGGCCATCCTGGCGCTGTGCGAAGGGCTGATCGTTCTGGCCTCCACCCGCTGGTTTCCTGAACAGCTGTACACCCTGTCCGTTACGCCGGCGGTGACCGCCATCGTGATGATCCGCTGGGGGCCCTGGGGGGCTGTGCCGGCGCTGGCGGGGTCGTTTGTGTACTGCCTGCTGTCCCGCGCGGCGGGGTGGCAGTATCTGGTTTACATGGCCGGAAGTCTGTTGGCGCTCGCGCTGCTGCCGGTCATACGGAGGGTCGGCTGGAAGACCATCCGGGACAGAGCCTCCTACGCCATGCTGTACGGCGTGTGCTGCGCGGTCATGATGCAGCTGGGAAGGGCCCTGATCGCGCTGTGCCTGGGGCACGGGCAAGCGTTTCTGTTATTTTTTACAACCGACGTTCTGACCTGCGTGTTCTGCGCGGTAGCGATGTGGATCGCGCGCAGGCTGGACGGCGTTATGGAAGACCAAAAGCATTATCTTCACCGGGTCAGCCGGGAAATGGGAGACGGGGGAACTGAACCATGACGGAAAGAGCGGCGGATTATCTGATTTGGGATGAAAGTGCCGGCGTGTACCGGGAGAACCCGGAGCAGGCTGTCCGGGACGACGTGGAAAAGCACTACTGGAAGCACGTCGGCCTGACGATCCTCAAGGACTGGCGGCTGTACCTGATGCTGGTGCCGATGCTGCTGGTCTTCCTGTTCTGGCGTTATTTCCCGATGTACGAGCTGCTGGGCTGCTTCAAGGTGTCGGATACGGTGCTGCCGGTCAGCGAGCAGCTGTTTTCCGGCTTCAGCTATTTTAAGCAGCTCCTGGTCGGGGGAGACAGCCTG
This sequence comes from uncultured Eubacteriales bacterium, assembly GCA_902790015.1. GTDB lineage: Bacteria > Bacillota > Clostridia > Christensenellales > Aristaeellaceae > UBA4246. The sequence goes on along the minus strand of CADAQF010000019.1, from coordinate 64,644 downwards.
AGCCTCAACTTCTGGCGGGCGATGAGGAACACCTTCCTCCTGAGCTTCTACGGCCTTTGCTTCGGCTTCCCGATGCCGATCATCCTGGCGCTGTTTTTCAACGAGGTCCGCTCCAACGCCGCCCGCAGCGTCTACCAGGTGATGACGTATCTGCCCAAGTTCATGTCCACCGTCGTTATGACCTCCCTGGTCACAATGCTGGTCAAGCAGGGCTCCCTGATCAGCCAGATGGGTATCGTCAGCCAGGCCCTGGTCCGGCTGGGACTGATCAGCGAGGAAGTCGGCAACGCCGGCCTGCTCAACAACCCGGGCTTCTTCAGGGCGATCTACCAGATAAGCGGTATCTGGGAGGGCGCGGGCTACGACAGCATCGTGTTCTTCGCCGCGATCATCGCGATCTCGCCCACAAGCTATGAAGCGGCCCAGATCGACGGGGCCAATAAATGGGCGCAGATGCGCTACGTCGTTCTGCCCAGCATGCTGTCCACCATCGTGATCATGCTGATCACGAGGATCGGTTCTCTGCTTAACATCGGCTATGAAAAGGTATTGCTTCTGTACAACACCAAGACCTACGTTACGGCGGACGTGATTTCCACCCTGGCGTACCGCACGGGTCTGGGCGGGGGCGCCGGCACCGGCATCGCCTCCGCGGCTGAAATGATGAACAACGTGGTCGGCATGCTGCTGGTGATCGGCGCGAACACCATCGCCCGCAAGGCCTCGAACACTTCGCTGTACTGAGAGGAGGGTCACCAGCGTGAAAAGAAAGCTCGAAATCTCCGAACAGCTATTCAAGGGCCTGAGCTATCTGCTGCTTACCATCTTCGCCCTGTGCTGCCTGTATCCCTTTGTGTACGCGGTGTCCGCTTCCATGTCCGGGCGGCACGCGGTGGAATACAGCGAGGTCGTGCTCTTCCCCAAGGATGTGCAGTTTGACGCCTTCGCCCGGATGTTCCAGAATAACATGTTCTGGAACGCCTATTCCAACACCCTGTTCCTGACCCTGTACGGAACGCTGTGGGCCATGGGCGTCTCCATCCTGGGCGGCTATGCGCTGAGCAAAAAGCGCCTGCTGTTCAGGAAGACCTTCAACTTCTTCCTCGTTTTCACCATGTGGTTCAGCGCCGGCATCATTCCGCAGTACCTGAACTACCTGCAGACGCAGACGGTGTTCAGGGCCGTGGGCATCATGGACGACAAATGGCTGGTCGTCATCGCCATGGGTATGGCCGCCATGAACATCATCCTCCTGCGCAACGCCTTTGAGAACGTGCCCGGCGAAATCGAAGAGGCAGCCATCGTGGACGGCGCTTCCGAGTTCCAGGTGCTGAGCAAGGTCTATATCCCGATGAGCAAGTCCACCATCGCCACGGTGGCCCTGTTCTTCGCCATTTCCCGCTGGAACGGCTACTTCTGGGCCCGCCAGATGATCTCCAACCAGAACGAGCATCCCCTGCAGGTGTTTATCCGCCTTCAGCTGGAACAGTACACCGATCCTGAGCAGATCGCCGGCTGGAGCGAGCCCTACGCGTCCGACTCTGTCATCTACGCCCTGATCGTCTGCTCCATCATCCCCATCCTGATCATCTACCCCTTTATCCAGAAGTATTTTGCCAAGGGAACCAACGCGGGCGGCGTCAAGGAGTAAGGAAGAACAGGAGAAAAGAGCGGGGCGGGCAGGAAGCAGATAAATCCGCTTCCTCCCTGCTGCAAACGCAGCGGCCACAGTTGCTTTCCCGCGGGCCGGGGGCCCGCATATTATAAAAGGAGGAATACTTCAAGATGAAAAGGTATCTGTCTCTTGTGCTGGCGCTGATCCTGGCGCTGACCGCCGTGAGCGTAGCCGTGGCGGACGAGCCCGTGGTCCTGCGCATGGCGACCGGCTACAACAACGCCAAGACCGGTCTGTTCTTTGACCCGGAAACCGCCGGTGAAGGCGTCGATCTGGCCGGCACCGTCTACCATTCCGGCGACCTCAAGCCCACCTGGGTGGCGGTTCAGGAAAAGCTGAACGTTGTCTTTGAAGACAAGTATCAGGGCCACGGCGCCTCCGCTGAGTTTGACTACTGGAAAGAGCAGCTGGATCAGGTGGATATGCTGTCCGGTACCGCCGCCAAGCTGAGTGAAGCCGGCGAAGCGGGCCTGGTGGTCAACATCGGCGCCTATCTGGATCAGATGCCGAACTTCAAGGCCTACCTGGACGAAAACCCCATCGTCAAGCTGTCCATCACCGGCAACACCGAGACCGGCGCTATCTACTTCAGCCCCTACTTCGACGGCGTGAACGACATCGAGCGTATGCCGCTGATGCGTGTGGACATGGTTCAGAAGCTGCTGAACGGCGAAGGCGAATTCACCGCGGAAGCCTGCAACAATCTGAAGCCCGCCGTCTATACCCCCTACATGCCGCTTGAAGGCAAGGTCGAGATCGAGACCCCGACCGCTGACGGCACCGCTACCGAGATCGTGACCAAGGACTATGACGCTGCCGGCAACATCGTCGCCAAGATGAACGAGGCCGGCGAGATCGACGGTGTCACGGCCGTCAATATGCTCAGGACCTACATCGACCAGGCTTACAACGGCTACTACGGCACCGAGCGCGCTGATCTGTTCATCGGTCAGAACGCCGCCTGGGACGCTGACGAGCTGGTCGCTCTGCTGCGCTGCGTGGTTGCCAACCCCCAGACCCTGAACGGCACCGACACCATCCAGGGCCTCTTCACCCGCGAGGACGCCAACAACCAGCGCCGCGTCGATATGTTCCGCTTCGCCGGTCACCTCTTCGGCGTGCGCGGCCTTGAATCCCGCCAGGATTACCTGTATGTGGATACCGACGGCATGCTCAAGGATGCCCGTCAGGAAGTCGCCACCTACGAAGCGCTGGCCCGTATGAACCGGCGAGGACGTCAAGACCCAGAACTACCTGGAGAACGACCTGGGCTTCATGCACTATGACTACAACCAGACCCAGACCCTGCACAACGCCACCCTGCTTCAGGAAGGCGAGAAGTACATGGCGGTCATGGTTCCCGTGGCCAAGTGGTATGACACCGAAGAAGGCACCTACATGCGCTTTACCGAGAGCTGGCGCTCCGTCAAGACCGACGGCTGGGGCATCTCCGTGGCCGGCGTGGCCGGGAACGAGGCCAAGCTGAACGCCGCCCTCTCCCTGATCGACTACGCTTACTCCGAAGAAGGCACCATCCTGATGAGCTATGGCCCGTCCCAGTTCATCAAGGAAGGCGAGACCTTCATGTTCAACGGCAAGGAAATGCCGGTGATCGCCGACGTGACCAACGAACTGCTCTGGTCCCTGGGCAAGGGCAACTACACCAACTTCGCCCGCTACTACCTGGGCTCCACCCTGAGCTTCATGAAGAGCCAGGCCTTCGAGTATCAGTGCACGCACGAAGTCGGCAAGGAAGGCGCCGCCAAGATTTCCACCGCCATCGCCCTGGGCACCATCAAGCACCCGCTGCTGGCTGTGACCGAGAACCCCTGGTACACTTCTGTTCCCACCGTCCTGCCCACCACCAAGGAAGACAACCAGGCGCTGGGCGGATATGACGAGCTGAACACCAAGTTCCAGAGCGGCAAGGGCCAGGAGAACGTCCTGGTGGATATCATCGCTTCCGGCTTCACGGCCGAAGGCATGGGCAGCCCCGAGGAAGCCGCCGCATACGTCAAGGACGCCATGAGCGGCGAGCAGTACCTGGACATCAAGGAGATCGCCTGGGAAGAACTGCTGGACTACTACGAGACCTTACAGTAAGATGATTCATTTTCCGCGGAGGGGCTTCGGCCCCTCCGCGGATGAAGGGTTCGTAATGCGTAATTCGTAATGCGTAATTAAGGACGGCCGGTAAAACCAGCCGTCAGAGCCGCCGAAAGCCCCGGTGATCCTTCGGGCGTCCGGCATCGCAGCACTGAATAATTACGCATTACGCATTACGAATTACGCATTAGTAATGCGCGGACTGACCGCGCATCGGTTCGGGGGTTGGATCATGTATAAAAAACAGATGAAGCTGCAAAGGCTCCTATGCATCGCGCTGATCATCATCTGCGCGCTGGCGTTCGTGTATTCCCTGGGAATTATGACCGATCTGTACGATTCGCTCTACGGAACGTTCCGCAGGGGTAAGACCAGCGTTTCCGGAGCTGAAATCTACAACGACATGCAGGGCTTCAACAAAGCGCTTCTGTACGGGTCCATCGGCATGATCCTGCTCTGCCTGGTTCTGTTCATCACCAGCACGCATAATCGGAGGAGATACTACATCGGCAACTATTGCGCGGTGGGGCTCTTTTCCGCGGGCAGCGTGGTCTACAGCGTCTGGGCGCACCGCATGATCGAGGGCTTCAAGGCCCAGTTCCTGGGCATCGACTTTGCGGCCCTGGCAGACTACGCGTCCAAGCGCAAATCCCTTTACACGGAATCGACCTTCTGGTTTGACATCCATTACCTGGTGTTCGGACTGCTTTTGATCGGCACCGTGCTGCTGATCCTCAACGTCCTGTGGAAACGCAAACTCATGAAAGAGGAACAGGGCCTGATCGCCCGGGGGAAGGAGGCGGCCGCATGAGCGACATCAACGAAAAGGAAATCCGTCTGGACCGGATGCGGTATGTCAAAAACACCGCCTCCTCGCGGCTTTGCTACCTGGCGATCCTGCTTAATGTATTCTATTTCGTTTCGATATACAAGTCCGACGTGGGTTCCTGGTATTACCAGATCCTGATCGGGGCTTCCATCGTGTACAACCTGCTGTTTATGCTGATGGCCTTTCTCTCCTCAGAGGGGGTCAAGAACTACCAGGCATCCTATTCAAAACTTCTGTACGCCCTGGGCGCCGGGCAGATCGCACGGATTTTCATCCTCCCCCTTCAGGCCCATCAGGCCATGGTCAAGGTCGGCGGCGCGGAAGTCGCCGTGATGGGAGACGGGCAGTTCATCCGGGTGATCATTTATCTGGCTGGCAGCGCGGCCTGCCTGCTGGCCGCCGGCCTGATCAACCAGCGCAAGTGCGCCGCCCTGGCGGGACACCTGAAGACCCTGGAAGCGAAGGAGGCCGCATAAGATGGCGGAGCTGAGCCTGAAGCATATCGATAAAATATATGACAACAACGTCCAGGCCGTCTTTGATTTCAACCTGGATGTGAAGGACGGCGAACTGATCGTGCTGGTCGGCCCCTCCGGGTGCGGGAAGTCCACTACCCTGCGCATGGTGGCGGGCCTGGAGGACATCAGCCGCGGCCAGCTGCTGCTGGACGGGAAGGACATCACCCAGACCCCGGCCAAGGACAGGGATATGGCGATGGTGTTCCAGAACTACGCCCTGTACGGCCATATGACCATCTACGAGAACATGGCCTTCTCGCTGACCCTGCGCAAGGAAAACCCCAACGTGATCCACAAAAAGGTGCTCGCCGCCGCGGAGATCCTGGGGCTCACCAGCCAGCTCAACAAGAAGCCGTCCCAGCTTTCCGGCGGCCAGCGGCAGCGCGTGGCCATGGGCCGTTCCATCGTCCGCAACCCCAAGGTGTTCCTGTTTGACGAGCCCCTGTCCAACCTGGACGCCAAGCTGCGCGGGGCGACCCGGCGGGAGATCCTGCTTTTGCACAAACGCCTGCAGGCGACCATGCTCTACGTCACCCACGACCAGACCGAGGCGCTGACCCTGGCGGACCGCATCGTCTGCATGAGCATGGGTCACGTCCAGCAGGTGGGCACTCCGCTGGAGCTTTATGATCAGCCGGCGAACCTCTTTGTGGCCGGCTTCATCGGCCTTCCGCCCATGAACACCTGGAAGGCCCGCGTCCGCGACGGCTTCCTGGAAGGGGCAGGCTTCACCTGCCCGCTGAACGAGAAGGAGCGGGGCACGCTCTCTTCCTACGCCGGGAAAGAGATCATCCTGGGCGTTCGTCCCGAGGACATCCAGCTGGGAAGCGACGTCACCGTCCTGGTGAGCAACAATGAAAACCTGGGCATGAACACCCTGGTACACGGCCACATCGGTGACGCCTCTTCGGCGGACCGGAAAATCGCCGCGAAGCTAAAGGGCTGGCAGGACTACAAGGTCGGCGACCATGTGTCCGTCTGCTTTGCCCGCAAGCATTTCTTTGACGCGGAAACGACCAGCGCGATCCGGAAGGAGGGCTGAGCTGTGAAGGAAAAGTTCCGTAAGTTCCTGGTGGCCCTGAAGCGCAAGCCCCATATGATCCCCCTGGTGGTGCTGGTGATCGCGTTTCTGGTGTACAGCCTGCGGCTGACGCTTATCTCCAACACGACCGCGAAGATCCAGGGCCCCGGCATGGGCCTGTGCGGTTTTGTGATCATGCTGTTTTCCATGCTGGGCCTGGTTTCCTTTGGGAGGACCTTCCCGCACAGGAAGCCGGTCAACAAGTTCATGCTGGCGCTGACCTTCTGCCTCTTCATCGCCGTGTTGATTGCGGACAGGAAGTATATCTCCCTGGTGGACAACGCCCTGACGCGCAGTGAGAACGTCATCGCCGTCACCGACGCGACCAGCTATATCACCGAGTCCGTGGCGATGCTCAAGGTGCATTTCTGGATGGTGATCGCCGGGCTGGGCCTGACCGCCCTGCTGCCTGTCTACGCGCCCGCCATCAAGCGGATCAACACGTCGATCAGCGTGGAAGAAAACGGCGAGATGGAGACTATTGATATTTCCGGGGAAGATGCGTGAGCGGCAGGGAACGTAAATCAGCGCCGCCCAAAAAGGAAGACTTTCGCGCCGCCGATTACTATGATCTGAAGACCGGCGCCGTCGACGACCTGCTGAACGCTACGGAGGAAAACTCCCCCAAGGTCACCCGCAGGGAACTGCGGAAGTATACCAATGAGCGCGGCGGCCGCCTGCATCTGGCGGACTGGGTGAAGCTGCTGCTGGTCAAGTGGTGGTTTGCGGCGGCGGTCTGCTTCTTCTTCATCTGGGGGCTGGGGCCGTTCGTCCCTAACGTTCTGGATCAGCTGGTCATCGCCGGCCTGGCGCTCGGCTTTGTGACCGATCTGCTGACCAACAACGTCCTGCGGTTCCTTTCCAAAACGAAAGGAGCGAACGACCGCTGGATCATGCATCCCCGAAAGGGCTTCTGGAGTCTGCCGCTCAATGTGCTGCACGCGGGCGTGATCATGTTCCTGGTGTATACGGCGTACAACGTGCTCAACCGAATGCTGATCGCCCTTGGAGGCCTGCCGGGGGATGCCGTGCCCCTGGGCGTAGGGCCGATCCTGTTTGGGCTGTTGTGCATGGCGTTTGACCTGATGCTGATCGGGATGAAGCACGGCTTTCAAAAGATCCTGTCGGATGCGAAAAACGCAGGAACAGGAAAAAGGCAATAAAACGGAACGCGCTGAATCAAGGAGGAACCCTCATGGCCTATTTATCACTGCGGGCAATCAACAAGATCTATCCCAACGGATTCCATGCGGTGCATAATTTCAATCTGAATATCGAGAAGGGCGAGTTTATCGTCTTTGTCGGTCCCTCCGGGTGCGGCAAGTCCACCACCCTGCGGATGATCGCCGGGCTGGAGGATATTTCCAACGGTGAGTTCCTGATCAACGGCCAGCGGGCGAACGAGTGGGGTCCCCAGCAGCGGCAGGTGGCCATGGTGTTCCAGAGCTACGCCCTGTATCCGCAGATGACGGTGTATGACAACATCGCCTTCGGTCTGACGCTGATGGGTGTGGACGAGGAAGAAATTGACGCCCGCGTCAAAAAGACCGCCGGGATCCTGGGCCTGACCGATTATCTGGACCGTCTGCCCCGCGCCCTGTCCGGCGGCCAGCGCCAGCGCGTGGCTATCGGCCGCGCCATCATCCGCAAGGTCGGCATCTTCCTGATGGACGAGCCGCTTTCCAACCTGGACGCCAAGCAGCGCGTCACCATGCGCGCCGAGATCGCCCAGATCCACCGGCAGACCGGGGCGACGACCATCTACGTGACCCACGACCAGACGGAGGCCATGACGCTGGCTGACCGCATCGTCATCATGAAGGACGGCTACGTCCAGCAGATCGGCACGCCGTACGACGTCTATTTCCATCCCCGCAATGTGTTCGTGGCCGGCTTCATCGGCGAACCGCCGATGAACTTCATGACCCTGCCCGTGGAAAACGGCGCCGTCACGCTCAACGGCGCGAAGATCGATCTGAGCAGGGTCCTGCCGGACAAGATCGGCAGCTATAACGGCAAGCCTATCGTCTTCGGGTTCCGGCCCGAGGCCGTCTCGCTGGGTGAAAAGGAAAACGCCTATCACATCACCGGCCAGGTGGAGCTGACCGAGATGCTGGGCGACAACGCCAACGTCTACATGAACATCGGCGACAAGCGCGCCATCCTCAAGGTGACGCCGCACGAGATCCCGGCGACGGATCAGCAGCTGACCTTCAGCGTGCCGTATGAGAGCGTGTATCTCTTCGACGCCGAGAGCGAAAAGGTGCTGACGGAATACAAAGATAAATAAAGCCCTGTCCGGGTAATATAAAAGCCCTGTTCCATTATGCGGGACAGGGCTTTTTAAGGAATTTTTGACACCCGGAAAATGCGGCAGGGGTGCGTTATATGGAATATATTCTCTGGTTTATCGTGATCGTGGCGGCGTATTTCGTCAAAGCCGTGGCGGGCTTCGGCAATTCGCCCATCCACACCGGCATCATGGCGCTGAGCAAGAACAACGCGGACCTGACGCCGGTGGACTTCGTATTGACGGTGCCGGCCAACGTGACGCTGCTGATCAAATACCGGAAATACCTGGACAAAAAGCTCTGGGTGCCCGGAGCGGTCATCACGGCGCTGACGGCGGTGCCGGGGGCACTGCTGCTGAAGAACACGGACAGCAGGACGCTCAAGGTGGTGTGCGGGGTCGTCATACTGCTGCTGGGGGTCGATATGCTGGCGCGAAGGAAGGACGGCGGAGACCCGCCCCCGGAGTGGCTTACGCTGACGCTGATCGCCGTATCCGGGGTGATCAACAGCCTGTTTGGCATAGGGGTGCTGCTGGCCGCCGTGATGGGCCGGGTGATCCACGATACGAAGGTACTGAAGGCCAACATCACCGCCATGTTCGTGACCGGCAACGTGGTGACGCTGATCATGTACATCGCAACAGGGCTGCTGACCGGGGACGTGCTGCTGCGGGCGTTTTCGCTGTATCCGGCGATGGGGCTGGGCCTGTGGGCGGGCTTTCGCTGCGTGGGGAGGCTCAGGGAACAGACCGTCCGCGCCTGCACGGCGGTGGTGCTGATATTTTGCGGGGCCATGCTGATCGCGGGCAACATCCATTCCCTCCTCGGCTGAGGCAAAAACGGGAGAAGCGCGTACGAAAACGCGGGATGCGAAGGCGGAAAAAGCAAAACGGCCGCATCAGATAACGCTGAAAGGCTGTAAGGAGAAAGAGTATGAAAAAATGGAGCAGGCTTTTATGTACGGCGCTGACGCTGGCCGCGCTGCTTATCGTGCCGCCGGCCCGCGCGGAGAAAAATGTGCCGGGGCTTACGCCGCGCCTGCCGCGGACGGTGACGGAATACGGCGTAAACTATGAAACGAAGGAATGGGTGCCCATCAGGCAGTGGACCTATACCTGTGAAAACGGATACCCGGTGCGGGTGGACTGCCTGGAATACTATCTGGACGCGCATTTCTTCACCACGCACAAATACGTCTTTGAAAACGGAGTACCCGTTGCGCGGGAAACGTACGACGGGGAGGACAACTGTGTGACGAGCGTGGAATACCTGAACGGATGGCCCTATGTCATTACCAGGCGCTTTGGGAACGGAAACGCCGTCGGCACGGACTATTTCCAGTATGCCAACGGCGACGGATGGTTCACCCTGGTACTGCATGAGTACAACGCCACGGACCCCGACAATCCGGATGTGGAAGACCACGCCGAGGAGGCGCACGCCGTTTCCGTCACCGTCAGCAACGGCCTGCCGGTCCACACGGTCAACACGGGCATGTACGCCCACTGGGGCGGCGAAACGAAGAAGGAATGGCTGCGTTTTAACGGCACGTATACGGTCATATATGACGCGGACGGCATTGCCGTCAGCACCTCGGCGGTTTTCCGCAGAGGCCCGGACGGCGCGCAGGATCTGTTTGAGGTGACCAGGCAGAACGGACTGGTCACTGAGGCAATGGCGCTGTGCCCGCAAGACACCGGCTGGGAAGCCGTGAGCAAATATGTGTTCACGTATACGGAGGAGGAAATGTCCCCCGCCAGGTACGCGGTCATGATCAACAGCTTCCTGCTGGGGGAAGAAAACAACTATTATTATTTTTTCTGGTACTGAGCAAAACGGGGCCAGTGCTCACGCGTGAATGCGTGAGCGCTGGGAGGAGGAATCCTTCCCCCTCCCAGCGCTTCCCCTATTCAGCTTTGCCTGTCGGACCTTCGGTCCTAGCGGGCGGCAAAGCTGCAAAGAATGCGTTAAGCCAAGTAACCCAGGGCCTGCCGGCCCTTATCGTCGGTGAAAACAGGCCACCGGCCTGTTTTCCGGGCCCTCCTCACCCCTGCGGGTGGCTGCGCCATCCGCCGAATAAATCGGCGGACTCAGGGATTCCGTGAAGAAAAGAACAGAGGATGGTCTCACTTCCCGGCTGAACTGTATGACAGGATTTCATTTGTCATCTTTTGTTTATTCGCGCGTCATCCCAGCCGTCCCTTCATAGGGCCGGAGGGTCAGGGCTTCGCCGTCAAAGGAGGGCGGGGTCTCATAGCTGTCCAGCAGGCAGGAGGGAGCGCCTTCCCGGGGGACGCGGAGGGGCTCGGCGGTGAAATTGCACAGGACCGTCAGCGTTTCATCGTTCAGCCGCCTTTCGTAGGCGATGAGGCCGGGGACGTCGGGGAGTATGAAACGGATATCGCCCCGGGCGACGACGGGCATTTCCTTGCGCAGGCGGATCAGGCGGCGGTAGAAATGCAGGATGGAGGAAGGATCCTTTTCCTCGGCGGCGGCGTTGGCGCCGGGCCTGCGGGAGGGGACGTCGATCCAGGGCTTGCCGGCGCTGAAGCCGGCACAAGGGCCGTCGTCCCACTGCATGGGGGTGCGGCTGTTGTCCCGCGAGCGGGCGGCAAGCACTTTCATGACCTCGGCGGCGGGCAGGCCCTTTTCAGTTAAAATGCGGTAGTAGTTGATGCTTTCCACGTCCCGGTAGCGGCTGATGGAATCAAAATACGCGTTGGTCATGCCCAGCTCCTCGCCCTGATAGACATAGGGCGTGCCCCGCATCAGGTGGACGCACAGGGCCAGCATTTTGGCTGATTCCTTCCAGTAACGCGTATCGTCGCCCAGGCGGGATACGACGCGGGGCTGGTCGTGGTTGCACCAAAACAGCGCGTTCCACCCGCCGCCGGCCAGCATGCCCTCCTGCCAGGTACAAAACAGTTCGCGCAGGCGGGAAAGATCCGGCGGCTGGAGCTGCCATTTGTCGCCGCCCTTATAGTCGATCTTCAGGTGGTGAAAGCTGAAGGACATGGAAAGCTCCCGGTTTTCGGGGCGGGTGTAGCGGACGCAGTGCTCAAGGGAGGTGGAGGACATTTCACCCACCGTCACCGCCTCGTCAAGCCCGGTATCCCTGGCGAGCTCCTGTAAATACTCGTGTACGCGCGGCCCGTCGGTATAAAAGCTCCGTCCGTCGCCCGCCGGGTCGTCCCGGAAGATATCGGGTTTGGAGATCAGGTTCACCACGTCAAATCGGAAGGCGCGCACGCCCTTGTCCTTCCAGAAGCGGATCACGTTTTTGAGCTCCTCCCGCACCGCCGGGTTGTCCCAGTTGAGGTCAGCCTGGGTGACGTCAAAAAGGTGCAGGTACCATTGGCCCAGGGCGGGCACGTACTCCCAGGCGCTGCCGCCGAACTTGGACTGCCAGTTGGTGGGCGGCCGGTCGGCGGGCCCGTCCCTGAAAATATAATAGTCCCGGTACTTTTTTTCTCCCCGCAGCGCGCGCCTGAACCATTCGTGCGCGGTGGAGGTGTGGTTGAACACCATGTCCAGCATCAGGCCGATGCCGCGCTTTTCCGCCTCCCGCAAAAGCTCTTCGGCGTCCTCCATGGTTCCGAACCTGGGGTCCACGCCGCAGTAATCCGCCACGTCGTAGCCGTTGTCCCGCTGGGGAGACGGGAAAAACGGCGTAAGCCAGATCCAGTCCGCGCCCAGGTCCCGGATATAGTCCAGCTTCTCCGTCACGCCGCGCAGGTCGCCTACGCCGTCGCCGTCGCTGTCGCGGAAGGATTTGGGGTAGATCTGATATACGACCTGATGGGAAAAATTCTTCATGGCATTCATCCTGCTTTATATATAATGGTAACTCTTTTATAGCAAACTTGCGGGTATCTGTCAATGAGGATATTGACATATTGGGAATAATATAATAAAATATTTCCATCCAATAAAAACAGGAGGATGTTTTTATGAAAAAATTTGTCGCATTTTTGCTGGCGGCCGTGATGCTGCTGTCCCTGGCTTCCTTCGCGCACGCGGAAGACGTGGAGCTGGAATTCCTCTATCATAAGTCTGAGACCGACGCGATCAAGGCCATGCAGACGGTGATCGACCAGTTCAACGCCGCCAACCCCGGCATTAAAGTCAATTTCGTCCAGATCCCCGACGCGGCCACCGTGCTTCAGACCCGCGCCACCCAGAACGACCTGCCCGATATGTTCGGCTGCACCACCTCCACCACCTATGAGCTGATGTTCGAAAGCGGCCTGATCATGGACCTGACCGGCCAGGAATTCCTGAACAACATCGCTCCTTCCACCCTCGCGCTTTCCGGCTATCAGGGCAAGATCTACCGTATGCCCTACAGCCTGAGCTGCTACGGCCTCTACGTCCGCACCGATATCTTTGAGCAGCAGGGCATCGCGCTGCCCACCACCTGGGCCGAGCTCATGGCCGCTTGCGAAAAGCTGCAGGCTGCCGGCATCTATCCCTTCGGCCTGCCGGACAAGGACATGGTCTATCAGCGCATGGAGCGCATGATGTCCATGCTGTCCGACAATGACGACGAATTCAAGGCCATCGCTGCCGGCGAGCTGGACCCCCGTGAGTCCACGGTCCTCAAGGGCTATGCCGAGGCTTCCCTGGACATCGCCAAGTACACCAACCCCCAGTCCAAGGGCGCGGGCTATGACGAGTCCTACCAGCTTTTCCTCAACGACGGCGCGGCCATGACCATCAACGGCCAGTGGTCCCTGGGCACCCTGCTGGGCTTCAACCCCGACCTGCCCGTGGCCATGATCCCGCTGCCCAACCCCGTGGATGACGAAAAGAGCAACGTCATCGTCTCCATCGACACCAGCTTCTGCATCTCCGCCACCACCAAGCACCCCGAGGAGTGCCTGAAGTTCCTGGCCTTCCTGGCCCAGACCGATACCGCCCAGACCTACACCGACATCGAAGGCAGCCCCAACGTCATCCAGGGCGTCCACTACAGCGTCAGCCAGCTGGAAAAGATCAACGAGGCCATGAGCGCCGGCAAGACCGCGCTGAGCCTGAACGCCATCTGGCCCTCCGGCCTGCGCAAGGCCCTGGGCGACGCCGCCACCAACCTGATCCTGGACGGCGACCTGGAAGCCTTCTATGACGAGGCCCAGCTGACCATCGAGGACTATTACAACAACTGATCACGGATAACCCCGGAGAAGGGGCCGCTGCCGCGCGGCAGCGGCCCTGTTTTTATCATAATAAAGGAGATGAACCGGTATGTCCGCCCTACCGAGCAAACCCAAGCCCCACGCGCTGATGCGCAGGGAGCAGTGGGTCACCTATCTGCTGATGACGCTCCCGGGCCTGATCCTGTACTGCGTGTTTCTGATCCTGCCGATCCTGATGGGTATCTATTATTCCCTGACCGACTGGACAGGCATCGGCACCAATTTCAATTTCATCGGCCTGGATAACTACGTCAAGGTATTCACCAACGACAAGCGCTTCGGCAACGCGCTGCTGTTCAACCTGCGCTATTCGTTGTTCCTGGTGGCCGGCATCGTGGTCATCGGCTTCATACTGGCCATGCTGCTGAACCGTGAAATGAAGGGCCGCAGCTTCTTCCGCACGCTGTATTTTATGCCCGCTGTGCTGTCCATGATCACCATCGCCCTGGTGTTCAAGCAGGTCTACTTCTATGTGCTGCCCTCCATCGGCCAGGCCGTCGGAAGCAAGGTACTTTCTGAAAACATCATAGCGGACCGCAAGCTGGCCATATACGGCATTCTGTTCGTCCATCTGTGGCAGGGCGTGGCGCTGCCCACGCTGCTGTTCCTGTCCGGCCTTCAGACCATCCCGGTCGATCTGTATGAGGCGGCCTCCATCGACGGCGCCAACGCCTGGCATCAGTTCAAGTCGATCACCGTTCCCTACATCCTGCCCACCCTGAGCGTTGTGCTGGTGCTGGCCGTCAAGCAGGGACTGAACGTGTTCGACTATATCAACGCCATGACCAAGGGCGGCCCCGGCGGCGCCACCACCTCCATCGCCATGCTGATCTGGCAGAACGCCTGGGAGCGCAACCGCTTCAGCTACGCCATCGCGCAGGCTGTGATCACCGGTTTGATCATCGCTGTGATCTCCTTCATCCAGATTAAATTTACCAATGACAGGAAGGTGGAGTAAGTGAGACAGAGCAAACGCAATATGAACGCGCTGGCGTACGTGATCCTGATACTGGGCGCTCTGCTGATCCTGTTCCCGCTGTATATCACGGTGATCACCACCTTCAAGACCTCAGGCGAGAGCGCCAGCAGCTTTTTCACCCTGCCCAGGTCCTTTTTCCTGGGCAACTATGAGACGGTGCTGAAGAACTCCACCCTCTGGTACGCCTACGGCAATACCATCTACATCACCGTGTTTTCCCTGCTGCTGGAGCTTCTGGTCATGCCGCCCATGTCGTTCGCGCTGAGCCGCGGCATGCTGCACGGCAGCAAGGTGTTCAAGGGGCTGTATTTCTTCTTCCTGCTGGGCATCTTCCTGCCCTTCCAGGTGCGCATGATGCCGTTGGTGAAGCTCCTGAGCGCGCTTAACATGATGAACCCCACCGGCATGGTGCTTTTGTACCTGGCCCACGCCACGTGTGAGAGCATGTTCCTGTATGTGGGCTATCTGACCAGCGTCTCTCCCTCCCTGGAGGAGGCCGCCTATATCGACGGCGCCACCACCGTTCAGACCTTCTACAGGATCATCCTGCCGTTGATGAAGCCCATACTGGCCACGGTCATGATCCGCGAGGGTCTGGCCATCTGGAACGACTACATGCTGCCCCTGCTGTGCCTGAACCGTTCCAACACCATGTGGACGCTGACGCTTTTCCAGTACAACTTCCAGAGCGAGTTCAACGTGGACTACAACCTGGCCTTCTCGTGCCTGGTCATCGCGTCCCTGCCCATCATCGTCCTGTACTGCTTCATGCAAAAGCAGATCATCGGAGGCCTTACCAATGGCGCGGTCAAAGGATAAGCTTATCCTGCTGACGCTCAATACCCACAGCTGGCAGGAGGCGGACAACGCCTCCTGCCTGCGCTGTGCGGCGGAGGCGATCCTAAAGGAACAGCCCGACGTGATCGCCCTGCAGGAAATCAACCAGCCGGAAAAGGCCCCCCTGGCGGACCCCGCGAGACTGGCGGCCAGCGGCTGGCTGGACGGCGGCTTTGCCGTGGCGGACAGGAACTGGGCTTTGTGCCTGGCGGAGCGTCTGCGTGACGCGGGACTGCCCTACCAGTGGAGCTGGGCCTTCACCCACCTGGGCTATAAGACCTGGGCGGAGGGCGTAGCGGTGTTCTGCAGGGACCCGGTCCGCGCTGTCCGCTGCGCGGACATATCCAGCCCCGACCTGCCGCAGGACAGCTGGCGGCGCAGGCGCGCGCTGGCCCTGGGAACGGCAGGGGGCTGGTTCTGTTCCACGCACATGGGCTGGTGGGGGGACGAGATCGACCCCTTTATCGGCCAGTGGGAACGGCTGAAGGCCTTCACGGGGACACTGAAGGGCCCCTGCTACGTCATGGGAGATTTCAACTGTCCGGCCCAGACCCGCGCGGAAGGCTACGACCGGATGCTTTTGGACGGCTGGGAGGACTGCTTCGCCCGCGCGGAGGATCGGGACGGAGGCGTCACCGTGCCCGGCCAGATAGACGGCTGGCGCGAAAGCCGGGTGGACGGCCTCAGGATGGATTACTGCATGGCCCGCCAGCCCGGGCGCACGCTGCGCTCCCGTGTGATATTTGACGGCGTCAACCACCCGCAGATATCGGATCATTACGGCGTACTGACCTGGGAAGCAGCAGAGTTTTAAATGAGTATAGCGGCTGTCCAGGCCAATCAGGCCCGTTTACAGCCGCTTTAATCGATGCATGGGGAGACAGTGCCCCGTTTCAGGTGTGTGGGAAAAAGCAGTCCCCGGTTTCTTCCGCTTAGGGCAGAGGAAACCGGGGCCTGCTGATTTATTCGGCAAACAGCGGGGTGGACAGGTACCGGTCGCCGGTATCGGGCAGGAGAACGACGATGGTCTTGCCCTTGTTTTCGGGGCGCTGAGCGGCCTGCACGGCGGCGTACAGCGCGGCGCCGGAGGAAATGCCTACCAGGATGCCTTCCGTTCTGCCGATCAGGCGGCCAGTGGAAAAGGCGTCCTCGTTGGCCACGGGGATGATCTCGTCGTAGACCGCGGTATCCAGCACCTTGGGCACAAAGCCCGCGCCGATGCCCTGGATCTTGTGCGGCCCGGAGGGTTTGCCGGACAGCACGGCAGAGCTTTCCGGCTCCACGGCGATGACGCGCACGGAGGGCTTTCTGCTCTTCAGGTACCGGCCTACGCCGGTGATGGTGCCGCCGGTGCCTACGCCGGCCACGAAAACATCCACCGCGCCGTCGGTATCGTCATAGATTTCGGGGCCGGTGGTCTCGAAATGCGCCTGTGGGTTGGCGGGGTTAACAAACTGGCCGGGAATGAAGCTGTTCGGGATCTCCCTGGCCAGCTCCTCTGCCTTGGCGATGGCGCCGGACATGCCCTTGCTGCCCTCGGTCAGTACCAGCTCGGCGCCGTAGGCGCGCATCATCTGCCGGCGTTCGACGGACATGGTCTCGGGCATCACGATGATCACGCGGTAGCCCCGGGCGGTGGCCACGGCGGACAGGCCGATGCCGGTGTTGCCGCTGGTGGGCTCGATCAGCACGGAATCGGGTTTCAGCAGGCCTTTTTCCTCCGCGTCGCGGATCATGGCGAAGGCGATGCGGTCCTTGACGGACCCGGCGGGGTTCAGGTATTCCAGCTTGGCCAGCAGACGGGCCTGCAGCCCCAGCTTCTCTTCCAGATGATGCAGTTCAACCAGCGGCGTACGGCCGATCAGTTCAGTCAGGGAATCATACACGCGACCCATGGGGATACCTCCTGTTTTTAATTGCTGTTTCCGGTTCCGCCCTTTTGAAAACGGCGGGATGAGCCGAAGATCATTAACACACCAACCCGGTATGTTATGGGGGTATAATAAACCAGACCCGCGTTTTTGTCAATAATAAAATGAGAAATCGGGATATTTTTTTCGCAAACAGAGGCGAAAGATGAAATAAGGGCCGGGGCAGCGCGGCGACTGAATGGGTTTTATCCTTCTTTGGACAGAGGAAAACCCCGCGTCCTGCACGGGGCCAATCAAAAACGCGCCCGGAAACCGGGCGCGCTGGCACTATAATATTATTCCACCGTGTAGGGCAGCAGCGCGATGGCACGGGCGCGCTTGATGGCCTCGGACAGCTGGCGCTGATGCTTGGCGCAGTTGCCGGTCACACGACGGGGCAGGATCTTGCCGCGCTCGTTGATGTAACGATGCAGCCGGCCGGCGTCCTTGTAATCGATATATTCGATCTTGCCTACGCAGAAGTCACACACCTTGCGGCGCGGACGGCGGCGGGCGCCGCCATGCGGACGGGGCTTCCGTTCGCCGCGATCTTCAGACATATGTACATCCTCCTTGTTTCAGAATGATTCTGAGCGGGGCTCAGAAGGGCAGTTCCTCTTCATCGACCTGCACATAGCTGCTGCCCTGGGGGACAGCGGCCTGGCCGGAATAGCTGCTGCCGCCGGCGTCGGGGGCGGGAGCGCCGCCTTCGCCCTTGGGAGACAGGAATTCCACGTCGTCCGCGTTGACCTCGAGGGAAGCGCGGGTCTGCCCGTCGTTGCCCTGGTAGGTGGATACGCTGACGGCGCCCGTCACCGCGACCTTGCGGCCCTTGGCCAGATACTTCTGGCAGTTTTCGCCCAGCGCGCGCCAGGCGGAAACGCGGAAGAAATCAGCCTCAGGCTGGCCGGGATTGCTGCTGCCCGAACGCCGGCGGTTGACCGCGACGGTGAAGGTGCAGACGGAAATCCCCGTGGAAGTGGTGCGCAGTTCGGGGTCTCTGGTGAGATTGCCGACGATAAACAGTTTGTTCATGACGCTCTCCCCTTATTCGGCAGGAGCTTCCGCGGGCGCTTCGGCTGCAGGGGCTTCCTCGGCCTTTTCGGGCGCGGGGGCCGCTTCGGCAGCGGGCGCGGTGCGGACGGGACGGGGCTTCACGGCGGAACGCTTTTCCAGCACGTGGATGATCTGGTAACGCAGGACGGCATCCATGTTGCCCAGGTTACGTTCGATCTCACGGGGAATCGCGCTCTCGGCGTTGAAGTTCACCAGAACATACCAGCCCTCGGTCCGGTCATTGATGGCATACGCCAGACGGCGCTTGCCCCAATCGTCAACCTTGGTCACCTCACCGCCATTCTGAGCGATCAGGTCCTGTACACGGGTGTGGACGGCGTTGCGGGCCTCCTCTTCGATGTCAGGCGTGATGATGTACACCAGTTCGTACTTGTTCATGACTTTCACCTCCTCATGGACGTATGGCGCCGCCTCGCAATTGGACGGCGCAAGGATGTGCCAATTAGGTATTATAGTCTTATTCAAAGAAAAAAGCAAGCATTATTTTGGGGAAATATGACGAATCTGTGACAATTATTTTGAAAAAGTGAACAGAAACGGTTGCAAAATCGAAATAATCGGTTTATAATGCAATGTGTGGTTTTGTGTTTATTCAGAACCGGCGGCCGCGGCTCCAAAACCCGGCCATCATAACCCGAATCACCCAGGAGGATCTGCCTATGCCCGCGAAGGATAATTTTTTCAGGCGCTTCAAGGATTCCGCGTCCCGCACCGTCAGCAAGTTCCTGTACGGCGAAAGGGACAGCGGCTACGGCTACGGAAGCGGCGCGGTCTATGAAGCCAACGACCCTCCCTATGAGCCCGAGCAGCAGCAGCGCCGCCGCCGCCGCGGCCAGTACCGCGAGGAGCGCTATGACCAGCAGCCCGCGCAGGAACAGGCGATGGACCCGCAGATGATGTACCAGCAGGGCTACCAGCAGCAGCCTTATCAGCAGACCTACGCCCCGCAGCAGGGATATCAGCCGCAGCAGCCCGTCTACCAGCAGCAGCCGGTCCAGGGCGGCTATCAGCCCCCGGTGACCCAGTATGCCGCCCAGGTGGAGGAGACCCGCGCGCGCAACCCCCAGCAGGCCCAGCAGGAGCCCCCGAAGGTGGTGCCTTTCCCGGGCAGCTATAACGGCGAGGCGCCCCAGGAAGGCCGGCCTTCCAGCGTGCGCATCATCACCATCCGCGGCTTCAACGACTGCCGCAGCGCCATTTCCTACCTGCGCAGCGGGGAGATATTGCTGGTGGTGATGGATGGCATCCAGGACCAGGCCGAGATGCGCCGCTATGTGGACATGATGGCCGGCGCGTGCTTCTCCCTTTCCGCCTCCATCACGAAGGTGTCCCGCCACGGCTCTTATCTGGCGGCGCCCTCCGCTGTCAGCGTATGGGCGGATCCGGCCGTGAACCAGATGAACAACAGCTCCTCCCGCCGCGCCTCTGCCGGCCGCGCCGCCGCTCCCCAGCCCAATTACCGGGCTTTCCAGGGGCTGGATTACGCGGGCCAGCAGCCGTCCTACCAGCAGGCCCAGGAAAGCCGCCAGCCGGACTATGTCCAGCAGCCTTTCGCCCAGGGCGGGCAGGAATTCTACGCCCGTCAGCCCCAGCCGGTGCCCGAGCAGCCCCCTTTTGAAGCGCAGGAGCGCGGCGCGGGCTACGCTCCGGATCACGAGGCGGACGCGCAGGCGCTGTAAGCCGGAAAAATGCCGGCCTTTGCCCCAAAAGGCCCGCGGCTGAGCGTTATATACACTTGATCAGCATGATCTTCTGACCGACACAGGAGGAACCGCCATGGCACTGACCGTACAGATGATTGAAAGCAAGGAATTCAGCGTCGCCGCGATGGGCTACAAGCGCAAGGAGGTCGACGAATTCCTGGACGAGATCTGTGACGAAATGGACAGGCTGCACGAGGAGATCGCCCAGCTGCAGATGCGGCTGAGCAAGGCCGGCCAGGGCCAGACCCAGGTGTTCAAGGGCCGCCCCGGCGCCGTGCCCGCTCCGTCTCCCGCAGCCCAGCCGATGGTGCCCGCCCCCATTGAGGTGGTCAGCGACGAGGTGGAAGAGGAGGAACCGGCACAAAAGGAAAAGCCCGTCCAGCAGACGACCCGTCCCGCCGCGCCCGTCCGTCAGGACAGGCGGCCGGAGGCCGAAAAGCAGCCCGAGCCCGACCCCCAGCCCAGCACCGTGGCTGTGGACGCCGCCCAGATCCTGTCCAAGGCCCAGCATATTTACGACCAGACCGTGGCCGAGGCCAAGAAGCTGTATGACGAAAAGGTACAGGCGGCCCAGGACGAGGCCGACCGCATCGTGAAGGAGGCAGAAGCCTCCCTGAAGGATCGGAATACCCGCCTGATAGACGAAAAGACCGAGCTTGAAAAGAGCATCAAGACCCTCCGTTCCTCCGCTGCCGATTACCGCACCCGCCTGCAGGCCCTCCTTACCGGCCAGCAGAAGATACTGGACGATTCGACGGACCTGTTCGAAGAGGAACAATAACGTCCGTCACCCTGAGGGGACGCGTAAAACGCGTCCCTTTTGATTATAAAAGGAACGGAGCTTTGTGATATGCGGCTGACCACCCTGTGCTACATCGAAAAAGAAGACCGCGTGCTCATGCTGCACCGGGTCAGGAAGAAGCATGACGAGAACGAGGGCAAATGGATCGGCGTGGGCGGCCATATGGAGCCGGGGGAATCCCCGGACGAGTGCATACGCCGCGAAACCCTGGAGGAAACGGGGCTGCGCCTGAGGGACTGCCGCCTGCGGGGCGTCATCACGTTTATTCTGCCCGATTGGGGGGACGAACTGACCTTTCTGTATACCGCGGCGGCAGACGGAGAACTGACCGGTGACTGCTGGGAGGGCGTTTTGCGCTGGGTGCCCTGGGACGAGGTTCCCTCCCTGCCGCTGTGGGAGGGAGACCGGGTGTTTTTGCCCCTGCTGAAAAGCAGGACGGAGTGCTTTGAGCTAAAGCTCGTCTACGCCCCGGGCGGGGCGCTTGTCAGGTGCGTGCTGGACGGGGAAACCATTCCCTGCCCCGGCGCCGGAAAAAGCTGAAACCCTTTTTTCCATAAATCGATAGAAAAATGTAATGAAATAAGCCGATCCGGCATTGTTTTCCGGCCCCAAATGCGGTAGAATAAAACCGTACTCAGGTCATCATAGCTGAAAGGAAGGAATATCTTATGAAAAAAACACTGCGCCTGCTGGGCCTGACCCTGGCTGTGCTTTCCCTGCTGGCCCTCGCCTCCGTCGCGATGGCGGCGGATGTTACCGCCTATATCCCCGGCCGCGTCACCAAGCTGGACCTGCCGGAATATGACGAAGGCTACTTTGGCGATTACACCTATGACGGCGATGTGTTCCAGACCGGCCAGGAGGGCGGCAGGACCACCGTCTACTGGGAAGAGGTCACCGTGGCCGGCCACAAGTTCGTGATGGAAGACGGCGTCAAGGTTGAAAAGTACGCCGAATATGACACCCTGTACATCCCCCAGGTGCGCGTGGTTTATCCCGAAGGCAACTACATCCGCAAGATCGTCGCCCGTTACCGCAACGACGCGGCCCGCAGCCTGATCGATTATCTGATCACCTACGAAACCAGCGAAACGGAAAAATACACCATCCGCTACGCCGCCTCCAACGCCACTATCCTGGAAACCCATGATTATGACGTGACCCTCACCGGTGAAAAGAAGCTCCGCCACATCACCTTCCAGAAGTGGGACGGCAAGCCCATCGCCAAGCCGACGGCCACCCAGAAGCAGTTCCTCCACCGCTACTACCAGGATCAGATCCTGGAAGGCTGGTACGAGTGCAAGGGCCAGGAGCGCCTGAAGTCCGGCAGCGGCAAGAACTACAAGCAGTGGTTCCTGTGGGACTATTATACCGGCTCCGTTACCAAGTCCCACAAGCGCGGCCTCAAGCCCATCACCGCTTTCCCCAGCCCCCGTGTGCAGTGACCGGCAGATAAATAGTCAGTTCATCCCCCGGGACGGAAACCCCATCCGCCCCGGGGTTTTTTAGTGCAGAGAAGACGGACGATGAAGGCTGTTTCGGACCTGCCGGAAGGACAGCCGTAAACCGGCCGGGGAACCCGCCGTTCGCGGGGGGGCAGGGCGCCGCCGTTCAGAACGGTCTGCCGATCCCGCCAGCCCGCCGCGGGCGATGGACACACGCTCCGCGGACAGGGGCCGGTATGAAGCGGCCGGGCGCGAAAGCGGCGCCGCCCATCATGCGGTCATCCAACAGAAAACCCCCGTCCTGCTGACGGGGGAAGGAAGAAAGAGAGAGGATAATGGCTTATTTTTCTTTGACGCGCAGGGAAGGGAAGCTGTCCAGCCGGCGAAGCTGCTTCTTGCCCTTGTAGAAGGTGGCGTCGCGGAGCTTGACCCATTTGTCGGTGCCGAAGTACCGGCCGGAGCCGTTTTCATATGTGGTGACGGTTCCGGAAGTATAGGTGATCTTGAACTGAAGCTTGATGCCGACGCCGAGGTCGATTTCAAATTTGCTCAGCGTCATGTCCGGCACGATATCCTTCATATCGGAATACAGGCCGCTTAAGATCTGGTCTTCCACATAGTTAGAATCGCCGCATTTATAGGTATGCCCGGTATAATAGATGGCGTAGCGGTCCGGTATTTCCTGCTTGTAGGTTTTTCCGCCCGGAGTCTGCGGGACGACGTTATAGGTGATGAAATATCTTTCCAGGTCGTGCTTTTCGGTATTCAGATAATCGGCGCCGGCCCGGTAAAGGGGGCAACCGGCCGGATAATCCTCCGTGACGCTGGAAACATACCAGACGGCCTCCTGCTTTTTGACGGTCTTTCTGCCCTGCGTCGTGACCTTTTCCAACACGATGCGCTCCCACATGGTCGAGGAAAGGACGCCGTCGTAGCCGGAGCGGAAATAATCCTTATTCAGCTCCGTCACGTCGACCCAGTAGCATACGCCGTTTTCGTCATAATAGAAGGTGGTGCCGCCCTCCTCTATCTCCGCGCCCATCAGCGCGCCGGAGGTATAGAAATCATACGTCGCGCCGCCGACGGTGGCGGTGACGATGATCATCTGCATGGCGGTCAGCTCCGCGGCGATGGAACCGTAACCGTTTTCGTCCAGGATGACGGGGTAGTCGTCCACTTCACAGGAGTCCACCGGGGTGTCAAACTGGACATGGAAATCGCCGTCCGGGTCGGCCACGACCGGGCAGGTCGTGCCGTCGCCCAAAGTGTCCATCCAGCAGTGAAGGACGGGAACGTCCAGCTCGGGGATCTCGGGCATCTCGGTCAGCTGCAGGTCCTCTACATGGTCCGGAATGAACAGGGTGATGTCCTTCCACGGATCCGCCGCGGCGAATACCGGCAGGGCGCCACAGCATAAAACTGCCGCCAGCAGCAGGCAAAATACTTTCTTCATCCGGAACTCATCTCCTTTTGTGAACGGCCCCGGCATCTGCGCTCGGAGCAAGGATACAGTTTATTTTACGATTTATTCACAAAAATGTCAATCCTGTGAAGAAAATATTTCTAAATTGTTACATGGGAAACTATTTACCGGCAAGGATGGGAAACAAAGGAAAAAGATGAATAAAATGTTAATGAATACTGCGATTTTATTTCTTTTTTATTGCGCAAAGACAAAATGTATGGCAAAGCAGTGCAAAGCAATTGACAATAGAGAGTATTTTTGTTAATAAAACAATAATATCCTGTCTGTAATTACTGTAAGGAAAGGGTCAATGAAGGTGCGAAGGAAAAGAGTTTGTTTTTCTCTCCTGGTCGTTCTGTTTCTTGTATTATCGTCTTTAGCATCTGCGGCGGAAATACCAGTCTTTATTCCTACTCAAATCAAAAAACTGGGACTTCCGGAAGAGCCTGAAATACCTACACTTACTGTTATCTACGATTCCATAGATATCGGAAACCCCTGTCCGGTTATTTTGGATCCAGAAGGAAAGGTTCGATTGCAGTTTTCTCAGAAGGTAGATGATTGCAGTATGTTCTTCAACTTTGGTATCCAATTCGACTGGGGTGCAACTGTTTCTGCTGGCCAGCCCTATTTTTCCGGGGATGCTGTTCATATTCCAATCGATGATACCGGTTACGGTGAAGTGTCTGTAGATTATTTGATTGAGCCGTTTGAAGAAAACCTTGGCAGGCCCCGGTATTACGTTGATGTGGATAATTTGTCTGTCCGATATGATCATTTGGGGGAACCGACGGATATCGAGATGACAAATAATGTAGATTATTTCTGCACTGGTATTAAAGGAGCATCCACAACCATACATTATCAAATGATACCTGTTCCTACTGTAATAGGGGTTACCGATGTTTGGTTTGTGGAATCGGTCACAACTAAGTACCCAGAAGGCAATTTTATCAGGGAAGTAGAGGTTCATTTTCTGAACAACGCTGATGGAACACCAAACAAATATTTGATTACATACGAAGAGACTAAAAAGATAAAAGAAATAAGGGACGGAGTCGAGGTTGAGGTAACAACTACGGATTATTACACGGTTGAATACTACGGCAAAGGCAAAAAGCGGGACCGTATACACATAGATCTTTCAAACTTTGGGCAGCCTTCTCCAAGAGTGATAAACAAACCGAAACAGCATTAAGCCCAGAAACCGTTCTTGTTTTTATAACATCATTGGTCTGTGTCCAGTTTTAGACCCCCTCTTCCGTGATTATATCGGGAGAGGGGGTTAAAATGTGTTGTCAACTGTCTTTTCTCAGCGCCCAAAAAGCCACCGCCGCGCAGGCGGCGACGTTCAGGGAGTCGATGCCGCGGGCCATGGGGATGGTGACGACGTCGTCGCATTGGGCGGTCACACGGCCGGTAAGGCCGGTATCCTCCCGCCCCAGGTAAACGGCCAGCTTTTCGCAGGCGCGCAGGGAAGGGTCGTCCAGGGAAAGGGAATGATCCCTGAGGGCAAGACCCACCGTGCGGAAGCCCGCTGCCGAAAGCTCCGGGAAGCCGAGGTTTTCGTCCGTGCGGGCCCAGGGGACGAAAAAGGCGGCCCCCATGCACACCCTCACGGAGCGGCGGTGCCAGACGTCGCAGCAGTCGGGCGTTAAAAGCACGGCGTCCGCCCCCAGGGCCGCGGCGGAACGGAATATGGCGCCCACGTTGGACGGCTCGGTGATACCCTCCAGCACGGCCACGCGCCGGGCGTTTGCAAGCGCCTGAGAAACAGACAGGGCCGGCGGGCGGGAAAAGGCGCCCAGCACCCAGCTGCGCTGCAGGCGAAAGCCTGTAAGCGCGGCCAGCACGTCGTCCTCCGCCGTGTACACGGGGATGTTTCCGCACCGGGCGATCAGCGGCGCGCCGGGGCCTGGGATCATCTTTCTGCGGATCAGCAGCGCGCGGGGGGCAAGCCCCGCGTCCAGCGCGGTGGCCGTCACCCGGGGGCCCTCGGTGATCACCAGGGCGTTTTCGGGGGTCTGGCGGCTGCGCAGCTGGGCGTCCGTTAGGGCAAAAAACATATCCGCCTGCGGGAAGGGCAGGGAGGGGATCTCAATCAACGGCATGGGCGGCCTCGTCAAATATGGTCAGCAGGTCCGAAAAGGTGTTCAGGCGGCAGCGGCAGCGGGGATCTTTGGCGGAAGGGCCGATGCCGGCCAGGTCAAACCCGCCCCGGCAGGCAGCCTCCGCCCCGGCCGCCGCGTCGTCCACCACCAGGCATTCGGAGGGCGAAAGCCCCAGGCCCCGGGCGGCGGCCAGGAAGATATCGGGCGCGGGTTTGGCATTGCTGATCATCGTGCCGTCCACCCGGACCTCGAAAAAATCCACGAGCCCTATCTGCCGGATGACCGCCGGGGCGTTCTTGCTGGAAGAGCCCAGGGCCAGCCGCACTCCGCTTTGGCGCAGCGCGGTCAGCGTTTCACGCACCCCCGGGGCGGCGCTGTCGGGAGTCAGCTCCCGAAGAAGGGACAGGAATATTTCGTTCTTTTCCAGGATCAGGGCGTCCTTCTGCTCGGCGGAAAGGGTCTTGCCCCATTCGCCCAGCACCATGTCCATGCTGGCCTCGCGTCCGCGCCCCAGCATGGTTTCGTAGAACGCCTCCGAAAAGGGGAGGCGGTATTTGTCCGTAAAGCGCACCCAGGAGGCGTAATGAAGCCGGTCCGTCCGGCACAAAACGCCGTCCATGTCAAATATGATGGCTTTATAAGGCAGCATGATGTTCAAGGTCCCTCCCAAGCGATTAGTGTTTTCCCTTCGATTATACAAAAACCCGCCGAGGTTTGCAAGCGCCCTGACCGCGGCTGATTTTTGTACGTTTTGGCTTAAAACAAGGGTTGCGGCAAAGCCTTTTTAGTTGTATACTGTTTACAGGATCGGTACGGGAAGGAGATGAGCGCCCATGGCTGAAATGAACGGTACCACCAAGTTCACCCGTTATACGGAGGGACAGGAGACCGCCGGCGTCATTCTGGCGCACGTTTACAGCGCCCTGGAGGCCAAGGGGTACGACCCTATCACCCAGCTGACAGGCTTTATCCTGACGGGCGACCCTACCTACATCACCAGCCACAACAACGCCCGCAGCCTCATCTGCCGCCTGGAAAGGGATGAGATACTGGAGGAGCTGGTGCGCTATTACGTGGAAGGGAATTTCTCTCACTGATGGGCCGTGTGCTGGGGCTGGACGTGGGCGATAAGCGCATAGGCGTCGCGCTGAGCGACGAAACCCGTCTGATCGCTTCCCCGTACTGCGTGATCCACTCGGTGGGCTGGGGGCCGGACAGCCGGAAGATAGCCGACATCATGCGTGAGACCGGCGCGGAGCTGATCGTATCCGGCCTTCCCTACAATATGGATGGGTCGCTGGGCTTCCAGGCTGAAAAGGTGCGGAATTTCCTGCGGGTGGTGGAGGATATGGGCTTTCCCGTCGAATGGATCGACGAACGCCTGACCACCGTCTCCGCCCAGCGCGCGCTGATAGAAGGCGGCATGCGCCGGGAGGACCGCCGGGAAAACGTGGACAAGGTGGCCGCGGCGGTCATCCTGCAGGCCTGGCTGGATCTTAAGCGAAACGAAACAGAAAAGGAGCAACCCATGGCGGACGAAGAAAAGAAAATGCGGATGGAAGACGCCGGCGAAAACGAAAACGAGGTGCCGGAAATCATAGAGCTGACCGACGAGGACGGCAACGTCACCCGGTTTGAGTACATGACCACCATCGACTACGAGGGCGAACTGTACGTGGCGCTGATGCTGGCCGACGAGGACGAAGAGGACGAGGAAGGCGGCAACGTCGTGATCCTCAAGATCGAGCAGGACGAAAACGGGGAGGATATGTACGTTTCCCTGGAGGACGACCAGCTGGCCGACGCCGTGTTTGAAAAGTTCATGGAGATGGTCGACGAAGCGGACTTTGAATGAGCGTCTTCGCCGGTATTTACATACCGGCGGATGTTTCGTGGCGCCGTTCCCCGCTTTACGCCGGGGAACGGCTTTGTGCTGTCTGCCGTTTGACTGAAACGCAGGACGGCGGGATAAATCAAGCGTAAAACCAAGCTCCTCTTCGCGCCGTCGGGCCGCAGGAGGAAAATTCAGAGGTGTGTTATGGATTCCAACTACGTGATCAGCTGCTGCTCCACTGCCGACCTTTCCAAAGAACATTTTGAAAAAAGGGGCATTCACTATATCTGCTTCCATTTTCAGCTCAACGGGAAGGATATGCCGGACGACCTGGGGCAGACGATGCCCTTTGATCAGTTTTATCAGGCCATGGCGGACGGGGCTGACACCCGCACCAGCCAGGTGAACACGGACGAATATATCGCCTATTTCGAACCCTTTTTGCAGGCGGGCAGGGATATCATTCACGTGACGCTGTCCAGCGGGATCTCGGGCACCCTCAATTCCGCCAACGCCGCCGCTGAGCAGCTCAGGGCCAAATACCCGGAGCGGAAGCTGTACATCATCGATTCCCTAGGCGCGTCGTCCGGCTACGGCCTGCTGATGGACGCCATGGCGGACAAACGGGACGAGGGCATGGACATCGACGCCCTGAAGGATTGGACGGAGCGCAATAAGCTGCGCGTCCACCACTGGTTCTTTTCGACCGACCTGTCTTTTTACGTCAAGGGCGGCCGCATCACCAAGACGGCCGGGTTCATGGGCACGCTCTTGCGCATCTGCCCGCTGCTCAATATGGACAACCTGGGCCGCCTGATCCCCCGGGAAAAGATCCGCACCAAGAAAAAGGTCATCGCCCGCATCGTCGATAAAATGGAGGAGCATGCCGAAAGCGGCCTTGATTACGCCGGCAAATGCTTCATCAGCATGTCCGCCTGCATGGAGGATGCCCGCCAGGTGGCGGACCTGGTGGAGCAGCGCTTTCCAAAGCTCAACGGCAAAGTGCTGATCAATTCCATCGGCACCACCATCGGCAGCCATACCGGCCCCGGCACGGTGGCCCTGTTCTTCTTCGGGGACGAGCGGAAAGACTGAACGCCTTTCGATACAGGCCCTCACCGGCCAAGACAAAAACCGTGATAAGGACAGCGTAACGGATACCTTTATTCTGCGAGGGAAGGCATCGCGCCGGCAACGGACGGGGCGGCCTTCGTCTGCCGGCGTAAAGCGCGTACAGCGCCGGACGCCCGCGAATGAAGAACCGTGTCCCCGCGCGGACGAAACGGCCGTGTGCGCGGCCCAAAAGTGCACGCAAAAAACAGCCGGGCGCTTGCGCCCGGTTTTTGCTTGGTATACAATATCCGCTGAGAATCGGATGCGTTCAGCATTGTCCCAACGAAAGGAGTCTTGAACCATGAATGCTTATGTACAGCGCGTATTTGACGGCCTGAAGGCCCGCAACCCCCAGGAAAAGGAATTCCTTCAGGCGGCTACCGAGGTGCTGGAGGCCCTGTCTCCGGTGTTCGACAAGCACCCCGAATATGAAAAGCTCGGCCTGCTGGACCGTTTTGTGGAGCCTGACCGTGTCATCCTGTTCCGTGTGCCGTGGGTGGACGACCAGGGCCAGGTACACGTCAACCGCGGCTACCGCGTGCAGTTCAACAGCGCCATCGGCCCCTATAAGGGCGGCCTGCGGCTCCATCCCAGCGTGAACCTGTCCATCATGAAGTTCCTGGGCTTTGAGCAGGTGCTCAAGAACAGCCTGACCGGCCTGCCCATCGGCGGCGGCAAGGGTGGCAGCGACTTTGACCCCAAGGGCAAATCCGACAACGAGGTCATGCGCTTTTGCCAGAGCTTCATGACGGAGCTGTATAAATATATCGGCAAGGACGAGGATGTCCCTGCCGGCGATATCGGCGTGGGCGCGCGTGAAATCGGCTTCCTCTACGGCCAGTACAAGCGCATCACCGGCCTGTACGAGGGCGTGCTGACCGGCAAGGGTCTGACCTGGGGCGGCTCCCTGGCCCGCAAGGAGGCCACCGGCTTCGGCCTGTGCTACATGACCAACGCCATGCTGCGCAAGCACGGCATGTCCTTTGAGGGCAAGCGCGTGGTGGTGTCCGGCAGCGGCAACGTGGCTATCTACGCCGCGCAGAAGGCTACCGAGCTGGGCGGCCTGGTGGTCGCGATGAGCGACTCCAACGGCTACGTGGTGGACGAAAAGGGCATCAATCTCGACGTCGTCAAGCAGATCAAGGAAGTCGAGCGGGGCCGCATCAGGGAATATGCCGCCCGCGTTCCCGGCGCTTCCTACACTGAAGGCTTCCGCGGCATCTGGACCGTCAAGTGCGACATCGCCCTGCCCTGCGCCACCCAGAACGAGCTGGATCTGGACGGCGCCAAGGCCCTGGTGGCCAACAAGTGCCTCGCCGTGTGCGAAGGCGCCAACATGCCCACCACCCTGGAGGCGACCCAGTACCTGCAGCAGAACGGCGTCTACTTTGTTCCCGGCAAGGCGGCCAACGCCGGCGGCGTCGCCGTGAGCGCGCTGGAAATGAGCCAGAACTCCCTGCGCCTGTCCTGGACCTTCGACGAGGTCGACGCGAGGCTGCACGGCATCATGGAGAACATCTTCAAGGCTATCGATTCTGCCGCCAAGGAATACGGCCAGGAGGACAATTACGTGACCGGCGCGAATATCGCGGGCTTCCTGAAGGTGGCCGACGCGATGGTAGCGCATGGGTGCGTGTAATAAACAAATTGGTCCGGCTGTTGCGGCCGGACAGATTTTGGCAGGCAGGCCACCGCGGGAAACCGGGGCGGCCTGCTCTTTTCATGGCCTACACAAATGTAAAATTATAAGAAGAGCTGGTTTGGAAAAATGATCAGTTATTATCTGCATTTAGTGCCGGATGACCTATAAAAACCTCGCAGGCCGCGGGGGAATGATTATCCGCCACGGCCTGCGCATATATGTTTTGATTATTAAAGGTAGATCTTAAGTATCTGGCCGACCAGGATCAGGTCGCGGTTCTTGATGTTGTTCCAGGCTACCAGCTGGTCCACGGTGACGCCGAAGCGCTTGCCGATCTTAAAGAGGGTATCTCCCTTGACGACCTGGTAGGTGACGTAGCTGCCGGAGGCGGCGCCGCCGGCGGCGCTGCCCATCTCTTCAGTGCTGATTTCGTTCATGTTGTTCTTCATTTCCTCGGACATTTTGTTTATCTCCCTTCACTTTCAGGTGTTTCGTGTTTCATTTGGTTTTGTTTTTTCCGGGGCGCTTCCTCGCGTTCCCCATTTATGTATACGGGACTGTGTTCCCGGTGGCAGTGGTAAGCGGAAATTGCTTTCCGGCTGTTGCTTTTGTTCCGGAACGCTGCATCGCGTTCTCGCTTATTGATACAGAGCTTCCGGCGGAGGCGGCAGCGGGAAAGCATAAATTTTTTCTGGGGCGTTTTCCACACGGTCAAGTCATGATATAATGGAGGCAGGAAGCGGCAGGCGCAGGTTACGCGCCGGCCGGACAATGAAGGAAAGGGCCTGTGATGAGTCAAACAAAAAAACCGGCCGGCGGGGCGCTGGCGCGGTACAGGGACGACGGTTTTTAGAAACGGAAGACGATTGCGATGGTATTTACCAACCAAATACAGAAAAAGCTCTGAGAGCCTTTCAATCAGCCAATTTTTTAATGAGTGACGGATTATTTGGCAAAGAATCAAAAAGCTATGTCATGGAAAGGAAAGTCCGGAACGCGAATAATGATACTGTCATTATTCATTTTACCCATTTAGTTCATTACCATTAATAGAATAGAACCATGATGAACAAAAACGATTGCCTGCAAAAGTCGTCTTTTTGCAAAAGCTACATCTTTATGATTATGATTATGATTATGATTGCTGATAGTCATGCCGAAATATCCAGTGTAAAACTAAGCAGTTTTTTCCTGACCCAATCAGGGTAACATACTCTTGATCTCTGAACAGGGGCGATACCTGAAAAAGAAGATTTGTTCTGTTATGGGAGGAATAAACAGGTGAAGAACAAACTGTCTGACAATTCAATGCTTTTGTCAATTGTACTGATTATAGTATTGCTATGCGGTCCAAGCTTTGCTGAAACCAATAATAAGGCGAAGAAGATCACAAAAAAGCAAGCTATCAGCATCGCTGCAGATGTTTTTTCGATCAAATGTGGGATACCCAGGGAGGTGATACTTAAATCAAGAATAAAAACGTATAAAAAGAGCACTGAGTGGACTGTCGAATTCTTACGTTTTGCCAAACCATATAACGAACATGGAGGACACCATTGGATAACCCTGTCATTATATGGCGACCTGATCGAATGGTCGGCGCATTACCATGCATATAATGAATTGTATCCGGATATAATGAGCATGGGAACAGAGATCGTTCCTGCCGAAACGGATGCCCAGCAAACAGAGATCTTACAAAAAATAGCCTGTGACCTGCAAAATAAATATTCGATTTCAGATACAGAAGCGTATGAATATGAGGCCAGATTTAAGCTCCATCCCTGTTTTGCTGCAGATTATAATACGTCAAAAGTGCCGGTCTGGCTTGTCAATGTATATTTCAAAGAAGAGCTGGTTTGGAAAGCGGCATACACTTATCGTGGAGAACTGATGAGTCTTGTATCCGCTGAACAGGATTTTACAACATATACCATTCCCAATGAAGAATTTGACAAATATGCATTCGGACCTGAAAGGGATGCGAAAAAATGGGAAAAACATAATGTAATTAGAAGTATTACTCAAAACATCAATGAATATTCCGAGGAGGATATCAAGCAATTGCTTGATGAACAGATACCCTTATACAGAGAATGGCTGAAGGAACATCCTTATTCCACAGACCCGCAATTGGAGGAAATAATCAGCTATTATCCGCAGCTTGTGCCGGATGACCTGTAAATAATCCAGGCCGCAGCGGGGTTTCCCGCTGCGGCCTGACTGCATACGTTTTCAGGTTTTTTACAGATAGATCTTGAGCACCTGGCCGACCAGGATCAGGTCGCGGTTCTTGATGTTGTTCCAAGCTACCAGCTGGTCCACGGTGACGCCGAAGCGCTTGCCGATCTTAAAGAGGGTATCTCCCTTGACGACCTTGTAGGTGACATAGCCGCTGGCGGCAGCGCCGCCGGCCGCGCCGGACAGTTCCTCGGCGGATACTTCGTTCATGGTGTTCTTCATTTCCTCAGACATTGTTTTATCTCCTTTACGCTTATTTTTCGCTTATTGTTTTTGTTCCGTTCGTATATTTCTGTTGAACGCTTTCGCGTTTCCATCTATTATCAGGGGGCCGTTTCCCCGGCGGCATTGACTTGGGTTTTATATCTGATCAGGCTCTGATGGCCTGTTTCCTGTTCAGGAACGCGCTGCGGCGTTCTCATCTGTTTATACGGGGCTGTTTCCCCGGCGGCAGCGGACTGCCGGTATTTTTTTCGGTTTTTTTCAGGTGCCCCGGTTCAATCGGGGCCGGAGGCTCAAAAGCCGCTTACTTGACGATGATCAGCTTCTGACCCACGATGATCAGGCGGCGGTTTTTGATGCCGTTCCAGTGGACAAGGTTATCCACGGTGACGCCGTAACGCCTGGCGATCTTGATCAGGGTGTCGCCCTTTTTCACGGTGTACACGATGCGGCGATAATCGGAAGCCCCGCCCGCGGCGTTGGCCAGTTCATCGACAGTAACTTCGTTCATGATGTAGTTAAGAGCTTCAGACATTGTTTTATCTCCTTCCGCGTTTCAGCGCCTGTTGTTTTTTTATCTTTGTTCCGGAACGCTCTGTGGCGTTCACATCTATTGATACGGGGCAGAAGAAGGGGTGGCAGGAAGGTTTTCAAGAATTTTTTCAGGATCGTTTTCCCATCAGGCCAACTCATGGTATAATGGGGAAACGGGGGCGGACGGCGCTTGAGCGGCGGGCCCGACAAGAGGACGGAAAGGACCTGTGATGAGTCAAACAAAAAAACCGGTCAGCCGGGCGCCGGCGCGGTATCGGGGCGATATAGACGAAAGGCAACTGGACGTGCTGGACGGCTTCCGGGTGCTGATGATGTTCGTGGTGAGCTGGTTCCACATCTGGCAGCAGAGCTGGCTGATGCCCATCGGCTATGTGGGCCCGGTCTTTTTCAACCTGGACTTTATCCCCCGCTGCGGGTATATCGCCGTGGACGGGCTGATCTTTTTAAGCGGGCTGCTGCTGATGTACCCTCATGCCCGGGAAGGAGCAAAAGCGCCGGCGGCGGTTCCGTTTTATAAAAAGAGGCTCATCCGCGTGCTGCCGGGGTATCTGCTGGTGCTGGTTGTTTCCCTGCTGCTGGACGCGCTGCCGTCCCACCGGTATCAGACAGCCTGGGAAATGATACGGGACCTGCTGGCCCATCTGACCTTCACGCATACGCTTTTTCCCTTTTCCTACACGGGATCCCCGCTCAACGGGGTCTTATGGACGCTGGCGGTGGAGGTGCAGTTTTATATCCTGTTCCCGCTTTTATGCCGGCTGTACCAAAAGCACCCCGTCTGGACGGCGGGGAGCATGACGGCGGCGGCATTCGCCTACCGCGCCTGGGCTGCGGGGTTTCAGGATACGTCGCTTTATATCAACCAGCTGCCGGCCTTCCTGGACATCTACGCGCTGGGCTTCATGTCCGCCACGGCCATCCGCGCGCTGCGCAGCCGGTTCAACGGCCAGACGGCGCGGGAAAAGGTGTTTTTCACCCTCTGCGCCGGGGTGGGGCTGTGGTTATTGACGCAGACGGCGCGGGAGCAGGCGGCGTCCAACGGGATAGAGGCCATCCGCTTAGGCCAGATGAACCGGCGATTCATGCTGGGCATCGGCTTCACCCTGACGGCCGTGGGGCTGTGCTTTTCCCTGCCGGCGGCCCGGTTCCTGTTCGGCAACAGGGCGATGCGGTTTCTGGCCTCGGTCAGCTACCAGTATTATCTGTGGCATCAGATGGTCACCCTGCATCTGAAGGACTGGGGGATCCCTCCCGCTAAGTCCACCCAGCCCTGGGCGGACGGGGAACTGAGCTGGCAGTGGCCGTATGTGCTTTTATGCTTCGGGTTGTCCTTGCTGATAGCCGCCGTCCTGACCTACGGGTATGAGCTGCCCGTTCAAAGAAGGCTCCTGCGCAGCATTACCGCAGCTTCAAGAGCACGGGACGCAGGCGCAGGCTCAGGACCACGGCCAGGGCCAGCTTGACGGCGTCGGGCAAAAGGAAGGGAAACACGCACATGGAAAGCGCTTTGCCGAACGTCATCGGCGCGGCGGTGTAGGTTCTGACAAACCAGACCGTGCCCAGGGCATAGCATAACAGAAGGCCGACGACCAGGAACGCCGCGCGGCGGGGCAGGGTGTTTTGGTGAAGCTTTTCTGCCAGCAGGCAGCAAAGCCCCGTGACCAGGAACCCGGTCAGGTACCCGCCCGTAGGGCCCAGCAGGGCCGCTATGCCGCCCCTGAACCCCGAAAATACCGGCAGCCCCACCGCTCCCAGCAGCAGATAGACCGCTATCGCCCCGATGCCCTGCGCCGCCGGCAGCAGCAGCAGGGTCAGAAACACGGCGAAAGTCTGCAGGGTGAAGGGTACTGCGGCCGGTATGGAAAGCCAGCTGCACACGGCCAATAGGGCCGCGAAAAAAGCCATCAGCGTCAGATCCCGGACAGAAAAACGTTTCATCGCATAACACCTCGGAAAATGTATCTTTCCTGTATATTCTACCACCGGATCGGCTGATTGTAAACCATATTTTATTTTATAGTTTACATTGGAGGCGCCTCATGAACGCTAAATTGCTGTGGCAGCGGAACATGCTCCGGCTTTTGCTGCTGGGCCTTGTGGTGACGGCGGTGTTTTACTGGACCCCGTTTTTATGGAAAGTGCTGGGGCCGTTCATCGTGGCGCTGGCGCTGGCCGCCGCCCTGCAGCCTGCCATCCGCAGACTGGACAGGCTGCGCGTGAACCGCTCGGTTTCCACGCTGCTGCTGCTGGTGCTGGTATACGCGGTCATAGCGCTATTGGTGTACTGGTTTACCTCCTTTGTGGTCAGGCAGGCCATCAGCGCGCTTCAGAACGCGCCGCTGTGGCTGCAGGGCATCAACGATATTTATCAGCGTTTCCGCGCCTGGATTACGAAAATGTTTGAGGAATCCGACCGGCTGGAGCAGATGGATTCCCTGATGAACCGGGCGTATCAGGAGCTGACCTCCTGGGCTACGACGACCGCCGGCAGCCTGGTCGGGACGACGGTCAACGTGGCGTTTTCCCTGCCGAGCGTGCTGATATTCGCCAACTTCCTGCTGCTGGGCTCCTTTTTTCTGACCAGAGACTTCAGCAAGCTGTTTCCCAGAAAAGAAACAAGGGGGCCGCTTTCTCCCAGCATGCAGATGCGCCGTTCCGCGGCCGAGGCGGTCGCCGGCTATATCCGGATGCAGGTGATCTACACGATTTTCGTGCTGACGGTGTCCGCCGCCGGTTTCACCATCTTCGGCGTGCCCTACGGTTTCCTGCTGGCCAGCCTGGCGGCGCTGCTTGAATTCCTGCCGCTGTTTGGAAACGGCACGCTGTACGTGCCGATGATTATCATCTGCTTTCTGATCAGGGATTACCATACCGCCTTTGTGACGCTGGGCGTCCACCTGATCCTGTATGTGACCCGCAAGGTGACCGAGCCCCGCGTGATGAATAAGCAGATGGGGCTGAATCCCGTGCTTTCCCTGATCAGCATGTACGTAGGCCTGCAGACCGGCGGGGTGGTGGGTATGACGCTGTCTCCCATCGTGATGGTGGTGCTGCAGACGTCGTGGAAGAGCGGCTTTTTTGACGCGGCGCGGGAGGACCTGAAAGAAACCGCCGTCTGGATGAGCCGCTTCCTGGGGCCCGCAAAACAGCGTGAAAACAGCCGGGAAGAAAAAGCGCCGGCGCCCGGGATCCAAACGGCGGAAAAGCCGGCGCCCAAAGCGGCAGCGGGCAAAAAGCCCGCCGGGACGGGCGCGGGGAGAAAAAGGAATTCAGTATAACGTTTGGACCGCGGCCTCCGGCCGCTTCAGCTGAGCGACGGCATTGCCGGGCGAAAGCGATATGCGCAAAAGGATTTCTCCGAGGTCATGCCCGGCCTGGTCTGAAATCAGTACATCATACATCATGTACCGTAATCCTTCCGGATTCCGGCAGACGCCTTTTTGACCGGCTTTGGCCGGTCTTTTTTGACGTCAAACGGAAGCCTTTTGTGATGAATGACCTGATTGCAGAACATAATGACAGCATTTGAGATAAAGCAACAAAAAAATATCAAAAAAGCCCTTGACATATTTATTGTCTTAGTGTACTATTGCCATAGTGCACTAACGCTTTGAGGGAGGACGTATGGACTTTGAACCGAACAGGCCGATTTGGCTGCAGGTAATGAACGCGCTGGAAACGGACATCGTCACCGGCCGCCGGCCGCCGGGGGACAAGCTGCCGGGCGGAAGAGAGTTGGCGCTGCATTATTCGATCAACCCCAACACCGCCGCCCGCGTTTACCAGGAACTGGAAAAGGCCGGCCTGTGCGAAACAAGGCGGGGCCTGGGAACCTATGTCACGGAGGATCAGACGCGCATCAGGGCTTTGCGCATGGAGCTTGCGCAAAACGCGGCGCGGGATTTTCTGAACCGTATGGAAACGCTGGGCCTGTCCCCGGCGGAAATATCAGCGTTATTGTGGAAGCAGGAGGAATAAAGCATGCTTGAAAGCAGGAACATCGTTAAGAAATTTCTGAACAAGACCGCCGTGGACGGCATTTCCGTAAAGCTGTCGCCGGGCCGCGTGTACGCCATGCTCGGCCCCAACGGCTCGGGCAAGACGACCTGGATGAAAATGGCCGCGGGGCTTATCAAGCCCACCTCCGGAGAAATGCTGTACGAAGGGACGCCTGTGGGCATTGAAAGCCGGAAGCATATCACCTATATGTCCACCGAGCCCTACTTTTACACCTGGATGACGGCCGGGGACGCGGGGCGGTATTACGCGGACTTTTTTGAGGATTTTCACATGGACAGCTATCTTTCGCTGCTGGAGCGCATGGAGCTCAGGCCGGAAATGAAGACCCGCTCCCTTTCCTCCGGCATGATGGCGAAAATGAAGATAGCGGTGACCCTGGCCAGGGACGCGAGGGTGTACCTGCTGGACGAACCCTTCAACGGCATAGACCTCCTGGCCCGCGACGAGATCCGTCAAACCATCCTGGAAAGGGCGGGGGAGGACAAAACGATGATGCTGTCCAGCCATCTGGTGGAAGAGATGGAAGCGATCGCCGACACGGCGCTCTTTATCAAGGATGGCAGGCTGGCGGAAGAAGCGGATCTTGAAGCGCTGCGGACTGAACGCGGCCTGTCCATGGCGGACAGATACCGCGAGATATACGGACACACGGAGGTGCGGGCATGAAAAACCTGATGAAATACGAATTCAGAAAAACGCTGTTCACCAAGCTGATGGTGCTGGGCTTGACGGCCATGGCGCAGATCGCATTCCTGATCGGCCTGTACGGGGACAACGAACGCGTGCTGGCCGCAGGCGTAGTGCTGCTTACATTGCTGGCGTTCGGCGGGATCACGGTGATAGGTCTGGCGAGCGTGGTGATACTGCACCGGGACATGAACACCAAGCAGAGCTACATGCTCTTTATGACCCCCAACAGCAGCTACAAGATCCTGGGAGCCAAGATGCTGGAAAACGGCCTGTCCATCCTGCTGTGCGGCGCGTTTTTCTTCGCGCTGGGCGCGCTGGACATTACGCTTTTGTTCGGCAGGCAGGGCCTGCTGAATGAGCTGTGGAACACCCTCAGGGAGATGCTTCAGACCATCGACAGCCGCATCACGCTGGACTATCCCACGATGCTCGCGCTGACGGCAAACATACTGGCCACCTGGATCTCGACGGTTTCCTGCGCGTATCTGGGGGTGGTCATCTCCACGGCGCTGTTCAGCGGGCGGCGCTGGAGCGGCTTCGTAAGCTTCCTGATCATCCTGGCGCTGCTGTGGCTCACGGGCTTCATCCAGCTGAAGGGCACAGCCCCGATCGAGGCCGTCCGGACCGTCTTCCTGGTCGATGCAGCCATCGCCATGGGCCTTTCCGCGGTGATGTACCTGGTCACCGTGCAGATCATGGAAAGGAAGCTGAGCGTGTAAAAGAGCATGAAAAGAAGCGCCCCGGAGCCCTATCGGTTCCGGGGCGTTCACTCAGGACGGGATCAAAAAACCGTTCCTTCAGGTTCACAGCCTATCGTTTTACCACGTAGCGGTTGACCAGCACCCGGTCGCCTTTGAGAGGGCGCTCTTCTGTTTCGGCGCAGAGGAACTGGCCGCCGCATTTTTCGATCACGCGGACGGAGCCTGTGTTTTCCGGCATCGCGTCGATCCTGACCTCTTTGTAACCCAGGGAAAAAAGATGATCCAGGAGCCTTTGGCAGGCCTCGGTCATGTAGCCGTGATTCCAGTGCGCTTTGCTCAGCGCATAGCCGATGACCGGCGTCCCCTTAACGCCCCCCAGATACCCGACCACGTCGATCCCGCCGATCAGACGGCCGTCTGCTTTAAGCTCGATGGCGAAGTTCAGACGCTCGGGCTTTTCGTATTCCCGGATCCAGTACGAAAGAAGCGCCCGGGTCGTTTCGACGGTGCCGTGGGGGCCCCAGGTAACATAGCGCGTGACCTCAGGGTCGTTGGCCCAGCCGTCGAACATGGCCTGCGCGTCGTCCGGGGAAAAAGGGCGCAGCAGCAGGCGTTCCGTTTCCAGGGTCAGTTTCATGGGCAGAACCCCCTTTTCGTTTATTCGGCCGGGATGATGTCATCCCTCAGGCGATAGATGGTGGCGCCGTATTTTTTCCGGCAGAAGGCGTCCACGAACCAGTCGATGGGCTTATTGGCGTCCCACTGCAAAAGGGCGTAGCGGATGCCGTTTTTCTTTTCGCCCTTCATGTTGCTGTCGCACCAGGTGACGGTGTCCGTCTCCGGGTCATAATCGGCGGAAAAAATCATGCTGTGGGCGCCGACGCCGTAATAATAATTGGCCCGCATCTGGAAAAAATCGCCTTTTTGGGCCTTTCGCAGGAAGGCCCGCGCGCGTTCCCGGTTTTCTTCCTTGGACTGTTTGGCGTCGTACACAAACGTTTCCACGGCGTAAAAGGGGTTGCCGTCGGCGGCGGAAATATCCTTCCACAGGGCGCCGTAGGCGGGGTCGGTGCATTGCTTGGCGGGCAGATTGTCCGGGATCACCAGCTTCACGTCCGGGTATTCGGCCATGCGGTAACGGCCTGCCGCCTCCTTGAAGCAGTAGACGGTGAAATTCTTGCATACATAGATATCGCTGGCGTAATGGGCCCTTTTGAGCCTGCCGCCGGCCGCGTCGTATTCCGCTTTGGCGGCGGCCAGGATGTCCTCGATCATCTGCTCCCGGGGGGTCAGGGCTTCCTCCGCGGAGGAGAAGGGAACGGCCAAATGAACGCACAGCGCCGTGAGGAGGAATAACGCCACAGTCCGCAACGATCTTTTCATTGTGATCAACCTGTCTTTCCGCGCCCCAGGGCGCAGCAAGATTATACAATGTTCCGGAATGCCTGACAAGCTTCGGAACGTAAATTTACGCACGGGAGGTCCCGCGGGCCGGCAGACCATGGTCATAAGTCCCCGTTCAGGACCCCTGAAATGCCTGTAACGCCGCAGGCTTTGAGGGGACTTTTTTCATCCCCGCAACACACTATTTTACATCCCCGTAACACACCCGTAATTGACAAATGTCGGACAGGGCGTGTACAATAAAAAAGGATTTACCCGAAAGGAGGAGCGGGGATATGCGGAAAACGATATGCCTCATCCTGGCGCTGGCCCTGCTGATGCCGGCGGCGGGCGCGCTGGCGGTGGATCAGCCGGTGGCGCCTGAGTATATACAGGGGAAAATCACCGCGGTGGTGGTGGCGGAGGAAGGCGCCTACGTATACGACGATTTTGATGAACGGAAGGCCCCGGTAGGAGCGCTTCCCTTCCTGGCCGAGGTGGAGATCAAAACGCTGGGCCTGGGCTGGTGCTGCATTGCGCAGGAAGGCGTGCAGGGCAAGCGGTACATCCGCACGTACAATCTGTCCTTCAGCGACGCGCCCTACGGAAACCAGCTGGCCATCGTCTTCCTGCAGCGCAGCAAGAGCCTGCCGATGCACAGGGAGCCCAGCACCAAATCCAAAAACGTCACCAAGGTGCCCGACGGGCAGTATGTGGTAATACTGGAAAGGGGAGACGATTTTTCCCTGGCCCGGTACGGCAGATATGAGGGTTACCTGCAGAACGACTGCCTGTCCTTCAGGGACGTATGGCAGACGCCGGTGGAAAAGGCCGTCCTGCAGGATCCGAACAATCCCGCCCGCCGCACGACCGTCAATATCCGCTCGGCGGACCGCACCAGCGGCGTGCGCCTGAAGCAGTACCCCACCCTGCGGCCGCTGACGGTGCTGCAGATCAAGGAAAACGGCTGGGCCGAGGTGGAAACAGAGGATGGCCTGCACGGCTATCTTAACAACGTGAACAATAAAGGCGGCACCTGGCTGGTGATGGACGAAAACGCCTTCTCTCTGGCCTCCCCCGAGGAAACCCCGGAGCAGCTGATGGCAAGGCTAGCCGAGGAAGAGGCGCAGCGCCTGGCCGAAGAAGAAGCAAAACGCCTGGCGGAGGAGGAAGCAAAGCGTCTGGCTGAAGAGGAAGCAGCGGCCGGGGCTGAGGAAGCCGCAGAAGAAACGGCGGAATAAGGCGCGCCTGACAGTTCCCGCAGGGGCAGCAGGCTTCCTGAACAGGATCATATCCTCAGGCCATTAAGGCAGTAACGGACCAAACGAAACCGCAGGCCCGGCCGCAAAGCGCGGCCGGCCGCAGGCGGTCAGGCACCCGGTTTTTCCCCGGGTGTTTTTTGTTTTTGTACCGCGGTTTTCCCGTTTTTTTCCTTGCCTCGCTCTTTTTCTCATGTTACAATAAAAGAGACATATAAATGAACCCCGGGAGGGCGCACATGGACCGGATCGACGCGCTTTTGAGAGCCCGAGAGGCGCTGGAAAACGTCACCCCCCTGAAGACAGACTGCGGGCGGGTGTGCGGGGGCGCCTGCTGCCTGCCCGACGAGGACGGGCGGGGCGGCATGCTTTTGTTTCCGGGGGAGGAAACGCTGTATGAAAAGCTGCCCGAAGGCTTTTCGATCGCGCCGGCTGCGGAAATCCCGGGCGCGCTGCTTCTGACCTGCGGCGGCACCTGTGCAAGGGCGGTCCGCCCGCTGTCGTGCAGGCTGTTCCCGCTGCTGCCCAGGGAAAAGGACGGGCGGGTGACAGCCGTACGGGACAGGCGGGGGTTCATCGTCTGCCCCCTTCTGCCGCAGGGCCTGTCCGCGTTTGACCCGGCGTTTTGCCGGGCTGTGTGCCGGGCGGGGGAATACCTGTATGCCTGCCCCGAGCACCGCGCCTTTTTGACCGCGCTGCACACCCTCATCCGATCTTTCAAGGAGGCCTTATGAGCTGGCAGCAAATATCCTGCGAAAAAGAGACCCGCCAGGCCCCGGCGGGCCTGATCCGGCTGGGCAGCCCCGATCAGCTGGACTGGGAGCCCTATCTTGGAAAGGTGTCCTGCGTGTATATCGACCCCCCGTTTTACACAGGGGAGCTGTTCAATTTCAACCAGCGCGTGGGCGAGGACGGCTGGAAAACCGGCAAGCGCACGCTCAGGCTGGAAGCCTATTCGGACCGTTTTGAGACACGGGAGGCCTATCTGGCGCTGATCCGTATGCTGGCCGCCACGGCCAGGAAGCTTTTAAGCGACGCGGGCGCGCTGTTCGTCCACGTGGATACCCGGGAGGACGCCCACGTCCGCCTGCTTTTGGACGATATGTTCAACGAAAGGAACTTTGTAAACCAGCTCATATGGGCCTACCAGTCCGGCGGGCGGTCTCTCAAGCATTTTTCCCGCAAGCACGACGTGATCTTCTTTTACCGCAAGACCGGCAAGCTGCATTTTGACATCACCCACGTCCCCATCCCCCGGGACGAGAACCGCCAGAACCACATGCGCCGCACGGTGGACGAAAACGGCAGGCCCTGCCGCACGATCCGCTCCGGCGGGAAGACCTATGTGTATTACGACGACGACCCGGTCTATCCCAGCGACGTCTGGGCGGACGTGAGCCACCTGCAGCAGAAGGACCCGCAGCGCACCGGCTATGACACCCAAAAGCCCGAGTCCCTGCTGCGCAGGGTGCTCCTGCCGGTCACTGAGCCGGGGGACATCGTGGCCGACCTTTGCTGCGGCAGCGGCACCACCGCCGTGGCCGCCGCGCTGACCGGGAGGCGCTTTCTGGTGTCGGACAGCGGGAAGCCGGCCGTTTCGGTCACCCGCAAGCGCCTGGTGTCGCAGGGCATTCCGTTTGATTTGGAGGCGCCCTGCGAAAAGACGCCGGCCAGGGCATCCCTGCGCCAGTTCCCGGGCATCGCCTATATAGACGTGTGTCTGGACGACTTTGCCCCCCTCGCCCCCTGGCCGGACGGCATCACCGGGCTGGACGGGGTGGATCAGTGGTCCATCGGCTGGCTCAAGGACGGGGTGTTCCTGGCGCAGGCCGACGCTGCCCGCACGCAGAAGACCCCCGCACTGGCCCGCACGCTGCAGATGCCGCTCCTAAGCGGCGCGCCGGCCGCGCTGATCACCGATATACTGGGCAACCGCTACTGCTTTGTGTGGCGCGAATAAACCGGCGCTTTGGCGGACGGACAGGAAAAGCCCGCATTACCCCGTGATTTCACAGGACAGCTTCTGTTTTTGGAAAATCGGGCAAAAAAAGCTTTACAAAACGACAAATATGATATAAAATATGGGAAAATAACCGGGCGTTCCGGAATAAAAAAGGAGTGTGTATTCCCATGAAAAAGCTGCTCGCTCTGGTTCTCGCTGCGATGATGGTGCTGGGCATGGCCTCCGTGGCCGGCGCGGATGACGTCAAGACCTACAAGATCGGCGTATCCATCTATCAGTTCACCGACAACTTCATGACCCTGTACCGCAACGAAATCGAGAGCTATTTCAAGTCCCTCGAGACCGACACCGTGAAGTATGAAATCACCATGGCCGACGGCAAGAACGACATGGCCGAGCAGACCAACCAGGTGCAGAACTTCATCACCCAGGGCATGGACGTCATCATCCTGAACCTGGTGCAGACCTCCTCCGCCGACGTGCTGATCGACATGATCGTCGACGCCGGCATCCCGCTGGTGCTGATCAACCGCGAGCCGCTGGCCTACGACGCGGACGGCAAGACGCTGGACGAGTCCTATGAAGGCATCCTGAACAACGCGCAGGTTTGCTATGTCGGCGCTGACGCCCGTCAGTCCGGCACCTTCCAGGGCGAAATGGTGGCCGAGCTGGACAACCACGGCGACATCAAC
This sequence comes from uncultured Eubacteriales bacterium, assembly GCA_902790015.1. Lineage (GTDB taxonomy): Bacteria > Bacillota > Clostridia > Christensenellales > Aristaeellaceae > UBA4246. Next base: position 20,305 of record CADAQF010000019.1, on the reverse strand, counting down.
GGCGACGGTAAGATCTCCTACGTCATGATCGAGGGCGACCCGGAAAACATCGACGCGCAGTACCGCACTGAGTTCTCTGTGAAGGCGCTGACGGATGCCGGCTATGCCGTGGAATGCCTGGATGACCAGGTAGGCAACTGGGACCAGACCAAGGGCCAGGAGCTGTGCGCGAACGCGCTGACCAAGTACGGCGACGCGGTCGAAGTGGTTTTCTGCAATAATGACGCTATGGCGCTGGGCGCCGCGACCGCCATCGTGACCGCGGGCCGCACCGTGGGCGAGGACATCTATCTGCTGGGTGTCGACGCGCTGGAAGAGGCTGTGCAGCTGTATCTGCTGGGTGTCGACGCGCTGGAAGAGGCTGTGCAGCTGGTCAAGGACGGCGAAATGACCGGTACCGTGCTGAACGACCACATCGGCCAGTCCCACGCCGCGGTGGACGTCGCCATCAAGCTGCTGAACGGCGAAGCGATCGAAAACTACTACTGGGTTGACTACGTCAAGGTCAACAAGGCTTATGTGGACGCCCAGTAAGCGTACTTGAAGGACGATAGACTGATTCATGAGTCCTGGAAGGCGGGTGGGCCATATCCTGGCTCACCCGCCTTCCTTTACCTTTTAAGCGGGGCGTGTTTTCATCTGCGTTTTTTGAGTGAAAGCGCAGATGAAAACACTGCCAGACAGTGTTAGAAAGGAGATCAGGCCGTATGTCCGAATACGTGCTGGAAATGACGAATGTCAGCAAATCCTTTCCGGGCGTGAAGGCACTGGATCATGTTCAGCTGAAGCTCCGTCCCGGCAAGGTGCACGCGCTGATGGGAGAAAACGGAGCCGGCAAGTCCACTTTGATGAAATGCATGTTCGGCATTTACAAAATGGACGAGGGTCAGATCATGATCGACGGAAAACCGGTTACCATCAGCGACCCTATGGACGCGCTAAAAAAGGGCATCGCCATGGTGCACCAGGAGCTGCAGCCGATTCCCGCCCGGACGGTCGGCGAAAATATATTCTTGGGCCGTTATCCGCTCAAAAAGGCCCTGGGCTTTATTCCCATGGTCGACCACAAAAAAATGTACGAGGATACGGCGGCGCTGCTTAAAAAGGTCCGCATGAGCTTTGACCCCCGGCAGAAGGTCGGCGACCTGAGCGTCAGCCAGATGCAGAGCGTCGAAATTGCCAAAGCGGTTTCAGCCAACTGCCGGGTGCTTATACTGGATGAGCCCACGTCCTCGCTTACCTCCAACGAGGTGGAGGCGCTTTTCCGCATCATAGAGGACCTGAAGGCGGATAACGTCGCGATCGTGTACATTTCCCACAAGATGGACGAGATACTGCGCATCGGCGACGAGGTCACCATCATGCGCGACGGGAGATACATTGGCACCTGGGACGCCCGGGAGCTGACGACCGAAAAGATCATCACCCAGATGGTGGGCCGGGAGCTGACCAACCTGTACCCGCCCAAGAACAACGTGCCCGGCGAGGTCGTGTTTGAGGTGAAGGATTTCACCTCCATCAACCCCCGCTCCTTCCGCCACGTCAACTTCCAGCTGCGCAAGGGCGAGATACTGGGCGTGGGCGGCCTGGTGGGCGCGCAGCGCACGGAGCTGATGGAGGGCCTGTTCGGCATCCGCTCGCATTCCTCGGGGCAGATCATGTACAAAGGCAGGGAGCTTACGATCAACCGCCCCAAGGACGCCATCGACCAGGGCATCGCCATGCTGACGGAGGACAGGCGCGGCAGCGGCATCATGGGCGTGCTCAGCGTGGCGGACAATATTTCCATATCCTCCCTGAATCAGTATCTGGATTACGGGTTCTGCATCAACAGCAAAAAGGTGGAGCGTCTGGTGCAGGACAACGTCCACAAGATGAACATCAAAACGCCCTCGTCCAGGACGCAGATCAAGTCCCTGTCGGGCGGCAACCAGCAAAAGGTGCTGGTTGGCCGGTGGCTGGCCAATAATCCGGACGTGCTGATACTGGACGAGCCCACCCGCGGCATCGACGTAGGCGCGAAATATGAAATATACTGCATCATTGAGGAGCTGGCCCGCAGCGGGAAGAGCATTATCATGATCAGCTCCGAAATGAGCGAGCTGATCGGCATGTCCGACCGGATCATGGTGATGTGCGACGGCCGTGTGACCGGCTTTATAGACGGCAAGGACGCCACGCAGGAAAACATCATGGCGCTGGCTACCCAGTTTGAATAAGGGGGAGGAACCGCAATGCAGAAAAATAACGACAGCTTTATGAAGAAGACGTGGAAACTGGTATCCGGCAACCCGATCGTATTCCTGCTGATCATCGCCGCGATCGTCGTGGGCTGCGTGACAAACAACTTTTTCTCCTGGGCCAACCTGAGCAACCTGATCAGCAACACGGCCGTCCGCTTTCTGATCGCGCTGGGCGTGTCCGGCTGCCTGATCACCAAGGGGACGGATCTTTCCGCCGGCCGCCAGGTGGGCTTCGCGGCGGTCGTGGCGGGCATTCTCTGCCAGCGCGGGGACTATAACGGGCGGCTGTGGAAATGGGCGCCCGAAATGCCCATCGGCGTGGTTTTCCTGATCGTTATCGTCATGGGCCTGGTGTGGGGCCTGATCAACGGTTTTATCGTTACCAAGCTGCACGTGCCGCCGTTCATCGCGACACTGGGCACGCAGACCATCATCTACGGCATTTCGCTGGTGATTTCAGACGCGCAGCCCATCGGCGGCTTCCAAAAGATCTATACAACGCTGATCAACGGGCGCCTCGGCAGCAACAAGGGCTTCCATCTGCCTTACCTGTTCTTTGTGGCGGTGCTGTTCGGCCTGCTGTTCTGGTTTATTTACAATAAGACGCGCCACGGCAAATACATGTACGCCATCGGCGGCAACGAGGTGGCAGCGGAGGTATCCGGCGTCAATACGACCAAAACGCTGGTGAGGATCTATGCCACAGCCGGCGTCATGTACGCCATCGCCGGCTATCTGCTGGCTGCCAAATCGGGCGGCGCCTCGGCCTCCATGGGACAGGGCTATGAACTGGAGGCCATCGCGGGCTGCACGATAGGCGGTGTTTCCACAACAGGCGGTATCGGCACCGTGCCGGGCATCCTGGTGGGCGTGCTGGTGTTTGAGCTGCTGAAGATCATCCTGCAGTTCCTCGGCGTCAACCCCTATTATAACTACGTGGTGCAGGGCCTGGTCATCGTGCTGGCCGTCTCGCTGGACATCCGCAAGTACATAGCCAAGAAGTAAGGGCCAATGCGTATGGATGCTGCCGAAAAGGAAAAGGAACTGAAGGCCAGGGAAGAGGCGCTGCAGGCGCGGGAAAAGGAGCTGGAGAAGCGGGAAAGGCGGCTGGATCCTCTTTCGCAGGCGGTTCAGGCCAAAAAAGAGCAGTGGTACGACAAGGTGAAGCTCAGCGTCAGGCAGATGAACATCATCATCGCCGTTGTGTGGGCGCTGCTGGGCATCGTCGCCGTACTGATCATACTGGAAGCCGCGGGGATATTCAGGCTTTGAGCTGAAGCGGAATGACAGGGAAGGCGCCGGCTGCCCCTGTCCCCGCTGAAATCGTCCGCCGGACCGAAAGATCCCGTCCGGAAAAGAACAATTTCTGTTCGCGATCCGTATAATCGGCTTTAACTGCTGCTGTATTCGGGCATAAACGAGGGGCTGTTGCAAAAACAACAGCCCCTCGTTATATGCTCTTTTCCTGCGGCCACGGGGCGCGCCGGGCGTCGCGGCGTCCGCCCCGGTCAGGCTTCAGCCCTTCTTTCCCCGTCCGAACAGCCACCAGCGGGCCACGGCTACTCCTGCCTTCACATAGGCCGGGCGGAGCACCTTATCCGCCTCCTTCAGCTTTTCGATGATCGGGAGGTGCTGGGGGCAGTGGCTCTCGCAGCGGCCGCAGGCCACGCACTGGGAGGGAGCGACGGGGTTTTTGCGCAGGGCGACGGTCTGCATATAGTCCCGCCGGGCGGAGGAGACGCTTTCGGTGGCGGTCTTGTTGTAGCAGGCGAAGGTGCCGGGAATGTCCACCCCCTGGGGACAGGGCATGCAGTAGCCGCAGCCCGTGCATCCCACCTTCATGCTGCCGTTGACGGCGTCCCGCAGGCGGGCGATGAGGGCGAGATCGCTTTCGTCCAGATGACCGGGCAGGGCGTCTTCGGCCACGCGGCAGTTTTCCTCCAGCATCGCCACGGAATTCATGCCGGACAGCACGCAGGTGACCCCCTGTTGATTCCACAGCCAGCGGAACGCCAGTTCCGCGGCGCTGCGGCCCTTTTTATCCGCTGCCACAAGGGCCCTGGCCTCTTTGGGCAGAAGACTCACCAGCTTGCCGCCTCTGAGCGGCTCCATGATGATGACGGGAATACCCTTTTTTTGCGCCGCTTCCAGTCCCCTGCGGCCCGCCTGGCTGGTTTCGTCGATGTAGTTGTACTGTATCTGGCAAAAGTCCCAGTCGTAGGCGTTCAGGATATCCAGAAACGTCTCCGTCCGGCCGTGGAAGGAGAAGCCTATCTGGCGTATCTGGCCGGACTTCTTTTTTTCGTCGATCCAGTCCCGGATACCCAGGGAAACCAGGTGCTCCCACGCCGCCGGATCAGTCAGCATATGCATGAGGTAATAATCCACATAGTCTGTTTTGAGCCGGGCCAGCTGCTCGTCAAAATACCGGTCGATGCCCTGGCGGCTGCGGATCAGGTACTGGGGCAGCTTGGTGGCGATATGGACCTTTCCGCGCAGGCCGTACTTTTGCAGCGCCTCGCCCAGGCTCGCCTCGCTGCCGGGATAGATGTAGGCGGTGTCAAAGTAATTGACGCCCAGCTCCACCGCGCGCAGGATCTCCTTTTCGGTCTCCTGCTGGTCGATAAGGCCGTTTTTGCGCTGAAAGCGCATACAGCCAAAGCCCAGGGCGGATATTTTTTCTCCCTGCCTGTCCAGACGGTACTGCATAGGGTACCTCCTTCAGCGTATGATCTGATAAAGCGTATACCGCCCAGGCTCGGCGGGCAGGTCGAAGACGGCCTCTCCGTCCCGCACATACAAAGGCTGTACCGTACGCCCGGCGGGACGGGAGCACAGGGCGCGGGCGCCCCTGACGTGCAGCATCACCCGCCCGCGCTGGACTCCCTCCATCACGTAGGGATAGAGGATCACCGTGTCGTTGTCATACACGAACAGGCTGATCCGCGCCGGACCTTCCAGCCACACGCCGTTTACGGGCAGGTGCCGGCGCACGGCGCTCAGCACCGGGGCGGGCAAATGATAGATGTCGGGCCGGGCGTCGGGGACGGACAGGGTAAAAAGCGCACTGTCCTTATAGGCGTCGCGCAAAAGGATCGCGCTGCTTTCCTCCCCAAAGGACGCTTTCACCAGCGCCCAGGTGCTGTTGTTGCGGAACTCCGGCGCGGGCAGGGTGACCGGCCGCGCGCCCTCGGGGAACACGCAGACGTTCTGCCTTTCCTCCACCCGGTAGCGCCGCGCGGTGACGCGCCGGGCGCTTACGCGGATCGAGGTCAGGTCCTCATAGCCGCGGTCTTTGACCGCTTCCCAAAAGCCCGTGGTGACCAGGGCCGTCTTTTTGCCGCTCGCCAGATAGGCGCGGAGCTTTTCCAGGATATCCGGATCATATGCGGAGGAGGCGGTCAAAAGGATCTGTGAAGCGTCCTGAGGAAAATACGGCGTACAGACCACCGGCAGGCCGGCCATGCCCAGATAATCCTGCACGTTGTCCTCGCCCTGGGCGTTGTCGGGCAGGAAACAGGCGATGCCGGCAGGCTTGCCCGCGTAATCCAGCAGGCTGTCCAGCTTGTCCAGCTGAAAGCCCAGAGCGGGAACATACATATGGTCGTACAGGGACTGGAAGCAGAACAGCATCAGCTCCTTCGGCCTGGAAAACGCGGTCAGGTAGGCCTGCTCCAGATAGTGCTCCGTAATATGGGTGTCAAAGTTGTCAAACCAGCCGCCGCCGTTGTGGCCCGGCCACATGTTTTCAAAATAGGTCATCAGGGAAAAGCTCAGGTAGCGGGGCAGGTGCTGGTCGGTGGTCACCGGATCCCGCGTTTCGGTGCCGGTGTACAGGCCGTCAAAAAGCCCGCGCTGTTCCGCCGGATTATAGCCGGTTTCCTGATAGCTTTCCGCCCAGTTGGGGTATTTGATGATCACCCGGCAGTTGGGGTTGGCGGCCTTGGCCGGGGCGATCACGTCTTCTTCGCTGACGCGGCGCATGAGGTCCAGCCGGTAGCTTTGCCAGCCGCTTTTGATGCCGTGCGCGCGGTTGAATTCGTCCCGCGCCTGTATGCAGGCCGCGCAGGTACAGTTGGTAAAAAAGAAGTCGTCGATCAGGAATTCGTCGAAAAGGGAGGCTGTATAAGCGCTGATTTCCCTGAGTCTTTGCCGCATTTTCGCGTCGTTATAGCAGAAGGTGCCGAACAGGCGCTGCTTGGGGGCGTCTCCCTCGGGGGTGGGAATGACCGTGGTAAGTCCCCCCGCCACTTCGATCCCGTGCGCTGACAGGACGGACCGGCACAGCGCGATCTGTTCCCTTGGCACCAGCTCCCCCCGCCAGGGCTCCAGATACACCTTGTCCAGGCGGATATACCTTTCCATGAAGGCCAGCTGCTTTTCAAGCTCCTCCCGCGTGACGCGCGCCGCCGCGTGCGCCACGAAATAGGCGGCCAGGCTGAAATGACGGTAGTTGGACATCGTTTGACCTCCTTGACGGAAATACCGGGCGGGGAAAAATAGTACCATTTCTGTACGCAGGCAAATCATACAGCCGGCCGCACAGGTTTGTCAACAGCAACAGGAAAAGGGCGTGTTCACCGCGTTTTGCGGGGAGCTGGGGATAAAGCATAAAAGTCATTTATCGTCGTTCGGCGCAGCGGGCGAACCTTTCTGCCGAGGGCGTTCTGCGCATCCGAAAGAAACGGCTGTTCGGCTTCGGTGCTGAGCGGTTTCCGGGTAATTCGCTCAGTTGGTCTTTTCTGCCGCCCGGAAGCATCCCGCGAAGCGCACGCCTTCCCAGGAGCATGCCAGGGCGATCTGTTCCGGGGTAATGCCGTCCGCACATTCTACCTCGACCTGGTAATGATAGGAGCCCAGGCGGCTGCCCTCGGGGCGGTCGTGGAGCGTCACCAGCTCCAGGCCGGCGTTATGAAGGTCGATGAGGATATCGTCTATCCAGTCCGCCGTGCAGGTGATCAGGAACAGGGCGCGGGGGAGGCCGGGCTCGTTAATCAGCGCTTTGGACAGCACGTAAAACCGTGTCTTGTTGGCGGAGCTCAGCTGCACGTTTTCGGCCAGGACCTCCAGGCCGTACAGCTGAGCGGCTCCCGGCGCGGCCACGGCGGCGATCGTCTTATCCCCGCTCTGGGCGACGAAGCTGGCCGCGGCGGCGGTGCTGCCCATTTCGACGGCCCGGGCGTCCGGCAGGTTTTCCGTCCGCCAGCGGGCGCTCTGCGTCAGTCCCTGGGTGTGGGAGTACACCGTCCGGATATCCTGAAGCTTTGCCCCGGGCAGTCCCATCAGCGTCTGGCTGATGGGCAGCACCACCTCGCCGACCACGAAGGCCTCCCTGGCTCCGATGAGTGCGTCCACATAAGCGGCCACCGCGCCGCCCAGCGTGTTTTCCTGCGGGATGACGGCATAGTCCGCCTCGCCGTTCAATACGGCGGCGATGGCCTTGTCCACCGTATCCAGGGGGATCAGGGTCTCCCCGTTCTGAAAGAAGAATCGGGCAGCCTCCTCAGTATAGGTGCCCGCCGGGCCGAGGTAGCTGACCCGGGCAGGAGAGGACGCCGAAGCGGACAGCGGCAGCATAAGCAGTACGGCCAAAAGAGTGTTCAGGATTTTTCTGCGCATGGAAGGCTCCTTTTCATGTGAGGGCGTGATACGAAGTGAATGCTGAAAGATACGGTGAGGATACATAAGAAATAATGGTTTTATTATATTGAGCATGATACCATACAAAGCGTGTATAATACAAGAATCGAACAGGAAATTACAGGGTCAGACGGAAAAGGGCCGTGATGAGAACCGCCTGAGGCGGATCGTCCTCACGGCGCTGTTTTTATTGGGCTTTTATCGGAATGCCTCCGGCATGCACGGCTTACCTGATAAAAATGAAAAAAGTTTCCGCAAAAATGAAAAGAGTGTTACCTTTTCCCGACATTTGCCCGCAGCGGATTGCCGAAGCGCCGGATGCCGTGTATAATCAGGCTGAAATGAAAAGCCACGCAACGGAATCCGGGAGGAAACGGTATGGATAAACGCTGTGTACTTATCTGTTTGACGGTCTGGCTGTGCCTGCTGCTGCCGGCGGCCGGCGCCGACACGCTGTCTTCCCCCGCCGTCGGGCAGGGCGATCAGTTCTCCTATTTCACCGGCGAAGGCGGCTTTTATCTGAGGACGCCGACGCCGACACCCGAAGCCACCCCGAAGCCCTCCCCGGAGCCGGCTGTATTTCCCGCGCCGACGCCGGCCCCAACGCAAACGCCTTCCGGATACTTTCGTTTCCGCAGGGCCTGGTCCGCATCGAGGCCGAGGGTTTTTTCGGCGACCTCTCCCTGGATGAGGTGATTTTGCCGCTGGGCGTCCAGTATATCGGCCCCCGCGCCTTTGCCCAAAGCTCCGTCCGGCTGATCCGCCTGCCCCGAAGCCTTCAGAAAATAGATGAAAGCGCCTTTGAGGGCTGCGCGGGGGTGGAGGTCATAGCGCCGCAGGACAGCTACGCGTTCAGCTGGTGCCTGGAGCACGGCATCCGCTGTTATGCCGAAGGAGCAATAGCGCAGATCCTTTTTTCAGAAAGCGAATTGACGGTCAAAAACGGCGGGAGCGTCTCCGTTCAGTTGGAGACGCTGCCGGCGCAGGTGCCCGCTTCCCGGCTGGCCTGGTCCAGCAGCGACGAGGTCATATTCACCGTGGATCAGAACGGCGTGGTCTTCGGGCAGTATCCGGGCCGGGCGGTGCTGACCGTTTCGGCGAAGGACGGCGGCGTCAGCGCCAGCATCCCTGTCGTCGTGCAGGCGAATTACCGGGCTGTGCTCTTTTCGGAGTCCACCTTCTCAGAAAGCTACGGGGGTATATACCGCTACCGAGGTCATTCAGCGCAACCGCGGCGACGTCCGCCTGATGAAGGCGATGCTGGCCTCCGTCACAGGTCCCGACGGCGGCAGGTATATATTGTCCGATTTTGACGATCTTTCGGCGCCCGAGATATACGATAAGATCACCCAGCAGCTGGAGATCCCTTCCCGGGAAGGTGACGTCTCCCTGTTTTTCATCGCCATCCACGGGGATCGTTATTCCAGGAATTATATGACTGCCGGGGCGCTGGCCTGCAAGAACCGCGCGACGCATATCCTTTTGCCCGAACTGGCGGATGCCCTTGCGCGGGTCAAAGGGCGCGTGATCGTACTGCTTGAATCCTGCGGGCCGGGAGCGGCGCTGGTGGAATTCAACAGCGGTGACGGAGAGACGGCGAAATCCTCCGCCCCGCAGCCCGATGACGGCGAATGGCTGCTGACGCCCTTCATTCAGGCGGATCCGGGCATCAGCGTTTACCGCTCCGCCGATCTCCCGCAGGACGCGCTGCAGCCCAATAAAAATGTCAGCAAATTCGTGACCGAGGATAAATTTCTCGTCATGACCGCGGGAGACTACCTGGAAACGACCTATATGTTCGAAGGCCGGGACCAGTATAATCTGTTCCCCGTGTGGCTGACCCGGGGCGTAGGCGAGAGCGGCCCCATGCCCGCGGATACTGAAAACGGAAACGGGGACGGAGCGTTGACCCTGCAGGAATGGTACAGCTATGTATACCAGAAGACCTACTACCTGCAGACGCCCCGGGTCCACCCGAAAAACTGTACAGAGGTGATATTCAGGAGGACGGCCGGGGAACAATAACGGATATATGCGCTTGGGCAGGGCAATAATAAGGACCTCCGCCGTTTTTGCCGCGGCGGAGGTCCTGAAATTCAGCTGTTTATTCCCCCTGGGTGTCTTTTTCGGGGCAGGCGGTCCTGCAGCCGGCCAGCCGCTGGGTGTGGGCCTTGATGGCGGCGAAGGTCGTTTCGCTTAAGTCGTGCTCGACCTTGCAGGCGTCGTCCGCGGCGGTTTTTTCGTCCACGCCGAGGTCCATGAAAAGCCTGGTCAGCACCATGTGGCGCTCGTAGATGCGCTGGGCGATCTCCAGTCCCTGAGGGAGCAGGGTGATCCGCCCGTCCTCCGCCATGTCGATATAGCCGTTTTCGCGCAGCCTTTTGGTGGCATAGCTCACCGAAGGCTTGGACACGCCCAGCTGCCCCGCGATATCCACCGAACGGATATATCCATGCTTTTCCCTCATCATCAGCATGGCTTCCAGATAATCTTCCGCGGATTTCATGATCTTCACAGCGGGTCACCTCCGGTTTGAATAATTTAACCTGCCCGAATACGATACCACAAACAGGCCGAAAAAGCAATCCGGAATTGTGTCAAAAAGGGAAATAAAGTTCCCCTTGTCTAAAGCCCGGGAGAGACACGGCAGACCGGGCCAATAAGTGGCGGCGGCTTAAAAAATACGTCATAATTCTGTAAAAAAATAGCGGAGACGGGTGTTTTTTTTCTCGTTTTTGTGTTATGATGTGGATGCTTCCTGCAGGCTTTTTTTAAACGACATTGTCACAGAAAAGGGATCATCATGAAAAAGCTTTTATTGCCGCTGCTCGTATGCCTGGCGCTGCTGGCCTTTCCCTCCGCGCTTTCGGAAACCCTGGGGGATTTTTCGGTAACCGGCGGTCCCGCGGTCTTTGACGCGGAAACCGGTGTGCTGACGCTGACGGGAGACGCCTCCGTCACCCTGGCGGACGGCGTTTCTGAAACGGCTCAGCGCATTGTGGTCGCGCAGGACGCCTCCGTCACGCTGGACGGGGTCGCCATCAGCGCCGCGAACGGCCCGGCCGTGCTGATCAACCCCGGCGTGTCCGCTTCGATCATTCTGGCGGAGGGCAGTGAAAACACCCTGTCCAGTCAGGGCAGCTTTGCCGCCGTGGAGCCGGCCTACGAAAAGGGCAATCTGTCCTCCCTGACCGTCAGCGGCGAGGGGAAGCTTACTGCGGCGGGCGGCGCCAATTCCGCCGCCATCGGCGGCAGCAAGAGCAACACCGGGGTACACGGCGCCATCACCATAGCCTCCGGTACGCTGAACCTCACCGCGGGCGGAAACGCCGCCGCCCTGGGCACCTCGGAAAATCCCCGCGCGGGAGCGTCCGACGGTTCCTATAAGTACATAGAGGATCGATGGGGCGATATCACGATAAACGGCGGATCCGTCACCGCTTCCGCCTCCGGCACGGGCGCCGGTATCGGCGGCGGCAACCATTCGGATTCCGGCCATATCGTGATCAACGGCGGCACGGTGACCGCCAACGGATACTCCGGCATCGGCTCCGGCCTTGGCAGCAGCAAGCCCGATAATGAAAACAAGAAGGGTCCGGGCTACTACTTTGCCGACGTCACCATCAACGGCGGCACGGTGACCGCATCGGCCAACAGCGGGGCCAACGGCGCCGGGATCGGCGGCGGCATGTATGCGGACGCTCTGGTGACCATCACCGGCGGTACGGTCGTCGCCACCGGCAATTATCAGAGCAATAACTACCACCACGGCGGCGCGGGCATCGGCGGCGGCTATCTGGGCCACGCCGAGGTCTCCATCACCGGGGGCGACGTTACCGCCGTCGGCGGCGGTGCGGCGGCCGGCATCGGCTCCGGCGGGGCGCCCAACAGCGAGGAAGCCCGCGGAAGCAGCCGGCGCAGCGGCGAGACCACCTGCAAATACACTTCAGTCGCCATTTCCGGCGGCACCGTCACCGCCACCGGAGGCGAAAAGGGCGGCGCGGGCATCGGCGGCGGCGTCGGGGCGGACCGGGCGGATATCGCCATTTCCGGCGGCGAAGTCACGGCCCTGGGCGCTAAATCAGATGATGTGCAGATGCGCGGCGGCGCGGGCATCGGCTCCGGGTTCAACGCCTTCGTCTTAGAAGCCAATTATATGGCCGACACCCTGACCAACGTGACCGTGACCGGCGGCTCCGTCATCGCCGTGGGCGGCTGGGGCGCGGCGGGCATAGGGTCCGGAGCGGCCAATAAAATGGCCGAAACCATCACGATGGACTTTTCCCAGGCCGCCGTCCAGGCCTACGCCGACGGCACCAAGTTCGCCATTGACACCCGTCAGGTGAACGCCGACGGCACCACCACCTCTGTGACCGAGGGGCGGAACGTCACCGGCTCCGTCCTGCAGGGCACCTTCGTCCACGCCGGCGTCATCGGCGATTATGACCAGAACCCTGAGGGCCTCAGCTCCATCGTCATCACCGGGGACGGCTCCGGGGAGTCCAGGGAACTGACCCTGATGCCCGCCCAGTACCGCTCCTTCGCGACGGATGTTTCCGCTCCCGGCCAGTACACCGTCTATACGGACGACCCGGACATCGGCCAGGGCGAGGGACGCTATTTCGCCGTATGCTCCAGGGACGTTTACGCAGAAGAGTACGTGACCGAGAAAAACGTCCTTTACCGGGCCGGGGAGAACGAGCTGTCCGACAATTTCTATCTTTACCCGGTCAAGACCGTCGTGGTTGAAAAGGAGGTCCTCCCGTTCGAAGGGACCGACCTGACCGGGCTTGACGCCGCCTTCCATTTTGCCCTGCAGGAAAAGGACACGGGCGATTATGTGGTGGATGAAGACGGAAATATGCTCGTAGAAACCATCGAAGTGGCTGGCGGCATCCCGCAGAACAAGGGTTATTTCATAAATGTGGAGGATAAGACCTACGACCTGTGGGAGATCGACGAAAACGGAGAGAAGATTTCCGTGGGGTACTCGATAGGCGATTATATGCTGGTATCCATCGCTACCGTTCACGGCACTGAGGGCGACAACAACGCCACCATCTCGCCCACCCAGTGGACGGATCAGATCACCGTCCAGAACACCTTCCTGCGGGGCGTCAAAATCATCGTCCGCAAAACCTGGCAGGACAACCATAACGCCCGCCGCACCCGCCCGGATAAGGCCGTCATCACCCTGTCCGGCAAAAAAGGCGGGGAAGACTACACGGTCACCGTGACGCTGACCCCGGCTGACGCCTCCTCTGCTGACCCGGACGTCTGGGAAAAGACCGTCATTGTTCCGGCCGATTTCACCGGTATCACGCTGCAGGAGGAAGTGCCCGAGGGGTACAGCGCGATGATCGACTGAGCGAACGGTGTGTGGGAACGGCCCGATGGGACGGTTTCATGCCTGTTCTGTCCCGACAGAAGAACAGGGATTAGCCGATACGCGTAGTTCTCCCACCCTTCCGCGAATGAAGACACAGGCACATATGTCCGATTTTTCCCGCCGATCCGGCGGGATTTTTTTCTGTCCCGCCTGACGCGGAGGAGGAAAAACCAATTTTCGTTCCGCCTGCGCCAAAGACAGAAGAAAAGACGGCGGCCGGACTGATTTTCGTCCTTTGCGGTCCCTTGATTCCGCCCTGCAAAACGCTTATAATGGACCGGGCTGGATGATCCCTTTTATCATCACTGCGCAAGGAGGCTATGCATGTCTTTTTCTGAACACCGCTCAAGGCTCTACGAAACCATGCCGGACCACAGCGTGATACTGAGCTACGCCGGCGTGCCGCTGCATACCAATGAGGACGATTACTGTCATTTCGAGGTCAACAGCCAGTTTTTTTATCTGACAGGGCTCGAAAGGGAGAATATGCGCTTTTTGGCCTTCAAGTCAGGCGGGAAGACCACCGAAACGCTGTTCATAGAGCAGGCCGATCCCCTGCAGGAGCGCTGGACGGGCCGGATGCCCACCAGGGAAGAGGCCTCCGCCGTTTCCGGCATCGGGGACGTCCGCTATCTGACGGACTGGAGCGCGGCCGTGGGGCGCATCATGGGCCGCTGCCGGGTGGAATACGCCTATTTTGACCTGTACCGCTGCGGGGAAAGCGACCTGCCGGATTACAGCGCGCTGGAGGCCAGGGCATTCCGCGACAAATACCCCGGCGTTACCCTGCGGGACCTGCGCGCCGCCTGCGTTCCCCTGCGGGAGGTCAAGGACGAAGACGAGATCGCCCGCGTCCGCCAGGCGGTGGACATCACCCGCCAGGGCCTTGAAAGCGTCCTGCGGACGCTTACGCCAGGCATGAAGGAATACCAGGCGCAGGCCCGCTTCGAATACACCTGCAAGGCCCTGGGGGCGGAAAAGCTAGCCTTCACCACGATCGCCGGCGCGGGCAAAAACGGCTGCATGATGCACTACGTGACCAACCGGGACGAGATCAGGGACGGCGACCTGCTCCTTTTGGACCTGGGGGCCAAATACGGCAATTACTGCAGCGACATCACCCGCACCTATCCCGCCAACGGCCGCTATTCTCCCCGCCAGCGGGAGGTATACGAGCTGGTGCTTAAGGCCAACAAGGCCGTGGCCGCCTTCGCCCGCCCCGGCGTGACCCTGCGGGAGCTGAACGACGCGGCTAAGGACGTGCTGGGCGAAGGGCTGGTCCAAATGGGCCTGATCCAGGACAAGAAGGACGTCGGGAAATACTATATGCATTCCGTCAGCCATTCCATCGGCATTGACACCCACGACGCCGATTTCGCCGGGGACGTCCTTCAGCCCGGCTGGATCGTCAGCGACGAGCCGGGGCTTTATATCGACGAGGAAAGCATCGGCATCCGCATCGAGGATGACCTGCTGATCACCGAAAACGGCTGCGAGTACCTGAGCCGGGACATCATCCGGGAACCGGACGAGATCGAGCGGTTCATGGCGGAGAACAGGGAATAAAGGCAAAAAAAGGGGAACCAGGATCATCACGATCCTGATCCCCTTTTTGCTATATGTGTTTTATGCCTGAGGCGCGAGATATTTTTGCAGTGTGCCGCGGACGGCTCCGGGGCCGGCCAGTTCCTCGCGCAGGAAGGCTTCCACCTTGCCGGCCAGGCCGACGTCAGCCAGGTCCACCCCGAAGAGGACGGGGTTGTGCAGGATGCCGTCCAGCTTGCCCGAAACGGAGTCCGGGTCGCCCACGGTGACGCCCGCCAGGGCCTGCCGGAGGGTTTCCAGCATCGGGTCGGCGGATACGGGCATTTCCCGGCCTTCGTCGTCCACGCCCAGCAGGTAGCGCAGCCACCCGGCGATGGCCAGCGGGATGCCGGTCAGGGTTTCGGGATGAAGCGCCGGGTCCGCCGCGTAGCTCTTGAGCGTTTCGCCGAAGCGGACGGGGATCTTCTGGCTGGTGTCGGTGGCGATGCGCTGGGGGGTATCGGGCAGGAAGGCGTTGGGCAGCCGCTCGTGCACGACCTCGTCGATGAAGGCGCGGGGGCTGATGATGCCGGGGTCGGTGACCACGGGCAGGCCCTCCTGGTAGCCGATCAGGTTCACCAGGGCGGACAGCTGCGGGTCGCTCATTTCGTCGGCGATCTTCTGATAGCCCAGCAGGCAGCCGTATACGGCCAGGGCGGTGTGCAGGGGGTTGAGACACGTGGTCACCTTCATGCGCTCGGTGCGGTTCACGGTGTCCCGGTCGGTCAGGTAGACGCCGGCCTTATCCAGCGGCGGCCGGCCGTTGGGGAAGCGGTCCTCCACGACGAGGTACTGGGGGCCCTCGGCGTTGACGAAGGGGGCGATAAAGGTCTTTTTGGAGGTCACGACCGGGGCCATGTCCTCAAGCCCCAGCGCGGTCAGCTCCCTTTCGATCTCCGGAGCGGGGCGGGGGGTGATCTTGTCGATCATCGTCCAGGGGAAGGAGACGGTCGTCTCGTCGCTCAGATAGGCCACGAAATCGGCAGGAACGAAGCCCCCTTCAAGCCAGGCCCCGGCGATGTCCATGACGGACGCGCGCAGCTTTTCGCCGTTGTGGGAGCAGTTGTCCATGCTGACCAGGGCGATGGGCAGACGGCCCGCCTGATAGCGCTCGTACATGAGCGCGGTCACCACGCTCATGGCGTGGCGGGCGGACAGAGGGCCTTCCTGCCGGTCAGCCTGGGCGACGGGCAGGTATTCCCCGTTCAGGCCCCTGAGGGAATAGCCCTTTTCGGTGATGGTGAAGGACACCATCTGCAGCGACGGGCTTCTGAATGCCTGTACCAGGCGGGCCCATTCGTCCTTTTGACTCACGCTTGCGCGGATGCCCCGCGCGATGGAGGCGATGACTTCCTTGTCGGTATGGCCGTCGGCCTTCAGGGTGACCATCAGGGTCATGGCATCGTGGGGGTCGTAGATCTGGTCGATGATCTCATAGTCGAAGGTTTCCGCCGCCAGGATGCCGCGGTCGGCCAGGCCCTGGTTCAGCAGGCGCTGCTGGAGGCCCGCGATAAACCCGCGGAATATGTTGCCGGCGCCGAAGTGCAGCCACACGGGGTTTTCCTCGGTGCGCGCGGCCATGTCCTTCCAGTCGTATCGGGGCAGGGCGATCCCGGCGGCCTGCCACGGGGCGGCGTCTTTGATGCCTTCATAGGACAGTTTCATGATACTGACGCTCCTTTCATGCAGATCAGGCATTTTCCCTGCAGATGGCTTCCCAGACGCCGTTCAGATAGGCGGCGCCCAGGGCGCGGTCGTACAGGCCGTAGCCGGGACGGCCTTTTTCGTCCCAGATCATGCGGCCGTGGTCGGGGCGGACATAGGTGTCCGGGCAGGTGTCGTAGATGGCCTTCATGATGGCGTACATGTCCAGGCTGCCGTCCGCGGACAGGTGGGAGGCTTCCCTGAAGTGGTGATAGCCGAGGAATTTGATATTGCGCACGTGCATGGCGCCGATGCGGTTCATGGTGCCGAAGTGGCGGATGCAGGCGACCACGTCGTTATCCGGGTTGCTGCCCAGGGAGCCGGTGCACAGGCACACGGTGTTGGCGGGGGAGTCGTGCAGCTTCACGATCCTGTCAAAATCGTCCATGCTGTGGGCGATGCGGGGCAGGCCGAAAATGGGCCAGGCCGGATCGTCCGGATGGCAGGCCATGCGGATGCCCGTTTCCTCACAGACGGGAATGACGGCATCCAGGAAATACTTATAATGCTTCCTCAGGTCGTCCCCGGTGACGCCCTCATACTGCTTGAGCGTTTTTTCAAGCAGCGCCAGGCGCTCGGGCTCCCAGCCGGGCAGGGTGAAGCCCTGGGAGCCTTCGGCGGTCTTTTTCACGATCTCCAGCGGGCCCATCTCGCCCAGGTCCTTTTCGTCAAAGTAGAGGCTGTTGCTGCCGTCTTCGGGAATGACGCGGGCCAGGTCGGTCCGCAGCCAGTCGAACACGGGCATGAAGTTGTAGATGACCACCTTCACGCCGTTGCGGCCCAGCATTTTCAGGGTGGAGATATAGTTGTCGATATATTCGTCCCGGGAGGGGACGCCCAGCTTGATGTCCTCGTGGACGTTCACGGACTCGATGACCTCGATCGCAAGCCCGGCGTCGTTCACTTCCTTTTTAAGGGCCCGGAATTCGTCTTCCGGCCAGTCCACGCCGGCGGGCTTGTCCAGCAGGCCCATCAGGCCGGTCATGCCGGGGATCTGTTTGACGTACTTGAGGGGGATAGGATCGGACTGACTGCCGTACCAGCGGAAGGTCATTTTCATAAGTCATTCTCCTTTTTTATATGGATGGAAGGGGAAAGAGGAATCAGAAGCGGGCGCGTTCGCGGAGATGGGATTTGAGGTACTGCCGGACGATATCGTCCGGCGCGTCGGCCTGCCCGGCCGGAAGGAGCCAGGCCCGGGCGGGGGAAACATACAGGTAGACGCAGCCTTTTCGGCTGTAGGCGGCGGGCACCTTCTCCCAGGGAAGGAACTGGGGTTCCTCCTTGCGGCTGGTGTTTTCGGCCGTCACGCCCTCGGGCCCCAGCGTGATCAGGTACACCCGGCGGGGAGGTTTAAGCTTCTGCTTTTCCGCCTGCAGGTTCACCTGGGATAAAAAGGTGCCGAAGTAAACCAGCGGCAGCGCCAGCCCCACGGCCAGCAGCACGCTTGCCAGCAGGGCGCTCTCCTGCCGCCTGAACAGCATGGCGACGACGGCGAAGGCGATGAATATCAGCGCGAATACCAGGGGCTTTCGGGCCTTTTTCCTGAGCTTCAGCATGTCGAACAGGGCAAAACGGCGGAAGGTTCCGGCATCCAGCCGGACGTCGATCCGGATCTCCTTGGGCATAGACGGTTCCTCCGGGTCATTGAGGATTTTCTGACAAATATTGTATCACCGGGGAAAAGGGGGTGTCAATATCTTACAACTTTTGGATGGTTTATGCATCTCACAATATAAAGATGTTGACTTTGGCACTCTAATCTATTTTGCACTTTAAAGGTATTTTGACCAGTTTTTTGAAACAATAGTCAGTCCATATTCTAATTCCGATTACATTGGGAATCTCAGAAAAAAAGTTCAAAAGGCAGATTTGGGGAATTATGAAGACTTATTTACTAAAAGTCGGAGTGATCAGTTCTTCCAAGAAGATAGTCTACTGAAACTTGGTAATAATCTGCTAATTTAATCAGGATGTCTGTCGGAATGTCTCGGTAGCCCTGTTCATATCGAAAATATTGCGGTTGCTTCATTCCAAGCATCTTAGCAACTTGTGACTGTGTAAGATCATGGTCTTCACGAAGATCTCGAATTCTCTTGTATTGAGCCACAAGAAAGCACCACCTTGTCAATAACCGAATGATTATATTGACAATAATGCAAAAAAGTGGTAATATGCAGAAAAATAACCATATGGTTATAATATGGGAAGGCCAAGTAATGTAAAGGAGGTAATTAATTAAGTACGACTGATGTTCATTGATAATATGTTTTTCATTTGTATTCCATATGCTGACATGTACTATTGAAAGGAGTCTATTATGTTGAAAAAAACTGTTGCCGTGGTTTTGATTATGTGTACTGTGTTAAGTCTTTCGTCGTTTGCATTTGCGCTTTCGACGGAAAGAAAAACAACAACGAGAAAACTGGATGATTGGTATATTTCAGATGATGGAAAATATGGTGTAGCAATTTTTGGCTTGGATAAGCACAAAGACGGAACTTTTTTTGTTACTATCTATGTTAAAAAGATGTCTTCTGGACAAATTGTAAGGTCCGGCGATGTTGATTTGGGCCTTGACGAAGCAGAATGGAAAAGTGCAGCAAAAAAATATGGATATAGCAAAGTTAGCTTCGAACTGCCTGAGGATAGTGCAATTCAGGATTTCCAGTATTTGGGAAGTAAAAGATACAGTTTTATTATTTCTGCAGGTGTAATCTTGGATGACGACGTTGATAATCCAATTTACTACACGCAAGAGTTTACAATCTCTGTTCCTTAAATCTCCTAAAGGTATTTCCGAAGGAGTATAGAAAGAAGGAGATGCCGAATGAAAAAGACATTTGCGTTGATATTACTGGTAATCGTACAGATTATTGTGATTCCAGTAAAAGCTGTAGAAATAAAGCAGAAAGGAGTATTTACAATAAGAGGTGGTGCTCAATTTGGCATGTCGATCGAAGAGATTGATGCAATTGAAGCGGCAAATGGAACAACAAGAAGGAACATTAAAAGTGAATACAATACATTATCTTTAAAAGAAGAATATATTGCTGGAGTATCAATCGGAAGATGTGCAGAAACTCAAGATAATGTAACGTATTACTTTGATGAGAACAACCGGTTTATTGAATTGTATTACTGGTTTGGTTATTATGATTCGTCATCTCAGTATAAAAGCGCCTTTAACGATATTGTTTCTGCTCTGACAAATAAGTACCAGCAGCCAATACATTTCAATGATGGAGATATATTTTCTATCGAAGGCCGAGCGTGGGATTATTTTCCTAGTGTATTTACACTTTCAGATTATGCTCAATGGTTGCTTCAATTCGAATCAGGATATGTGTTATGTGATGTAGTAGGATCATACAGTAAAAATAGTCATCAGATTTCAATGAATTATAAATACCTCACTGAGAAAGAGATGAATACTATACTGCAGTCTTTTGCCGATGAAGACGCTCAAAGGAAAAACTCAATTGACAAAGACATATAAAGAAATCGGCGAATGAATTGAAATTATTTGGGGAAGTATCAGCTGATTGTTTCTAAGAATAATGGATAAGTACATACAGTAAAAACGATAAAAGGGGCTGTCTCAAAACGCCAAAGAAAGATTTGGCACAAGAGGCAGCCCCTTTTTAACCTAGATTCCCGGAACACAACACTATGAAGTCCTAGTGTGGACATCTGAAACCCATTGAAACTATTGGAAATCCAAACGTTTATCTCTTGCAAAATC
>CADAQF010000018.1 GCA_902790015.1 uncultured Eubacteriales bacterium | reverse complement strand
TTGGCTATGGCGCCTTAAAAAATGGAGCGGTAGACGAGGCTCGGACTCGCGACCTCCACCTTGGCAAGGTGGCGCTCTACCAACTGAGCTACTACCGCATCCTGTGGTGCCTTGGGGCGGAATCGAACCACCGACACGCAGATTTTCAGTCTGCTGCTCTACCGACTGAGCTACCAAGGCATATATGGCGACCCGAATGGGGCTCGAACCCATGACCTCCAGCGTGACAGGCTGGCGTTCTAACCAACTGAACTACCGGGCCAAATGATGGTGGGAACAACAGGGCTCGAACCTGTGACCCTCTGCTTGTAAGGCAGATGCTCTCCCAGCTGAGCTATGCTCCCCCGCCGCTAACGCGCCGATGTTTAAACCGGCAAAAGCTATATTACCCGATTTGTTGACTTTTGTCAAGCATTATTTTTGGCCGGCATCCGGAAGAGAACTCAACCGGACGCCGGCCAGACAGAATGGATTACTCGAGCAGTTTGGACAGCGCGTACACCGCCCACGCGGCCTCGCCGCGGTTCATCAGCTGATCAGCGGCCAGCAGCTGGCCGTTTTCGCCCTGCACGGGGAGCATCAGCCCGTAGGCGATGCCCTCGAGCATCGTGGCGTGTTCATCGGTATAATCCGCATAGGCCGAGCCGTCCAGCTCCTGCTCGGGAGCCTGCAGGGCACGAAGGAGCAGGTAGATGATATCCCCGGCCGTGCCGCGGGTCAGTTCCGCATCGGGAGCGTCGGTGATGCCGTACTGGGCAAAGAAGGCGTAGGCGCTGTCGGGCGCGCCGCCCACCAGGCTGAACAGCGCCCGGGCCAGCTCGTCTACGGTGGCGGGGTCGTTCACGCCGAAGACATCGTCCGCTTTGGCGCTCATCAGTCCGTTCTCAAACACGTAGCGCACCGCCGGATACACGGGATCGTCCTCCCTGACGTCCGAAAGCGTCACCTGGGACTGGTCTTTGGTGCCGAAGGGGTTGAGCACCTGCTGGAAATATCTGGCGTTCCTGTTGATGACGCCCAGGCCGCCGGCGGAGAACACGAAGCCCTTCTGCATCAGCGCCTGATAGATATCGGCGTACTTTTTGAGCTTGTCCGGGGTCACGGCTTTCAGCGCCTGCATGTTTTCAAGCGCCTCGTCCTGTTCCCTGCCCTCCATGGTGGTAAGCAGGGCGCCGACTGCCCCGTTCAGCTCTCCCGCACTCCGGGCATAGTTCACATACGCGCTCAGGATATAGCCGTCCAGCGTTTTCTGATCGACAGCCTGGCCGCGCAGCAGATCGGGCAGCCGGGAGAAGACCTGATAGGTCTCTTCCACGTTGGGGTCGCGGTAGGTCACGATGTACATGCCCTCGTCATTCATCGTGGAGTGGAACACCGAGTACGCGCCGTACTGGTCGCGCAGCATGGGGTAGAGGAACTTGTCCAGCACCAGGCCGGTCACGGCCTCCAGGCCGGCGTCGTAGTCGTCCGGGTCAAGGCCCATGGTCTCAAAGTCGGCCGCGATGCCGTTGAACTGCACGGCGCTCTCAATAGCCAGCGCCTCGCTTTCAGCCGGACGGGGCAGGTCGTACACGACGGCCTCCCGCTCCTCGTGATTCTTAAGTCCGGCAAAGAATTCTTTGGCAAGGGGCGCGTTTGCCTGCTGGCTTTCCTTGTTTCCGCTGAAGCCGGCGACGGCTCCGTCACTGTTTTCCAGGAAAGCGCTCACCGCCTGCAGCCGGGCCGTCACCTGCGCGGGATCCTCCTGCAGGGCGGTCTCGACCCCGGTCAGGAATTCATAGTACTCAAGCTGGTTCACATAGCCGTAATAGCGGTACATCGGGGAGGTCACGCCCAAGGCGCGGTACAGCTGCACATTGAACGGGGAGGCCTGAATGCTGGACCTGAGCGCCGACCGCACGGCCGAAACGCCCTCCAGCAGCTTCTGCGCGTCGTCCAGCTTCATTTTGAACACCCGCTCGTACATCAGGTCGTAGCCGGCCTTCAGGTCTTCGTCCCGGCCCTTCCACGTCATGCGGATATAAGGGGTAAAGCTGCCCCGCTCTTCTCCCCTTAGCATGGATACGCGCACGTTCCCTTCGTACAGATAGCGGGAAGCCAGCACCGCGGCCTCTTCACGGGTATAGCGCTCGGTATCCATGCGGCCCACCAGGTCGGTCAGGAGCTTCATCCAGTGAAGATCCTCCTGGGGCACCGCCGCGGCGGACAGGAACAGGTCCGCCTCGCCCACGCCGCTGACGCTGGCGTCGACGTTCACATAGCGCACGCCCAGCTCGTCCTCATTTTCTTCCACGCTGTAGATCTTGATCTCCTCAGGCAGGGACTGTACGCTCACCGCCTGCAGGCGCGAAAGCTCCCGGGAAGAATCTTCCTCGGGTTCCCTGGCGTTGGTCTTTTTGACCAGGGCGGCGATCTCTTCTTCGCTCATCGCGGCCTTGACGGCGGCCAGGCGCTCCTTTTCAGCCGCGTCCAGCTTTTCGCGAAGCCCCGGCTCGGGATAAGTGACGCTCATGACCTTGTAGGCGGAATCCGTCAGCCACTTCCCGACCGCGGCCTGATAGCGGCCTTCCCTGTTCCACTGATCCATCATGGCCAGGCTGTCCACGTATTTCTGATAGCTCAAAAGGTCTCCGGAATAGGAATACAGCGTGGCCATGCTCTGCAGCAGGTCCAGCCCCGCCTGGGCGCTCTCGCCGGACAGCAGGGTGGACAGGGACACGCTGGCCATCACGCCGTCCACGAAATCCTGCTCAAAGCCGTTCTGGGCGATCAGGCGCAGCTGCTTGTCCACGACGGACTTGAATATGTCGGCGTCCCCGCGGTTGACGTTCTGCGCGATAAACATGACGGCAGGTTCGGGACCCGCCACGTCGAAATAGGTGGCGAAGGAGGCCGTGGGCAGCGCCGCCCGTACGGCCTGACTGATGGGAGAGGACTCGGAGACCATCAGGTCGGTCAGGGTGTCCAGGGTATTCTGCTCTTCTCCCTCAAGCCCCGGGCAAAGGATGCCGTAGTACACCATGGAGGTGTGGTCCGTATTGGTATCGGCGGTCGCCGGGAAGGCGTGCTCGGTGCGGACGTAGGCGGTGATGGGCGTATAACCCGGGTCTTCGCGGGTGAATTCCCGCGCTTCAAACTCTGAAATGGTGTCGTCCAGCAGCTTCAGGAAAGCCGTGTAGTCCTGGAAGCTGCCGTACAGATAGGCGACCATGTTGGAGGGGTGATAATATTTGTTGTGGTATTCCTGCAGGTCCTGCCAGGTCATGTCGGGGATGGCTTCGGTGCTGCCGCCGTAGTCGTTCCCGGTCAGGGAGCCGGGGAAGGCGTCGCGGCGGAAGTTCAAATTGGCCATCCTGGCCAGGGTATTGGCGCCCTGCATCTCGGAATACACCGTGCCCTCGATCTTCAGCTCGTCCTCAGGCTTTTCCAGGCGGTAGCGCCAGGCCTCTTCGCGGAAAATGCTTTCGTCCCACATGATGCGCGGGAACAGGCAGCTGTCTGTGTAATAGTCCGCGTACCTGAGCAGCTGCTCCTCGGACAGGCTCGCCACCGGGTAGGAGGTCATCCTTTCGGTGGTGAAGGCGTTCATATAGGTGTTGTAGGTCTGATAGATCAGGTTGAAAAACAGCGTCTTGGACGGATACTTGCGCGACCCGTCCAGCGTGGAATGCTCAAACACGTGCGGCAGGCCCTTGTTGTCCACCGCGTCGGTCAGGAAGGTCAGCTGATAGACGCGGTTGGTATCCTCGTTGGCGATATACACCAGCTGCGCCCCGGTCCGCTCATGCTCAAACAGCACGATCTGCGCGCCCAGCATGGAAAACGGATGGATTTCCTTTACGGTAAAGCCGTACACGGTGTCGCCCGCCTGCGGCAGCTCCACCTTGTCATCGGGCAGCTCCGGGAAAACGGTAGGGTCGGGCAGGTCATAGGCGGCCCGCGGCGCTTCTTCCGTCACGGCCGGTCCGGCCGGCGCGGCGGGCAGCGCGCCCAGCGAAGCGGCGCCCAGGCCGCCCAGCGCCAGGCTCAGGGCCAGCAGCAGCGACAAAACTTGGTTCATACGGATGCCTCTCTTTTCTGCCGGCGCCGTATGGGCCCCGGCGTGTTCTTAACAGGAGGGATTGTATCACATTCCTGCGGTTGCCTCAAGTATAAAAAAAGGACGACTCGTGTCAGAATCATCCTTTTAATGCCTGTATTCCATTTACTTAAGAGGTGTCTGCCTTAAGGGGTCTGGCCTGTATTCATCACTTTCCGGCTTGTGAAATGATGGTTTTTTTACCAGCTGATCTCTTCAGTCGTCCGCGCAGCTCCAGATGCCCGCAGCCACACTATAGCCAATGACCGCTTTCACAGCCAGCGGAGATGCCGCCGGGCAGAAACTGCTCACAGCGCCCCCCACAGCTCCCACTGCCGCGCTGCTGGTCCAGGCGATGGCCTTGCGCCACCAGCTGCCGCCGGCTACTTCTTCGAGTTCTTCCTCGCTCAGTTCCATGTTCTCATTCATGAAAGCGATCCTGTTCTCCTGCTCCCTGTTCATTTCCATAACGCTCATTGTTTTTCTCCTTTCAAAGTTCCTTCGTTTGTTTTTGGCGTTTTCTTTTGCTGTTGTTTCAGCTTGTTTTGTTGATCCCGCCTTCATACATGCATACGCGGCCGGTCCCGGTTCGTTACACAAAAAACAGATTTTTCTGAAATTATGTTTCGTCCGATCTGGAATATGCAAATAAAAAACGGCGGGACCCCGTTTTGTTCGGGAACCCGCCGGAAGCTGGACAGTATTACTTTTCCGCTTCCTTTTCGGCCAGGTAGGCGTTCAGCTGGTCCACCAGCTCGTCGGCGTTCACGCCGTGGCCGGCGCTGGCCTGCTCGATGCTTTCCATCATGGAAAACGGGCAGCCCAGGCAGGTCATGCCGAAATCCAGAAACACCTGGGACGTGCCGCGGTCGATCGACAGCACCTCTGTCAGGGACATATCTTTGGTAATGGTCTTGGCCATGCTCATCCGCTCCTTTCTTCAGGTTCACCAACATTATACCGGATCAGAGGCAGAATGTAAAGTCCGGGGCAGGTTCCGGGGCGGAAAAACGGACGTTTTGTTTCCTGCTGTTTCGCATTGTACGGAAAAATGCGAAAGAAAACCACTATTTGGCCAGGGTTGCAATTGCATACCCCCCTTTTTTATGGTAAGATTGAATTCATTCCACTAAAAGGTGTGGAAAAGAAAGGGGCACCAGCCGTGAAGGATCTCAAGCAGGAAGTTGCGCTGTCACTCAGGCAGACCATCGAAAGGGTATATCCGGCCGCACAGGGCCTGCCGGAGGATCTGAGCGGTCTGCTGGAAATACCGCCCGAAAAAAAGCTGGGCGATTACGCCTTTCCCTGCTTCAAGCTGTCCCGCAGCCTGCGCCAGGCCCCGCCGGCCATCGCCCAGGCCCTGCAGGCGGCCTTTGACGCGCCCCATCTGGCGCGGGCCGAATGCGCGGGCGGCTACCTCAATTTTTTCCTTAACCGGGGCAATTTCGCCAAAAGCACCCTGGACGCCGTGCTTGAAGCAGGCGCCCGGTGGGGCGCCGGTCAGGAGGGCGCGGGCAAAACCGTCTGCCTGGACTATTCCTCCATCAACATCGCCAAGCGCTTCCATATAGGCCACTTGTCCACCACCGTGCTGGGCAACAGCCTTAAAAAGATATTCGATTTCCTGGGTTATAAGACCGTGTCCATCAACCACCTGGGGGACTGGGGCACCCAGTTCGGCAAGATGATCGCCGGCTATAAGCACTGGGGCGACAGGGAAACGATCGAAAAGGGCGGCGTGGAGGAGATGACAAAGCTCTACGTCCGCTTCAACCAGGAAGCGGAAAAAGATCCCGCCCTGGAGGAGGAAGGCCGCGCCTGGTTCAAGAAGATCGAACAGGGAGACGAAGAAGCCCTGTCCATCTTCCGCTGGTTCAAGGACGTGACGCTCAAGGACGCCATGCGCGTCTACGACATCCTGGGCGTCAAATTTGACAGCTACGCCGGCGAGAGCTTTTACGCCGACAAGACCGGCCAGGTGGTCGAAGAACTCGAACAGAAGGGCCTGCTCATTGATTCCGACGGCGCCAAGGTGGTGGACCTGGAGGAATACGGCATGCCGCCCTGCCTGATTTTAAAAAGCGACGGCGCGACGCTCTACCACACGCGGGACCTGGCCGCCGCCCTGTACCGCAAGAACACCTACGATTTTGACCAGTGCCTGTACGTGGTGGCCTACCAGCAGGACCTGCATTTCCGCCAGCTGTTCAAGGTGCTGGAGCTGATGGGCTACGACTGGGCGAAAACGCAGATGAAGCACGTGGCCTTCGGCATGGTGTCCTACGAAGGGCAGGCGCTTTCCACCCGCAAGGGCGTGATGATCTATCTGGACGAGCTTTTGCAGCGCGCGCAGGAAAAGGCGCTGGACATCATCACCGAAAAATCTCCGAACCTTGAAAACAAGGAAGAGATCGCCCGGCAGGTGGGCGTGGGCGCGGTGGTCTATTCCACTTTGCAGAACGGCCGCATCAAGGACATCGATTTCAGGTGGGACCGCGCCCTCAATTTCGACGGGGAGACCGGCCCGTACGTCCAGTATACCCACGCCCGGTGCTGCTCGGTGCTTCGCAAGGCGCCGGACCTGACCTCCATCGCCCCTGATTACGCCGCGCTGGACAACGACGAATGCCAGCAGCTGCTTTTGCTTTTGTCCCGCTTCCCCGAGACCGTGCGCGAC
This sequence comes from uncultured Eubacteriales bacterium, assembly GCA_902790015.1. Taxonomy (GTDB): domain Bacteria; phylum Bacillota; class Clostridia; order Christensenellales; family Aristaeellaceae; genus UBA4246. Next base: position 36,302 of record CADAQF010000018.1, on the reverse strand, counting down.
GCGGCCGACAAATACGAGCCCTCCTTCATCACCCGCGCCGTGACCGACCTGGCCAAGGCCTACAACAAGTTCTACTACGAGCACCGGGTGCTGGAGGAAAGCGACCCCGCCGGCACACTGGCCCGCCTGCTTTTGACCCGGGCTGTCAAAAACGTCATCCGGACCGGCCTCACCCTGATCGGCGTGGAAGCGCCCGAGAGGATGTAATACCGTTTCTCTGGCCGGGCTTTTCCCGTCCGCGCTTACGCATCCCCGCGCGAGTCTGCCCCTGAATCGACTTGGAGGAATATCATGCGCTTTACCAAAATGCAGGGCATCGGCAACGACTTTATTCTCGTCAACTGTTTTGAGGAGGATGTCAGCGATCCCTCCCGCCTGGCCATCCAGATGTGCCGCCCGCACTACGGCGTGGGCGCCGACGGCCTGGTGCTGCTGCAGGAGGCGGACGGGGCCGACGCCTCCATGCGCATCTACAATGCGGACGGCAGCGAGTCCGAAATGTGCGGCAACGCCGTGCGATGCATCGGCCGCTACATGTACGAACGCGGCATGACGGACAAGCTGGAGCTGTCCCTTCTGACCAAGGGCGGCATCCGCCAGCTGTGGCTGACGGTGGACGATGACACCGTCGTAAACGTCCGGGTGGACATGGGCTCGCCCGAGCTTTCCCCCCGGCTGATCCCGGTGGACCTTCCCGGAGAAATGGTTTTGAAGCACCGCCTTCAGATGATGGGACAGACGCTGTTCGTGACCTGCGTCAACATGGGCAACCCGCACGCCGTGATATTCGTGCGCGACCCGGAGGTCATCGACCTGCCGGTGCTCGGCCCCATGATCGAGCATCATCCGCTTTTCCCCCGGCGCACAAACGTCGAATTCGTCCGCGCCATCAAGCGGGACGTGCTGCAGATGCGCGTATGGGAGCGCGGCGCGGGGGAGACCCTGGCCTGCGGCACCGGCGCCTGCGCCTCCCTGGTGGCCGGCGTACTGACCGGCACCTGCGACCGTTCGGTGCAGATGAAGCTGCCCGGCGGCAACCTGAACCTGCAGTGGAACGCCGCTGACAATCACGTTTATATGTCCGGAAGCGCCGAATTCGTGTACGATGGCGTCTGGAACCACGACTGATACCGGCAAAAGGAGAGCGCTTATGAAGATCAACGCTTACATCGCACGGATGAACAAGGCCTATCTTTTCGCCGATATCGCCCGCCGGGTGGCTGAATACACCGCCGCCCATCCCGGGCAGGATATCCTCCGTCTCGGCATCGGCGACGTGACCCGTCCACTGTCCCCCCACGTGGCGCAGGCCTTTTCCAAAGCCGCCCTGGACATGGGCACACCGGAAGGCTTCCGCGGCTATCCTCCCTACGAAGGGTACGACTTCCTGCTGGACGCCATCATCGAAAAGGAATACGCGCCTCTGGGCGTGAAGCTCACCCGGCGGGAGATCTTCGTGTCCGACGGCGCCAAGAGCGATACCGGCAACATCCAGGAGCTCTTTTCCCCGGATACCCGCATCGCCGTGACTGACCCGGTCTATCCCGTCTACGTGGATTCAAACGCCATGGCGGGCCGCCTGGGCTTTCAGGAAAACGGCGTCTACCCCCGTCTGATCACCCTGCCCTGCACGCCGGAAACCGGGTTTGCGCCGAAGCTTCCGGACGAGCCGGTGGACGTTTTGTACCTGTGCAGCCCCAATAACCCCACCGGCACGGCGCTTACGTACGAACAGCTTGCCCCCATCGTCCGCTGGGCGAACGCGCACGGCGCGCTGATCGTCTTTGACGCGGCGTACAAGGCCTATATCACCGATAAAAACGTCCCCCACAGCATCTTTGAGATCGAGGGCGCCCGCACCTGCGCGGTCGAATGCTGCTCGTTTTCCAAGAACGCAGGCTTCACCGGCGTCCGCTGCGCCTACACCGTTATCCCCGAGGAGCTGACCGGGCTGGACGGGGACCGCCCCGTGTCCATAGGCGCCCTGTGGCGCCGCCGGGGGGAAAGCAAGAACAACGGCGTGTCCTACCCTGTGCAGGTGGCCGCCGCCGCCGCGCTGGACGACACAGGCGCGCGCGAGGTGCGCGCCCTGGTGGACGGCTATCTTTCCAACGCCCGGGTCATCCGCGAGGGCCTCGAAAAGGCGGGCTTCACCGTTTTCGGCGGCGTCAATTCCCCCTATATCTGGCTCAAGACCCCCGGTCAGATGGGCTCATGGGAATTCTTTGACGCCCTGCTGTCCCGCGCGCAGGTGGTCGGCACCCCCGGCGCCGGCTTTGGCGCCGCCGGCGAAGGCTACCTCCGTCTGACCGCCTTCAACACCCCCGAAAATACGCAGGCCGCCGTGGACCGGATCGTCCGGGCTTTTTGATGAAACACCCGGCCGGGTGAGGGCTTCCCCGCCGCTTCACCTATCTGGTCGGACAGCTTTCCCTCAACTCCCACATCCTCCGCGCCGCGCCGGATAACCGGCCTGACCGGCGCAGAAAGAAGGCATTATGGTACGAGCGATTGTCGGCGCCAACTGGGGCGACGAAGGCAAGGGCAAAATCACCGATCTCCTGGCCGGACAGAGCGATATCGTCGTCCGCTTCCAGGGCGGGGCCAACGCGGGCCACACCATCATCACCGACGAGGGCAAATTTGCCCTGCACCTGCTGCCCTCGGGCGTGCTGCACCCGCAGATCGTCAACATCATCGGCATGGGCGTCGCGCTGGACATCGAGGCCCTTTTAAAGGAACTTAACGAGGTCGAGACCCGCACCGGCCGCCGGCCGCAGCTGCTTATTTCGGACCGCGCCCAGGTGCTTATGGATTATCACGTCGCCCTGGACTGCTATGAGGAAGCCCGTCTGGGCAAGGGCAGCTTCGGCTCCACCAAATCCGGCATCGCGCCTTTTTATTCCGACAAATACGCCAAGATCGGCATGCAGGTCTGCCAGCTGTTCGACAAAGACCTCCTGCGCAGGCGCTTTCAGAACGTGGCGTCCCTCAAAAACACCACCCTGCGGGAGCTGTATCACCAGCCCGAGCTCGACCCGGACGCCCTGACCGAAAAATATTACGCTTTGGGTCAGAAGATCGCCCCCATGGTGACGGACGTCGCCCAGTACCTGAACAAGGCCCTGAAGGCGGGCAAAAAGGTCCTGCTCGAGGGCCAGCTGGGCACCCTGCGCGACCCGGACAACGGCATTTTCCCCTTCACGACCTCTTCCTCCCCCCTGGCCGGCTACGGCGCCGTGGGCGCCGGCATACCGCCCCGCGCGGTGGAGGAGATCATTGCCGTCACCAAGGCCTATTCCTCCTGCGTGGGCGCCGGCCCCTTCGTCACCGAAATGTTCGGCGACGAGGCCGAGGAGCTGCGCCGCCGCGGCGGAGACGCCGGCGAATACGGCGCCAAGACCGGCCGCCCCCGCCGGGTGGGCTGGTTCGACGCCGTGGCCACCCGCTACGGCTGCATGCTGCAGGGCGCCACGGACGCGGCGCTGACCAACCTGGACGTGCTGTCCTATCTGGACGAAATCCGGGTCTGCGTCGGGTACGAGACCGAAAACGGCGTCACGCGGGACTTCCCGGTGACCCCCGTGCTTGAAAAAGCGAAGCCCATCTACACGACCCTGCCCGGCTGGAAAACGGATATCCGCGGCATCCGCCGCTTCGCCGACCTGCCCGAAAACTGCCGCAAATACGTCGAATTCCTCGAAAAGGAAATCGAAACGCCCATCCGCTATCTGTCCAACGGCCCCAAACGCACTGAGATGATTGAAAAATGAGCCTGCCGCCCTATCTGGAAACCCGGCTTGTGCAGACCGAATTTCCCGCGGGACAGCGCGTGCTGATGATATCTGACATCCACGGTCACGCCACGGCCTTTAAAAAGCTGCTCAGGCGGGCCGCCTTCGGGCCAAAGGACACCCTGGTGGTCGTGGGCGACCTGCTGGAAAAGGGCACGGAAAGCCTGGCCGTCGTCCGCACGCTGATGGATCTGTCCCGTACCCACCGCGTGTATACGCTGATGGGCAACATGGACGTGTTCACCCTGGGCAAGCTGCTGACCGACGACGCGGAAAAGCGCCACACCCTGTTCAGCTACGCGCCGCTGATGAAAAACTGGTGGGGCGGCTGCCTGCTGATGGAAATGTGCCGGGAAATGGGCGTTCCCTTCACGGCCGATATGGACGAGGCCGAGACCGTCCGCCTGATCCGCGCGCACTTTGCCCCGGAGCTTCATTTTCTTGAGTGGCTTCCCACCATCCTGGATACACCGGATATGACCTTCGTGCACGGAGGCGTGCCGCACCTGCGCCTTCATGAGCTCGCGGGGAAGGACTGTCACGCCGTGCTCAAACTGGACGACTTTCTGAGCAGTGGCCTCTCCTTTCCCAAATACGTGACCGTGGGCCACTGGCCGGCCGTACTGTACCGGGACGACCTGATGGATATGTCCCCGCTGCTGTGCCGGGAACGGCATATTCTCTGCCTGGACGGCGGCTGCGGCGTCAAAAAAAGCGGCCAGCTCAACTGCGTGATCCAGCCCTTCCCGGGAAGCGGGGATTTTTCCTTCGTCTGGGAGGACGACCTGCCCCGCGTCACCGCCCTTCAGGACCAGCGGCCCTCTTCGGATCATACCTACATCAAGTTCCACGACCGGCAGGTGACCGTTCTTTCCCGGGACGATCCCGATTTCGCGCTCGTCTCCTGGCACGGGAAAAAGGTGCGCGTCCCGGTATCCGCGCTCGATTTTGAGCACCCCGGCCAGCTCAACACGGACATCACGGATTATCTCCTGCCCGTGCGCGCCGGGGACGAGCTGAGCCTCATCCGCACCGTTGCCGGCCGCCACTACGTCCGCAGGGACTGTATCCTCGGCTGGTATTGTGGCCCTGTGGCCCCCGCCGCTGAAAGCAGCGTGACGCCGGAACACGCGCTGTAACGCGGGGTACCGCCCCATTGCGCGGATCATAAAAGAAATGAAACCGTAACCGGCGCGATCGAATAATATCAAATCAACGGAGGATAATCAAAATGCTTCGCCGTGTCGCTGATGACCTGATTTACCTGGGTGTGGACGACGTTAAAACCGACCTGTTTGAAAGCGTGTACCCCATTCCCCGGGGCGTGACCTACAACAGCTACCTGCTGCTGGACGAAAAAACCGTCCTGTTCGACACCGTGGACGAGCGTGAAAAGGAGGCCTTTTTCGCCAATCTCAGCGAAGCCCTGGGGGACAGGGCGCTGGATTACGTGATCGTCCATCATATGGAGCCGGATCATTCCGGCACCCTGGCCCGGGTGCTGGCGGACCACCCCGAAGCCCGGGTGGTGATGACCAAAAAGGCCCAGGCCATGTTCAGCCAGTTCTTCGGGCTGGACATCTCCTCCCGCGTCACGGCCGTCGGCGAAGGCGGCACGCTTTCCTGCGGCAGGCATCAGCTCACCTTCACCCTGGCCCCCATGGTGCACTGGCCCGAGGTCATGCTGAGCTATGAAAGCACCGAGGGCTGGCTCTTTTCGGCGGACGCCTTCGGCACCTTCGGCGCGCTTGACGGCAGGCTTTTCGCCGACGAGGTGCCCTTTGAGGAAGAATGGCTGCCTGACGCCCGGCGCTATTACGCCAACATCGTCGGCAAATACGGCACGCCTGTGCAGAACGTGCTCAAAAAAGCCGCCAAGCTCGACATCCGCAAGATACTGCCCCTGCACGGCCCCGTCTGGCGCGAAAACCTTTCCTGGTTTATCGGCAAGTACGACCAGTGGAGCCGTTATCAGGCGGAAGACAACGAGGCAGTCATCTTCGCCGGCTCCGTCTACGGCCATACGCTGGACGCCGCCGTCCGTCTGAGCACGATGCTGTCCGACCTTGGGATTTCTTCCCGGGTCTATGATGCCGCTCGCACCGACCTGAGCGACCTGGTGGCCGAGGCCTTCCGCGCCAAGGTGCTGGTATTCGCCTCCTCCACCTACAACAACGGCATTTTCACCCCCATGGAGCACCTGCTTATGGACCTCAAAGCCCACGACCTGCAAAACCGTCCCTGGGCCCTGATCGAAAACGGCACCTGGGCCCCCAACTCCGGAAAGCTGATGGAGGAAATCCTGTCCTCCCTCAAAAACTGCCCGAAGCTGGGCGATACCCTGACGATCAAATCCGCCATCAAGCCCTCCCAGGAGGAGGCGCTGAAGGCCCTCGCGCAGGCCGTCGCCTCAGCTGCTGAATAAGGGATACATACCTCCAGAAAATTGGCGCGGCCCGGATCACCCCTCGTTCTGATCCGGGCCGTGCCTTTTTTTCATGGCGGCAAAAAGCCGGGTCCTGCGGTACGTCCCGCCGGGGCCCGGCTGTGTTTTTATGATAACCTTCTCTCCGCCCACAGCCTTCCGGCCGCCGCGGCCCATGTCCGCTTTCTTTTGGGGCCGTCGGATGCTATTACGGCTTCTCCGTTTCCGTTTTCTCCCGCGGGACTTCGATGAAATCTCCCAGGCGCACGGAATACAGCAGCGCCTCCCTGACAGGCTTGTCCGTCAGGGTCTCCAAAGCGCGGGCGTACCAGTTGAGCTGGGAGGCATAACGGGCAAGCAGGGCGTCCATCCCGGTCACGAAGTCGGTCTTGTAATCCACCAGCACCCAGGAGCCGTTTTCCTCAAAGCACAGGTCCAGCACGCCCTGGACCACGGTTTCGCCGTCCGCGATCAGGTTAAAGGGCCATTCTCTTTGGACCCGGGGCGAGGCCAGCGCCCTTTGTCCCAAAGATGAATTGAAGAACCGCGCCAGGTCCTCCGGCCTGAGCGCTTCCCGTTCCGCGTGTGTCAGCTTCCTTTCGTCCTCCAGCCCGTCCAGCAGGGCGCTTATCTTCCCCGGCGTGACCGAGCCTTCAAGCTTCTCATACGGCAAAAGCCCCAGCGCCTTGTGCACGGCGGAGCCGCGTTCGGCGGCGGTCATCCGCTTTTCTATCAGGAAGCGCGGCCTGTCCTCCGGCATATCCGTTTCGGGGCGGCGCTTGGTTTCGGGCGTCTCCTCCTGGTCTTCCTCTGTCTGCCGTTTCTTGGCGATCGCGCTGACCGACACCTTGAGCGGCCGCGGCGCGGGCAGGGTCCTGGAAAGAAGCCTTTCCGTCCGTTCCGAATAAGGCCCGGTCTCCGCCGCCGGCATGAACGGCGTCTGCGCGCTCGTTTCGGATCTGAGCTCCTCCGCGTCGTCATGCCAGACGCGGAAAAGCGCCCCGTTGGCCGCCTGAAAGGGCGCGCCGCTTTCCCCGTCCTGCGTAGGAGTGAGCGCCTGCATGACCCAGTCGATCATACAGCCCGCGTTGGCCGCCGCCACGTCTCCCTCCGGCAGCCGCCAGACCTCCCTGCTCTTTTCAGGATAGGCCGGCGCAGCGTAAAGGATCAGCTTTTCCCGGGCCCGCGTCATGGCCACATACAATACCCGCGCCTCCTCGGCCAGTCGGCGGGCGTCCATGGCCGCCGTCACGGCCTTCTGGGTGAGCGTTGTGCGCTGCACGCGCGCCTCCTCGTCGATCATCGGCAGCGCGATCCCCAGTTCCCGGTCCATCCGGACAGGATCCGTCCCGGCGGACCGGAAGGCCTTGCCCAGCCGCGCCAGAAAGACGACCGGAAATTCGAGGCCCTTGGACTTGTGCATCGTCATGATCCGTACCACGTCCTCCTGGTCGCTCAGGGTCTTGGCCGTGCGGCTGTCATCCGCCGTGCGCGCCTTGTGGGCCTGGCTCAGAAAATCTGTCAGCCGGTCCGCTTCGGACGCCCGTTCGGCCAGCAGGCGCAGGTTCGCCTGCCTGGCGTCCCCGTCCTCCTCCGCCCCGGCCCGCATATAGATGCCGCTCTCGTCCATCACCAGGCGCACCAGGTCCTCCGTCCGGAGTACCCGCGACAGCGTTCGCCACCGGTCCAGCGTTTCAATGGCTTTCCTGCACCTTCGTCCTAGCTGGTGATCTTCCCCGGCCATTTGCCGGAACACCTCGTGGAAGGGAACAGACCCCTGCCGGTTGAGCAGCCGGATGCCGGACAGCTCCTCGCTGGAAAAGCCGAAGCAGGGGCTGCGCAGCGCCCCCAGCAGGGGAAAATCCTGGAAGGGATTGTCCAGCAGCTCCAGGATATGCAGGGTGTCGCTCACCTCGGGCAGCTCGTAATACAGGCTGTCCGCGTCCGAATAGACGGGAATGCCCCGCGCCTGCAGGGTGGCCGAAAAGACGGCCGCGCTCCCGGCCGCGTCCCGCATCAGGATCACGATGTCCCGGTATTTGACCGGACGGGCCTCTCCCCGGTCATGGATCTCGGCTTTTCCCACCATCTCTTTGATCTGACGGGCGATGGCTTCGGCTTCCAGGCCCGCCGCGCCGGTCACCCGGAGCAGTTCCCCGGTTTCGGGATCCCTTTTTTCCAGCAGGTGCACGTCGACGTACGGCCCCGGGCGGGCGTCGGGCCCGGGCCGGAGCATGGCCTCTTCGTCATAGTCGATTTCCGTGGCGCCGCGCCGCATGGCGTGCGTGAACACCTGGTTGACCGCGTCCAGCACGTTTTTATCCGAACGGAAGTTGTTCTGCAAAAGTATCTTCCTGTGAAGCGCCCCTTCGTCCGGGGAAAAGGTATCGTACTTGTGCAGAAACAGGGAGGGGTCCGCCTGGCGGAAGCCGTAGATGCTCTGCTTGACGTCGCCCACCAGAAACAGCGTGTTTCCCTCGTGCACAGCTTGAATGATGCTCTCCTGTATGGCCGAAACGTCCTGATATTCGTCTATGAACAGCGCATCGAAGCTGCCGGCGACCGCCTTTCGGACTTCCTCGTTCTTCAGCGCCTTCACGCAGAAATGCTCCAGATCGCTGTAGTCCAGCAGGTTCCTTTCGTTTTTGAGGGCGTCATAGCGCGCCTGCACGGCGCGCAGGGTCTGGTAAAGCCCGCGGGCCAGCCTGAGCCCCTCCCGGTCGTCGTCCAGTGTCCCTTTTTCGTCCGCCGGAAGCAGGCTGAGTGCCTCCTGCACGGCATCCTTGAACAGGGCCCGCCTGCTTTTGAAAAGCTCGGTCACCTCCGGATCGTCTTCCGCTGCGTCTGCCTTTTTGCCCCTGGGCAGGGCCGTGAAGGATACGCTTCCTCCCCGCAGTTCTCCCCGTTCCGCCTTAAGGATCAGGCCTTCCAGCACCTGCTCGTCGTCCCGCACCGCCGCTTCATATCGGAGCGGGCATCCCGGCAGCAGCAATGTATCAAAGCAGGTCCTGAGCAGCGCCCGCGCTCCCTGGAGCCTGAGCCCGCACTGCTTCATCAGCACCGCAAAGGCCGGATGATCCGTAAGCTTTCCCTCCCAGGGCATCAGCTTTTCCTCCGCCCAGCCCCAGGGATCGGGCAGGCTCAGCAGGAAGGAACGCAGCCTTTCGATCATGTCGGCGATCGTGTCGATCGGATAGCAGGCAAAAAGCATCGCTTCCTCCTCGGTCGGATTTTCGCAGACCTCCTCCATTCCCTCCGCCAGGGCGCGCGCCATCAGCTGCTTTTGCTGCGTATCGTCCGCCGTGCCCGCCATGGGGTCCAGCCCCAGCACTTCAAAATGCTCGTGGATCACCCGCAGGCAGAAGGTGTGTATGGTGGATATCTGCGCCAGGCCCACCCGCAGGCTCTGCCGGTAGACGTGCGGGTCGCTGCGCTCCTTCTGGAGGGCCGCGGTGATCCTTTCCCGCATTTCCGCCGCCGCCGCCCGGGTGAAGGTGACGATCAGCATGCGGGAGATGTCCCCGCCCTCCCGGATCAGCCGTGTCACCCGCTCCACCAGCACCGCCGTCTTGCCTGAGCCCGCCGCCGCGCTGACCAGCACGGTGTCGTTATCCGCGGTGATCGCCGCCCGCTGTTCCCTGGTCCAGTTCATGCTGCCTCCCTTGCCCGCAATGTTTCACGTGAAACACTGCGCGTTCCTTCTGTCTGCATTTTATCGTGTATTGTTTCACGTGAAACAATGAAAGAGGATGCGCTCCGTCCGTCCCATTATCTCACAGCCGGGCCGGATTGACAAGAAATGTAACAATTTTCGCCGTACCGGTTTTCTTTCGCGCCCTCAAGTGATACAATGGAGGCAACAACCTAAGGAGGAACCGGACGTTGCCAAGCTATTCCCAAAGCGGCGGGCTTCAGCCGCTGGTTTACAGTCTGCAGCAGAATATCCGCCGGGTCATGGTGGGCAAGGACGACGTGATCGAGCTGATGCTGACCGCGCTGCTCTGCCGCGGCCATATCCTGATGGAGGACGTCCCCGGAGTGGGAAAAACGACCCTGGCCTCCGCGCTGTCCCGCTCCGTCTCGTGTTCCTTCAGCCGCATCCAGTTCACCCCGGACGTGACGCCGTCCGACGTGACCGGATATACCATGATGAACCTTAAAACCGGCGACATGGAATACAAGCCCGGCGCCGTCATGAGCCACATCGTGCTGGCGGACGAGATCAACCGCACCTCGCCCAAGACCCAGTCCTCCCTGTTGGAGGCCATGGAGGAGGGCCAGGTGACCGTGGACGGGGAAACGCACCCGCTGCCGCGGCCCTTCATGGTGATGGCCACCCAGAATCCTATCGACTTCGTGGGCACCTACGCCCTGCCCGAGGCCCAGATGGACCGTTTCCTGATGCGGCTTCGGATCGGCTATCCATCGGTCGAAGAGGAGGCCGACGTGCTGGAGCGCTATTCCGCCCGGCAGACGCCTATGGCCACGGTCGGCCCGGTCTGCACGGCGGAGGACATCCTGCGCATGCAGGACGAGGTGGGGGACGTCTATTCCTCCCCGGAGGTGCGCGTCTATATTGCCGAGATATCGGCTGCCAGCCGCAAACACCCGGCGCTGCAGCTGGGCGTTTCTCCCCGCGGCTCCATCGCGCTGCTCAAAGCAGCCCAGGCCACGGCGCTGCTGTTCGGGCGGGATTACGTCCTGCCCGACGACATCCGCCGCATGACGCTTCCGGTGCTTTCCCACCGCCTGGTGCTCACGCCCGAGGCGCGCATGAAGGGCGTCACCGCCGAGCAGGTCGTGCAGGAACTGGTCGGGGCCACCCCCGTGCCGGTCAAGAGGCGCGCATGACCTCCGCGGCTTTTCTGGCCCTGCTGGCCGCCGGCTGTCTTTCCGCCCTTTCCGCCGCTCTGGCGGTCAGGGCGTTTCTGTACGTGGCGCTGCTGATCGTGCTGATCCTGGCCTATGCCTGGCTGAGCGCGTGGCTTTCCCGCAGGACCACCCGGCTCTATGTTTCCCTCAGCGAACAGCAGGTGCTGCGCGGAGAACCGGACGACCTCGTGCTGAAGGCGCACAGGAGCTCGCCGCTGCCTGCCGGCGCGCTGACCATTCTATGGCGCGAGGGAGAAGGAGACAGCGCAAGACAAGTGACCCTGAACCCGGGCCTGCGCAGGGACGCCCAGGTCTCCCTGCCCGTCAGCACCGCCCACGTGGGGCAGTTTATCCTTAAGGTGGAGCAGGCCCGCTGGGAAGATCTGTTCGGTCTGGTGGTTTTCCGTAAAACCGGCTTTCAGGCCAAACAGGTCACCGTACTGCCCCGGCCCTTTCCCATAGAAAAGCCCAGCTTTTCCGCCGCCGAGGAGGGCGCCGCCGCCCTGCGCCGCGCCGCGGAGGATTATAACGCCCCCGACGACCTGCGTTCCTGGCAGCCCGGGGACGCCATGAAGCGCGTCCAGTGGAAGCTCTACGCGCGAAAGGGCGAGCTGCTGGTGCGCCAGTACGAGGCGCCCATGCCCCGCGACACACTGATACTGATGGACTGCGGCCCGGTCAAGGGGGACAAGGGGGAACCTCAGGCGAAGCTTCGGGACGCCCTGTGCGAGACCGCCGTCGCCGTAGCCGATCTGCAGATGCGGGACGGACAGCCCGTCCGCATGCCCATGTACGGCAGCGAGGCCACCGAATTTTCCTCCGACCGCAAGGAAAACCTGCTCGTGCTCCAGCGTCTGCTGGCCGTGCAGACCTTCGGCGGAAAAGAATCCTTCGCCCGGGTGATCCGGGAAGAAATGAAACGGGTCAGACGCAGCGGCGCGGTGGTGACGCTGACCACCCGCCTGACCGCAGACGCCGCCGACGCCATGTGCGACCTGCGCCGCCTCGGCCCCAGCGTCCGCTGCTACCTGGTCACCTCCCGCGCCGCGCAGGAGGAGGACCTGGCTTACGTTCAGCAGCTGCAGCATCATCTGGTGGAGGTTTGCTATGTTACGCCGGCTTAAGGAAACGGCCGGGCTTTCCGCGCTGCAGGGGCTGGCCGCCGCGCTGGCCGCCGCCGGGATCTCCCTGGGCGTGTGTCACGCGCTGTTTCCTTTGGTGAACGATCGGTATATATGGATGCTGTGCGCGGCGGTCGCCCTGCTGTTTGCTCTGACCCGCGCGCTGACGGACCTGTGGGGGGCGCTGTTCGTCCCCGCCTTAGGTCTGCTGGTCTGGGGCGCCTTCGGCGGAGGCCCCCTGAGCGGGGCCTTCAACGGCCTGAAGGCCGGGCTGTTATACCCCGCCCAATGGCACGAAGCGCTGCTTTTATACCGCCCCGCCCTGACCGATGCCCTCGCCGGCGCTTCCGCCGTGCTGTGCGCCGCCGCCGCGCTTGCGGACAGTCCCGCCCTTCTGAGCGCCATCGCCGGGCTGGCCCTGGTGCCGGCCTATCTCAAAACCCCGGGCCTGTCCGTGGTTTACGCCGCTTTGGCCTGCGCGGGCGTGCTGACGCTGTCTGCCGCCCGCCGCGCATCGCCCGGCCGCCGCTGGGCCGTTCCGCTTTTGATCGCCGCGTTCACTTTCGCCGCCCTGCGGCTGACCCCGGCGCAGCCCCCTCAGAACGACACCCTTCGTCAGGCGGCCGAAACAGCCTATGAGACCATGCAGGCCTATATGCCCGTTTCCGACGAGGGCCTCCGGGAGGGCTATTCCCTGAGGGCAGACGGCTTCATGCCCCTGGCCGATGAATTCAACGAGATACTGGGCGGAGCCGCCGCTCCCGAGCAGCAGCCGGTCATGGAGGTCTGGACAGAGGACGCCGTCTATCTGCGCGCCAGCCCCAAAAACGCCTATACCGGCGTCAGCTGGCAGGACACGATCGCCTTCAGGCGGTATCTTTATCTCGACGTGTTCAATCAGCCCTTCCGGCGCGGGACCCTGAACCAGGATGTCCCGGCCGGCGCAGAACAGGAAGAGGCGCGGGAGGTCCGCGTGCGGATGCTTGAGAACGGCCCCACCACGCTCTTCGTGCCCGACCGCATGCAGAGCCTGACGCTTACAGACAGCACGATGGTTCCCTATTACAACGCCGCCTCCGAGGTATTTCTGAGCCGCAACCTCAAAGCGGGGGACAGCTACAGCCTGACCTATATCCCCATCCAGGCGGACCGGGCGCGCACCGCCCGGTGGATCGCAGCCGCGGCCCCGGCGGAGGACCCTTTCTTCGAAACCGCCCAGGCCAACTATCTGAACGTCCCCGACTTCATCCGGCAGAACCGCTCCGTCACCGACCTGGCCTCGCTGGCCGCCGGCGGAGAGGAGGATCTTTACGCCCGCGCCCTTTCCATCCGCAACTGGCTCAGGAACCAGTACCCCTATTCCCTGGACGTGGATGATCCGCCGCCCAACACAGACTTCGTCAGCTGGTTCCTCCTTCGGGAAAAAAAGGGCTACTGCACCTACTTTGCGAGCGCCATGACGCTGTTTTGCCGCCTGCAGGGCATCCCGGCCCGGTTCGTGACCGGCTATCTGGTGCGCCCCGACGAAAACGGCTATGCCCTGGTCACCGGCCAGAACGGCCACGCCTGGACGGAAATTTACCTGAACGGCTTCGGCTGGCTGACCCTGGACGCCACCCCCGGCGACGAAATGACCCTGCCGGACGACGATTACGGGGAGGATCCGGACGAAAACGACTTCGACTCCCTGCCCTCTCCCGCGCCGGAGGAAACGCCCGGCCCCGATCCGGACGACGGGGAGGACGACGGCCCTGATTCTGCCTCAGAAAGCCCCCGGCCCACGTCCACGATCCCGCCGGTCTCCGAGGAAGAGGCGGACGACGGGGATCTCGTTCCCTCCCCCGCACCCGACGACGCCGCGCCGTCTCCGTCTCCCGCGCCCTCCGCTTCGCCTCCCGGAATGGAACATGAAAAAGCGCCCTGGCTGCCGCTCATGCTGCTGCCGGCGCTGCTGATGATCCTGTTCTGTGTGCGGCTTTTGCGGACGGAGCCGCTGCGAAACGCCGCCGCGCATCCCGACCGCGCGGGCCGCATCCTCCTGACCGCCATGGAAACGGCGCTTTCCCTGAAGGGCCTGCCGCGCGGAAGCGATGAGACCCTGGATGAATATGCCACCCGCCTGGAAACCCGCGTCAGGAATATCCCCCTGCGCGGCGCCTTCAGCGCCTACGCCGCCGCTACCTACGGCCGGCATCCCCTGGACGCGGAACCCCTGCGCGACGCGTGGCGGAAACTCCGCGCTGCCCTCGCGCCCATAGACCGCATCCGCGTAAGACTGCGGCTGCTTACCAAAAAAATATGACCCTGCTCCCGCGGGCCCGCGCCTGAACGCGCGGGCCTTCGGCATTATCCGTTATTACTTAAATCGGGCAGTATCAGCCCTTCGTCAAAGGACAGCGCCGTCAGGGGCAGCCAGCCCGGAACCTTGTGATATTGGCCGGGCACCTGCAGCAGCACCTCGACCCAGGCGGTATCCGACGTAAGATAGCCGGGCAGCAGGCCCCCCACCGGGTCCAGGTTTTCATCCAGCCCTCCGGCGATCCATACGGAGGTGCCGGCGGGGTAGACGGTTTTTTCCCCGGTCCCGTCCGTGAGCGGCGCCATGGTGCCGTCCCCGCCGGGCGCATAAAGCGGGCTGTCCTCTCTGAGCTTCCCTTTGGCAGAAACCGCGCCGGAGGCTTCCAGCGCGAGATCTTCCGCCCGGACATAGCAGGTGAAGGTCTCGTAGTGTTCCCCACTTTCGTCCCAGCCGCCGCCCAGGCACAGGAAACGGCCGTCCCGGGCGCTGCTTTTGCCCAGCAGGAACAGGGGATCCTCCTGATACACCTGTTCACGCGCACTGCCGGTCACCCCGGCCTGCGGGACGGCCAGCGTCACCGGCCGCGCGCGGAAGGAGGGATGGCGGTCCAGTGAAAAGTCGAGAAAACGGCCGTACACAAAGCCGGTCACCTGTCCTGCCCTGACGCGCGTCCATTCGCTGTCGGCCGGGCTGTCGTCAAAAATCCGGTATACCTCCACCCCGGGATAGAGCTGGCAGATCTCCTCCCCGCCGGGTGCCGGGGCCTTCCGCACCTTGAGCCCTTCCATGGTGGTGATGACCATGACGGAGGCTTTCTGCTTCTCGCCCGTCCGGGTGATCTCCTGGGCCTGCACAAAGCCATAGCGCACGCCGTTTTCCGTCCGGAAGGCGATGTGCACGGTATCGTCCGGGCAGGTGCCCAGCACGTCCACGTCCCCCTCCGGCAGGGCAGCGATCTCCTGAAAATACGCGTTTTCCACCGATACCGTCTGTCCGTTCAGCGGCAGCAGATGCCCGCGCGTCTGCTTCACCTGGCGGACGCCGCCGGCAAGGAAGCTGTTCATCATGTAGCCTTTCCTGCCGCCGATGCGGACGCTGGCCCATTCGTCGTAGCGCCTGTCCTTATAATAGGCGCGAAACGACAGCACGCTGACCTCCGTCCCGGCGTAATACTGGCCGATGACCTCTCCGCCCGGCGTTTCCCGCAGCCGCACCCGGGAATCCGGCGTCTGCAGCTTTTTGATATGCATAATGGCCGCCTCCGCCGGCGTGGCGGGACAATACGCGCATAATAGGAACAGCGCCAGCGCGGCGCAGCAGAGCTTTTTCACGGCTTTTCCTCCTGACTTCAGGCAAACGTCCGGCGCTTTTTACCTGACGGGGATATTTTCAAACATGTCCTTTTTTTCCACGTCGGGGCCCACGGCCGAATAAGCCAGGCCGAACAGGTAGCAGCTTTTGACGGAATCCCGCGGCTCCACCTGGTATTGGGGCTGCTGCTGGGAAACGTAGAGCTTATAGGCCTCCACCGCCGTTTCAAAGCCGGTCTTACCCCCCTGGCTTTCAAGCGGGATATCCCAGTCGAACTCCACCTGGTTTTCCGCGTACATATGGATGTACAGCTTTTTCACCTGCCAGGCGCCGTAGGCCTTGGCGCTTTTGGCGTATTTGGTTTCGTCCGCGGCCGTCTCCACGCAGTGCAGGCACGCGTCGGCGCAGACGCGGTGCGCGCCGTGGCCGTATTCGCCGTTCACATCCTGCGTCGCCACGACCTCCGGGCGGTAGCGGCGGAAAAGCTCCGTCACGTAACTCCAGACGGTATTCTGGCCCCAGGTTTTGTACTGCTTGTCCAGCTTCAGGGAGTATTTATCCCAGAAGGTGCCGATGTCCGGATAGGTGCGCACGCCGCAGTACCAAAGCCCGTTCAAAAGCTCGCTGCGCCGGCCAGGCGTACCGCAGGTCAGGTAGCAGACCACGACATCCATCTGCCGCTCCCCGGCGTAGGTGGGGATCATGCCGCCGAAAAACAGCATCTCGTCGTCCGGGTGCGCCACCAGTATCATCAGGTCCGCCTTTTCGACGGGAGGCTGCCATATCTGCACCCAGTCGGGCAGATCGCCTTCTGAAAGCAGATAAATTTCGTTGACGGAGAAAACCAGCTGGGCCGTGCTTTCAAGCCTTACCCTGAAATGGGTGATCCCCGGAAGCGCCACGTATTCGTGGCCGTAGCGCCCTTCGCCCCGGGCCACCTGCACCCACTTGTTATCCTGCTTTTCCTCCACGATCCACGGGGCCGTTTTTTCCATCCCCGAACAGAGGTATACGCCGAAGCACGGCTCCTCCGTCTCAAATTCCAGGTTCTCCCGGCGGCCCCTCAGGCTGTTCCAGATGGTCTCGTAGTCCCGGTCGGACACGCGGACGGAGCTGGGCTTGTGCGTGCTTGCCGTCATGACGGCCTGGGCCGTAATGTCCCGCGCGGTCTCGGCCAGGGCGCTTCCCATAAGGAGGATGAAACAAACGGTCAGAAGAACCAAACAAATCTTGAGCCTGATATTGTGCATGGGTGAAAGATCCTTTTTCTGTTTTTTCCGGCAGGCGCGGATCTGATGTCCCGCGCCGCCAGCCGGTATCCATCATACCATAAATTCCCTCCGCTGTACACCGGATACCTTTGTTTTTACTTGCAAATCCCCTCAAAGGGTTGTATAATCAGACTTGGTTCAGACTTGGTTGGGGCCATGGTGGAATGGCAGACACGACAGACTTTGACCTTGGAGCACCGGGCGCCGAAAGGCCCCGCGTGAATGCCGGCTAATTCGGCGGAAGGCCCTCCCGGGCATACGCCGAGCTAAGTTCGCGGCCTGCGCTGCGATAAATGTGTAGAGACTATATACCGGCCGCCTACGTCGCTTTCCGGCGATACGGCGAAGACATAGTCCGGACTACAACGCGGTTTTTCTCCGCGGCCATGGCGACATGGAGTAGCAAGAAAATCTGTTGCTCTCAGAGCGTGCGGGTTCAAGTCCCGCTGGCCCCACCACGTAAGAACGCCAGCCCGATCGACGGCTGGTGTTTTTTTGTTTGTATTTGATATATTTTTGTTTGTGTGGATTCTGTTTTGACCGTACCCGCTCCCGGCGCGGTTTCCTAAAGTCAACCCGCCGCCGCATCGGTCCAGGCTGCCCGGCAGACGGCCCAAATACCGCCGGCATCACTGTTTTTCAAAAAAAGTCCGACAAAATTGCCTCCCGGACTGCCGCCTCCTTTTTTCCGCCGTATCAATACATGTGCGCCGAAACATTCGGCCCACAAAAAACAAAAGAAACCCTAAAGGCTGTTACGGCCGGACGGATTAAAAAAGATCATCGGCAAACGCAAAAGGAGGCAACCATTATGAAATGTGAACATTGCGGCGCAGCGCTGGAAATCGATCAGCTCAAGCAGGTAAGATACTGCCCTTATTGCGGGGCCGAGATTGAAATAAAGGAAGAAACGCCGGAAACCATGGCCGGCGCTATCCACGGGATCGCCAAATCCTTCTTCAACCAGACCGCCGATAAGATCCGCTATAACCGGGAACACGCGGCGGAGATCGCGGAACAGAAGCGCAAAGAGAAGGCCGAGGAGGCCAGGCACGCCCGGAAGATGATGATGTGCATGATGGGCGCCCTGACCGCCGTCATGGTCGTCATGGTCGTGGTGATGCGGGTCACCGGCGCCTGGAACTGATACCGTTCCTGAGCCCGGGCCGCTCTACCCCTGCGGCCAACGTGTGCTGCGCGTCAGCGCGGCGGGCCTAAAGACAGGCGCTTTGGCAGACGATCCGTTCCATAATAACCCAACGTTCCCCCGGATGCGTCCGGGGGATCGCGGCGTTTTGGGCCCGCCGGTCCTTTCCGCCGGAAAACGGAACCGTCCCATCCGGACCGACTGAGGCCCCGAAGACCTTCGGGGTCTTTTTTTGATCTATTTCGAAAGCCCCGGCATTACTGCCGCAGCTCTGAAACAGAGGGGTCTGTAAAATATCTGCCGGACGATTGACAGCGCAATTTCGGAATGATATAATGGCTGTGAAGCGGGAATTCTTCCCATTTTGTACATTTTTATACACAGGAGGGCAATGAAATTATGAAGAAGCTTCTCAGTATCGCGCTCATGGCGGCCATGCTGCTGAGCCCGATGGTGATGCCCGCGCTGGCGGACGATCCGCTGCAGCTGACGATGTTCTTCCCGGTCAACGTGGGCGGTTCCGCCGCGCAGCTGATCGAGAACATGACCGCGGAATTCAACGCCCAGAACCCCGATATCCAGGTGCAGCCCGTCTACACCGGCAACTATGACGACACCGTCACCGCCATCCAGTCCTCCATCGGCACGGCCGGCCAGCCCGACCTGTTCGTGAGCCTGGCCACCCAGCGCTTCACCATGGACGACACCAACATGGCCATGACCCTGGACGACATCATCGCCAACGACCCCGAAGGCCAGGCCTTCATCGACGACTTCATCGACGGCTTCATGCTGGACTCCTATGTGGAGGGCGGCCATATCATCTCCATCCCCTTCCAGCGCTCCACGATGGTGCTGTTCTACAACAAGGACGCCTTCCGCGAGGTGGGCCTGGATCCCGAACAGCCCCCGAAGAACTGGGAAGAGCTGGTGGACTACGCCCAGAAGCTGACCAACGAAAACCGCTTCGGCGTGGCCGTGGCGCTTAACTCCGGCTCCGCCCAGTGGGCCTTCACCGGCTTCTCCCTGCAGAACTGCACCAACGGCGTCGGCCTCATGAGCGCCGACGGCAAGCACGTCTACTTTGACACCCCCGAAAACGTGGAAGCCCTGCAGCTGTGGCTGGACCTGCAGAACAAATATCACTGCATGGCCCCCGGCATCGTGCAGTGGACCGATATGCCCACCCAGTTCCTGGCCGGCCAGGTGGCCATGATCTACCACACCACCGGCAACCTGACCAACATCAAGAATAACGCCAACTTCGACTTCGGCGTGGCCTTCCTGCCCGCCGGCCGGCAGTGGGGCGCTCCCACCGGCGGCGGCAACTTCTACATCACCAAGGGCATCAGCGAGGAACGCCAGCAGGCGGCCTGGAAGTACATCAAGTTCATGTGCTCCACCGAAAACGCCGCGCAGTGGTCCATCGACACCGGCTACGTCGCCACCCGCGAGAGCTGCTATGAGACCGAGTCCCTCAAGAGCTACTACGCCTCCTTCCCGCAGGCCCTGGTCGCCTATGAGCAGCTGCCCTACGCGCAGCCCGAGCTGACCACCTACAACGCCGCCGAAATGTGGCGCATCCTCAACGACAACATCCAGGCCGCCGTCACCGGCGAGATGACCGCCGCGGAAGCCCTGGCCCAGGCACAGCAGCAGGGCGACGAGCTGCTGGAGGACTATCAGTAACCCGCATACCGCGCATGAGCTTCGGCAGGGGATCCTTCCCCTGCCGGCCGTGCCCCTCTCCTTTTTAAAGGAAGGCATCTGACGGGTGCCGGCGGCCGTGCGAACGGCTGTCGCTTACAGCATCCGTTCATACCCATCATTTCATAATACCTACGGGCGGCGGAGCTGCGCGTGTGACCCGCGGCTCCGCCGCCGTATATTTCGGGAGGTCAAGGCATGACGAGGAACGCCGCCGCCCGCCGGCGCAAGGAGGCCCTTCAGGGGTGGATGCTGCTGCTCCCGGCGCTGGCGATCATGCTCGTGTTCACGGTCTATCCGGTTTTCCGCAGCCTGTACCTGAGCCTGTTCAAATACCGCATGGGCAAGGTGCCGGAATGGATCGGTCTGGGCAACTATGAGCAGCTGTTTTCAAACAGCACCTTCTGGAAGGTCATGCGAAATACCGTCGTCTTCGCGCTGATGACGGTCCTGCCCAGCATGGCGCTGGGCCTTATGCTGGCGCTCTTGGTCAACCGCAGGGGAAGGCACATAGGCTTTATCCGCTCGTCTTTCTTTTATCCCTCGGTCATGCCCATGATCGCTATCGCCAGCGTGTGGATGTTCATCTATATGGCCCGAAACGGCCTGTTTGACCAGCTGCTGATAAGCCTGGGGCTGGAGCCCATGAACGTCCTTTCCAACAAGGACACGGTGCTTCCGGCCATGGCGGTCATGTACGACTGGAAGGAGGCCGGGTATCTGATGATCTTCTTCCTGTCCGGCATCCAGTCTATCAGCCAGGACGTCACGGAGGCCGCCGCCATCGACGGCGCCACCGGCTGGAAGACCTTCCGCTACATCACCCTGCCGCTGCTGGCCCCGACCACCCTGTTCGTATCCACCATCGCCTTCACCAACTGCTTTAAGCTCGCCGACCAGGTCATCATCATGACCGAGGGCGCGCCCAACAACGCGTCCACGCTGCTGCTTTATTACATCTACCAGCAGGGCTTCACCAACATGAACTACGGCCGCTCCTCGGCGCTGACGGTGATCATGCTGGCGCTTTTGATGGTGGTCTCCCTGCCGCGCTTCTTCAGCCAGGATCGCAAGATCCACTACAATTGAGGAGGCGGCGATATGAACAGACAGAAGACCGTATCGGCCCTCCTGACCGCCCTTTCCGTCCTGCTGGCGCTCATCTGGCTGGCCCCGCTGTACTGGCTCGTCATGACGGCGCTGACCAAAACCACTTTCAACATGAGCTTTTTCCCAAGCTCACCGTTCACCTTTGAAAACATACAGTACGTCTGGCACGCCGTGCCGTTCGGCCAGTATTACCTGAACACCATCATCCTGGTGGTCGTGACCTTCCTGATCCAGTTCCTCACCTCCACCATGGCGGCCTATTCCCTGGCCTTTCTCAACTTCAGAGGGAAGGCCCTTGTGATCGTCGTCATATTCATGCAGATCATCATCCCCAACGACGTGCTGATCATCCCCAACTACCTGACCCTGTCCGAGATCGGGCTGATCGACACGAAATTCGGCATCATGATCCCCTTCCTGGGCAGCGCGATGGCCATTTTCCTGCTGCGCCAGCATTTCAAGACCGTCCCCCGCGCCTTCGGCGAGGCGGCGAAGATAGACGGCGCCAACCTCTGGCAGATCATCTGGCGCGTATATATGCCCTGCGCCAAACCGGCCTATATGTCCTTCGCGGTCATTTCCGTCAGCTACCACTGGAACAATTACCTTTGGCCCCTGATCGTGACCCGTTCCCCGCAGAACCGCCCGCTGACCGTCGGCCTGGCCATTTTCGCCAAGTCCAAGGAGGCGGACATGCAGTGGTCCAACGTCTGCGCCGCCACGCTGATCATCATCCTGCCGCTGCTGCTGGCCTTCTTCATCATGCAGCGCCATTTCATGAACAGCTTTGTCAGCGCCGGAATAAAGGAGTGATCACATTGGAATTGTCCTTTTTCGGCCGGGGCGCCGCGTTTTATCCGGCGTTCGGCAATACCAACGCGTTTTTTGAGGAAGACGGGGACCTGTTTTTTCTCGATTTCGGAGAATCCGCCTTTGAAAAAGCCGTCCGGCTGCTGGATCTTACAAAATACCGGCATATCTGGGTGGTGCTGACCCACCTGCACGCGGATCACGCGGGGTCGCTGGCGTCGCTGTGCTCGTACACCCACCTGGTGCTTGGGCTGACCATCCGGGTCGTCCATCCGGTGAACACCGTCGTGCAGCTGCTCACGCTGGAGGGCATCGGCGGGGACCTGTACGAATATCTCCCCGCCCTGCCCAAAGACTGTCCGGTACAGGCCGAGCCCTGCCCGGTGCGCCACGCGGCGGATATGCAGTGCTTCGGTTATATCCTGCGCTCCCGGGATGACGCGGTTTATTTCAGCGGCGACGCCGCCGACCTTCCCGCCCCCGTGCGGGACGCCTTCCTGCGGGGAGAAATCCGAAGGCTCTATCACGACACCGCCTCCCACGATTCCGCCGCCCACTGCTGGTACAAGCGCCTGGAGGCCGCCATCCCGCCGGACAGACGGAAGGACGTCTTCTGCATGCACCTGGACTGCGACTGTGAAAAGGAACTGAAGGAATTAGGTTTTTCGGTGGTGCAGACCATCAGGAAATGACGAAGAAGGGGGCGGGTGTTTTACCAGCTCCTCACGCAAGCAGCCCGCCGGGATTTTTCCCGGCGGGCTGCCGCTCTTGATTTTGCGCTTCGTGCAGCAGAAAAGCTTTCAGATCAGGGCTTTTTCTTTTGTCTTTCAATTTCTGCATTGTAGCCGTCAATAACACCTCTGACCAGCCAGTAGCAGACCCAGATCGTCAGCGCCTCTGCAAGAAAGCCGCCCGAGACCTGCGCGAGGCTCTCTTCGCTGAGTTCGCCTTCCCCGGCCTGATACATGGCTTTCTCTTCGTCCGTCAGTTCACCCTTGCGCGCCCTTTCCAGCAGCGCAAACATCTCTTCCGCGTTCACGTCCAGTTCATATTCATCCAGCACTTCCTGCAGTTCCCCGGAGGAATTCACCGCCTGCAGCTTATCCTGAAAGGTCTTGTCGTTATTCAGCTTCATGATCTTTTCGTTCATTTTCTTATCCCCTTTCCTGTTATTGTCCGATTCTGGCCAGTCTTCTGCCCAGGAACCGCCCGATGCCGTAGGCGATGGGAGGTCCCAGGATGATGATTCCGCCGATAACGATAACGGTAGTGCTCACGGCGAAGCCGGCGGCCACCTGCTCCAGCTCCTTTTCCCCAAGCTCATCATTTTCGGCGTCGCAGGCGCCGTTCTTCAGCGCTTCGAACAGTTCCTCCCAGGTGACGCCCGCTTCCGCCTGAATCGAATGCTTTTCAAAGACCTCCTTCAGGTCGTCAGCGTTTCTGATCTCAGCCAGGTCTTCCGCCAGTCCGGGAATCTTCATCAGTTCTTCCAGCTTCAGGTTATCGTTCATGTTGTCCTCCTTGTTTGTTAAGCCTCAGTGAGCTTCCTTTCATCAGGGTATACGATACGAACGGAGATTTATTACAGGCATATCTAAAGAAATCATACTTTTTTCCGTCGCCTTCCGGTCCGGGCGGGCAATGAAAAACTTATGCGTTTTTCTGCTGATTGCGTTTGGGGCGTCTGATGTGGTATACTTCATCCATATGGGGGATGGTTTTCGGGGCACGGAATGAAACGGAAGCTCGCGCGGACGCGTTATATGACCGCCGTCTGTTTGCGATGTTGTCCGCGATGCGCCCGGAAACCGAATCCCCGGGCTACGGATCGGAACGTCCCCGAAACGGAGGAACAAACGCATGCGCGCAGGGAAACTGATATGTCTTCTGACCGCCTGTATCCTGGCGGTCTGCTTCCTTGCGCCTCCTGCGGGCATGGCGGAAGAAAAAACCCTTGCCGTTCCCGTTTCCTATCGGATGGGCGATACGTTTTTGAGCTACCGGGTCGATTTTTCGGACGCTGTTTTTTCTTCCGACCCGACCGTATACGATCATACCCTGGCACGGATGAGCCTGGGAATGGCGCTGTCCGCCTACAGGGACTGGAAGGATCCCTCCGGCCGCAGGCAGATACACGCCGAGGAATACCTGGAGGCGGCGGGTTTTTCCCGGCTCAAGTCAGAGCAGTTCGACGTGACGCCGTCCAGGGACACCATCGCCACCATCATCGGCAGCAAAAAACTGGGAACCTACACGCTGGTGGCGGTGGCGGTCAGCGGCGGCAACTATCAGATGGAATGGCTCAGCAACTTCGAGGTGGGCCAGGAGGGCGCGAAGATCACCGCCCACAAGGGCTTCACCGAGGCCGCCCAAAAAGTGAAGGCGCGCATCACGGCCTACCTGGCCGAAACGGAGGGGCCCTATATCCTCTGGCTCGCCGGATACAGCCGGGCGGCCGCCGTCAGCAACATGACCGCCGCCCTGCTTTTGCAGGAGGGGACGGCGCAAAGGGATCATCTTTTTGCCTATACCTTCGCCACGCCCGCCAATTCCCGCGCGGGCGGGGAACAGGACGCGCTGTACGACGGCATCTGGAACATCGTGGGCGCCTTTGACCCCGTGCCCCAGGTGCCGCTGGCTGAATGGGGCTTCACGCGCTTCGGCCACACCCTGTCGCTGACCTGCCCGGAGGCCGACCGGGATTTTCCCGCCCTGCGGGACGCCGCCAACGCCTGGACTGAAAAAAATCTGGGCCGCGACTGGTTCACCAACCCCTATATCAACTATTCCCTGACCAAGATACTGGAGCGCATCTACGCGGTATTCCCGCAGCCGGAGGACTATGTACGCCTGGCGCAGGCCCGGGCGCAGCAGATCATGCAGAGCAACAAGGACCCCATCGCCATGGCCGGGGACGGCTTCGCCCTGCTGGAGGAGCTGTCCGGCAAGGCGGACAAAAGCGGGCTCACGGCACTGATCACCGAACAGGCCTGGAACAGCATCCGCCAATGGGCCGGAGAGGGCACGATGGAGCTCAACGACCGGCGCTCCCTGACCGAAAACCTGATGCGCGAGCATTACCCGGAAAGCTATATCGGTCTGCTGATGGGCTGCGGGGAGGAGATTTATGATTTTCCCCACGCCTACTGGCGCGTGGCCGTGGCGGGCGACACCGTCCTAGAAGCGGTCGGTCTGCAGGACAGCGTCATGGCGGAGCTTGAACGCCTCAGCGAAGAGGAACTCATCGCCTGGGAGGAAAACGGCGGTTTTCTGGATACCGTGGATTCCCTGTCCGTCACAGGCCAGGGCGGCGAAAGCGGTTTTCCGGTGGTGCGCTTTTCAGAGGGCGCCGTCGCGGCGCTGCCTGTCGACGGCTTTTATGTGCTGTCGCTGGGCGGGCCGGCCGGTTCCACCGTTCAGACGGCCATACAGCGCTACAGCGTCGGACAGGTGAATGTCGACAGCTATATTTCCGACCCTTTGCCCATTTTGGACGCAGATGACGTCTGGACCTGCGCCCTGTCGGACGATGAGCCGATCATATTCTTCCCCTCGCAGGAAGGGGTCCGCTCAGAGGCGGCGGTTGAAGTCCGCCACGGCGTCCTGGCCGATTCCACGATGGACCTGCTCTTTTTGGGCCATAAGGCCAATTTGAGCCTGAGAACCGTGGCCGCGGTCGTGACCGTGCTGCTGATCCTCTTTTTTACATCGCTGGTCATCGCGGTCCGCTCCGCCTGGCGGGGCAGGCGTTTCCGCGCCTCCGCCATGCTGCTGGTGCTGGTGGGCGTCTTTTTCGTCCTGACCGCGCTGGCGCAGAATTTCCTCCCCGCCCGCCGGGGCCTGCGCACGGTGTTCAAGGGCATGACCACCATCGCCTGCCTGCTGGAATGCCTGCTGTGCGCCTCCGAAAACCACAGCCGCCGCAACTATCTTCTGTTCATCGGCTTCATTTTTTACCTGGCCAACGACCTGGTCATCACGAAGAATTTCCTGATAGGGATCCTCCTGTCCACCGCGGGCAGCCTGCTTTTCTGCGCCGCCTTCTTTCCGCAGGAAAAGGCAGACGTGAAACGGATCGCCCTGTGGCTGACCCTGACCCTGGCGGGCGCCGCGCTTATCTTTTTCCTGCGGGCACGCGTCCGGTATCCGTGGCTGATGCTCCTCTACGCGGCGGTACAGCTTGCCATGGTGCTGATGGCCTGGGATCAGGGAAAACAGATGCGGGCGGGCGCGATTCTCTTCGTAGTATCCAACCTGGCACTTTTGTATAACGAGGCCGGCATGGCCTCCTGGTGGTCGCAGATCGTCTCGATGGGCCTTTATTACAGCGCCATCGGCACCATGGCCGTAGGGGCCAAGGGATACGGCCGCCTCCAGCGGGAACGCCCCGGGGCGGACGAAAGCCCGCTGCCGCTCAGAAACAGCACCTTTTTCATCACCGCCGGGTGGATGCTCATTTGTTTTACAGCGCTTCAAATCTATCTGTCCCGCGCCGGCACGGTCATCCCAGCGGTGCGCGCGGTGCTGAAGGCGCTGATCGGCACCGGGCCCATGCTTTTGTGCATGACCCCCGCCTGGCGCTTCCGCAGGTCCTGGATGGCCTGGCTTGCGGCGGGCATGTTCTTCTGCCTTTCCGGCGATGTGGAGATCAATTATGCCGCCCTGCCCGGCATCATTTTCTTTGCCGCGGGGCATATCTGCTTTACGCTGTCCTTCCGGGCGCAGCGCCGGATGGACAAAAAGCGCTGGATCATTTTTGCCGCCCTGTGGGCCGCCGCCAGCGCCGCGCTCATCCCCATTGCCGCGCAGATGAAAACGCTCCCCGGGCTTACGGTCCCGCTGGTATTGTATGCGGGCGTCCTGCTGCTGATGGGGATGTACGGGCTTGGGCAGGACCGGCTGACCATGGCCGGCGCCTGGGCCTTCATCCTGAGCGACCTGCTGCTGGGCGCGCGGATCGCCCTCCATACGGAAAAAGGCTGGCTGCCCGCGCTGGCGCTGGGAATGTATTACCTGTCCCTGATGCTTTTATGCGCGTCCTGCCGCAGAAAGGCCCGGGCCCTGATGTAAACGCCTGTGCGCAAGTGTCAAAGCCCGTCCGTGCGATGGATCACGGACGGGCTTTTCATTCGGTTTTTTTCCTGCTTCGGCGTATCAGGCTTTACCGGGCGGCCTTCAGTATCCGCACGACCTCGTCGCCCACCTGCGCGGTGGACGCCGTGCCGCCCAGGTCGGGGGTCAGCGCCCGGGCCCCGGTCAGCGCGGTCTCAATGGCAGAAAGGAGCTTCTTTCCCCAGTCCTCATGGCCGAAAAAGTCCAGCATCTGGCTGGCCGACCAGACCGCGGCCAGCGGGTTGGCCATGCCCCTGCCGGCAATATCGGGGGCGGAGCCGTGGATGGGCTCGAACATGGAAGGGAACTTGCGATCCGGGTTCAGGTTGGCGCCGGCGGCCAGGCCCATGCCGCCGGAAATGGCGGCTCCCAGGTCGGTCAGTATATCCCCGAACAGGTTGGACGCCACCACGATCTGGAACCGCCCGGGATCCTTCACCATGAACATGCTGGCGGCGTCCACCAGCAGGGAATGCGTTTCCACGTCCGGATATTCCCGGCCCACTTCTTTAAAGATCTGATCCCAGAACACCATCGAATAATTGAGCGCGTTGCCCTTGCTGATGCTGGTCAGGGTCTTTCCGCTGTCGCGGGCCAGCTGGTAAGCGTAGCGCATGATGCGCTCGCAGCCTTTGCGGGAAAACACGCCGTTTTGTATGACCACTTCCTCCGGCTGGTCCTTATAGAGCCAGGCCCCGCTGCCGGCGTACTCCCCTTCGCTGTTTTCCCGGATGAATATCATGTCGATATCCTCCCGCTTTGCGTCCTTCAGCGGGCAGGGAGCGCCCTTGAGCAGCTTTACGGGCCTTACGTTCACGTATTCGTCGAATTCATGGCGGATCTTGAGCAGCAGCTCCCGCAGCGAAATATGATCCGGCACCCCGGGATAGCCCACCGCGCCCAGGTAAATGGCGTCAAACCCGCGCAGGGTGTCCAGCCCGTCGTCCGGCATCATTTTGCCGGTCTTCAGGTAGTATTCGCATCCCCAGGGAAAATAAGTGAACGCAAAGCGGAACGAGCCGTCCAGCTCCGCCGCGGCGTCAAGGGCCTTGACGCCCTCCGCCAGTACCTCCGGCCCGATCCCGTCCCCCGGAATGACCGCGATGCGGTAAGTATCCATATCATATACCCCTTTCATCGGTATGAAACACAGGCGCTCCGTTTGCTGATCCGCGCCTTCCCTGATTGTACTAAATAATTATGCAAAGCGCAACGGTCCTGCTTCATTTTGTGTTTTCCTTGTATTTCCGATCTTTCCGGCGGCTTGCGCCCTTGTCTGAACCCGGCTCATCCTGTATAATCCTTACTATATTCCCGGCCGGGCGGTATATACGTTCGGCCCGGCCGGAAAACGAAAGTGAGGTTTTCAGGATGAAGAAACTGCTTGTTCTGCTGGTTGCCGTCGCGATGCTGACCGTTTCCTTCGCCGCGCTGGCTGACGAATACCTGGTTTTCTCCACCGGCGGCACCACCGGCACCTACTACGCGTTCGGCGGTGAAATCTCCGCCCTGCTGACCCAGAAGATCGACGGGCTTGAGGTGACCGCGCAGGCCTCCGGCGGCTCCAAGGCCAACATCCTGGCCATTTCCCAGGGTGAGGCGGAGCTGGCCTGGACGCAGAACGACGTCATGAGCTACGCCTATCAGGGCACGGAGGATTTCGGCGGCCAGCCCGTGGAGACCTTCTCCGCCATCGGCGCCATTTATCCCGAGACCGTGCATCTGGTGGTGGCCAAGGACAGCGGTATCACCAAAGTAGAAGACCTTAAGGGCAAGAACGTGGGCGTAGGCGCGGTAGGGTCCGGCGTGTATTTCAACGCCGTGCAGATCCTGGAGATCGCCGGCATGACGCTGAATGACATCATTCCCCACTACCTTTCCTTCGCCGAATCCGCCGAGTCCTTCCAGAACCGGCAGGTGGAGGCCTTCTTCGTGGTATCCGCCTTCCCCAACGCCTCCATCGTGGACGTGGCCCTCAAGCGCCCCGTGTCCCTGCTGACCTTCGAAGGGGAACAGCTGGCCGCCCTGCAGGAAAAGTATCCCTACTATGTGACCGACGTGATCCCCGCCGGCACCTACGAAGGCCTGGATGCGGACGTGACCGTGCCCGCCATCACCGCCGTGTTCGTAGCCTCCAACGACCTGGACGAGGAGCTGGTGTACCAGATCACCAAGGCCCTGTTTGAAAACAAGGACGAGCTGACCAACGCCAAGAAGAGCTACATCGACCCGGCCAGCGCCGTCAAGGGCGTTCCCACCTCTCAGAGCGACGCCGCCCAGGGCGTGACCGGCGGCTCCTTCCATCCCGGCGCCGTCAGGTATTATAAGGAAATCGGCGTGATGAAATAAGCCTGTTCAGGCTGCCCGCACCGCCTTTCCTCGTCTTGCGGCATAGTTGATTGTCTGCCGGCGCCGCCGGCATTCAGGGGCCGGGGCTTATTCCCCGGCCCTGCCTTTATAAACCGGCGGCGGTCCGCCCCCCATCCCTATCAGAAAAGGAGGTGTATGCCATGTCCGAACAGCAGCGTCATCAGGATGAATTTGTTCAGACCGCCCAGCACGAAGTGGATGCCATCATGCAAAAATACGACCGGGAAAGCGCCTTCAGGACTCTGACCGGTTACCGCGGCGTGATCCTGAGCGTGATCCTGATTTTGTTTTCCGTACTGCAGCTGTATTCCACCTGGCGCATCATTCCCTCTACGCACATGCGTCCCATTCATTTGGGGATCGTCGTGATGCTGTCCTATCTGCTGTATCCCGCCAGAAGATCCGGCAAAAAGGACAAACTGCCCTGGTACGACGTGGTCCTGGCGCTGATCAGCATCGCCGTCTACCTGTATCAGGTGATCTTCTTCAACCAGATCGCCATGCAGTTCGGCTATACCGATCTGCAGATCTATATCGGCCTGGCGGGGATCCTCCTTCTGCTCGAGGCCTGCCGGCGCGTGGTCGGCCTGCCGATCGTCATCATCTCTCTGTGCTTTGTCGCGGTGGGGCTTTTCGGTCGGTCGATGCCGGGCTTCCTGGCCAACCGCGGCTTCACGGTCAAGCAGTTGGTGCAGTACCTGTTTTATACCCAGGAGGGCATATTCGGCACGCCCATCGGCGCGTCGTCCACGTTCATATTCCTGTTCATCCTCTTCGGCTCCTTTCTGGAAAAAACCGGGGTGGGCGAATTTTTCATCGATCTGTCCAACGCGATCTGCGGCCACAGGCGCGGCGGCCCGGCCAAGGTGGCCGTCATCACCAGCGCCTTTGAAGGAACCGTAAGCGGTTCCTCCGTGGCCAATACGGTCGGCTCCGGCTCCTTCACCATACCGATGATGAAGCGCCTGGGCTATAAGCCCGAATTCGCCGCCGCCGTGGAGGCCGCCGCCTCCACCGGCGGGCAGATCATGCCGCCCGTCATGGGCGCCGCGGCCTTCCTGATGGCCGAATCCATCGGCCTGCCCTACGGCGTCATCGTAAGGGCGGCCGTGATCCCGGCCCTGCTCTATTTCGCCGGCATCTATATCATCACCGACCTGGAGGCGCGCAAGCAGGGCCTGGTGGGCATGGACCGCGACAAAATGCCCAGGCTTGCCCGCGTCATGCTGGAGCGCGGCTTCCTGCTGCTGCCACTGATCGCCATCATCACCATCCTGGCGCTGGGCTTCACGCCCACCATGGCGGCGCTGATCGGCATCGTGACGGCCATCGTTGGTTCCTACCTGCGCACCTTCGCAGAGCTTATCTGGCTCCTGGTGCGCGGAAAGAAAGCCTATGCCATGGCAGCGAACGGCGAGGGCGTCCCGCAGGACGTACCCTTGGGCAGGGCCATGCTGACGGCCCTCAAAAAAACCCAGGGCCTGCACGGGATGGATTATCTCAAGGCCCTGGAAAGCGGCGCCCGCTCCATCCTGGGCGTGGCGCTGGCCTGCGGCACGGCCGGCATCATCGCCGGCATGATCACCAAGACGGGCATCGGCCTCAAGATGGGCACCGGCCTTTCCGCCATCGCCAACGGAAACCTGCTGCTGCTTTTGCTTTTCACGATGCTGGCCTCCATCCTGCTGGGCATGGGCGTGCCCACCACGGCCAACTATCTGATCACCTCCACCATCATGGCGCCCATCGTGTACCGCGCCCTTACCGTCAGCCTCCCGGGGGTTTATGAAACTTTGGCCGCCGTGGGCCCGGGGTACGCGCTGCTCCCGGCGCACCTGTTCACCTTCTACTTCGGCATCATCGCGGATATCACCCCGCCCGTGGCGCTCGCCGCCATGGCCGGCGCCGCCATCGCCAAGTCCGATCCGCTGAAGACCGGCCTGAACGCCTCCAAGCTGGCCATCGCCGCCTTCCTGGTGCCCTATATCTTCGTTCTGAACCCGCAGATGCTCATGCTAAACGCCCGGTGGTACGAGGTGCTGCAGATCGTCATCACCTCCCTGGTGGGCATGTTCGGC
This sequence comes from uncultured Eubacteriales bacterium, assembly GCA_902790015.1. Taxonomy (GTDB): domain Bacteria; phylum Bacillota; class Clostridia; order Christensenellales; family Aristaeellaceae; genus UBA4246. The sequence continues at coordinate 4,875 of CADAQF010000018.1, read as the reverse complement.
CTCGGCATGGCGCTTGAAAGATACTGGAAGAGCAAACTCAACCTAATACAGGTCATCCTGTCCCTGGTGGGGGGGCTTTTGCTGGTCTATCCCGGCACCCTGACCGACGTGATCGGCATCGTCCTGGTCGGCGCGGCGGTGCTCTGGCAGCGTTTTCAGCGCCAGCCTGCCTCCTGACGCCCTTTCCGGAGCAGTCAAAAGCAATGCCTTCCTGATGATTCGTTTTGAACCTTTTTCCTCATAATCCTATGGGCTGCTGCTCACAAATCGCGCAGCAGCCCCTTTTTTGCGCCGTCTCCCGCCCGGCTGTCCTTTTTCTGCCATGCTTTTGCGTATCCTTTGCCTTTTTGGCCGATTGATTTTCGTTCGGGTTTGGAATACAATAAAGGCGGATATCACAGAAAGAAGGTAACCGCATGAAGGATCACGATCCCAGGCAGACCTGGAAGCCGGTGGTGGGGTATCTGGCCATCGTCGCGCTGATCATGCTGCTGTCCAATATATTCATATTCCCGACCATCCTGAAGACCGACCGGGAGATTTCCTATTCCGACCTGATGGAAAAGCTGGATAATCAGGGCGGCGAGGAAAAGATCACCGCCGTGTCGCTGAACGAGGACAACCGCACCCTCCGGATGCTGGCGGAAAACGTTAAAACCGGCGAAAAGCAGATATACACCGCCAACATATGGCCCGGGGACGACCTGCTGCTGGAAAAGCTGCGCGCCTACGAGGGCGCGGAGATCAGTGTGGAGATCCCCACGCAGACGAGCCCGCTGCTGGCCTTCCTGCTGAGCTGGTTCTTGCCCATCATCATGTTTATCGTGCTGGGCAATATCCTGCTGCCCAGGATCATGAAGGGAGCCGGCGGGCAGAACGTGCTGTCGCTGGGCAAGGCCAACGCCAAGATATACATCGAGTCCGAAACCGGGAAGACCTTCGCGGACGTAGCCGGGCAGGACGAGGCCAAGGAGGCCCTGACCGAGATCGTCTCCTTCCTGCACGACACGGGCCGCTATAAGGATATCGGCGCCAAGCTGCCCAAGGGCGCGCTGCTGGTGGGACCTCCCGGCACCGGCAAGACGCTGCTGGCCAAGGCCGTGGCCGGCGAGGCGAAGGTGCCTTTCTTCTCCATTTCCGGCTCTGAGTTCGTGGAGATGTTCGTCGGCATGGGCGCGGCGAAGGTGCGCGACCTGTTCAAGCAGGCGGCGGAGAAGGCGCCCTGCATCGTATTCATCGACGAGATCGACACCATCGGCAAAAAGCGCGATACCGCCGGGCTTCCCGGCGGCAACGACGAGCGGGAGCAGACCCTGAACCAGCTGCTGGCTGAAATGGACGGCTTTGACGGCACCAAGGGCGTCGTGATACTGGCCGCCACCAACCGGCCGGAGATACTGGACCCGGCGCTGCTGCGCCCCGGCCGCTTTGACCGGCGGATCCCGGTAGAGCTGCCCGACCTGCGCGGCCGCGAGGCTATTCTGCGCGTACACGCCAAGGACGTGCGCATGCAGGGCGACATCGACCTGAACGCCATCGCCCGGGCGACCTCCGGCGCTTCCGGCGCGGAGCTGGCCAACATCATCAACGAGGCCGCGCTGCGCGCCGTGCGCGAGGGCCATGACGCCGTCCGCCAGGAGGACCTGATGGAGAGCGTGGAAACCGTCATCGCCGGCTATCAGCGCAAGGGCGCCGTCATATCCGAAAGGGAAAAGAAGGTCATCGCCTACCACGAGATCGGCCACGCGCTGGTGGCGGCCCGGCAGAAGAACGCGGCCCCCGTCACCAAGATCACCATTATCCCCCGCACCTCCGGCGCGCTGGGCTACACCATGCAGGTGGAGGAGGACGAAAAGGTGCTCCTGACCCGCGAGGAGGCCATGATTCAGCTGACCACGCTTACCGGCGGCCGCTCGGCCGAGGAGATCGTGTTCGGCTCCGTCACGTCGGGCGCTTCCAACGACATCGAAAAGGCCACCCGCTTGGCCCGGGCCATGATCACCCGCTTCGGCATGTCCAAGCACTTTGACATGGTGGCGCTGGAGACCGTGAACGGCCAGTACCTGGGCGGAGACACCTCCCTGGCCTGCAGCCCCGAAACCTCGGCCCTGATCGATCAGGAGGTAAACGAGACCATCCGTGAAGCCCACGAAAAGGCCCTGGCCATCCTGAAGGACAACCGGGAGAAGCTGGACGAGCTGGCTCAGTTCCTGCTGGAGCGTGAGACCATCACGGGCGAGGAGTTCATGGCCATCCTGAACCGCCCCATCAGCCTGCCGAAGGCCGAGCCCATTCAGCTGGGAGAGGGGCAGTAAATAATATAGGTAACTGTTCTGTCGCGGACTGAACAGTTACCTCTGCCTTAGTAATAATTTTCAATTATTATTTTTTTCATACCCGATGCAGCACGAATTACAAGCGCGGGAATAACCCTTTGTGATTCGATCGTTAAATACCACTCAAAATCAGGAGAATAATACAGTATGTGTCTGTTACGGAATAATACCTCGTTCGGTTTGATATAATGACTCCATGCAAACTCTTCTCCATATTGATATAGCAATAAATCCACAATAGAAGATATATCAAGATTGGTAAAAAGTTGGAAGGATTCGAGATAAGAACGAAAGAGCGCTGATCCCGTATTCTGCTTTGCTAAGAAGGTAATGTGACTGAACGTTTCTGATCTTGGAACTTCAATATATATTCCATTATGATAAGGAAACAGATAAGGTTGAAATTGCTTGTTCCAATCATATGTTATTTTTTGCCTTTCGGGACTCATTTCTTTCCAGTCATCATACAAATAGATCACCCACGGCTCTTCAATGTATTGTTCAATAGAAGCAGGATCTATTTCCGGAAGGTATTGATCGAGAAGTTCCTGCAGCGTCAGCTCAAATGTGAATGTGGTATTGCCATTCGGATATGGATAATAATGCTCAGATCTGCAGATATCTCCTACTTCATTAATTATTTCCGAAGAAGAAATTACAAACTGGTCAGTTGAAAATAGACCGGAGTAGCATTCACCAACATATTTGTAGTGGAACTGCAGATCGTACTGCTGAAGAATTTCAGCAAAAATGCTCTGCAGCTCATCAAATAATACTTTACTTAAATACCCGCCTTTGCTGGCCTTATCGCTCCTTTTTACCATGATTCTCCCAGACAGAATGGATGCGTCAGGTTCATCTCCCGAAAGAACCATATATACATAATAGTTTTTTTCTTTGCTGACTATGCCGTACCACCAATTATAGCCACTGTAGTAAGGACCTATGAGTTCGGCATTAAAGAAAGTACTTTCTTCTTTTGTTTTTTCTTTTTCAAATATTGTATAGAAGCCGCCTACAGAAATGTGTTGAGCTTCAGCCATACCAGTCTGAGAAACCCCAACAAATGAACAAATAATCGTAAGCAGCAGAGAGATAAGTTGAAATACCGTTTTCATATCCTTCCCCCAATTAAACATAACTTTTTTGCTGCGGCAAGCTTTTATGACGTAGAATATTGCCCCTTATGATGCTGCAGATGGTTCAGGAATTTGTTGGTGGAGCAATAAAAAGAGAACATATTCTAAAGCCATTTTGAATTAATGGGGACTATCAAAATCCACTATCAAATATGATAAATGATTTCTTTCAGCGTACTGCAGTGAATAACTGCCATTTTCAACTCTCAACTGAACAGAAGGACTATTTTTAAATGCATCAGCTGCAATATATTCTATTGTTTTAGGAAGGTAGCAGATTTCTAAATTGGCGCAGCTGGCGAAAGCCTTTTTGTCTATGATTCTAATGCCTGTTGGGAGTTCAACACACTTTAAAGATGAGCATTCCTCAAATGCACTTTCCCCAATCATTCTTAAATTGGCAGGAAACACAATATCTTTCAGATCCGAACATCCCCAAAAAGCACTATCATGAATCATTTCGATGGTTTCTGGTAATATAATACTTTGAAGTGATTCACATTCAAAAAATGTATAATCCGGTATTTCATATATATAGTCAGGCAGTTTTACATAAGTGAGTTGATCGCAATCTCTAAATACTTCTTTGCCAAAATGAACCACTTCATTTGGAAGAAAAATTTCTGAAAGATTTGTAAAGGCAAATGCACCGGAGCCAATGTATGTATAATTATCATTATCAAATTTTATAGTTTCTAATGTTGAGAATGCAAAAGCATATTCACCAATCCAATTGACTGTTTTAGGCAAAACAACATTATTAATGGTTTCACTTTCAGCAAAACATCGGTCACCAATTGCAGAAAGATTTGCCACAGAATTTAGCTTATTTTCAAGAACAACATCATCTCCATAAAACGATGATAAAATAGTTTTATATTCAGCTTCATCCGCAAAAGATGTAACTGCTATAATTGAGATAATAATAGAAATGATTATAACTGATCTTCTCATTTTTTACAGCCTCCCATACTATATCAACAGTTAAAATAGCCTCTTACCATCCATCTATCCAATCAATAACACAATACTTATAATATTCAAAATCTTTTGGAGCATTCGATAAATCATACTCTATGTAGTTATATAAACAATAATATGAAAATTTCGTTTGATCCAGTTCCTCAATTGTTACCTCTCCTTTGACAGAAGTACCCAAAGTCAATCATGAAGGAAATCCGTTTGCTTTCAAAATCAATGTGCGCCGTTCTTCACTAAAGAAGATGCCAGAATCAGAGCAAGAGAGAGCCCGGGAAGTCGAACATGCCAAATCCTCAATACGATCCAAGGTTGAACACGTTTTCGCAGTCGTCAAAGGGATGTTCCGATACCGGAAGACACGATTGCGAGGCTTGCCAAAGGTAGACGCACAACTGCATATGTTGTTCGCTCTGGCGAAC
>CADAQF010000017.1 GCA_902790015.1 uncultured Eubacteriales bacterium | reverse complement strand
CTGGGGTTTCCGCGTTAGCTGTCTAACTGCGGGTGGCGTGTTCGATTATCGCAGGCCCTTCATCGTCCGCCGCGTGTTAGCAGTTTGGCGGTAGCTCTGAGAGTGAAAATCGAACAGATGTCGGGGGATTCGGGGCACTTTATCGCTCGTTTCAGGCGGTAGTCGGCCTTTTTCTTAGGAGGCGGACCCTCTATCCTGCTGAGGTACGGGACCATGGAAATGGAATACGGGAAAGCGCGGTCTGTAAGCCGAGTTCTGTTTTGATGACCATCTATCTAGGCGCATCGTCGCCGAAGCGCTCAAGCGATACTGCGGAGGCGGACGGGCAGCCCTTGTGCCTCCTCATCTTGCACCGGATGGGGTTTACATGACGGACGAGTCGCCAGGCCGCCGGTGCGCTCTTACCGCACCTTTCCACCCTTACCAAATCGCTTTGGCGGTATCTCTCTGTTGCACTTGCCTTGGAGTCGCCTCCACCAGCCGTTAACTGGCATCCCTGCCCTGCGGTGCTCGGACTTTCCTCATTCCCATAAAGAAGCTTTACGGGCCCGCGGTCATCCAACCGCCTTTCCCGAACAGTATTGTACACCTGTTTTTCCGTTTCGTCAAATAAAACAATTGATTTCTTCCGGAGTTTTCCTGCCCGGCGCCCTGCGCCGCCTTGAAACGGGGAGGGATTTATGATAAAATCCTTGCGTTGCCAGGAATGATCGCGGGAGAACGAATGATGATGAAAAGATGGTTGCGGACAGAAGCTTTACTTCTTGCGCTGTGTTTGCTGGCGTGCGCGTTCTTTTTGCCCGGCGCCGCTGCTATGGAAACAGGGGATGAAATCTTCCGGACGGCGGACGGCGGCACGGTTTCGCTGAGCGAGCTCCTTGAGGACAGGAAAATGGTGCTGATCACCGTGTTCGCCACCTGGTGCGGGCAGTGCCGGGTGGATTTCCCGGTGCTGCAGACGGTCTATGAGGCCTGGAAGGATGAAGCGGCGGTCGTCGCCGTTTCGGGGGACAGAACGGATACGGGGGAGACGCTGCGGGAATACGCGGTGTCCATGGGGCTGACCTTTCCCTTTGTCGCCGGGGGAGACAGCTCCCTGCCCGACGAGCTGCGGGTCACGGCGTATCCTACCACCTTTGTGATCGATCGCTTCGGGCAAGTGGCCCTGCGCCTGGTCGGCGCGCTGCCGGACAGCGCGGCCCTGGCGCGGCTCTTTTCGTCGTTCTGCTCGGAAGATTATACCGGGTCCGTTTTTCCGGAGGGCCTTCCGTCCGCTGCGGCGCAGGCCGCCGGCGGGACGGACGGGCGGCTGACCGATTGCCTGACCCAAACGGCCGGCGTGAGCTTTTCCTCCGGCGGACGGTCCTGGGAATGGCCCTTTGTGCCGGACGAGGCGGGATACGCCGTTTCCACCAACGGGGGAGAGGCCGGCTCCTCCAGCGTCCTGTACGCCCGGGTGAACGCCGCGGAGGACAGGGTGCTGTCCTGGCAGTTTTCGGTTTCCTCCGAGCCTCTTTACGACGCGCTTACCGTTCAGCTGGACGGGGAGACCGTGCGCGTTTACAGCGGGGAGACCGGCACGCGCACCGACGCCCTTTTCCTGACGGCGGGCGCGCATGAAATCATATTCAGCTATCAGAAGGACGGCTTCGGCGACGAGGGAGACGACCGCGCCGCCGTAGGAAGCTTCAGCCTGCTTGGAGGGCAGGACGCGCAAACAGCGCTGGCCGCCCTGCCCGTCCATCCGTGGGCAGAAACGGCTTCCCTTGCCGCCGTCAATGAGGGAACGCGGGAATTCAGCGTGTCCGACCCTCAGGGAATGCTCGCCCGGGTCTACGGGCCGGTCAGGGTATTTGTGACGGCGGGGGAAACGGCCGCACTCAAGATGACCCTGGGGAAGGAGACGGACCCCTGGGCAGCCTGCGTGCTGTTTTCGGACGGACGGGAGCCGGTTCCCGCGCTTTCCTGTGAGGCGGAAGACGGTTATCTGCTTAAGGCCCCGGTCAACCCGGAGGAAAGCTTCATGCAGGCTTCCGTCTGCGAGATTTACCCCAATGCGCAGCGGACGCTGTGCAGCGCCCTCATATTTCCGGACAGTGAAACGATGGAGGCCTTTTTCGCCTATCTGAACGGCGCGTACGGCGCGGACATCACCTGGCGGGAGGAGCTTCCTTCAGCCGACGCGGAGGAAAATCCATGAAACAGAACGGACAGGACCGGAAGGACGAACCCCTGCTGTCCCCGCTGGCGGCTGATTTCACGCTGTTTTCTGGCCGGGACGCTGTGCTGCTGATCCACGGCTTCACCGGAAGCCCGGCGCATATGCTGCCCTTGGGCCGCGCGCTGCAGCAGGCAGGCTTTACCGTCCGGGGGCTGCGCTTAAAGGGCCACGGCACCAGCCTGGAGGATATGCAGCAGGCCTCCTGGAGGGACTGGCTCAATGAAGCGAAGGAGGCTTTCGACGAGCTTGCCTCCGCTTTTCAGACCGTGTCTGTGGCCGGCCTTTCCATGGGGGGCGTGCTTTCCCTTCTGCTGGCGGAGGAAAAAGGCCCTGCCTGCTGCGTGACCCTCTCCGCCCCGATGGCGGTGACCAATCCGTTTTCCCGTCTGGCGCCGCTTTTGCGCTTCGCGATGCCGGTGTTAAATAAGAAAAACAGCGAAGAAAAAAAGCTTCTGGACGCGGAATACGACATCGGCTATGACCGTATCCCCACCGCCAAAGTGGCCGACCTGACCCGCCTGATCACCATGGCGCGGGAGAGCTTAAGCAAAGTGACCTGTCCGCTGCTGGCCGTACAGTCCCTTGGGGACCATACCATCTCTTCCGACAGCGCGGAAACGATCGTATCCAAAGTATCCTCCCCGGTCCGGGAAAGGCTGACGCTGGATATGTCCCCGCACGTCATCACCATAGGGCCGGAACAGGACAAGCTGCTTTCGGCCGTCCCCGCTTTCATCCTCAAGCAAATTAAAAAGGAAGAATGAATGATGTCTGATCGCCTGTTGTGTGTGCTTTTAGCCCTGGTGCTGGTTTTTTGCGGCGTTCCCGCCTGCGGGGCGGAAGAAACGCCGGTGATGGTCGTATGTTCCTTTTATCCCATACGCGTGTTCGCGGAAAACGTGCTTCAGGGCGTGCCCGGCGTGACGCTGTCCACCCTGGCCCCGGCGGGAACGGGGTGCCTGCACGATTTTCAGCTGATGACCGGAGACCTTAAAAAGCTGGAGGGCGCTGCCTGCCTGATCATCAACGGCGCGGGCATGGAGCAGAATTTCCTGCCCCTGCTGACCCGGGAGCACGGAAACCTTCCCCTGGTGGACTGCTCCGCGGACATTCCGCTGCTTCAGGACGAGGAGGGGGACAATCCCCACATCTGGCTGAGCCCCCGGCTGGCTTCGCGGATGGTGCGCAACATGGCGCAGGGGCTTGCTGAGGTCCTGCCCGCGCATCAGGAGCTGATCATTCAAAACGCGGAAGCCTATGCGGGAAAGCTGGAGGCGCTTGGCGCCAGGATGCGGGAGGCCCTGCTTCCCTGGCAGGGAAGGAACATCGTCACCTTCCACGAGGCCTTCCCTTATTTCGCGGAGGACATGGGCCTTCACGTACTCGCTGCGGTGACCGTGGAGCCGGACGAAAGCCCTTCTCCCCGCCTGATCGCTGAGACGGTGGAGCTGATTCGTAAAAACGGCGTTTGCCCGCTGTTTTCAGAGCCCGGTGTACAGCAGGAAGCCCTGAACGCCATCGCCCGCGAAACCGGCGCGCCCGTCTTTGAGCTGGACCCGATCACGGACGGGGAGATCGTTCCGGACGCCTATGAGACGGCCATGGAAAAAAACCTGCTCGTGCTGGAATCGGCGTTCCGACAGTAAAATAATAAAGGCCGCGGCCAGTGACCGCAGCCTTTTTTGATGCTTGCCGATTATTGTTTTTTCGTTCAGCCCTCGTCGTCCGTCTTGTCCACCCGCAGCACATCCTCGGGGGAAACCGGGCCGAGCACCCTGCCCAGGCAGGAAACCCTGTCGTCGTCGCCCAGGCGGATCAGCCGGTAGGCGCGGTTATAAGACCTGAGGCCCTGGGGCTGGAATTCCTTGATCATAGGCGCGCCGCCGACATTGAAAATGCCGATCTCGCCGGGGGAGACCCTGTTGGCGTGCCGGACGTAGACCATGGAGCCGTCGGGAAATGCGGGCTCCATGCTGTCCCCGTTGATGAGGAAGATCTCGTCGGCCTGGCGGGCCAGGGGATTGTCCCTGAGGCAGACGGCGCCCTTTCCGCGGACGTCCTCCATCGGGACGGATACGCCCGCCGCGGCGCTTAAGGGAGACAGCGGCAGGGAAATGCTCTTTTTGAGGCTCCGGACGGTCGCCTTCACGGCTGCTTCGTCCTCCGCCATCTGGCGGACGATAGATGAGGCGATGCCGCGCCGGGCGGGGCCCAGCTGCCTGAAGCCGTGCAGAAGCTCCTGTTCCTCCTGCGGGGAGGCCGGGTCAAACGGAATATCAAAAAACACCGTAAGCGGTATGCGCAGCAGGGCGCACAGTGAGGGCACGGCGTCGATATCCGGCCGGGAAACGCCGTTTTCCCAGTTGCTGATGGTATTGGTGCTGTAGCCGATCGCCCGGGCAACGCTGGCCTGGTCCATGCCCGCCTTTTCCCGGTAGCGGCGCAGGACGTTCCCGTAATGGGTGGTGCGCTTTTCAGTGATCGGGGCGCTTTTGGACTTGCGCGTGCGCTCAAAGGAGGCGATGGCTTTTTCGTTTTCCCTGACCCGCGCCGTCCGCATGGAAACCCCTCCCCGGCATCGTTTTGATCATTGTATTCCCAATAAATGTGAATGTCAACCCGGAAAACAGAGAAAAGACCTTTTCAGGCAGACAAAACGGCTCGCTCACTCGTCCTGTTTTTCTTTCCGGCTGTTTTTGGATTCATAGGAGAAGCTGCGCAGGAACCGGCGGGCGCGCTCCGTCTGCGGATGGTGGAAAAACTGCTCCGGCGGGCCGGATTCGGCCGCCATCCCGTCCTCCAGAAACAGCACCTGGTCGGCCACGGCTTCGGCAAAGCGCATTTCGTGGGTCACGATGGCCATGGTCATCCCGTCCCGCGCCAGGTCGATGACGACGTTCAGCACCTCGCTGACCATTTCCGGGTCCAGCGCGGCGGTGATCTCGTCCAGCAGCAAAAGCTCCGGGTGCATCAGCATCGCGCGCACCAGGGCCACGCGCTGCTTCTGCCCGCCGGAAAGCGTCCGGGGCAGGGCGTTTTCCTTTCCCTCCAGGCCCACGCGCCTGAGCATCGCCAGCGCCTCCCGGCGGACCTCCTCCCCGTTTTTTCTGAGCGCCTTTGTGGGGCCCAGCAGCAGGTTCTGCATGACATTCATATGGGGAAACAGGTCATAGCTCTGAAACACCATGCCGACCTTCTGCCGGACCAGGTGCATATCCCGCGTGCGTCCGGAAATCAGCTCGTCTTTCAGGTAAATCTTTCCGCTGTCCACCTGCTCCAGGCCGTTGATGCAGCGAAGAAGCGTGCTTTTTCCGCATCCGCTGGGGCCCACGATGACGATGACCTTCCCTTCATCCAGGGTGAACGATACCCCTTTGAGCACTCCGGTCCCGTCAAAGGATTTGACGACATTTTCCACCTTCAGCATCGTCTGCATTGTTTGAAGCCCTCCTTTAAGCCCAGCGCTTTTCCAGCTTCCCCGCCAGCAGGGAGATCGGCCAGCAGATCAGGAAATACAGCAGGAAGATCGTGAAATACACCCAGAACGCGGCGTCCGGCTGGCGGTAAAACTGGCCGATGATCTGCTGGCCCACCTTCAGCACCTCCGTCACGTTGATCATTTTGACCAGCGCGGTGGTCTTGATGATGCGGGTGGACAGGTTGATGGCCTGCGGCAGCAGGCGCCGGACCGTCTGCGGGATGAGGATATAGCGGTAGATCTGCCGGCTGGTGAGCCCCAGCGCCGCCGCGCTTTCCCTTTGATGGGCGGGGATGGAGGTCAGCGCTCCCCGGATCAGGTCGCCCAGCTCGGCCGTGCCCCAGAAGGTGAACACGATCACCGCGCTGCTTTCGCCGCTCAGGTCCCACCCGAATAGCCGGGCAAAGCCGAAGTAGACCACGTACAAAAGCACCAGCTGCGGCATGAACCGGACGATTTCCAGCCACAGCCTGCAAAACGCCCGGGCGACCTTGTTTTTGCTCAGCATCAAAAGCCCGAACAAAAGGCCGAACACGACCGAAAGCCCGATGGTGATCAGCGCGATGCGCATGGTCACCCACAGCCCGCCCAGCAGGCGCTGGAAATTGATGCCCTTAAACAGGACGCTGATCCCCGAAACCTGCATAGCGGAGCCTCCTTTCCACCCAGTAAGCGATCAGGGAGACGGGCATAAGTATCAGCAGATACGCAGCCGCCAGCATGAACAGCACCTCCACCGTGCGCCCGCCGCTGGTGCGCAGCGTGTCGGCCACGTTCATCAGGTCCATCATAGCCAGCACGCTGAACATGCTGGTTTCCTTGATCAGGAATATCACGTTGGCGAATATGGCGGGAACGGCCGTGGCCAGCGCCTGGGGCAGCAGCACATAGCGGATGTTCTGCCCCCGGGTGAGGCCTATGCACTCGCCGGCCTCCTTCTGGGTCTGGTCCACCGATTCAAGGCCGCTGCGGAAGGCCTCCGCCATATAGGCCCCGCCCAGAAAGGTAAGCCCTATCACCGCGCAGGCATCGGCGCTCAGCTTAACGCCCACCCGCGGCAGCCCCGCGTACAGGAAAAACAGCTGCACCAGCAGCGGGGTATTCCGCGCCAGCTCCGTATACAGCCGGGCCAGCCATGTAAAGACAGGCACCCGGAAATACCGGCACAGGCAGCAGATGAGCCCCACCAGCAGCGAACAGCCCACCCCGTACAGGCCGAAGCGGAGCGTGACCCCCGCGCCGGACAGATAGTCCGGGATATGCTGCCCGATAAAGGACCAGTCCATGAATACGTTCACCAGCCTTTGGCAATTAAAGCAATAATAAAAGCGGCCGCCGGGCCGCTTGAAGCTAAAGGGAAATGACTCGGAGCTTCAGGAAACGCAGCCGTTTGGGCACAGCAAAACCGGGCGCACATCATCCGCGCGCCGACAGCTGCAGAAAAGAACCTTCCGTGCCATCCGCCGTTCCTTCCTTCCGACATTTTTCGACGCTAATCCTAACATAAAAAACCTATCAAGTAAATAGGCGGATTGCATTTTTGCTGTTCCCGGGCTCAGGGCCTTTTTCGTTCCTTTTATTTTCGTTGCCTGAATGGAAAAAGTGTAGTAAAATAAGTTGTTTCCTTTTGATCGCGCGGTATGCCGGCGCCTGGCGCCTGGCAGGAGATGATGGAGGATATATGTCCCAAAAACAGGAAAGACTGATTCCCACCCGGGAGCTGCTCAGGCGGTTCGTTCCGTATTTCAAAAGATACAGGGGCATGCTGCTGCTTGACCTTTTCTGCGCTTCCCTGACGACGGTCTGCGAGATCGTTTTTCCCCTGATCGTCCGCACGGTCACCAACCGGGCGATGAGCGACCCCGCGTCCATCACCGTCCGCTGGGTGGCGGGCCTGGGGCTTTTATACCTGCTTCTCCGCGTGATCGACGCGGCCGGAGCGTACTGGATGCAGTCCCGGGGCCATTTCATGGGCGCCCGGATCGAGCGGGATATGCGGTCGGACCTGTTTGAGCATCTTCAGAAGCTCTCCTTCACCTTCTATAACAACAACAAGATAGGCCAGCTGATGGCCCGTCTCACCAGCGACCTGTTTGAAATAGCCGAGTTCGCCCACCACTGCCCGGAGGAGTTTTTTATAGCCTCCCTGAAGATCCTGGTGTCCTTCCTGATCCTGGTCAGGATGAACGTGCGGATGACGCTGCTGGTCTTTGCGCTGGTGCCGCTGATGATCGTGCTGCTTCGCTATTTCAACAAGAAGATGCGCGCCGCCTTCAAGGAATGCCGCCACGAGGTGGGGGAGATGAACGCCCGCATAGAGGACAGCCTCCTGGGCGTAAGGGTCGTTCAGTCCTTCTCCAACGAAGACGTCGAGATGGACAAGTTCGGCCAGAACAACGAGTCGATCCTCAAAACCAAGGTCCGCCAGTATATCGCCATGGCCGGCTTCGGCACGGTGACCCGCGTGTTCGAGGGGCTGATGTACATCGTGGTGCTCGTTTCCGGGGCGATCCTGCTGGGCCAGGGGAGGCTCCTGGCGGGGGATTACGTGGCGTATCTCCTCTTTGTGGGGACGCTGATCAACTCCATCCGCCGCATCGTCGATTATATGGAGCAGTTCCAGCGGGGGCTTACGGGGCTTGAGCGCTTCTGCGAGATCATGAACGTGGAGCCGGAGATCCAGGATTCCCCGGACGCCCGGGAGCTGACCGACGTCAAAGGAGACGTGGCCTTTGAAAACGTGGGCTTCCATTACGCGGACGATCAGAACCACGAGGTGCTGCGCCATATCTCGGAAAAGGTACCCGCAGGCACCTCCGTGGCGGTGGTGGGGCCGTCCGGCTCGGGCAAAACGACCCTGTGCAGCCTGATCCCCCGTTTTTACGATACCACCGAAGGAACGGTCACCATCGACGGCCAGGATATCCGCCATATCACCCGCAAGTCCCTGCGCAGGAACATAGGCGTCGTACAGCAGGAGGTCTATCTTTTTTCCGGCACGGTGATAGACAACATCCTCTACGGCCGCCCCGGCGCCTCCCGGGAGGAGGCCGTTCTGGCCGCGCAGCGGGCCGGGGCGGACGATTTCATTCAGAAGCTTCCCGACGGCTACGACACCTACATCGGCGAACGCGGCGTCAAGCTGTCCGGCGGGCAGAAGCAGCGCCTGTCCATCGCCCGCGTGTTTCTGAAGGATCCGCCGATCCTCATCCTGGACGAGGCGACCAGCGCCCTGGACAACGAGAGCGAGCACTATATCCAGGAATCCCTTTCAAAGCTGGCCGAAGGCCGCACCACCTTCACCATCGCCCACCGCCTGACCACCATCAAAAACGCCGACGTGATCTGGGTGCTGACCGAAAACGGCGTGGAGGAAAAGGGCAGCCACCGTCAGCTGATTGCAAAAAACGGCCTGTACAATGAAATGTATCAGATGTACAGCGCCTGACAGGAGCGTTTGAAGATATGCCCAAGAACCAGATTCCGCAGGACCGCCAGGATACCATCATCCAGATGCCGCTGGAGGAAGTGATGCCCAACAGCATCATGCCCTACGCCGAGCACGTGATCCTGGACCGCGCCCTGCCCCGCGTGGAGGACGGCCTCAAGCCCGTGCAGCGCAGGATCCTCTTTACCATGAACGAGCTGGGGCTGACCCCCGATAAGCCCCACCGCAAGTGCGCCCGCATCGTGGGCGACTGCCTGGGCAAATACCATCCCCACGGGGACAGCTCGGTGTACGACGCCCTGGTGCGCATGGCGCAGCCCTACTCCCTGCGCGGCGTGCTGGTGGACGGCCACGGCAATTTCGGCTCCATCGACGGAGACAGCGCCGCCGCCATGCGTTATACCGAAGCCCGCATGGCGCCTTTGGCCATGGAGATGCTCCGGGACATCGAAAAGGACACCGTGTCCTTCCAGCTGAACTTTGACGATACCCTGAAGGAGCCCGAGCTTCTGCCCGCCCGCTTTCCCAACCTCCTGGTGAACGGTTCCTCCGGCATCGCGGTGGGCCTGGCCACCAACATTCCGCCCCACAACCTCAGGGAGGCCGTGGAGGCCGCCTGCCTTCTGATCGATCATCCGGACGCATCCACCGACGACCTGATGAAGGTCATGCCCGCGCCGGACTTTCCGACAGGCGGCGTACTGCTGGATACGCCCGAGCTTAAAACCGCTTACGAGACCGGCAAGGGCAAGCTGACTCTGCGCGCCCGCGTCTCGGTGGAAAAGGGCAGCGCCGGCAGGACGCTGCTGGTCATCACCGAGGTGCCCTACGGCGTCTCCAAGGCCCAGATGCTGGAAAAGATCCTCAAACTCAGCGAGGAAAAGAAGGCCCAGCTCAGCTGCATCTACGACATCCGCGACGAGTCCGACCGCACGGGGCTGCGCGCCGTGGTGGAGCTCAAGAAGGACGCAAACGTCGAGCGCACTTTGGCCATCCTCTACAAATACAGCGATCTGCAGATCACCTTCGGCGTCAATCTCTTCGCCATCGCCAATGGCAAGCCCGAGCTGATGGGCATCCGCCAGGCGCTCATGTATTATCTCGAGCATCAGAAAAAGGTCGTCACCCGCAGGACCCGTTACGAGCTCGACCAGGCCCGCGCCCGCGCCCATATCCTGGAGGGGCTGATCGTGGCCGTCGATCATCTGGACGAGGTCATCGCCCTGATCCGCGCCAGCAAGTCCGGCAAGGAGGCCAAGCAGCGCCTGATGGAGCGCTTCGGCTTTACGGACGTCCAGGCCCAGGCCATTCTGGACCTGCGTCTGCAAAGGCTCACCGGCCTTGAAATACTGGCGCTCAGAAAGGAATACGAGGAGATCCTCAAAACCATCGCCACCCTGGAGGGCATCCTTAAAAGCGAAAAGAAGCTGATGGCCGTCATCCAGAAGGAGATGCGGGAGATCGCCCGCAAATACGGCGACGACCGCCGGACGACCCTTCTCAGGGAGGAGCCCCGCGAAGAGCCGGTGATCGAAAAGGAAGAAGCGCCGGCGGAGCCCCGCATCGTGGCGCTGACGCGCGCCGGGCTGCTCAAGCGCTTTGACTTAAGGACCTTTGATAAACTGGACCTGGCCGACGGCCCGGACAAGCTTTCCAGGCTCTGCCGGACGGATACCCTTTCCACCCTCCTGATTTTCACCGACCTGGGCAACTGCTTCCAGCTGCCGGTCAAAGCCCTGCAGGACAGCCGCCCCAAGGACCGCGGCGTTTCCCTGAACGGGCTTTTGTCCGGCCTGGAAACGGCGGAAAAGGCGGTGGGCCTCTTCTCCTTCAGGAAGGATGAAAAGCTGCCCGGCTTCTTTACGGCCGTCACGCGCTTTGGCATGGTCAAGCGCACCCCCGCCGAGGAATACCAGATCCGCCGGGCCCGCTTTGCGGGCATCCGCCTGAAAGATGACGACCGCCTGCAGAACGTCCTGCTGCTCAATGGGGACGAGCATCTGCTGCTGATCACGCTCAGGGGCCGCGCGCTGCGCTTCCCCCTTTCCCAGGTCGAGCCTACCGGCCGTACCAGCGCGGGAGTCAAGGGCATCTCCAAGGCGGAAAAGGACAACCCGGTCCTGTGGTCCGGGGTGATCGGCAACCGCGACGAGGTGCTGCTCATATCCGAGCTGGGCTACGGAAAGGCCGTTCCCGGGGTCATGTTCGATCCCAGGGCCCGCGGCGGCATGGGTGCTGTGTGCATGCCGTTTCCCAAAAACGGCGCGGTCGGCTCCAGGCTGGGCGGCGCTGCGATCATTTCCGCCCGGACGGACGTGGACATCTGCCAGTCCGACCGCGTCACCACTTTGTCTAGCGCCCTGTTCCCTGTGCTGTCCCTGAACGACCGGGGGAATCCGCTGGTGGTGGCGGTGCTGGGCGACGACGTCACGGACCTTCTGACGGTCCCTGGCAGGGAGGAGATCACCCAGGCGTGAACGATCAGGCAGTGCGCCGGTCAGACCGCGCCGTGATCATGGCGCTGGCCTGGCCGTGTATCGTGGAAAATCTCACCTCCACCCTGGTGTCCCTGGTGGACACGGCGATGGTAGGCTCCCTGGGCGCGGTGGCCACGGCCGCCGTAGGCATCTGCGCTTCGCCCACGTGGCTGATGGGCGGGCTGGTGCAGTCCATCGGCATCGGCGGCACGGCGCTGGTGGCCCGCGCCGTAGGCGCCGGGGACCGGGCCTCCGCCCGGCATACCGGCACGCAGGTCTACCGCATGGCGATCCTGATCGCGGTGCTTTTTTCGGCCTTCATGTTTTTCCTGGGCTCCCGCTGGATCCCGGTTTTGATGCAGGCCCGCCCGGAGGTGCTGCCGGAGGCGGAAGCGTACATGCGCATCCTGTCCTCCTGCTATCTGATCCACTACACCGCCATCGCCATGTCGGCCCTTTTGCGCGGCGCGGGGGATACCCGCACGCCGATGGTCAGCGGCCTCATGTCCAACGTGCTGAACGTGGCGGGCAACTTCCTTCTGATCTATGAGCCCCGCACGCTGCTGATCGGCGGCCGGGCGGTGTACATCTGGGGCGCCGGTATGGGCGTCAGAGGCGCGGCGGCCGCAAGCGCCGCCGCCATGGGCGTGTCGGGCCTGTATCTGCTGATCCATCTGGGCGGCAGGCGCAGCGCGCTTCAGCTTCGTCCAAGCCTTTCCGCCGGATGGGACAGGGACGTGATCCGCCGCGTCGTGCGCATCAGCGTGCCCGCGGCGCTTGAAAGGATCGCCATCAACCTCGGCCAGATCCTCTTTGCCCGCATGATCAGCGGCATCGGCACCATCGAGGTGGCCGCCTACATCATCGCCATCGATGTGGAGGGCTTCGGCTACATGCCGGCCTACGGCTTTTCCGCCGCGGCTACGGCCCTGGTGGGCCAGCGCCTGGGGCAGAAGGAGCCCCGGGAGGCCGAGCGTCTGGGCAGAAAATGTGTGTTTATGTCCCTGAGGCTTTTGACGGGCATAGGCGTACTGATGTGGCTGCTTTCAGGCGTGCTGGCCGGGCTCATGTCCTCGGACGCCGGGGTCGTCCAAATGGCGGCTGCCTTCATCGCCATCTGCGCGGCGGAGCAGCCCTTCAACGCCGTCATGATCGTGACCGGCGGCGCCCTGCGCGGCGCGGGGGATACCGCCGTGCCCTTCTACATCGGGCTTGTCAGCATGTGGTGCGTGCGCATACTGGGCGCGTGGCTGTTCGGCTTTCATTTCGGCTTCGGCGCCCTGGCCATCTTCTGGGCGATGGTGGCGGATATTTCGGTGCGCGCGGTACTTCTGTGGATCCGTTTCAGCCATGGCCGCTGGAAGGCCATTCAAGTTTAAAAAAGGAGATGCGTTTGTATGAAGCCGTGCTCGTTTGAAGACCTCCAATACCTGTCCGTACCCCTGCCGGAAAACATCCTGAAGGCCAAGGGCTACGGCGATTACACCCTGGTGGACCGGCTGATCGAAAAAAGATGCGCCGATCCCTCCCTGCCCGAGGCCCTGCGCCGCCGCCTGCGCCTGGAGCAGGTAATCTGCGCGCAGATCCCGGGCGAATACCCCTACGGCGAGGAAGAGGCCATAAAGCTCCTCACGGATAAGATAGGCCCCGTCTCCGCGGAGGAATGGGACGACCTGATCCTGACCAACCAGGTGGACTGGATCTATATAAACGGCGTCCGCCGCTATCAGGACTGCTTTTTGTCCAACCTGATGAAGACCCGCCCCGACCTGGCGGAAAGGGCCGTCAGAAAAGGCACCCTCCCGCCGCCCGAAGAAGGGCCGAACCTGCTGGATGAAACCATCCGGGAGCTCAAACAAAAGGGCGCGCTCACGCTCAGCTACCGTATGCGCTCCACCATGACCCTTTGCCCGCCGGACGATAAAAAGGGCAGGCCGGTCCGCGTATGGCTGCCGCTGCCCAACGAATACGCCCAGGTAAAAAACGTGCAGGTGCTTTCCTGCTCAGCCCCCCGGTATCAGCTTTCCCAGCCGGACGCCCCGCAGCGCACGGTCTGTATGGAGGGCAGAGCGGGGGAGGATGTGTTTTCCGTCGAATACTGTTACGAGATCCATGCTTCTTACGTTGAGGCCGATCCCGCCCGCGTCACGGACTGGCAGCCGTCCTTTTATACAGAGGAAGCCCTGCCGCACATCCGCTTTACGCCCTTTCTCAAGGACCTGGCAAGGGAGATCACGGGCGATGAAAAGAACCCCCTGCTCAAGGCCCGCCTGATCTACGACTACATCACCCATCATATCCGCTATTCCTTCATGCGCGCCTACAAGACCATGCCCATGATCACCGAGTTTGCCGCCGCCGGCGGCAAGGGGGACTGCGGGGTGCAGGCGCTTTTGTTCATCACCCTGTGCCGCATCGCCGGGGTCCCGGCGCGCTGGCAGTCCGGCCTGTACACGGAGCCGGGCGACGTCGGCTGCCATGACTGGGCGCAGTTCTACGTCGCCCCCTACGGCTGGCTTTTCTGCGACTGCTCCTTTGGCGGCAGCGCCGTGCGCAAAAACAAGCCGGAGCGCTGGGCCTTCTATTTCGGCAACCTCGATCCCTTCCGGATGCCGGCCAATTCCGAATACCAGTTCGAGTTCACCCCGGCTCCCAGGTACCTGCGCCACGACCCCTATGACAATCAGCTGGGCGAGGCGGAATGGGAAGACGGTCCCTATCCCCGCGATCGCCGCAGCACCCGCCACGAGCTGCTGTCCGTCTCCGGGGCGGAGGCGCTCAAATTCTGCCCCGCGTGCGCTGACAAGGACTGATACTGATTTACCCTGATCCATGTACAGCTTCGGGCGTCATCTGCGCCGTTGCTGTGTCAGCCGTCCTCACCGTACCGCCGGGTACGCTTTCGGATGCTCTTTCTGGCCTGACTGTTTGATTTCAAATACCCAGCTGAAATTCACGGATCAGTTCTGCCGGACAGCCTGAAAACTGAGCTTCCGGTATTTTGCCTTCATCTGCAAAGGGTCAGTAACCGTCGCCCGGCAGGGGTTCGCTTTTTCGAAAAGTGAACCGCTCGCTTTTGAAGCAGGGATTCACTTTCGATACACGGAGGATTATCTCGCCCGGTGATCCCGCAGGGCATCTTTCGGATTCTTCCGGTTTTTCTGCTATGTTTTTATCCGGGAACGGACGCAAATCCGAACGTAAAATTTTGCGTTTGATTTTTCGGCCGATTGCCGATCCCGCAGGAAGTTCATCCGGGCACAACAAAACCCATCCCGTATCCGCACACGTCCTAAATGTAAATCAGATATGACAAGGAGCGCACCCTATGAAAAAAGCCCTGATTTCCGTTACGGGTCTTGACACCACCGGCATCATCGCCCGCGTGGCCACCCGGCTGTATGAAATGAACATCAACATCCTGGATATTTCCCAGACCATTTTAAGCGGCTGCTTCACCATGATGATGGTGGTGGACCTGGCCAATGCCGACCGGGACTACGCAGGCGTTGCGGAGGAGCTCAAGCCCATCGGCGACGCGCTGGGCATGGAGATCCATGTGCAGCGGATGGACATTTTCGATGCCATGCACCGCATCTGAGGAGCGCGTATGATCAACACACAGGATATTATTCAGACCATGCAGATGATCCGGGAGGATCACCTGGACATACGCACGATCACCCTGGGCATAAACCTCTTGGACTGCGCGGCGGAAAGTGCCGCCCGTACGGCGCAGAACGTGTACGACAGAGTCGCTTCCACCGCGGAAAACCTGGTCAGGACGGGGGAATCGATCGAAAAAGAGTTCGGCATCCCGATCGTCAACAAGCGGGTGGCCGTGACCCCCGTCTCCATGATCACCCGGGAGGATCCCGTGCCCATCGCCTTCGCGCTGGACCGCGCGGCCAAGGCGGTCGGCGTCAATTTCCTGGGCGGCTATACCGCCCTCATGCAAAAGGGCGCCACCCGTGCGGACGAAAGGCTGATCCGCTCCATCCCGCAGGTGATGAACGAGACGGACCTGCTCTGCTCCAGCGTGAACATCGGCTCCACCCGCGCCGGCATCAACATGAACGCCGTGGCCGAGATGGGGCAGATCATCAGGCAAACCGCCGAGCTGACCGCGGACAGGGATTCCCTGGGCTGCGCCAAGCTGGTGGTTTTCGCCAACGCCGTGGAGGACAATCCTTTCATGGCCGGCGCCTTTGTCGGTCCCGGCGAACCCGAGGCCGTCATCAACGTGGGCGTTTCGGGCCCCGGCGTGGTCAAGGCGGCGCTGGAACAGGTGCGGGGAGAGCCCTTTGACGTCGTGGCGGAAACGATCAAGCGCACGGCCTTCAAGATCACCCGCGTGGGCCAGCTGGTGGCCCGCGAAGCCTCTGAAAGGCTCGGGATCCCCTTCGGCATCGTCGATCTGTCCCTGGCGCCCACCCCTGCCCGGGGAGATTCCGTGGCTCAGATCCTGGAGGAAATGGGCCTGGAAAGCGTAGGCGGCCCCGGCACCACCGCCGCTCTGGCCCTGCTCAACGACGCCGTCAAAAAGGGCGGCGTGATGGCCTCCAACCACGTCGGCGGCCTGAGCGGCGCGTTCATCCCCGTCAGCGAGGACGCCGGCATGATCAGGGCCGCCGAACAGGGAAAGCTTTCGCTTGAAAAGCTGGAGGCCATGACCGCCGTCTGCTCGGTGGGGCTTGATATGATCGCCATTCCCGGCGACACGGACGCCGCCACCATATCGGGCATCATCGCCGACGAAGCGGCCATCGGCATGATCAACCAGAAGACCACCGCCGTCCGCGTGATCCCCGCGGCGGGCAAGAAGCCCGGCGATACGGTCAGCTTCGGCGGCCTGCTGGGCTACGCCCCGGTCATGCCGGTCAGCCGGGTCTCCTGCGAAGCGTTCATCGCCCGCGGCGGCCGCATCCCCGCGCCGCTCAACAGCCTGAAAAACTGAACGCACCGCCGAAGTGGCATATCAAATGCGCGGCGCCGGGATGGCCCGGCGCCGCGCATTTGATAAAAACCATCAGTAAAACCATCAGTATTATTTGCTGTCTGCCCCCGCGCTTCTGGCAAAGGCTCTCATGCCGTCGGTCATATGCACCGTGCCGTCTTTGAGTATCCAGTAGGCCTCCACCCCCGGAAGGCTGTCGATCAGCGCACGGCCCGTTTCATACGGCGCGATGAACAGATAGGTGGACAGAAAATCGCAGAACCCCGCGTCGTTCGCCACCACCGTAACGCTGCGGAAATCGTCCGCAGGCATCAGGGTCTGCGGGGAGATAAGGTGGGAATAGCGCTTCCCGTCCACCGTGTAATAGCGCTGATAGTCGCCCGAGGTCACGACGTTCATGTCGGTCAGGTAGAGGACGTCCACATAGCCGGTCAGGTCGTCCGGGTTCTGCAGGCCCACGCCCCATTTGCTCCTGCCGTCCAGGGGTTTTTGTCCCAGGCACACGTTGCCGCCCGCGTTCAGGATGAAGGAAGGCATTTTGCCCTCTTTGAGCGCCCGGCGGGTGAGCTCGGCGGCGTAGCCCTTGGCCACGGCGCCAAGATCAAGCGAAAGCCTCGGGTCTGTAAAGGACACGGTCAGGCTTTCTTCGTCCAGCACAAGGCTTTCGATGTCCGTATGGGCTGAAGCCTCAAGGAGGGCTTCCATGTCGGGCAGCCGGGCATGCTCCGGGTCGTTGATGCCGTTTTCACGCGCTTCATGCCACAGCCGCAGCACGCTGCCCAGCGCGATGTTTATATACCGGCTTCCGTAAGTCTCCTGCTGCTTTTTGCACCATGAAAGAAGGTCAAAAAGCTCACGTTCCACCCTGACCGGTTCCCAGGCGGCCAGGCGGTTGACCGTGCAGAGATTGTTCATACCGGGATATTCGTTGTACTGGTCAAAAAGCCTGTGGTAATAGACCAGCTTCTCCCGGGCGAGAAGCAGGGAGGCGTTGAAGGTCTCCTCGTCAGGCGCGTAGCCCGTCAGTGTGATGACGGTATCGAAGATCAGGCCGACCTGGTTATCCGTGCTGTCGTAGATATAGGCCTGGAATTTCTTGTATTTCTCCGCTGAAGCGCCCGGCATGACGGCCAGCATGATTATCAGGCAGATCATTGCGCACAGCGCCCGCATGGGCTTCACTTTTTGTCTCAAAGCAGCTTCCTCCCCGGACGTGAAAAAGATAGTATTATTATGACAAATTCCCTTCCTTTTTGCAAGCCCCGGAAGGGATCGGCCCTTAAAAAGGATGGACAAAACGAAAAATGACGGACGAGATGACGGAAAAGAGAACGCCGGACCTGTATCTTAAAAACGACGTGATGACCGTGGGCGTGAGCCTGCGCGGGGCGGAACTCCTCACCTGGACCCGCGCGGACGGCACGGAGCTTTTATGGGAGGGGCTGCCTTCGGTGTGGGGCCATGTTTCCCCGCTGCTTTTTCCCTTTCCGGGCGTGATGCGGGAGGGCAGCTATTTATCAGGCGGCCGCAGGCACATGCTGCCTTCTGGCGGGGTCGCTATGGGCCTGCCCTTTTCCGTTGAAGATCAGACAGCCTCCCGGCTCATCCTGAAGCTCGCGTTTCCGCAGCCGGGCTATCCCTTTGAGGCGGAGCTGCTGGCGGCCGTCATCCTGCGCGGAAAGCAGCTGACGCTGGAGTACGATGTGGTGAACCCGGGCTACGCGCCGCTCTACTATGGCCTGGGGCGACAGCTGGCCTTTACCTGCCCGGAGGGGGTGGAATTCCAGCGCCTCCTTTTTGACCAGCCGGAAACCCCGGAGGCCTACCGCATGGAGGGCGGCTATCTGGACCCGGATCCGATCGATACAGGCCGGGGGATACAGCAGCTCTCCCTTTCGGGAAATACTTTGCCGGGCGGATGCCTGATCCTGGGGGGAATCAGAACAGGAGCGGTCACGCTGCTCAGCGTCAAAACGGGCCGCCGCGTCCGCATGGATACGGAGGGCTTCCGCTATCTGCGCGTCTGGCGCAGGCCGCGCGCCTCCTTCATTTCCATCGAGCCCTGGACCACCCTGCCCGACCGGGCCGACAGCGATATCCTCCTCTCCCGCAAGGACGGCATCGAGCAGTTGCCCGCGGGCAAAACCAGGCAGTACCGCCAGATACTCACCCTGCAGGAATGACCGGCTTCAGCCGCCGGCTGCGATATAATCGGCGTTTCGCATGAAGCCGCCCGGCAGGGCGATTTCATTTATCAGCACGTCGGGCTGCTCGCCGTCTATGTAAAGCTCCACCCGCCTGCACCAGGGCAGGTTGGTCAGGGTGTTCACCAGGGTATAGACCAGGTTCCGCTCCTGCGCGGGCGTAAAATCCACGCAGTTTGCCAGGAACTCCCCGCTCAGGTTGACCATGCAGGTGTTCTGCCTGGTCCCGATGCCCAGTATCTGGTTCATGGCGGCTTCCGCCGGCGCCGCCGCGTGCAGGTCGCTCACGGAGTCGTAATACGACGGGCCTTCCAGCAGGGCCTGAAGCAGATATTCCGGGGAATCCGCCCACGATGCCGGCAAAGCCCTTACAGACTCGGTCATTTTATCCTGGTCGTTCAGGAAATACAAGAGGCATTCGTCTAACTGGAAGTGGGTGAAATCTCCCCAGCGCATCAGCCCGTTTTCGAATACCTTGCTCTCGTTGGCCCCGTTGTACAGCCCTACCGGCACCAGGCTCCCGATCCGCTCGTCCCCGATATAGCAGATGACGGCGGACGTATCCGGCAGGAATGAGGTGAGCGTGGAGGTGATAGCCCCCAGCAGCACCGAGCGCAGTATCCCGTGGGCGCTCATCTGCCGGTTGAGCTCCTCGGAAAAGCGGAGCACCACGGCCTGCGTGTCATCGTCCAGCGGCTGCAGCGCGGGCGTATCGGTCAGGTATTCCGTAAGTCCCGGCATCTCGGGAATGTCCCTGAGCCGCGCGGGCGGGGCGCTCATCGCTTCCAGCAGCGTCTGCACGGCCGCCTCCGCGCCGGGCTCCGGAAAGGAGACGGACCGGGTCTCGCACAATATGCCCCGTCCCGCCTGGGCGGGATAAAAAATCGCCGTGTCCGCGCTGTAGCGCAGGGCGGTCTCCTCGCTGCGCCGCGCCATCAGCTGGGCCTGTACCAGCGGCAGGTCGTCGCTGCTGCTCTGCCGGTAGGCTCCCGCCGGGATCTCCTCCTGGTCGCTCAGGCTGACGGCCCTGCCCTCGCACAGGATCACCACGGAGGATACCCTTCCCAGCGCGCACAGGGTGTTGGTCACGCACTGGGCCAGCAGGTAGCGGCCGGCCGCGTCCAGGTCGGCGTAGGCGCTGTTGAAGTTGACGGTGGCCGTCCCGCAGGAGCGGATGAAGCTCACGTCCTCGGACAATTGCACGACGCCGTCTCCGGGCAGGGACCGGTGCTCGCTGTCCGCCGGGTATTCCAGCAGGTGCCTAAGCACCGTTTCCTCCGGGGAAAAGGCCGTGGAAAAGCGGATCTTTTCGGTGACCTCGGTGATCTCCCCGTCGTAGGCGGAGGGCAGGCTGAAGGTCACCTCCCGGTCGTAATTGCCGTCGTAATACTCCGTCGGGGCGGAGGAGGCGAAAGCTGTCAGCGGCAGTACCGCCGCCAGCAGCACGGCCCACAGGGCCAGCTCAGCGCGCTTGTTCATCAGGGTTCAGCTTCCTTTCGGTCCTAAGTCCGCGGAATAGATCGTGATCGACCCGTTCCGGCTGGTGAAAACAGGCTCATACAGCGCTTCGAGCGCTTCCTGGTCCACGTCAAGCTCGGCCCTTTCATAGGGGCCTACAAAAATATATTCGACGCCGTAGCGTTCAAGCACGTCCTTTCTGCCCGCGGGGTCTTTATAGAAGGCGGCGATGTCCCGGTGCCGGGCGCTGGTATCAAAGCCGTGATAATAAAGCCACAGGTCCGGCCCGCACACGATGGTCCGCCCGGCCAGGGAGGATACGGGGTTCAAATGCTCCGTCCAGGTCAGGAACACGGCATGGCCGTCGGTATTGTCCTCGATGAAGGCGGCGGCCTCCGTTTCGTCCGGCCCGTAGAGCTGATAGCGGCTGACGCATTCCCGTGCGATGGACAGCGTGCCGGAACAGAAAAACACGAACACCGCAAGCACCGCGGCCGGCACGCGGGAGCGCAGGCCCTTGAGTCTTTCCCACAAGGAAACGGCATAATCCGCCGCCGGCACGGCCATCAGCATGTACCAGACGTAGAAAAGCTTGTTGTTGTCGTAAATGTTGGGCTGGAAGCGGATGAACTCGGCGAACAGGAAAATCGTGAACGCCCCGCTGGCCAGGAACCTTCTGCCCGGCTTTTTTTCAAGCAGCGAAAGCAGCAGCAGCAGGAACGGAAGCCCCACGTTTTTCAGGTAGAACCAGAAGTACCCATCCTTGAGCCCGCCCCGGCCGTCGTTGTTGACCCAGTTGAACGTGAACGAAAGAAACGACCCGGTGGACTCACCCGCCCCGAAGGCCTGCCTGAACGTCCAGAAAAGCAGCTGGGGGAGAGCCAGCACGCAGACGATCCCGGCGTACAGCGCCCAGCTGATAAGCCTTCTCACGCGGCTTCCCCGGGGATACTTTACCAGCGAATAGAGCATAAAGCCCAGAGATACGAAGAACAGCGCCAGGAAGGAATGGGTGTGCACCAGAGGAAGCCCCCCCGCCATGACGCCCAGCAGCACGGTCTGCCGGGTCATTTTAGGAACGGTCTGTTCGCAGATCAGTGTATCCGCCCCGTCGTACAGCAGGTACAGGCAGGGCAGCAGCATGCTCCACCCGCCCATGGTCGTCCGCTGGGGGATCAGCATGTCGGCTATGACGTTGCTCCAGCGCAGGTTGTAGGTGTCGAACTCGGCGTGGTTGACGGGGGTCTGATACCAGCCCTCCAGCACGTTGCGCAGCCGGGCCGAAAGGCCGGTCATGGCCTGCAGCTGGTTTTGCATTTCGCCGTAGTCGTTGTAATACGACAGGCTTACGCCCCGCATATCGAACAGGTATATGAAACCCAGCCCGCCGTTCAGGAAAAACAGCAGAAACGCAAGCGCCGCCCCGCCCTTGGTTTCAGCGGCCCTGAGGCAGAAAAACACATACCCGCTGAACACCAGCGCAAGCATCACGAACGACGATATAAGCAGCGCGCCCCGCAGGGAAAGTCCGAACAGCATGAAGCTTGAAGTAAAGCTGTCGGTCAGGAAGGGATAGGACAGCAGCTCTCCCGGGAAAATGGCGTAGTCCGCCGGAAAGCGCGCGCCGCGCAGCGACGTGATGATGGACAGATGCAGGCTCAGGTCGCCGTAGGTCGCCTGCCCGGTGTAAAGGCTGCCGTCCTCCGCGGGCAGCAGGTCATGCGTCCAGATCAGGTACATGGAAAGCGCCGTCAGCGGCAGTGCCAGGCATAAAAGATACCGCCCGGCCACCCGGTCTCCGCTGTCCCGCTTTTTAAGCGGCGCGCGGTCCCTAAACACCCAGACCAGCGCGCACAGCGCCGCCAGCGGCAAGAGGGAAAGCAGATGTCCTTGGACGCTGAAGGAGGCGAAAAACGCCGTCAGCGCCGGCAGCCACATCATCAGCATCACGCCCGCCGCGGCCGAAAGCCACAGCCGCACGCTGAACGCTTTGCCCGGCAGCAGGCAGCGGACGGCCCACCACCCGGCCGCCAGATAAACCAGAAAATAACAGATACCGGTCATAAAAACTCCTTTAGCCCACACAGCGCTCCCGCCCCGCGGAGCGACCGCCGCGCCGGGATAGACAGCATCATTATAATGCAAACCGGCGAAAGAAGCAAACGGGAGAAGAAATCGTAGCTGGCCTCACGCATGAATGCAAGAGCCCTGGGAAGGGGACTATCAGCAAGGGCCTTCCGGCCCGTTCGGCGCGGAAAATGATCCACAGGATTATTGCCCGGGCCGGCATCTCCTGCCGTGCTGAGTTTCCGTGCACTCCTAAGGCTTCCCCTTGAGGGGGTTATCAACGCCCGGAAAGCAGGTCACCGGCCTACTATCAGGGCGAAACGGGACTAAAAGGCTTCCCCTCCGAGGGGAAGCTGTCAGGCGCGGAAAATGCTTAAACCATGATTCACTTTTATCGCGCCTGACTGATGAGGTGGACTACGTAATTCTCGATAAAACCTCGAGTTTTTTGGCCCTACCACCGCTGCCCCTCTGATGCCCGGGCGCTCCATTTGCCAAGGAGCGTAAAATCGATTATAATATTACCCGATCAGTTACAGAAAGGAGGAGAGCGGCATGAAGCGTTGTCTTTCGGCGCTGTTGGCGTTCATACTTTCGCTTTGCGGCGTCAGTCTGGCCGATTTCTCCTCCGAAAGCGCGCAGAAGCCGGTGCTCCGGGCACTTCTGGTGACCTGCGACCGTTTTGTGAGCCAGCCTGAAACGACGCCCGCCGCCCAGCGCAACGCGGAGATGATGCGCCAGCTCCTGTCATCGGACGAAAGAAGCTACGACGTCCTCCGCGTGGAGTGCGATACCCTGAGCACCGTGGACTCCTTCCAGCAGGCCGTGGCGGAAACCTTCGGCCAGGCGGAAGATCAGGACATTTCTGTGCTTTACGTGAGCACCCACGGCCTGTACACGCCCAACCGCACCAACCTGGCCGCCGCCCTGCTGCTGTCGGACGGCGTCACGCAGGAGCGGCTGACCGCGCAGAGACTGTCCGACATACTGTCCCCGGTGCGGGGCACGAAGGTCGTGCTGCTGGACGCCTGCCATTCGGGCGCCTTCATCGGCAAGGGCCTGAGCGATCCGGTGCTCAATAATCCCTTCGCGGGGGAAGGCTTTCAGGTGCTGTGCAGCGCGGGCGGCAGCGAGGAAAGCTGGTACTGGCGCGCCGAGGGAGGCGAAACGCTGAATGGGGCGGGCTATTTCACCTCCATTTTGGCCAGCGGCCTGGGCGCCGGTCTTCCGGCCGACCGGGACGGCGACCGCTGCGTCACCATGGCCGAGATCCGCGCGTTCCTGCTTTCGCACTACGCCGCCTCCACCCCGCAGATAAGCCCCGAGGCGGGCGATTTTGTGCTTTTCAGGGGAAAGGATGAAGCGGACGATGCCGACGAGGCGGTCCGGGACATTTCCTTTGACAGCGCGGTGTTCTGGGGCAGCGTGGTGAACATCGGCTTTTCCTTCACGCTTTCCAGGCCTGTTTCCGTCAGCTATCAGCTGGTCTACGACCGCCGCGGGCGGTGGGACTTTGCCAACGCCCCCATGATGGCCGACGGCGGGGACGACGGGGTGCTTGAAGCCGGTTCCTATCAAAGAAATATCTCCCTTCGCCTGGGAGATGAAGCCGTCGACGTATCGGGTTATCTGATGCTGCAGATCTATTCGCAGGAAGAAAGCAGGATGGTGCTGCACGAAAGCCGGCTTTTGCGCGTCTATCCCTCCGGCAGCGACGTGGCCCTGGAGGTGGAGACGGCCTCCCGTTTCACCCCGGGCCTGGGGGAGGAGATGCCGGTGTGCGTCCGTCACGACGTGCCCTGCTCCCTGACCGTGACCGTTCAGAACCTGCAGGGCCGGACGATCCGCTATCTCGCGCTGGACGAGGCCTCCCGTCCCCAGCGCCTGACGCCGGAGGGGTCCTGCTTTTACTGGGACGGACGGATGGACGACGGCTCCCCGGCGCCCGCCGGCCGCTACCTGATCCGCGTCCAGACGGACGTCGCCGGCCAGACCTACTACGCCTACTCGGGCTCCTTTGTCCTCAGCGTGGAGGTCCCCAAGGGCTGACCGGTTTCAGGCTGGGTTATTATTCGCAGTCCCACCGCAGGAATTCGTTTCCGTCCAGCCCGATCCAGCGGAAAACGGTTCCCTCCAGGGTCATGCAGGCTTTCCGGCTGTTTTCCTTGGGGAGCGAAATGGAACCGGGATTCACAAGCGTCATGTCCTCCGCTTTTTCCAGCTTCTGCACGTGGATGTGGCCGAACAGGAGGACGTCTCCTTCCGCGTGGGGAGGAAGACGGTTTCCGTCGAACAGATGGCCGTGGGTGACGAACAGCTGCCTTTTTCCAAGCGGCATCAGCGCGTAGTCCGCCATGATGGGAAAGCGCAGCATCATCTGGTCCACCTCCGCGTCGCAGTTGCCGCGCACGGCGTGGATAAGGCTGCTTCTTTCATTCAGCAGCTCCGCCACCCGCTTGGGGTCGTAGGACGCGGGCAGGTCGTTGCGGGGGCCGTGATAAAGCAGGTCTCCCAGCAGGATCAGCCTGTCGCAGCCCTCCCGGTCAAACAGGGAAAGCATCTTTTCACATTCGTCCGCGGCACCGTGAATGTCGGACGCGATCATGTATTTCATCGCTCAGTCTCCCCAATAAAGGATCGAAAGTATGGATAAAAGGGATTTGCCGCTGCGCGGGCTGCGTATTCAATGGGACCAGGTGCCGCAGGATTCCTACCTTCGCGGGATACCCGCCCTGAACCGGCTGGAGGGGCTTGATTTTAAGCGCCCGGTCACCCTGTTCTGCGGGGAAAACGGGACAGGCAAATCCACCTTGCTCGAGGCCGCGGCCGTGGCACTTGGGTATAACGCCGAGGGCGGCACCCGGAATTTCCGCTTCAGCACCTATCAGGACGTATCGACGCTCCATCAGGCGGTGCGGCTGATAAGGGGCGCGCAATGGAGCGGCGCAGGCTATTTTTTCCGGGCGGAAACCTTTTTTAACGTCTCCACCGCCATCATGGAGCGCTATAACGACGACGGGGTTTTGCCCGACTACCACAGCCGCTCCCACGGGGAAAGCTTCCTTTCCTTCATGCAGGACAGGAGCCGGCCCGGCCTGTGCCTGATGGACGAGCCGGAGGCGGCACTCTCCCCGCAAAGGCAGCTTTCGCTTTTGCTGCTTCTTTACCGCATGGCCGGGCAGGGCTCGCAGTTCCTCATCGCCACCCATTCGCCGATCATCCTGGGGATCCCGGAGGCGGATATATTGTGCTTTGACGATACCGGCGTCCATCCCGTCGCCTACGAGGAAACGGAAAGCTACCAGGTCACCCGCTCGTTTGTGACGCGCAGGGAGCAGATGCTCCGTCTGCTGCTTGACGAAGAGGACGGCCAGGGGAACGCTGATTAACGCCTTCCCCTTGAGGGGGTGAGGCGCGCCCGGAAAAAGGTCCGGTGGACCTTTTTCAGCGCCGAACATGCCGGCAGGACCTGGTGGTGGACCGGCAGAATCAACAATGTCAGTGAATTCAACTGTTTTTGCCGGGACGGATGAGGTGTTGCGGCCTGTTTTGCTCATTGAATCAGTGTTTTCCCAGCCGCCTTTTTCACAGGAACAGCGTGCAGTCCCCGAAGGAGAAGAAGCGGTATCTCTTTTCGACGGCCTCCCGGTATACGCGCAGCGCTTCCTCCCGCCCGATAAAGGCGCTCACCAGCATTAGCAGCGTGCTTTGCGGCAGGTGGAAGTTGGTCAGCAGCACGTCCGTCGCCTTGAAGGATACGCCGGGCCTTATAAAGATGCTGGTCGTTCCGCTGCCGGGGTGGACGACGCCGTCCTGGGTGGCTACGGTTTCCAAAGTGCGCACGGAGGTCGTGCCGATGCAGACGATCCGGCCGCCGTTTTTGCGCGCCCGGTTGATGCGTTCGGCCGCGTCCTCGGTCACCATATAATATTCCTCGTGCATCAGATGCTTTTCAACATCCTCCTCCTGCACGGGACGGAAGGTTCCAAGCCCTACGTGCAAAAGCACCGGCACGATGTCGATCCCTTTTTTGCGGATTTGGTCCAGCACCTCGTCGGTAAAGTGCAGCCCGGCCGTCGGCGCGGCTGCGCTGCCCTCCTGCCTGGCGTACACGGTCTGGTACATTTCGGGGTCCTTCAGCTTTTCGTGGATGTAGGGCGGCAGGGGCATCTGCCCCAGCTCGTCCAGCAGGGCTTCGAATACTCCTTCGTAGGAAAAGGTCACGATCCGCCCGCCGGCGCTCGTGGTGTCCCCGATCTCACAGGTCAGACGTCCGTCCCCGAAGGAGACATGGACGCCTTTTTTAAGCCTGCGGCCGGGTTTGACCAGCGTTTCCCAGCGGTCCTTTTCCAGGCGCTTGAGTAAAAGCACCTCCACGGGAATGCCCGTTTCCTGCTTGACGCCCAGCAGCCTGGCCGGGATGACCCTGGTCTCGTTGACCACCACTACATCCCCGGGGTTGAGAAATCCGGGCAGGTCGCGGAAAACGCGGTCTTCCGTGCGGCCGGTTTTACGGTCGTATACAAGCATGCGCGCACTGTCCCGGGGGTCGGCCGGTGTCTGCGCGATCAGCTCCTGAGGGAGTTCATAATCAAAATCTGAGGTTTTCATACTGTCCTTTTTGAAAGCGGGTCACAGCAGACTGGTCTGCTCCGGTTCATTCGGTTCCTTCTGTCCGGGGAAGGCGCGGCCCATGTGGTCGTAGGCGGCCTGGGTCAGCACCCGGCCGCGGGGGGTGCGCATGATGAAGCCCAGCTGCAGCAGATAGGGCTCGTACACGTCGCCTATGGTGCCGGCGTCCTCTCCGGTCGCCGCCGCCAGGGTGTCCAGCCCCACCGGCCCTCCGCCGAACTTGTCCATCATGGTCATGATCACGTTGCGGTCCACCCGGTCCAGCCCCAGGGGATCCACGTCCAACAGGTCCAGCGCCTCCCGGGCCAGGGCACGGGTGATCTTCCCGTCGGAGCGGACCTGCGCGTAGTCGCGCACGCGCTTGAGCATCCGGTTGGCGATGCGGGGCGTGCCGCGGCTGCGGCTGGCGATCTCAAAGAGCCCCTCCGGCTCAAAGTCCACCTTCAGTATGTGGGCAGACCGGGCGGTGATGCGGGTCAGCTCCTCGGTGGTATACATTTCCAGCCGGTAATTGATGCCGAAGCGGTCGCGCAGGGGAGCCGACAGCATGCCGGCCCGGGTCGTCGCGCCCACCAGGGTGAATTTGGGCAGGTCCAGCCGGATGGAGCGCGCGGTCGGCCCCTTGCCGATCATGATGTCCAGCGCGTAATCCTCCATCGCGGAATAAAGCACCTCCTCCACCGCGCGGGACAGGCGGTGGATCTCGTCGATAAACAGCACGTCCCCCTGGGTCAGGTTGGTCAGGATGGACGCCAGGTCTCCCGGCCGGTCGATGGCCGGGCCGCTGGTGATGCGGATATTCTGCCCCATTTCGGAGGCGATGATGCAGGCCAGGGTGGTCTTGCCCAGGCCGGGCGGGCCGTACAAAAGGATATGGTCCAGCGCGTCGTGGCGGGAAAGCGCCGCCTCGATGGCGATGCGCAGGTTTTTCTTGGTCTGCTCCTGGCCCACGTAGTCCTTCAGCGTATGCGGCCGCAGGGAGGTTTCGATGTCGCTGTCCTCCCGGCGGGAATCAGAGGTCATCAGCCGATCCAGCTCGCTCATATCTTACCTCCCTGCCATGTCGCGCAGCGCAAGCTTTATCAGCTCTCCCGCGTCGTCGCTTTGAGAACTGACGCCGCTCACCGCCCTGGCGGATTCTGACGACGTATATCCCAGCGCCATCAGCGCCTGCACGGCCTCGTTGACCGCGTCCGTCTGCGGAAGCTGGGCGGCGGGCACCGCCCCCTCCAGGTGCAGGCTTTCAAGGTCGGCCTCGGTGACCTTTTCCTTAAGCTCCAGCGCGATGCGCTGGGCCGTTTTTTTGCCGATGCCCGGCGCACGGGACAGTACCGCCGTGTCGCCGGTCATGATGGCCAGCGTCAGATCCTTTAACGGCATGCAGCCCAGTATCTGCAGCGCGGTCTTGGGGCCGATGCCGCTGACGGCCGTCAGACGGAGAAACATCCTTCTTTCCTCCTGGCTGGCAAAGCCAAAAAGGTCCACCCCGTCCTGCCGGACGCTGAGCCACGTCCACAGCACGCAGCTTTCGTCCCTTTTAGGAAGCACGGTCAATGTGTTCACACTGCAGTTCACCTGAAAACCGATGCCGTTCACGCTGATCACGGCCTCGTTTTGTCCCTTGGCGATGATTTTGCCTTCAAGATAAGCGATCATATTTACTCCGCATTCCTTTTGATATCTTCAGGAAGGCCCCGCGGCCTATTTCATCCTGTATTCGCTCTTCATATGGCCGGCGTTGAAGTGGGTCAGGGCGGCGGCCACGGCGTCGGCCGCGTCGTCGGGGCGGATGATGTCAGGCAGGCCCAGCAGCAGCTTCACCATGTGCTGGATCTGGTGCTTGTCCGCCTTGCCGTAGCCCACCACGGCCTGCTTGATCTGCATGGGGGTGTATTCGTAGATGCTGTCCGTGAATTCGGCGCAGGCGCACAGCGCTGTGCCGCGGGCGGCGCCCACGTTGAGGGCCGTGGTCACGTTCCGGGCGAAAAACAGCTCCTCAAAGACGATGTCGTCGGGCTTGTACAATTGGATCAGGTCGCGCACGTCGTCGTGTATTTTGAGCAGGCGCTCGTACATGCGCATGTCCGGCGTGGTGATGACGGCGCCCGCCGTGACCAGGCGGGGCTTTTTCCCGTCCGAGTCCACCACCCCGAAGCCCATCGTCGCCAGCCCCGGGTCGATCCCGAGTATTCTCAAATCACGGTTCCTTCTTTCAATGATTTATGGCCTGCACACCAGCAGGGTCCCCGGCTGCACCTCTATTTCCGCGCGGTTCATGGCGAGTATCTCCCCGTCTATGTTGATCCGCAGGTCCCTTCCGGTCAGGGTCAGCTTCCTGACCCGGGAAAAGCTGCTTTCTTTGAAGGAGAGTATGCTGCCCTTCATCAGCCCCGGCAGTACGCTCAGCATCCTGAGCCTGTTCATGCGGCCTACCACCACGAGGTCCAATAGCCCGTCGTCCGGCACGGCATCCGGCGCGATGGGGATCCCGCCGCCAATAAACCGGCCGTTTCCCGCCGCCAGCACGAGGATGTCCTTTTCCTCCTCCGGCCCGCCGTCCACGGAAAGGGACAGGTGTACGCCCCTGAAATGGAATATCGTGCGGATCACGCCGTACAGATAGGGCAGCAGGCCCTTGACGTGCTTTTTGGCCTTCTCGGCGTAGTCCAGCACCATCACGTCAAAGCCCGTGCCGGTTTCGTTGAGGAACATGCGGTCGTTGATGCGGACGGTGTCGGTTTTCTTGGGCGGAAGGCTGATAAAACAGTCGAGCGCCTTCACGGGGTCCTTGGGGATCCCGATGGTTTTGATAAAGTCGTTGCCGGTGCCCGCGGGGATGACGCCCAGCGCCGTTTTCGTCCGGCAGAGGCCCTCGGCCACCTCCAGCAGCGTCCCGTCTCCGCCTATGGAGGCCACTTTTTTGACCCCCTGTGCGGCGGCCTGTCTGGCCAGCTCCGTCGCGTGGCCCGGCCGCTCGGTCAAAAGCAGCTCGAATGAGATGTTTTTCTTTTTGAGCAGTTCGGCCATTTCCCGCCCGGTTTTTTCGCCCAGCCCGTTTCCGGCCGTGGGATTGCAGATCAGTTGGATGTCCGCCACAGCGGTCCCTCCCGTTCATTCCATTTTATGGGCGCAGGAGCGCCTGCGTGAAGCGTCTTGGCGAAGCGAACGCAAGCGTACACGGGACAATCGCGCACCGGATATGCTGCAGGGCCAGGGCGTTGAAGGCGGCGCCGGCAAAAACCCGGCGCGTCAAAACAAAGGCACGCCTGCCGGAAAATACCCTCCGGCAAGCATACCCTATTATAAAGAAAAAATATTTATCTGTAAAGCACTTTTGCGGGCGGAAGCCCTGGGACGGGGACTAACAGCCAGAGTCTGCCGGTCCGCTCATGCTGAACAGGCCACCGGCCTGATCTACTAAACGCGCCTCTCCCCGTAGGCTTCCTTTTGAGGGGGTTATCAGCGCCCGGAAAAGAGACCAGTGGTCTCTTTTCAGCTGATAACGGGCCGGAAGGCCCTGGTGTCTGTCAGGCGCGGAAATTGCTCAGGAAGAAATGTACTTCCTTCGCGCCTGACTGATGAGGTGGTCTCCGTTTCCATACCGCTCTTTCTGCACGGTTATTATTTGCGGGTGCTCACCCAGGTAACACAGGGCCTGCCGGCCCGTTCGTCGGTGAAAACGACCCAGGGCCTGCCGGCCCGTTCGGTACTGAAAATGATCCACTGGATCATTTTCCGGGCGTACCTCACCCACCGGACCTTTTTCCAGGCGCGTCTCACCTCATCCGCGAGTAAATCAGCGGACTTAGGGATTCTGTGACGAAAAGAACCGAAGTCCTTTTTTCTCTTTTTTTCGCTGATATTATCCGTTTACTGATTCTTCATTTGCGAACGGTTTCGGATGGCGTCGCTCATCCCTCCCCGATCAGCCCCGCTTTCCTGAAAAGCAGCACCAGCGGGGGGATCAGAATGATGTGCAGGATGATGCCCGGCAGCGCCGTGATCACCGCGCCGGACAGGAAAATTTCCATCGTCAGCCGGCTGCCCTGCATCTGCAGAAGGAAATACTGCGCAGCGCCCCATACGAGCCTTCCGATGATCATGGAAAGGATCAGCGCGGCGTACACTGCCCAGGGCTTTTTGGGAAACATCCTGTACAGAAGCCCGGCGAAAGCCCCGTAGGCGGCCAGCTCGAACGTCATGGCCACGGCGGAGGGGAAAAGCCTGGGCATGCCGAACAGCACCGAGCGGAGCACCGGCGCGATCAGCCCTACGGCCAGGCCGTACGGCCAGCCGCAGACAAACCCGCACATCAGCACCGGAATGTGCATGGGGGACAGGGCCGCGCCTATCTGCGGGATCTGACCGGTCAGAAACGGCAGCGCGAGCGCGATGGCCAGGAACATGGAGGAAAAAGTAAGCTTCCTCGTGCGGAGGGAGGCGGCTTTCTGATCATGCATGACGGGGATCCTCGCTGATGAGCGCCTGCAGCCTCGTGATCGCGTCCTGCACGACCGCGGCCGGAGGAAGGTTCACGCCGGCGACATAGGTGTCGCACAGGTTCATGGGGATCAGGATCCGGGCGGCAGCACTGGATGCCACGGCAGCCGCCATGCGGGGAGTGATCTCACCCAACAGCGCGTCCGCCATCACGATGCCCAAAGGCCCCACGATCAGGTCCGCCGTCCGGCAGGCTACGATCGCGGCGTTTTCTCCGGTCGCTGCGGCGTCCGCGCCGCTTTTGAGCATTTTTTCGGTGGCGGTGCTGTTGGTGCCGATGGCCAGCAGATAAATGTCAGGCATTGCCTTTTTGATGCTTTCCACCAGTTTCTGCCCGAGTCGGCCGCCCTGGCCGTCCATCACTACGATCTTCACTTTAATGCCCGTCCTTTCCGGATAAAAAATGATAGTATTCCCCGCCAAGCTCTCCTTCGGTCTCCGAAAGCAGGGCGTACACGGCCCGGGCCGGGTCCACGTCCGCCATCTGGTCGGGGTAGAGCATGCAGGCGATCACCACCGCGGCGGCGGTCTGTCCTTCCGGGGTTTTCATCAGGTCTTCTGAAATAAGGATCAGTCTGCCCGTTTTGAAGGCAGCGGTCTGCCGGATGCCCTCGCGCCTTCGCAGGCTTTCGATCGCCGCGCCTGCCGCGGCGGGGAGCGCGCCCTCCCGGACGGACTTTACGACGGCGTCCGGGTTTTTACGGCTGATCCAGCCCTCGTCTACATGAAGCGTTTCCATCGTGCGCCGGGCGGACACGTCGTAGGCCCCGGCATTTTCCAGCACCGCATGTTCGGGAGCGTTTTTGTGCACAGTCAGCAGCTCCTCGGGCCGTTCCCAGTAGACGTACAGGCGCTTGCACTCAAATAGCCCGTTCACGCGGTCATTAAGCAAAGCGGTGTAAAACTGCAGCTGGCTTTCGGCCCGGGGCGCGTCGTCGGCGGCGGAAAGCCGGTCCGCCTGTTCCCGGGCCAGGGTCTCGACCGCTTTTTTGTCCGAAGCGTCAGTAAGGGAATGGCGTGAGCCCGCGTTTCCCTCAGCGGAAGCGGGGCCGCCGTCATCGGTCTCCCGGGCGGATACCTGTTCGGACGCTTCTTCCCGAAGCTCCCCGGAATATCCCCGGGCGTATTCCTTCTGATCGGCCGTTTCGCTGTGCCGGGTAGGGGCATTCCGGTCAGGCTCCATAATGGCGGTGCCGTCCGGCACAGACGATTCGTCCGCCCCGTCTGTATCCGGGTTTTCTTTGGTGCCGGCAAGGCCGGGAGCGTCATCTTTCACTTCGTTGTTATTCGGGGCTTCGCCGCCCGCCTGCGGCAGGAGTCTCGTGCGGTCGGCGCAGCCGGTCAAAAGCAGGCACAGGCAGACGAGCAGGGCGGGAAAGGCCAGCCGCCTCTTATTACCGCGTTTTTCCGGGAAACCGGACTGTTCTGCGTAAGAACGCGCTTCCTGCCAGAAAAGGCGGACGGTCTCCGTTTCTTTTTCGCTGAGCGGATGCGTGCTGAAACGCGCCTTCTGCCAGATGGAAAGGCACTGACGAAAGTGCTCTGTAAGATTTTCGTCTTGCGGATCCCCGAGCGTTCCGGGAAGGTCGCAGAAACAAAGCGCTGCCGGAAGCTGTTCTTTTTTCGTGATCCACCGGGCGGCCTGCGGGAACATGGCGCGCACCGCGGCATTGCCGTCCGCGTCGTCCGCGCCGTCCGCGGGGCGCAGGTATTCCCTGCGCCGCCTTTCTCTGATAATAAAGGGCGCAAACGGCCCCACGAGCAGCAGCAGGGACAAAAGCGCGATGCCGGCGACGCGGAGGACAGCCAGTACGTCGGGCCGGGATATCAGCTGTTCGTAACGCGTGAGCTTCTGATAGCCGGCGCCCGTTTCCTCCGGCCCGGAGCCTGGTTCGGTCTCAGAAAGGACGCTTTCGGGCCGCGTCAGCCGGACGGAGGCGGAGGAAGACCCGGCGGGTATGTACGCGCTGGTTTTCTGCGTCAGCCGGTCGCGCAGGGCTTCGGAAAAGTCTTCCACCGGCTGATTGACCCCGGGGAAAGCAAAGCACATGAAGGCAAGCAGCAAGGCCGCGGCCGCCGCCGCGCCCCGGGAAACGGGAGCTGTGTCCTTTCCCGACGGAAAGGCAGTCAGCACATAGAGTACGCCAAAGAGGAGCGCCTGCCAGATCACTTCCGGCGTGACGCCGAAATAGATTTCCGCCCCGGCCATACCGGCGGCAAGCGCCAAGGCCAAAGGCCTTCCCTTCCTTTGCGCCCACAAAGCGCCCGTCACGGCCGTCCAGCAGGATAAAAGCAGCAGCACGCAGATTTCTTCGGGCGCTGCGCCTGAAGCTGGCGCGGTCAGCGGCAGGGCGGGGTAGCGATAGCGGTTGAGCGCCTCGCTCAGGCTTAGCAGGCGGGACAAAAGCATGGTTCCGCCGCGCAGGAGATATCCGTGAAATAAAGCAAAAAAAACCAGCGGCAGGCAGAACAGGGAAAAGCACAGGAGCCTTCTGCTTTTTTTAACCGGCAAAAGGAAAACGCACAGATAAAGCACAGGCCCGGCCGTCCAGCTGATCCAGTGCGCCGGGAGGTTAAGCATCCTTATGAGAAAGCCGTGCAGGGCGAAAACAAAAATCAGCCCGGCCGTCATCCCGAAAAGCCGGACATCGCCTTTTTCTTCCGCCTGCAGCGTCATTCCCCGGTCCATAAAACCTCCTGAGAGAAAATATGAAGAACAGATATAACCGCCTGAACTTATCCGCATTCAGCCGTCCGCGTTTTCCTGCCCGACAGTAAACAAAGGAAAGAAGGCCAAGTCTTCCCTTTCCGGCCGCTCGGGGCACACCAGGATATCCGTATCCCCGGGAATATCCGCCGGGACGCCGCCGCAGACCAGGATCAGCCTGTTTGTCCGGACTTCTGTCCCCTCCTCGGGCAGGGGAGCGTACGCGGAAAGCGGAACGGACAGCAGCCTGTTAAGCCCGCTCAGCAGGTCCTCCCGGGAGGAAACGTGCTGCACGGCGGGCAGTTCCTCTTTATCCGGCCTCCAGAGCAGCGTGTGGGGAACGCCCCGGTGAAGCAGCCCTTCGGAAAGGGCAAACGCGGCCTTCACCAGCGCGTCCATCAGGGCGGGCCGGTCTGGTGACGCCATGGAAACAGGGGAAGCGTCCAGCGCGATCGTCCATTCATCCGGGCGTGAGGCTTCGGCTTCCCGGACGAGCAGCTTTCCGGTTTTTTGGGAAAGCTTCCAGTGTATCCTTTTGACCGGGTCGCCGGGCACATATTCGCGGACCTCCGAAAGCTCCTCCCCGTATCGCAGGATGGAAGGGGCGGAAAGATCCCCGCCGTCCGGCGCGGCATCCATCGGTTCAGGCAGGTAAAAAGGGGTCCAGGTCGGGACGGCCAGCGTGTGCGCGACAGCGTTCAGTGGCCCGTGCTCCCGGCCCAAAAGGTCCCGGAAGGTCACCCGCGCCGTGACTGCCAGCAGCCCACTGTACCGGTTATTAAGAAGAAATTCACCCATGCCGCCTTTGTCCCTGTCCGCGTTTGCCCTGACGGATTCGCCGGTCAGCAGGTTATCAGCCTGAACGCCCGCACGGATAAGCCCGGGAATAAAGGGAAACGCCGTTACGGAAATGCTGATTGAAACGGTTTGCCCCGCCTGTATTTGGGCCGGAGCGTCCAGAGATACTTTAGCGTGTCTCGCGCACAGCGCGCATGCTAAGGCGGACAGCGCGGGCAGAAGCATTGCCATGACAAAAAGCGCCCGGGCAGCGGCGCCGTTTTCAAATAACGCCAGGAGGCCGGTCACCAGTATCCAGATCAGGCAGGAAAGGAGGCTTTTATTCATACGCTCAGCCGTGGTCCACAGAAGGCTCCGAATGGATGATGTCCCGCAGGACCCCCTTCGCGGTCTTGCCTTCCCGGAGGGAGGCGGCGGTCAGCAGCAGCCGGTGGGCGGCGGTATCCGGCAGCGTTTCCCGCACGTCCTGGGGCAGGGCATAGTCCCGGCCCTGCAGGTAGGCCCAGGCACGGGCGAGGCGGCTGGCCATCAGCGCCCCGCGGGGGCTTATGCCTAAAAGCAGCGCGGGCTCTTCCCGCGTGCGGATGCACAGCCGGGAGATATAATCCAGCAGGCTTTCATCCATATGGACGGAAGCGGCCAGACGCTGATGCTCAAGCACCTTTTCGGCCGTCATGAGCTGGTTGAGTTCGCTCAGCGGGTCTTCCGTCTGCCTGGAACGAAGCATTTCGACCTGCGCCTCGTGCCCGGGGTAGCCCAGGGACAGGGAGATCATGAAGCGGTCCATCTGGGCGTAGGGCAGCGGCTGCGT
This sequence comes from uncultured Eubacteriales bacterium, assembly GCA_902790015.1. GTDB lineage: Bacteria > Bacillota > Clostridia > Christensenellales > Aristaeellaceae > UBA4246. The sequence goes on along the minus strand of CADAQF010000017.1, from coordinate 9,913 downwards.
GCCGGCAGCGCCGACGCGGTTCTGCGTGGCTATCACCAAAAAAGGCCGGTTCATCAGGTACGTCCGGCCGTCCACGGTGACCTGTCTTTCCTCCATCACTTCAAGCAGGGCGGACTGCGTGCGGCTGGAGGCGCGGTTGATCTCGTCGGCCAGAAGAAGCTGCGCGCCGTCCACGGCGCCCGGATGGAAAAGAAGGTTCCCGGTTTCGCGTTCGTAATAGGAATAGCCTGAGATGTCGCTGGGCAGCACGTCCGGGGTGAACTGTATGCGTTTTTCGGTAAGGCCCAGCAGCCTTCCCAGTGCGACGGCCAGCGTGGTCTTTCCCACGCCGGGTACATCGTCCAGCAGCACATGTCCGTCCGCCAGCACGCAGGCGAGTATTTTCTGTATTTCGGAGGCCTTTCCCTTGATCACGGCGCCGCAGGCTTCACAGACCCTGCTCCATTCGAGGTTCATGCGCGGATAAGTCCTTTCCTTATGGGAAATAAAAGGGATCACGGGGCATAAAGCGTCAAACGCCCTGCCGCGAAAAAGCATTCCTCGCGGCAGGGGCGGTTTTTCTTATTCGGCCAGGACGATCCTGCCGGCAGGTTCCGCGTAGGTTTCGGGCACGCGGCCAGAAAGCGCTTCGTTCAGGTACATCCAGATCACGTCGCGCACGACGGCGGTGGTGATGGTGCTGCGCTCGTTTTCTTCGGCGGCCTGCTTGAAGATATAGGAGGAATCCATGCCGTTGAAATTGGCGTTGCTGGTGATGACGGCAAAAAGCTCGTCCGGTTCAACAGGCGTGCCGTCTTCCAGGGTCACGGTTACGCGCCCCAAGGAAGCGGCCTTGAACCAGTGGTCGCCGTAAGGCTCGCCCGCGTCGTAGCCCTTGGTCAGGTCGACCGTGTAGCAAACGCCGGACACCTGCATGAAGGAAGCGCAGGCCGCCTCGGTATCCGCGCTGAAGGGAAGCCCCTGGGAAGCCGCTTCCAGCGCTTCGGTCAGCTGAGCGCCGGTCATGTACACCACGGCCACCTTGTTGGGATAAGGCAGCACCTGCGCCAGGGTTTCCGCGTTGAACCGCCCGGCGGGGATATCGGCCCTGAGGTTCCCGCCGTTCCACAAGGCCACGATATGGTCCTGCGGAACATCAACGGAAGCGCTGCCGTTCAGCACGTCGTCTTCTTCAAAGAATTCATCGATGCGGCCCGAGGCGGCAAACCAGTAAAGCGCGTCCGTCCACAGGTCGCCCAGGTTGGTTTCATTCTTGCGGGCGGCGTTGTCAGCCCCGTAAAGCGCAAAGGGCGCGTAGCTTTCCAGAGACGTATCCAGCTCGATCTGGTTGCCGTGGGCGTCGGTAAAGGTGGTCGTCGCCAGCGCGGGACACAGCATCAGGCTGGCGGCAAGAAGCAGAGAAACGAACAGCACAGGTTTTTTGAACATAAAATACCTCCTTAGGCGTAAGCCTTTTTCGGGAAACCTTCCTCGTGTCGGGAGCCTTATGGCTCCGGGGAGGGAAGCGCCCGGGAAATGGGAAATATTGCTCCCCCAACAAATTCCTGAACCATCTGCGGCGTCATAAGGGCGATATGCTGCGTCATGTAAGCTTGCCTCTCACCCCTTCTGCCGCCGTATCCAACTTCAGTAATTCATTGGTGGAGCAATAACAGGCTTATGCCTTCAGGAGCCGCTTATGCGGACATACATGGATTGTACCATGCCGGCAGGACGATTTCAACCCAAAAGAACAAAGAAAAAACGCGGAAAGGCCGAAAGACAGGAAAAACGGCTTCTTGACATGCGCGCCCCAAGCCTATATGATGGCGTCGACATTAAACCGCTTTTATCTGCGCTGTCCGGGAGGTTATCATGAAAGCCGACGCCATATTGAACGAAGTGAAAAATACCCGCCTGCCGCAAGGCATGGGCGCCGCCTGGTGGCTTGGGCAGATGGGGCTGCTCATAAAGCTGGGGGAAACCGTGCTCTGCATCGATCATTTCGCCTCCCCGGCGGAAGGACGGACCGCGCCGCCGCCCATCCCGGCCTGCGATATGGAGGGCGTGGATGTATTCCTGGGCACCCATGACCATCTGGATCATATCGACCACGAGGCGTGGAGGATATGGGCGAAGCGTCTGCCGAACGCTCTTTTTTTAGCCCCCCGCGCGCACAGGGAAAGCCTTCTTTTGGACGGCATCAGGGAAGAGCGGCTCCTGCTCTTAAACGACGGGGAAAGCGTGAGCGCGGGCGGAGTCACCGTGCGCACCGTCGCCGCCGCGCACGAATTTCTTGACCGGGACGAAAAAACGGGGCTTTATCCCTTCCTTCAGTATGTGCTGGAGGGAAACGGCGTGCGCGTCTGGCACGCGGGGGATACGGTGCGCTACGAGGGTATGCTTCCAAAGCTCAAAGCGATGGGCCCCATCGATTTAGGGCTGCTCCCGATCAACGGCCGGGACGCCGAGCGCTATTCCCGCGACTGCATCGGCAACATGACCTTTCAGGAGGCGGCCGATCTGGCCGGAGAACTGAACGTGCGTCTGGCCCTGCCCGGTCATTTTGACATGATGAGGGGCAACCTGGAGGATCCGGATAAATTCACCTCCTACCTGACGGTCAAATACGGCGGCCGCGTGCCTTGCCTGATCCCGCAGTACGGCCAGAGGATTCTGTTCGGTGGTTCCGCCTGAGCTTTTTACGATCCAGCGGCGTTTTTACAATCTCCCGGCGTTTTTTCCCTTGCCGGACGGCCGTCCGGTATGGCATAATATTACTGAATTTCGTCTAACCGATGCACATCTGTGTGCGTCTTTTGCGCCAGTTCTGCGTCAGACTCCCTCACCGTACCTTCGGGTACGCTTTCGGTCATCTTCCTTGACCTGACGCAAAATTCATCCCCACATCTGTATATCTTTTAGACGAAATTCAGTATACAACAGGGGGCGGCGTCTCCCCGATCATCTGAAAGACAGGAGTTCTGCCATATGAAAAAGCTTCTTTCCCTCGCGCTCGTGTGTGTGCTTCTGACCGCGCTTTCCGTTCCCTCTCTCGCCGTCACGCGGGATTTCGCCTCCGTCAAGGTCAACGAGATCATGGCCTCCAACGGGGATTCCCTCCGCGACAGCGCCGGCGAATCGCCGGACTGGATCGAGCTCAAAAACGAATCGGACGAGGATATCGACCTGAGCGGCCTGTGCCTGTCCGACGGCAAGAAGAACCTGGAAAAAATCGTCTTCCCGGAGGGCGTCGTGCTGCCCGCCGGCGGGTTCCTGATCGTCTTCTGCTCGGGTGAGGAGCGCGTGGTTACCCTGGACGACGGCACCCTGGAGATCCATACCGCCTTCAAGCTCAGCGCCGACGGCGAAAAGGCGGTGCTCTCCTACCAGGGCGTGATCCTTGACATCGTCCGCTTCGACCTGCAGACCAAGGACGTATCCTGGGCCAAAAAGCCCGACGGTTCCTGGGCCAAGAGCGAGATTCCCACGCCCGGCGCGGAAAACGAGTTTTAAACCGTTCATATCACAGTGAAAACGCCTCTCCGGCTGCCGGAGAGGCGTTTTCACTGTATACGGGTTTACTGATACCACGCGTACTGGGTGATGTTGCTGTAATCCAGCGCCGTCAGCCACGTGCCGTCCGGCAGCTCGAACCAGCTGGTCAGCTGATCCTCCTGGTAATACTCGTTGGGCACCTCGTCCTGTGGCACGCCCAGGATGGACACGCACACCCCGCCGTCGGTCACGGTCACGCCGTTATAATGCGGGTCGCCCGAGGTCAGGACGTACATGAAGCGGGTGGAGATGGAGCAGTTGACGGAGGAATGGATGACCAGCGGATAGTCAAGATAAGCGCTCAGCTCCGGCACCTGGCGGGCCGTGTAGCCAAACTGGCGCAGGGTGCCTATGTACATGGCGATATGGTAATTGGGGTGCATCATGGCGATTAGGGCGCCGGGCTTAAGCTCTTTTGAAAGCTGCGTCCATCCGGGCATCTGCTGCCCGGCGCTGCTGAATACGGCTTCCTTGGCGGATTTGAGGAGCAGGTCCGAAATGGAGTCGTGCCGTCCCCTTCCGCAGGTCTGCCATACCCAGCGGGTGAAGCCGATGCAGTCGAAGCCGTAGAGGTAATTGACGTCCTTGCGGTAGTACCAGGAATCCTGCCAGGCCTTGTACACCGTATAGTCCGGCATATGGGTGGACAGGGTCAGGAACCGGGACCCTCCCAGGAAATAAGGCACGCCGAAGTCGAAATAAGGCTCCACCCCCGCGCCGGTGATCAGGTTGTACCGTTCAAGGAAAGGATTGCCCTCCTCCAGCATGGTGAAGGCGGCGTCCAGATAGGGCGAGCGTTCCACCGACCCCTGGTTGCGGATGGTGATGCGGTCGTTCAGGGAAAACTCCTCGGCCGGCCCGGGCATGCGGAAGGGATGCTGCTGATAATACAGATCGAAATTGTACTGCTCCCCCAAAGCGCTCAGGGGCGCGAGCAGGATCAGCGCCAGGATCCAGGCCGTTGCGCGGCGCATGAAACCACCTCCGTTTGCTTATTCCGCCTGCGGTTCTTTGGGCGTGAGGAGATACGGGTCGTCCTTCGTCCCGCTGCCCGCCGCGATCATGAAGCTGTTCATATCCAGATAGACGGCGGGGCGGACGCCCTCGTTGTCCCGTCCGCACTCGATATGGCCCAGCACCGCGGAAGCCTTGGTGCAGCGCCCGTGCCGTTTGTCCGTCGTGGACTGGTCCAGCACCCAGTAGGGGCTGGTCTTTCCGTATTTGGCCAGGTAAACGAACAGCCCGTTTTCCGCCGCGTACGGGGTGCCCCAGGCGCGCAGCCCGTCCGAATAGCGGGTGTTGGTCTTTTCGCCCATGCCGATATTCTGGTTTTTGACGTCCTGCGAGGTCAAAAGGAATACCTTGCCGAAGGTCCCGTTGACCTGCAGCATCTGAAGCTCTTCCTCCGTGAAGGCCTCCGCCGAAAATTCCCCGTTGAGGTATTTGCACAGGTCCGTCTGCCCGAAATCGGAGCCTATCTTGGCGTACTCGGTCAGCGAATGATGCAATTCCCGCGCAAACAGGATGTATTCGCTGCACAGATAGGCAGTCTCCGCGTCCGCGACCAGCACGCGCCACAGGATCGGCTGCACCTCGCCCTCCTTGGTCTGAGGATAGCGGCCCAGGTTCACGTAGATATACCCTTCCCCCTCAGCATAGCCCCTCAGGGGCGTTTCCTCCCCGCCCAGGGCGGCCGCGGGCGCAAGCAGGCTCAGGCAGATCAGAAGGGTCAGCAGTCTTTTCATGTGCGGAAGACCTCCGGAAAAGCGATTCAGGGAAGATTGAAGAAAACGATCCGCGGCTGGCAGGAGATGTCCTCCTTTGTCACGCGCAGCAGGGGCACGGTCACGGGCTCCGGCCCGCCCAGGGCCTTGAGGAAAGGCTCCGGCCCGGTGATGGGCCAGCTTTCGTTATAGCGGGTCTTATAGTGCATGGGCAGTATCACCCTGGGGGAGAGGCTTTCGCATATCCGGGCGGCGGCCTCCCCGTCGATGGTGAAAAAGCCGCCCACGGGGATCATCAGGATATCGGGCCCGTTCAGCAGTTCCCGCTGCTCTTCGCTGAGCCCGCACCCCAGGTCGCCCAGGTGCACGAGCCTGAGCCCGTCCATTTCGATCAGGGACAGCAGGGTCTTTCCTCTCTTCTGCCCCTGTTCGTCGTCGTGGAAGCCTTCAACGGACGTGACGGCAACGCCTTCGGCCAGCTCCGTCCTGCCGGGCGCGTTCAGCACCAGGGGGGTGCCGTTGATCTTTTCTGTATAGCTGTGGTCGCCGTGCCCGTGGGAAACCAGCGCCGCGTCCGCGTCGACCCGGCGCATCGGATAGCCCACGTGATCGTCGAACGGGTCAGTCAGGATACGGTACCCGGCCGCGCTTTCCAGCAGAAATTCGGAATGTCCCCTCCAGGTGATCAGCATGTGGTTCATACCTCCGGAAAGATGTGATGTATCGCCCAGGCCAGGTACTGCCCGGCGGCATGGGGCATGGGGCGTTTTTCGCGCAGCAGCGCGGCTAAAAGCGGCGGAAGGCGGCGGCTCACCAGGTCGGGGTCATTGAGCGCGGCGGCCTTCAGCACGATCCTGAGCGGCAGCACGGGCTGCGCTTCAGGCGGTACATAAACGGCCAGAAGCCTTAAAGCAAGGGAAAAAAGCGCGGGGGAACAGCTTTCCTCTCCTGTGAGCGCTTCTTCGGGCGCTTCCCGCATGATTCTTTGCCATAAGTCCGCTCCCGGGTCTATATATCTCAGGCTCTGCGCTATATGGAAGCAAAAACCGGCTTTCAGGAGCGCCTCGTCCGCGCTCCGGGTGTCCTTCTGCCTGCGCGGGTCGTCCGATACCAGCAGGAAGCCGTCCTCCCTCGCCCAGCGAAGCAGGCCGGCGTCCAGGCATTCTGCGGCGCTTTGACGGATGTCCTCCGGGGTCATCATGCGCGGGGCGCGTTCTTGTCCGCGAAGCGGATGTGCAGCTCCCTGTCCCCGGAGTATTCGCCCTGGATGTCCAGCCGGTAGCTCAGGTCGATCTCGCCGTCCCCGCTGCCCACCCGGTAGCTCACCTCGTTGGGAAAAATGCCGATGTTCAGGTCGCCGTAGGGGGTCTGATACATCCCCTCAAAGCGCTGGCCGGGGCTGAAATGCATGAGGGTGCTGCCCGTGCCGTCGCGCGACATGGAAATGCTGCGGTTTTCCATCCGCAGGGTGACGTGGCTGCGCTCGCTGGTATCCGGGTCTGTCTCCGTGTATCTGAGCCGCCAGCCGTTCTCATCCCCGCTCAGAAACCCGGTGGTGAACAGCTTGACCACATCCTCGGGAAACCCGTCCCGCTTGGTGCAGCCGGTGACGGTCATAATGACGTTTTTGCGCATAAAATATCCTTAAACTCTGAAATATGTCCGATCATGAAGGCAGGGAGGAGAAACGCCGTGATCCCTCGCAGGTGGCCTTTACGCTTGCTGAACGAAACCGCGTCAGCGCTTTTTGCCCATCCTGTCCGCCTTTTCCATGGCGGCGCGGGCAGCTTCGATCACGGCGGAACGCAGCCCGTTTTTTTCCAGCGCGGCGACCGCCTCGATGGTGGTTCCGGCGGGGGAACAGACCATGTCCCTGAGCTCCGCCGGGGAAAGAGCGGTTTCTTTGGCCAGCTCGGCTGCGCCGAGCATCGTCTGCACGGCCATGCGCACGGCCTGCTTCCGGTGCAGCCCCCCCAGCACCCCGGCGTCGGCCAGCGCGTCCAGGAAGACGAACAGATACGCCGGCGCGCTTCCGCTGATGCCGATGACCGCGTTGAGCTGGCTTTCCTGGATGATCTCGGTCTGTCCGAGCACGGACAAAATGGACACCGCCTCCTCAAACTGCCGGGAGGGGACTGCCGGGTTTTCACACACGGCGATCATGCCCCGGCCGATCATAGCGGGCGTGTTGGGCATCGCGCGTACGACGGAAAACCGTCCCCCCGTAAGCGAAGTCAGCCGTTCTACCGAATACCCGGGGGCGATGGAAAGCAGGCAGGCCCCGTCCGGCGCCGCCGCGGAAACGTCGCTCAGCACCTCTTCGTACTGCTGGGGCAGCACGGCCAGCACGATAAAATCGGCGTTCCGGCAGGCTTCGCGGTTGTCTTTGGTCCAGCGGATGTCCGTCAGGTCCTTGAGCGTTGCGGGCGGGTTGCCCGTGCGGTTGGTCATGGTCAGGCCTTCAAGGCCGGCAGGCTGCGCGCGCATGAGGCCCAGCGCCATCGCACAGCCCATTTTCCCGCTGCCGATGATGGTGATTTTCATGATATGTCCTTCCCGGGCGGCGGCAATTGCCGCCGCCCGATGAAAAGCGTGGTCTTACAGCTGGTTCAGCTGGTGGAAGCAGTCCTTGAGCGCCGGATACAGCGACTGGTACAGCTCAAAGAACGGCTGATAGCGGTTATGCCGGTCCATATCGGGCATGAGCGGCTCACCTTCCTTAAGCAGGCTGCTGCAGGCGGTGGGGATGTCGCTGAACACCCCGGTGCCCACGCCGGCCAGTATCGCCGCGCCCAGGGCGGGGCCTTCGGTGTTCTGCAGGGTGGATACCGGCATGCCGAACATATCGGCCATCATCTGCCGCCAGAACGGGCTCTTGGCGCCGCCGCCGCAGGCCAGCATGGTTTCCGGCGCCACGTGCATGCCGCGCAGCACGTTCAGGTTCTGCCACTGGGAATACATGACGCCCTCCATCACGGAACGGACGATGTCCCGTTTGGTGTGCATGCCGGTCAGGCCGAAAAACACGCCGCGGGTCTCCGGGTCCAGTATGGGGGAGCGTTCGCCCATCAGGTAGGGCAGGTAGATCAGGCGGTTGGCGCCGATGGGGCTCCTGGCGGCCTCCTGGTTCATCAGCACGTAGGAATCCGTGCCCATGTCCTGGGCCACCTGGATCTCCGCCTGGTAGAAGATGTCCCGCGTCCATTTGAGGGAATAGCCGGCGGCCAGGGAGGCGCTCATGACGGTATAGCAGCCCGGCACGGCGGCGCAGAACGTGTGCACCCGTCCGGCGGGGTCGATCTGCACGGTGTCCGAATGGGCGAACACCACGCCGCTGGTGCCGATGGTCGTGAAGGCCTTGCCGGGCACGACCACGCCGGTGCCGATGGCGGCGGCCATGTTGTCGCCCGCGCCGGCCACGACCGGCATCCCCTCCTTGAGCCCGGTGACCGCAGCGGCCTCCGCGGTGACGCGGCCGGCGATCTGGCTGCTTTCAAGCAGCGGGGGAAGCATGGCCATGTCCAGCCCGATCTTATCGCAGATTTCTTTGGACCAGCAGCGGTTCGGCACATCCAGCAGGTTCGTGCCGGAGGCGTCGCTCATTTCCATATAGTATTCCCCGGTCAGCCGGAGACGGACATAGTCCTTGGGCAGCTGGATTTTCCGGGCCAGGGCCCACTTTTCGGGCTGGCAGCGGCGCTCCCAGAGGATCTTGCCGGCGGTGAAGCCGGTAAGCGCCGGGTTGGCGCTGATCTGTATCAGCCTTTCCCTTCCGCCGACCAGGCGGGTGAACTCCTCGCAGTCGTCCTGCGTGCGGCCGTCGCACCAGATGATGGCGCGGCCCAGGGCGCGCTGATCGTCGCCGGTCAGCACCAGGCCGTGCATCTGGCCGGACAGGGACAGTCCGGCGATATCGGCCGGGTCGACCTGGCTTTTGTCCAGAATGGCGCGGATGGTGGTCACGGCCGCCTGCCACCAGTCCTCCGGCTCCTGCTCGGCCCAGCCGTTCTGGGGCTGATACATGGGATATTCGACAGCGGCGGACGCGATCGTCTGCCCAAGCTCGTCGAACAATACGGTTTTCGTTCCGCTGGTTCCGAGGTCCACGCCGATCAGATACTGCATATGGCTTCATCCTTTCTCTCTGTTTGTGCTGAAACTGTGTCAACTGCCCCTATTATAGACGAAACCGTCAAAAAATACAAGGGTCAGCCCGACTGCGGAAAAAAACCGGATAAAGTAACAATTCACCTATAATCATTGAGGCCCCAGGCTGGTATTCTGTTCCCGCAATCCCCTGAGTCCGCCGATTTATTCGGCGGATTCGCCTCAGGCGAACCCGTAGGGCGATGGGGTTGCGGGGACAGGATGCCGTGGCGAGGGGGTGAGGAGGGCCCGGAAAACGATCCGGTGGATCGTTTTCACCGACGAACGGGCCGGTAGGCCCTGGAGGGGGAAACACCCTTGATTGAAATCCGCAGCGGCGGCATGTACGCCGGGAGGACGAAATCGCGCAGCGATTTCTTCCTTACAGATTTGCCGTCTGGGTTCGCAGCGCCCGGAAAACAGGCCGGTGGCCTGTTTTCAGCGAGAACGGGCCGGCAGGCCCTGGGCCTTTGGCTCCCGAAGGGACGACAGGCAAATCTGCAGGG
>CADAQF010000016.1 GCA_902790015.1 uncultured Eubacteriales bacterium | reverse complement strand
GGCTATGTGTGCAAGAGCTTCGCGTTCGGCCTGCTCACCGTAGGCTGCGGCTATCTGGTGTTCGGCCTGATCTCTTCGTACACCCAGCAGGGTATGCATATTGCCACCTTCATGTTCAACACCATCAAGTTCAACCGCACCCTGTGCATTCTGATGTATTTCCTCTTCCAGATTCCCTACTTCCTGACCAGCAGCCTGGCGATGAAGAGCGTGGGCATCGGCGACGGGGACGACAGCGTCAAGGGCACCCTCAAAACCGTGGTATTGGGCACCCTGATCTCCCTGGGCGGCCTGTTCCTGCTGTGGCTGTTCTTCGTGCTGGTGCTCACCGCATGTACATCTACACCATCGCCATCCTGCCTCTGGCCATCGGCATGACCATCGCCAACGCGCTGAACATCTACATGAGCAAAAAGACCCACAGCATATGGCCGGGCCTGTTCACGGCGCTGCTCTGGGGCAGCTGGATGATCATCAGCTGCGGCGGCATGACCAAGTATCTGTATTGACGGTTTGCCAAAAGAAAATACACTGGTCCTGACGCATATGGCAGATAAGATGTAAATCAATCATGGGGCTGCCTCATTCAAGAGGCAGTCCTTTTTTATGAAGCTATCCCGCCTTTTCCCTGCGGGTGATCCATACGCCGGATGCTGCCCTCTTCCATGATCAGCGTCTTGCGTTGGCTTTTTCGGCGCTTTGATCTTCAAGAGCAGCCGGGACAGCGATCAAAATCCTGGTTTTCACTGCCGGATTTTTGTGATACAATCAGAGCCGGCTTTGAAAAAGCGCTTTACCTTCCTCAAAGCGGAAAGGACGGCTGTCCCATGACCAGGAAAACAGTTTTTCTCGAGTGGCTCCGCATAGCGGCGGGGCTGCTCGTTTTTTCGTTTGGTGTGCACCTGACCATATTCGCCAATATAGGCCTCGCCCCGTGGGACTGTCTGGGCATGGGGGTGGCCCGGCACACGCCGCTCAATTACGGCCTGGCCATGACGGCGATGTCCGTATGCGTGCTGCTGATCGACCTGGCGCTCAAAGAGCGGATCGGTTTCGGCACCATCATCGACGCGCTGCTGACAGGCAATTTCGTGCAGATGTTCAACGACCTGAACCCGCTGCCGCTCAATGACGTATTGTGGCGGGGCGTCGTCATCATGCTGGCGGGGTTCGTCTTCATGGCCCTGGGCATGATGGTCTACATGCGGGGGGAACAGGGCTGCGGCCCTCGGGACGCGCTGCTGGTGGGCCTTGGAAAAAGGCTGCCCCGGGCGCCTATCGGCCTGGTGGAGATCATGGTTTTGTCGGTGGTGCTGCTGGGCGGGTGGTTGCTGGGCGGCCCGGTGGGCGCAGGCACCCTTTTGAGCGTGTTCGGAACGGGCATCGTCCTGCAGCTGGTCTATTCCGCCTTCCGCTTTGAGCCCCGCAGCGTCACCCACAAGGGGTTAGCCGAGGTGTCCCGCGTGCTTGTTGCCGGCCGGGATCGATGACGCGCGTATACTAAGCAGGCAAAAGCGGGACCGGGTCCGGGCGCGGTGCGGCGCATGAAGTGAATAATCCGGCTTTGAGTCTTTTTTATGGACAGGGCCCCGGGCGGCAGTCTTCCGTTCGGGGCACTTCTTATGCCGCCGCCTGAGCGGCGGGAAAATATCCGCAAATATCCTATTTTGTATGATGATTAGAATTGACTAACTTCGGTTTCGCAATCTATAATACATTGATATATTTCGGGCATGACCGGAAATATCCATCGAGGATTCAATTATGGAAGAAGGATGGTGCCATCCATGAGCGACAAGGAGCAGAAGTACGCGGAGCTTCAACAGATCATCGAAACGCACAAGGACTGGCCGGGCGCCCTCATGCCCGTGCTGCAGGCCGCGCAGGAGATTTTCGGCTGCGTTCCCGAGGACGTCCAGAAGATCATAGCGGACGGCCTGGGCGTGACGCTGGCGGAAGTCTACGGTGTGGCTACGTTCTATGCCCAGTTTTCCCTGCAGCCCAAGGGCGAGTACGTCATCAGCGTCTGCCTGGGCACGGCCTGCTACGTCAAGGGCAGCCAGGCGGTACTGGACAAGCTGAGCGAGATGCTGGGCATCCCGGTCGGCGGCACGACCAAGGACGGCCGCTTCACCCTGCAGGCCACCCGCTGCCTGGGCGCCTGCGGCCTTGCGCCTGTCATGACGATCAACGGTGAGGTTTACGGCCGCATGACGCCGGACCAGGTGCCCGGCATCCTGGCCAAGTATAAAGAGGCCTGACCTGCCATGAAGGAGATTGCGCTGCATCTGCTGGATATCGTGCAAAACAGCGTCCGGGCTGAAGCATCTCACGTCGATATCTCTTTTGATTTAAGCGAAGACGGCGTGCTGACCATGACGGTCAAGGACGACGGGAAGGGAATGGACCGCGAGTTGCTGGAAAAGGTCCGCAGCCCCTTTGTCACGACCCGCACCACCCGCAGGGTGGGACTGGGCATTCCGCTTCTCATGCAGAACGCCATGGCGTCCGGCGGCAGCGTCGATATCGAAAGCGAGGTAGGCCGGGGAACGGTGATCACCGCCCAATTCCATACGGATTCCATCGACTGCCTCCCCTTAGGGGATCTGGCGGAAACGATGGCGACGCTGATCATCGGCAGCCCTGACAAGCCCGAGTTCCGCCTGATCTGCTCGTCCCCCAAGGGCCAAATGGATTTTTCCACCGAGGAAGTCCGCGCGGCCGTGGGGCCGGAGATTTCCCTGGCGGAGCCGGAGATCGTACAGTGGATCAGACAATCTCTTACCGAAGAGACTGAACCGATATTAGGAGGGATCATGCGATGAAATCTTTAGCCGAACTTGAAGCGATCCGCAAAGCTACGCTCAGCAGGATCAACCTGCGCACAGAAGGCGACAACGGCACGCGCGTGGTGATCGGCATGGCCACCTGCGGTATCGCCGCCGGCGCCCGCCCCGTCATGCACGCCTTCATGGACGAAATCGCCAAGCGCCAGCTTTCCGACGTCACGGTGTCCCAGACCGGGTGCATCGGCATGTGCCGCCTGGAGCCCATGGTGGACGTCATCGTTCCCGGCAAGGAAAAGGTGACCTACGTACACGTTAAGCCCGAGATGGTTCCGCGCATCGTGGCCGAGCATATCGTCAACGGCCGCCCTGTGGATGAATACACTATCGGCGCCGCCGAGTAAAGAACAACGGAGGAAAGAGATATGGATATCTACCGCGCTCATGTACTGGTCTGCGGCGGTACCGGCTGTTCTTCATCCGGCTCCGCGAAGCTGATCGACCGGTTTAACGACAAGCTGGCCGAAAACCACCTGGAAAAAGAAGTGAAGGTCATCCGCACGGGCTGCTTTGGCCTATGCGAGGCGGGCCCCGTCGTCATCGTCTATCCGGACGGCACCTTCTACAGCCACGTTAAGCCCGAAAACGTGGACGAGATCGTTTCCGAGCACCTGCTCAAGGGCCGCAAGGTCGAGCATCTGGTGTATACCGATCACGCCACCCACGAGCAGAACGCCGAAAAGAAACTGGATGACATCACCTTCTATAAATACCAGCATCGTATCGCTCTGCGCAACTGCGGCGTTATCGATCCTGAGAATATCGACGAATACCTGGCCATGGATGGCTACAAGGCCCTCGAAAAGGCCCTGACTCAGATGACCCGTGAGCAGGTCATCGACGAGATCCTCAAGTCCGGCCTGCGCGGTCGCGGCGGCGGCGGTTTCCCCACCGGCCTTAAGTGGAAGTTCACCTACCAGAGCCAGGCTGACCAGAAATTTGTCGCCTGCAACGCCGACGAGGGCGACCCCGGCGCTTTCATGGACCGTTCCATTCTGGAAGGCGACCCGCACGCCATCATCGAAGCCATGGCCATCGCCGGCTATGCCATCGGCGCTTCCCAGGGCTATATCTACGTCCGCGCGGAATATCCCATCGCGGTCAAGCGTCTGTCCATCGCCATCGACCAGGCCCGCGAATATGGCCTGCTGGGCAAGAACATCTTTGAGACCGGGTTCGATTTTGACCTGAACATCCGTCTGGGCGCCGGCGCTTTCGTCTGCGGCGAGGAAACCGCTCTGATGCACTCCATCGAGGGCAAGCGCGGTGAACCCACTGCCCGTCCTCCGTTCCCGGCGGTCAAGGGTCTGTTTGAAAAGCCCACCATGCTCAACAATGTTGAGACCTACGCTAACGTGGCGCAGATCATCCTGCACGGCGCCGACTGGTTCGCGGCAATGGGCACCGAAAAGTCCAAGGGCACCAAGGTTTTCGCTCTGGGCGGCAAGATCAACAACACCGGTCTGGTCGAAATCCCCATGGGCACCCCGCTGCGCACGATCATTTACGATATCGGCGGCGGCTGCCCCAATGGCAAGAAGTTCAAGGCCGTACAGACCGGCGGTCCCTCCGGCGGCTGTCTGCCCGAGTCCCTGCTGGATACTCCGGTCGACTATGACAACCTGATCGCTGCCGGCTCCATGATGGGCTCCGGCGGTATGATCGTCATGGACGAAGACAACTGCATGGTCGACATCGCCCGCTTCTACCTGGACTTTATCGTCGACGAGAGCTGCGGCAAGTGCGCTCCCTGCCGTATCGGCACCAAGCGCATGCTGGAGATCCTCAACCGCATCGTCGAAGGCAAGGGCGAGGAAGGCGACATCGAGAAGCTGGAAAACCTGGCGGAAACCATCAAGTCCACCGCCCTGTGCGGCCTGGGCCAGACGGCTCCCAACCCCGTGCTTTCCACCATCAAGTTCTTCCGCAGCGAATATGAGGCGCACATCCGCGAAAAGCGCTGCCCCGCGCATCATTGCAAGAGCCTCCTGCAGTACAAGATCGATCCCGAGAAGTGCCGCGGCTGCACGGCCTGCGCCAGGGCCTGCCCGGCGGACGCCATCACCGGCACCGTCAAACAGCCCCATGTGATCGATACTGCCAAGTGCCTCAAGTGCGGCACCTGTATGGAAAAGTGCCGTTTCGGCGCGATCAGCCGTGAGTGATAAGGAGGACGTAACCATGGAAAAGATGATCAGCCTGACGATCGACGGTATCGCCGTTGAAGTGCCGGCCGGCACCAGCGTCCTCGAGGCGGCCCGCAAGGCCGGCGTGCATATCCCGACGCTGTGCTACCTGAAGGACATCAATGAGATCGGCGCGTGCCGCATGTGCGTCGTGGACGCCGGCGGCCGCAACCTGCAGGCGGCCTGCGTGCTGCCCGCCGCCGACGGCATGAATGTCAAGACCAACACCCCCAAGATCCGCAACTACCGCCGCACGCTGCTGCAGCTGGTGCTTTCTTCCCACGACAAGAAGTGCCTGACCTGCGTGCGCTCCCAGGACTGCGAGCTGCAGCGCCTGTGCAAGGAGCTGGGCGTGGAGGACGGAGACGCTTTCAAGGGCGCCATGAACGAGTACGAGATCGACGACGTTTCTCCGTCCATCGTGCGCGACAACAATAAGTGCATCCTCTGCCGCCGCTGCGTGGCGGTCTGCTCCAAGGTGCAGGGCATCGGCGTCATCGGCCCCGTCATGCGCGGCTTCAAGACGGCCATCGAATCTCCCTGGGGCCTCAAGCTCAACGACATGGCCTGCATCAACTGCGGCCAGTGCATCAACGCCTGCCCCGTCGGCGCTCTCCACGAAAAGGACGATACCGCCAAGGTCTGGGCCGCCCTGCAGGATCCCACGAAGCACGTGGTCGTGCAGCCCGCTCCCGCCGTCCGCGCCGCTTTGGGTGAGGAATTCGGCCTGCCCATGGGCACCAGCGTCACCGGCAAGATGGCCACGGCCCTGCGCCGCCTGGGCTTCGACCGGGTCTTCGATACGGACTTCGGCGCCGACCTGACCATCATGGAAGAAGCCAACGAGCTGGTCGAGCGCGTGCAGAACGGCGGCGTCCTGCCGATGATCACTTCCTGCTCTCCCGGCTGGATCAAGTTCTGCGAAACCTACTATCCGGACTTCATCCCGAACCTGTCCAGCTGCAAGTCTCCCCACGAGATGCTGGGCGCCATGGCCAAGAGCTACTACGCCGAAAAGGCCGGGATCGATCCCAAGAATATCGTGACGGTTTCCGTCATGCCCTGCACGGCCAAGAAGTTCGAGGCCGCCCGGCCTGAGCTGGGCCACGACGGCATGGCCGATGTGGACATCGTCATCACCACCCGCGAGCTGGCCCGCATGATCAAGGAAGCCGGCATCACCTTTGAAAAGCTGCCCGACAGCGACTTTGATCCGCTGATGGGTCAGTCCACCGGCGCCGGCGTCATCTTCGGCGCGACCGGCGGCGTTATGGAAGCCGCCCTGCGTACCGCCTACGAGACCCTGACCGGCGAAACCCTCGCCAAGGTCGAATTCCACGATGTCCGCGGCACCGCCGGCATCAAGGAAGCCACCGTCAAAATCGGCGATATGGATGTCAACGTGGCCGTCTGCTCTTCCACCGGCATGGCCGCCAAGCTGCTGGACAGCGTGCGCTCCGGTGAAAAGAACTACGCCTTCATCGAAGTCATGGCCTGCCCCGGCGGTTGCGTCAACGGCGGCGGTCAGCCGATCGTTTCCGCGGATGTCCGCGCCGAGGTCGATGTCCGCGCCGTCCGCGCCCAGGCGCTTTATCAGGAGGACGCCGATAAGCCCCTGCGCAAGAGCCACGAGAATCCCGAGATCAAGGCTATCTACGCGGATTATCTGGGCAAGCCCGGCAGCCATCTGGCTCACGAGCTGCTTCACACCTCCTACACCAAGCGTCTCAAGTATACCGACTGATAAACATCATAAAAAGAAGGCGGGGCTGCCGGATGGCAGCCCCGCCTTCTTTTGTTAAACGATCGGCATGAACTCGGCATCGCTTATGACGCTGCTGATCACGAAACAGCCTTGCTTCCTGACCGGCATCGCTTATGAATTCCGCTGATCACGATAAAGCCTTGCTTCCTGTATGCGTTTGGCGATCTCCGCCGCGCTCATGATAAGCGGCACGGCTGCACTTCCTTTGGAGGGAAAATGGAGCCTGCCGGCAGCAGCTCTCAGGCACAAAGGGATGAGATATCATGGACAGGATATCTGTGATTTACGCCCAGCGTGAGTAGGATAAAATGTGTATTTTATATGAATTAACGTAATATATTTTTAAGGAATTGATTGTTTTTGAAACATAAATGTAACAATCACACCGTTATGCGACAAATATATCGCATTCTATACGTCTGGTAGGAAGCTGCCAGACGGAAGGAAGGACTCAGCGGTTTTTCCTTCCGCCGTTGCTCCAGTCGGTGGACGGGATCCGGTCCATGGCGTCCGGATAGGCGCCTTCCCGCACCAGGGCGAAGCCCAGGTCGTCGGAAAGGGTGACGGCGCCGCTGGGGATCACGACCGTGGTTTCGATCACGGTCCCTTCCGTTTCGGGCAGGATGCTGTTGATCAGGGGGAACTCGGTCTGGTGGAGGGTGGCTTTAAGCTCCGGGTAGATGGTGACCCGCAGGGTGTAGGGGCCGGGGTAGAGGTCTTTGAACAGGTAATGGCCGTATACGTCCGTCTCCGTTTCGGCGATCAGGGTCTCGTCTTGATACAGGGAAAGCCTGATGCCGGGGATGCCCCTTTCGCCGATGTCCTGCATGCCGTTGCCGTTTTCGTCCAGCCAGGCGAAGTCCCCGATGCCGCCCCGGGCGCCGAAGCCGATATCGGCGTCGAACCGCTTTTCGCCCATGGAAAGGGGGAAGGGCTCGCTCAGGCCGTCCGGGTCGCCGGCCAGGATGATGCTCTGGCGCTGGGCGGTATCCGCCGCGCGGGCGAAGGCGTAATCTTCGGGAAGTTCGGCCCGGACGCGGTAGCTGCCGGGGTACAGGCGGCTGAAGCGGTAATAGCCGTCTTCGTCGGTGACCGTCTGCGCGATGGGAAGATCGGGCTCGTCCGCCGGATACAGGGATATGTTAAGCCCGCCAGCCTTGCCCAGGCTGCCGTCCAGGCTCCACAGCTGACCGCCCAGCTCGGCAAAGCGGAGCAGGCCAAGCGGCGCGGATTTTGTTTCGCCGGCCGAAACGGATGTCCTGAGCCGCCACTCGGTCAGGCTTTCCTGAGCGGCGTCGTTCAGGATGCAGTCTTCGTCCAGCTGTACGGAAAGCAGATACTCGTCCGGAATCAGCGCGGGGGAGAGGTAGACGCCGTTTTCATCGGCCGTCAGGGTGTGAAGGAGGGCTCCCGTTTTGTCAAGCACGGAGACGGTCAGACCAGGCTGCACGGCTTCGTCCGCTTCGAACCGGCCGGAATGGTTTTCGTCCCAGTAGACCGTGCCGGTGATGACGGCGGGGTAGGCAGCGGTGACCTGCTGGCCTGTTTTGTGTTCGCCCATGCCGAGGGTCATGGTGACGGAGGAATCGCTCTGCGCAAGCCCCGGCACCAGCATGGTGTCGGAGGCGAAAACGAGGTTTTCGGGCAGGGTCACGGTCAGGGTGTAGGTTCCGGGGCGGAGGAGTTTCAGGTCAAAGGAGCCGGTTTCAGGGTCCGCTTCCGCGATCAGCAGCTGGCCCGATTCCGCGTTGGCGGCGGTCACGCTGGCTGATACGGGCTGCCCGTCCATCAGAACGCTTCCGGCCACCCGCGCGGTGCGGACGGCGAACAGGTCAGGAAGGCTCGTTTCGGAGCCGTCGGTGCAGGTGAAGGTGTCGGAATAGACGCTCAGCAGGTCCGTATCCTCAAACAGGGCGTGGTCGGGCAGCAGATACTTAACGGTATAGCGGCCCGGGAGGATGCCCTTGAGCAGGAAGGCACCGTCCGTCCGGGTGGTGTCACGGGTATAGTCGGAATACTCCGTCCCGTCCTCCAGGATCAGTACGGCCGTCACGCCCTCAAGGCCTGATACCGTGCCGTCCGGCTCATGCACCAGCACGCGGCCGGAAACCGTGGAGGCCTGGAAAAGAGCGGCCTTCAGGTCGGACACATGCTGAGCGGGCCTGAGAGTCAGCAGGTCGGTTTCGCCGTAATCGCCCGTCTGTGAGGCGATGCAGCTGACGCCGCCGTTTTCCCGGGTCACGGGGGAGGCGACATAAGGATCCCTGAGCAGGAAGCGGATGACGGTCTTTCCGGGCAGGAGGCTTTCGAAGCGGAAGGAGCCGCTCCGGTCGGTCAGGGTTTCGGCGGTGATCTCTCCGTCAGGGTTCACGGCCTGCACGGTAAAATCGGGCAGCGTGCCCTCCAGCGGCTCCCACTGGCCGTTGCCGTTCTGGTCGGCGAACACCATGCCGCTGACCGAGGCGGGACGGGTCAGCCCGGCCCAGAACTCCTTTTGTTCGCCCAGGGACAGGGTGACGTCCAGCACGGAGGTTTCGGAGGCGCCGGGAAGGCCGAAATCGTTGCCGGAGCCCCGGACAGAGAAGATCAGTCCCTGTCCGTCCGGGACGCGGGCATTGAGCGTGAAGCTGCCGCTGCGGACGACGGGCGCTGCGGCGGCGCCGTCCTGCGAGGCCTTTACAGTCTTGACGCTCGCGCCGTCAACCACGATGTCAAAAGAACCTTCGCAGGGCTGCTCCTGCTTGTCCCGGCGGCCGTTGGCGTTTTCGTCCAGATAGAAGTGAACGGTGACGCCGCTGGCGGGGATCACGCCGATGGAGCCGATCTCGGTGACCTTTTCCTTTATGACCGTTAAGGGGGCGCTGTCTTCGTTTGAATAGCCGAAGGTCAGCAGGCTCTGGGAGCCGGGGGAAGCAAACATATAGCCCTGCGGCAGTACGACGCGCAGGGAATAGTCGCCGGGCTGCAGGGGGTCAAAAAGGAAGGAGCCGTCTTCGTTCACGGCGGTCTTCCGCTCAAAGCCCTGGGTGGCGGACACGACGGAAACGGCGGCCTGGTCAAAGCCCTTCTCGCCTACGTCCCTGAGGCCGTTGGCGTTTTCGTCCAGCCAGACAAGGCCGCGGGCGCTGCCGGCGGTCACCACGCCGACGGCCATGCCCTGGGTGCCCTTTTCCAGGGTGATCGGGTCCGTCCAGGCCTCGCCCAGGTCGTTTATGCGGAAGCAGTTATAGTAGATGTTGATCTTGGAGCCGATGGGGCCGATCATATATCCGTCGGGGAGAACGGCCTTGAGGCGGTAGGTCGCGGGAGACATGCCGGGCAGGGACAGCTCGCCCCTGCGGTCCGTGGTGGCGGAGGCGATGGGATCGAGATGCTCGAAACCGTCGGCGTAAACCTCGACCCGGACGCCGGGGACGACGGGTTCGGTGCTCATGTGGCCGCCGTTTTCGTTGCTGTCCACGAAGGCGACGATTTTGATGCCGGCGGTGGTGCGGGAGGTGCGCAGGGGAACCTGCCTGTCCTCCGTCAGCTCGAACCAGTCCGTGCGGACGTTTTCGCTGTTGGAGGGCAGGAGGAAATTGTCATCGCTCATGGCGGCGGCCACCTGGCCCTGCGGCAGACGGACGGTCAGTCGGTACACGCCCTGGTCCACTCCGGTAAAGCGGAATTCCCCGCTGCCGCCGGTGCGCACCGTCTGGGTCTGCCCATCCTTCGCTTCCAGGTTGACGGCGATATCGGCAAGGGGCGTCGAGCGCGCGGCCTGCTGCAAAGTGCCTGAAACGTTCAGCGCGCAGGCGAGGGCGGGCAGCGCCAGCAGAAGGGTCAGCAGCGCGAATAAAACGATCTTTTTCATCAGGGGCCTCCGATGTGATGATCAGGGCGGGATCAGTCGAAAGAAAGGTATTCCGCCCGGGGCTTTTTGTCAATGAGCGTTACAAGCATGGCGTCCTGCGCGTCCTGCGTCACATATATTTCGGAGCCGACGGACGCCAGGCGCACAAGGACGTCCCGGTCGGGCGTGTCCTTTTCCTCGCGGGTGGAGGTGGAGATCACGCTGACGCGGGGACGGACAGCCTTGAGAAAGGACGTGGTGGACGCTGAGCCGTCGCCGTGGAAGGGGACCTTCAGCACGTCGCAGGCGGTCAGTACGTCGGCCCTGAGCAGGGAAAGCTCCTCCTCGGCCTTCATATCCCCCGTCAAAAGTACGACGCCGTCCGGTGAGACCAGGGTCATGACCAGGGAATTGTTGTTTTCGTTGTCGGTATTGAGCGAACGGGGGCCGAGAATGTCAAAATAAGCGACGGAGCTGACGGGGATCAGCTCGCCCGCGCGCAGAAAGGTGACCTTTTTGCCCGCCCGGGCCGCCGCGGAAACGGCCGGATGGCCGGCCCCGTTTCCCGCCTGCGTCAGGGCGGGGGAGTAGACCGCGTCCACCTGAATGCCGGAAAGCAGCAGCTTTTCAAGCCCGCCTACGTGATCCTTGTGCGGATGGGTGATGAAAACGGCGTCCAGCCGGTCGATCCCTTCGAAGGCCAGGGCGGCCTGCAGCTGTTTGAAGGTGCGTTTATAGCCGGTGTCCACCAGATAGTGCCGCCCCTCCAGGGATAGCAGGATGGCGTCTCCTTTGCCCACGTTGAGGCACAGCATACGGATGCCGGCGGTCTGCCTGCTTTCAGCCAGGACAGGCAAAGCGTACAGGACCACGCCGCACAGGATCAGGAGCGCCAGGGCGCGAAATGCCATGAAGGAACCTCCCTTGTGTACGGGAAATGGAAAACACAAAGATTATACCATACTATCCTCCAAAATGAAACGAGCGCGGGATATTTTTACGCAAACGGGGGTGAGGCGCGCCCGGAAAAAGGTCCGGTGGACCTTTTTCAGCGCCGAACGGGCCGGCAGGCCCTGGATTAACCGGGTGAGCACCCGTTAAAAACACTCGTGCATAAAGAGTAGTATGGGAGCGAGAGCACCTCATCAGTCAGGCGCGAAGGAAGTGTTATAATAATAATGCAATTTCCGCGCCTGACAGACACCAGGGCCTGCCGGCCCGTTCGCAGCTGATGGCAGGCCACCGGCCTGTCATCCAATACGCTGCTCACCCCCTCAGAGGGGAAGCCTTTTGGTGCGCCGGACAGTCCACCACCAGTGCCTGCCGGCCCGTTCGCAGCTGATGACAGGCCACTGACCTGTCATCCAAGACGCTGCTCACCCCCCTCAAGGGGAAGGCTTTTGGGGTGAGGCGCTGATAACCTCCTCCGGAGGAAGCTTTTTGGAGTTCGCAGCGCCCGAAAGGGACTGCAGCATATTTTTTGTGTATTGCCCCCTTTGAAGGAGTGAACAGCCCGACAGGCCCTTGTCTTCAGCCCCCTTCCGGGTTCCTGCTCAGCCGCGGGTTAAGCGGAAGGGATTTCCGTTGATAATGCGGCCGATGTGTGGTATGATCTGAGGGTGTCAGCGGAGGCTGATATAATGAAAAAACAGATCAGGCGGTTAACCAGATGAAAAAAATCATTCTGACCGGCGGGGGAACGGCAGGACATGTCACCCCGCATCTGGCGCTGATCCCGGCGCTCAAAGAAAAAGGGTATGAGATCCACTATTTCGGCACGGAGGACGGCATCGAGCGGACGATGATGAGCGCGGTAAGCGGCGTCATCTATCATCCGGTCAAAAGCGGAAAGCTGCGCCGTTATCACGACTGGAAGAACTTTACAGACCCCTTCCGGGTGCTGGCGGGGGCCGTTGAGGCGCGCAGGGAGATCAGGCGGCTGCGTCCGGACGTCTGCTTTTCCAAGGGCGGGTTCGTGGCGGTGCCGGTGGTCTGGGGCGCGTGGCGGGCCAAGGTGCCGATCCTCTGCCACGAAAGCGACCTGACCCCGGGGCTTGCCAACAAGCTGAGCACCCGCTTTGCCGACAAGGTGGTCACCACCTTCCCGGAATGCGCCAGGGCCATGGGCGGCAATGCCGAGATGGTGGGAACGCCCATGCGCAGGGAGCTGTTTGAGGGCTCCGCCGAAGAGGGAAAAAGGCTGGCCGGGTTCACGGACGATAAGCCCGTGCTGCTGATGACGGGCGGAAGCCTGGGGGCCCAGAGCATCAACAAGGTGCTCAGGGAGGCCCTGCCGGACCTGACGCCCCGGTTCAACGTGATCCACATCTGCGGCAAGGGCAACAGGGACGAAAAGCTTAAAGATTTGTCGGGGTACGCCCAGTTCGAGTTCGTGACGGAGGAACTGCCGCACCTGTTCGCGGCGGCGGACATCGTGCTGTCCCGGGCGGGGAGCAACTCGCTGTGCGAGCTGCAGGCGCTCCATAAGCCCATGCTGCTGATTCCCTATCCCATGGGCGCTTCCCGCGGAGACCAGATACTGAACGCGGAAAGCTACCGCGCCAGAGGGCTGGCGCTGGTGCTTGAACAGGAGAAGATGAACCGGGAGACCCTGGTGGCCGCGCTGGACGAGCTGTACCGGAAAAAGGATGAGCTCAGGGCCGCCATGGAGCTGGCGCCCCAGGTGAACGGCACGGCTCGGATACTGGAGCTGATCGAGGAGATACAGAGGCCCGGGGCATGACGGGCTCCTGGGGGCGAAGGACGCAGGGAGCCGCGCTGACTTTGGTCAGCGCCGTCCGCGCGCTGCGGCTGACCTGTCTGCGAGGAAGCGGCCGCCGCCGTTATACGGCGGAACTGTTTGATTTTAGCGATCAGACGCCCCGCCAAATTAAAGCGGCCCGGGCGGACCCGCGATCGATCATCACCCTCCCGGACGATCCTTTTTCGGACTGGGAGGACGCTTTCTTTTCCTTCCGGCTGCAGCCCCGGGGCGCCCGGACGCGCCTGACCGCGCGGCTGACGGACGGGCGGGGCCGGCAGCTGCTGCTGGACGGGGAGCTGATCAGGCCTTTCAAGCAGGCGCCGGAGCTGTGTCTTTCCGGGTTTCGGGCGGACTGGAACGGGGAGGAGATCCTATTTCCGCCCGCCGGGACGGCGGCCTGGCTGAAGGCAGCGGACCCCGGGGAGGAGCCCGGCGCGTTCGGCCTGTGTCCGGCGGAAACGGGAATAAAAGCCGGTTTTGCGCAGGACCGGGACGGAGCGAAGCTTTATCCGGGCGGGAAGCCGCTGGAAGTGGACGAGCTTGACTTTCAGCCGCTTTCCGCTGAATATGCGGCAGGCGGGGGGAAAAACGCCCATGTGCTTCAGTTCGGGCAGTGGCGCCTGGCCGGGGACACTGGGAAGCCCGCCATGCTGGGCATGAAGAGCCGCTGGGACTGAAGAAAGGTACAACAGGACTTGAGAAGGTGAACGAGAATGCAGACGATGTTCATAAAGTACCGGGAGAGACTCCTTGAGCAGCTTTCCCTGGACCTGAACTGCACCCCTGCCGATCTGCTGGCAAAGGAAAACGTCATCACGCTCCCGGCGCTGAACGAAGGAAGAAGAAGCTACAGCCCCGGCATGCCTTTTTTGCAGATGGCGACGCTGGGAGGAAACACGGTGATCATGGCCGATGAACGCCTGCACGCCTTCCTGCGCGGGTTCATCGGGGATATGGAGGGACGGCGTCTTTTTGACCTGGATCAGCTGATCAGGATAAACGAAGAAATCAGGAAATACGGGTATAAGATGGCGCCGACGCATCACATGTTCCTGCCCTGCCGGGAGGTGGCCGCAAGGGAAAGCTTCCGGGTAAAGTGGCTTGATGAAGGCGGGATCAGCTCGTTTTACGGGGACCCGCGATTTCCCAATGCCATCGCGTATCCGGAGCCCTGCCCGGTAAGGCCTGACAGGATGGCGGTTCTGGCAGTCGACGACGATGCGGTCATGGGCATGGCGGCCTGCTCTGAGGACGCCCCACACTGGCAGCAGATCGGGATCGACGTGCTGCCTGCATACCGCGCAAGGGGGATAGGATCCTGTCTTGTGACGCTGCTTAAAAACAGGATAGCCGAAACGGGAGACGTTCCCTTTTACGGTACGGCGGCTGCCAATATAAACTCGCAGAATATCGCATGGAGCAGCGGCTTCAGGCCTGCGTGGGTCGAAACGGAGGCTGTGAGGATCAAGGATTCGGACTGACGGCCGCCCTGCTGAGCGTGAAACGGTTACGAGGAAGTGAGCGCGGCCGGGAAGAAGATTGCCGGCCGTGCTTCATGTTCCCACGGCACACGAATGAATTAAGAAAACGCAGGTAAGCACCCGCCAAAATAGCCTGAGCAGCGAATGGCGGTGAGTAAGTGAGACGCGGAGACCACCTCATCCGACCCGGCGAAAATGCTTGTTTTCACTCGACCTGTTGACTCCGCCGGGCCACCTTCCCCTCTGAGGGGAAGGCTTATGTACGCGAACATGCTTCACCGTCCCAGGGAAAGCTGTTTGTGGTGAGCGGCGCCAGGAAAACAGGCCGGTTGTGAGGCGCGCTCGGAAAAAGAATCAGTGGATCTTTTTCAGCGCCGAACGGGCCGGCAGGCCCTGGCTGCAAGTCTCTTTCCCAGGGCTCATGCAGAATACGTGAGCCCAACCAACTTCCCCCTTGTTTGCACAACGCGCATATGATACAATTATTACCCACAGCAGGCCCGTTTTTCCGGGAAACGGAGGACGGGCGGAGCAACAGCAAGGGACGATACAAAAGAAGGAGCGGCAGATGAAATACAGGGAAATGGGGAAGCTGGGGATCAGGGCTTCCGCCTTCGGACTGGGGTGCATGCGCTTTAACGGCCCGGCCTCGGGGGACAGCGTGATCGACGAACAGAAGGCCATCGGGCTGATCCGCCGGGCTATCGACGGCGGGGTGACGTATCTGGATACGGCCTATGTGTATCTGGACAAGACCTCGGAGATCGTCCTGGGCAAGGCGCTGCAGGACGGCTACCGGGACCGGGTGACCATCGCCACCAAGATGCCGATGGAAGCGGTCAAAAATGAGGAGGATATGGAAAACCTCCTGAACACGGAGCTTAAAAAGCTGCAGACGGATCATATTGATTTTTACCTGATGCACGGCATCGACCGGAAGAAGTGGGAATACTTCAAGTCCATCGGCGCGCCGGCGTTTTTTGACCGCAAAAAGGCCGAGGGAAAGATCCGGTATAAGTGCTTCTCGTTCCACGGCAGCTACGAGGATTATGAATATATCCTCAAAGATTACGACTGGGACATGGTGCAGATCCAGTACAATTTCATGGACGTGGACAACCAGGCCGGAAAAAAGGGCCTGGAGCTGGCCGGCAGCATGGGCATTCCCGTGGTGATCATGGAGGGGCTGCTGGGAGGAAGGCTTTCCAAGGCGCCGGACAACGTGCAGGCGCTCTACGACGCCTTCCCGGTCAAAAGAAGCCCGGTGGAATGGGCCTTCCGCTGGCTGTGCAACCATCCGCAGGTGTCAGTGGTGCTTTCGGGCTGCAACGAGGCCGAGCAGATCGACGATAACCTGCGCATCTTCGACACGGTCGAAAGCGGGATCATGAACGAAGACGAGCTGCGGCTCATGGACAGTGTGCGGGCAGCCTATCTGAGCCGCACCAAAGTAGGCTGCACCGGCTGCCGTTACTGCATGCCCTGCCCCAACGGGGTGAATATTCCCGGCGTATTTTCAGCGTGGAACGAGTTGTCCCTCTACGGCGGGGAGCCCAGGTACCACTGGGACCTGCGCGGCATCCGCGAAAGGGGCGAAACGCCGGACAAATGCGTGGCCTGCGGCGCCTGCGAGGCCGCCTGCCCCCAGCACCTGCCGATCATAGAGAAGCTTCAGCAGGCCTGGAAGGAAATGCAGGATTAATACTAATCTCTGATAAAACTGCTAAATCTTGCACGCATCTTTGCCGCTTCCTCTGCGTCAACTGTCTTCAACGTACCTACGGGTACGCTTTCGGCCAGTTTCCTTGATGAAACGCCAAATCTACGCACAATCTTTTAGCATTTTTATCTGATCTTAGTATAAACAGGCTTCAAAACCCGCGACGCACGAAAGGAGGATGCGTGTGCACGTTCTGATCACCGGCACCGGCCGGCAGATCGGCCTGGGGTTCAACCTGGTCAGGCGCTATCTGGAACAGGGCGATCAGGTGATCGCCACCGTCCGCAGGCCCTCGGAGGCGCTGGAAAAGCTTAACGACCGGTACCCGGATACGCTGCACATACTGACGATGGACATAGGCAGCACCGAATCGGTCAGCCGGGCGGCGAAGGAGGCGGAGACGTTTTTCCCCTGCCTGGACCTGATCGTGAACAACGCGGTCACCACGTCCCCGGACACGATGAAGGAACTGGAGGATTTCAACCTGGACGACGTGGCCCCGGTCGTCAACGTGGCCTCGGTGGGCCCGCTCAGGGTGCTCAAGGCCTTCCTGCCGCTGCTGAGACAAAGCGCGGACACGGCGCTTATAGTCAACATTTCCTCGGAGGCGGGCAGTATAGGCCGCTGCTACCGCACCTATTACATCGACTACGGGATGGCCAAGGCGGCGCTCAACATGGCCACCATGACCATGCACAACAAGTTCAAGGACGACCCGAAGATCAACATCATCGCGCTTCATCCGGGCTGGGTGCGCACCAGCGAAAACAGCCAGGCCCCGCTGGACCCGTACGAGCACGCGGAGACCCTGCGGCTGCTGTTTGAGAAAAAACGCCATGACAAGGAGGGCCCCGTGTTCATCACCCATACGGGGGAAGCTTACCCCTGATGAGAAGAAGGCGCCCGGAGACAGGATCAGAAAAAGGGGAGGGATACGGTTCATGAAGAAGGTACGCTGGGGCGTGATGGGCACGGCCGATATCGCCCGCGGGCAGACCATTCCGGGCATGCTGCAGGCGGATAACTGCGAGCTGTACGCCGTCGCCGGCCGCAGCGCGGAAAAGGCGGAGGCGTTTTGCCGGGAGTTCGGCTTCAAGAAGTCCTACGGAAGCTACGAAGAGCTGCTTAAAGACCCGCAGGTGGAGGCGGTCTATATCCCCCTGCCCAACCACCTGCACTGCGAGTGGAGCATCAGGGCGCTGGAGGCCGGCAAGCACGTGCTGTGCGAAAAGCCGATCGCCGTATCCGAAGACGAGGCGCGGCGCATGTTCGACGCGGCGGAAAAAAACGGCGTCTTCCTGATGGAGGCGTTCGCGTATCTGCACAATCCCTTTGTAAGCGCCGTCAAGGCGGAGCTGGAAGGGGGGACGGTCGGGACGCTTCGGTACATGGAGTCCGCCTTTGTCGCGGGGCGGCGGCCGGATACGGACATCAGGCTGCGCCGGGAGACGTACGGCGGGGCGCTTTTTGACCTGGGCTGCTATCCTGTGAGCATGATACTGTGGATGACCGGGCGGGAGCCTGAACAGGTGCAGGGCGTGGCGCAGTTTTCGGACAGGCACATAGACCTGTTTACATCGGGTCTTCTGACCTTTAAGGACGGCATGATGGCGACGCTGGACTGCGGGATGCTGATCCCCGCCAGGCACGACCGCTTCGCCGTGTACGGCGAAAAGGGAAGCATCATTTCCGATTTCGCCTTCAATCAGCCGGGAGAAATAACCTATACGGTGCAGACGGCCGCGGGGCGGGAAGTGAAAACGGTGACCGCCCGCAACAACTACACCCTGGAGGTGGAGCAGCTCGGGCGCTGCATCCGAAACGGGGAAACGCCCCATGTTTCCCGCGAGTTCTCCCTGATGAACGCCCGGGTGATGGACAGGCTGCTTAAAGCCATAGAATACTGAAACGGGAGGAATGAATGATGTCGCTTACCTTTGAAGGGTTTCAGCACGGAGTGAACCTGGGCGGATGGCTGTCCCAGTGCAATCACACCAGGGAAAGATATGACACGTTTATCGGGAAAGAGGATTTCAGGGTCATCGCATCCTGGGGGCTGGATCACGTGAGGCTGCCGGTGGACTATAACCTGGTGGAGGACGAAAAAGGGACTTATAAGGAAGACGGGTTTGCCTATATCGCCAACGCCATCGCCTGGTGCCGGGAATACGGCCTGAATATGGTGCTGGACCTGCATAAGACCTACGGCTTTTCCTTTGACGCGGGCGAAAAGGAAACCGGCTTTTTTGAAAACGAGGCGCACCAGGAGCGGTTTTACCGCCTGTGGGAGCAGTTTGCCCGCCGCTTCGGCGAAAACCGGGACATGCTGGCCTTTGAGCTTTTGAACGAGGTGACGGACCCCGCCTATTCGCCTGTCTGGAACCGCATCGCGGACAGATGCATCCGGCGCATCCGGGCTATCGCCCCGGATATCGATATCCTGGTGGGCAGCTACTGGAACAACAGCATCGACGCCCTGCCTGACCTGGCCGCGCCCGCAGATGAGCACATCGTCTACAATTTCCACTGCTATGACCCGATCATGTTCACCCACCAGGGAGCGTACTGGGTGAGGGGCATGGACCACGGGTACCGGTTTTCCATTAAAAGGCCGGCGGCAGAGCTGAAGGAGGAAACGGAGCGCTTCCTGGGCAAGCCCGTTCACGGCTTTGACGGGCTGGACCTGACGAAGCCGCTGGGCCGGGATTACTTTGAAAACCGCTTCGCCAGGGCGGCCCAGGTGGCCCGGGAGCGCGGTGTGAGGCTGTACTGCGGCGAGTACGGCGTGATAGACCGGGCGGAGCCTGAGGACGCGGTTCAATGGTATCAGGCCATCAGCGCGGCCTTCGACCATTTCGGCATCTCCCGCGCGGCGTGGACCTACCGGAAAATGGACTTCGGCCTGTCGGACGACCATATGAAGGAAGTCCTGCCCAAGATCATTAAACTGCTCTAAGCTGAGTGTTCGGGAAGCATAGTTGAATAAAACGAAAAACGCCTGTTCATACAGGCGTTTTTTCATTGAGGACCATCGGAAGGGGAAGGCACGGCGATCTCAGTGACCGTGAGAACGGAACCGTTTACGGTGAAACGGATGTCCATCCCGGCGAAGCCGAAGCCGTAGCGGCGGGAGGGATCGTCCTGATAGGCGGGCCGGGGGTCCAGCGCGAGGGCCTGCAGCAGGGCGGGGCGCTTTTCCTTTGGCACGAGGGCGAGCAGCTCCTCCGGGAAGGAGACCTGCATCCGGTCCTCAGCGTGGGGGAGGGCGAAGCCGCCCAAAGCGTCCGGCACGGCTTCTATGTGGGGGAGATAGGGCTTGATGTCATAGACGGGCGTGCCGTCCATCACGTCGATGCCGCATATGTCCAGCACAGGGCCTTCGTCCGTATCCCGCACGGCTGAAAGGCGCACCAGGGACAGGCCGATGGGGTTGGGCCGGAAGGGGGAACGGGTGGCGAAAACGCCCATTTTGGCGTTGCCGCCCAGGCGGGGCGGACGGACCAGGGGCTCAAAGTTGCCGCGCTGGGGAACCTGAGAAAAATCCCAAATGAGCCACAGGTGGGAAAAGCCCTCGATGCCCCGAAGCGCCTCCCTGAGCCGGTAGGGCGGGGTGAAGACCACCGTGCCGCGCAGCTCGTCCCCCAGACCGCTCTGGCGGGGAATGCCGAATTTTTCGGGGAAATCCGTCCGTACATGGGCGATAACGCGCAGCGCTTCGATCATGGGTCTTCCCACCCGCCTTCTTCGTCGTCCTCCCGGCCGGAAAGCCGCTGAACGGCCTGGGCGGCGAGGCTCCATGAAAAGCCGCGGCGCACCAGGGCGGCTACGGCCTTCTGCCGGTCCGCCCGGTCGGTAAGATCCCGGCGGGCGCAAAGCTTTCTGGCCTGCGCCAGGGCGGCCTCCGCTTCATCCTCCGGGGACAGGGCTTCAAGCGCCTCCCGGACGGTATCTTCCTCAACGCCCTTGCGCCGGAGCTCCGTAAGGATCCGGCCCCGGCCGTAGCGGGAGGAGCGGGAGGAAACATAGCGCTCGGCGTATCGTTCGTCGGAAATGAATTCGTAGCGCGTCAGCACCTCCATCACCCGGGCCACGGCCTGCTCCGGGTATCCGGCGGAAAGCAGCTTTTTTTCGATCTCCTTTTCGGTGGCGTCCCGCGCGGTCAGGGCGCGGGCGGCCCGGTCCAGCGCGTACTCGTAGGCGTGGGATGAAAGTAATGCCTCGTAGGACGCCCGGTCGACCTGATCGCCCGTATGCACCCTGAAATCGTAAAAAAGCGCCTCCGGCACCCGGAGCGACGCGCCGTCCGAAAAGGTGACCCGGTGGTACCCGGTCATTTTTTTGACTTCCGTCACCATGGCCGGCACCTGCCCTGGGGAAAGAGGGTTTCACACATGCGTTTGTTGAGCGACGTCATCACGCCCATCCTTTCTTCCGAGGCGGCGGAGGTCAGCAGGGCAAAGCCCTCGCCCCGGGCGTTTATAAATAGCCCGTTGACCGCGCCGTAGGCGAGCCCCTGGTGGCCGTACAGCACCTCCGGCAGGCCCGGGTGCCGGTACAGGAAGGTGCCAAGGCCCTCGCACAGGTCCCGGTCGCGGGCACCGAAGGAGGCGCGCTCAAGGATCATGCGCGGGAAAATATCGCTTTGGGCGGCGCTCCGGGCGATCTCAAGCAGGTCGCCCGCGCGAACGCAGAGCCTTCCGTGGGCCATCAGGTAGTCCCGCCTGAGGTCGATGCCGGCCGGGGCGGGGAGGAGCTTCTGCTTTCGTCCATCGTAATTGGGCGCGAAGGACGGGGGAAACAGCCGCCAGCAGTCCGCCAGCGGCCCGGGTACCTGTGACGGGCAGAAGGAGGCCGCGATCTTAAGGGGAGCAAACAGGGTCTCCTCCATGATCTGCTGGAACGGTTTTTTTAAAGCGCCCTCCAGCACGCAGCCGATCAGCCCGGCGGCGAGGTTGGAATAATCCCATTTTTCTCCCGGCGCCCAGGGGGCGAAGCAGTCCTTTTGCAAAAGCTCCGTGACGGGCGGGCAGGCGCTCAGCCCGGACAGGTAGCTTTCTCCGTCGCGGATCGAGGAGGTGTGGGACAAAAGCATCGACAGGGTGATCTTCTGATCCGGAAAGGCGGGATTGCGGACGGGAAAGCCCAGATAATCCCCAATGTCCTTTGTAAGGGAGAGGAGCCCCTTCTTTTCAAGCAGCAGAACGGCGTACGCCGTCACGAACTTGCTGACGGAGGCGGTGCGGAAAAAGGTATCACAGGAAGCGGGCAGGGACCCGTTCCTGTGGGCCTGCCCGAAGGCGGCCACGGATACGGTTTCGCCGTCACTCACGGCCAGGGCGCCGCCGCGGACCTTTTCTTCGCGCAGGACGGAAAGCATTTGGGCCTGAAGCCCGCGCGCGGGCGAAGGGCCCGTCCAGGGGCTGAAGGAAAGCTTTGCGGGGGGAACCAGGCGGATGCCGATGCGGTAAAGCTGCCTGTTCATGCGCGGGCCCTCCTTTTTCTCAAGAGGAACCAGAGAGCGCCGGCCAGGACCATCAGCCCGCTCAGCACCTGGGACACGCGGACGGCGGTGCCGGGGATATACAGGCTGTCGCTCCTCAGGCCCTCTATCCACACGCGGCCCAGGCCGTAGACGATCATATAGGCCGGCAGACCGTCGCCCAGCCGCCATTTTTTGCGGGTGAACCAGAGGATGAAGAACCCGGCCAGGTCCCACATGGATTCATAGAAGAAGGTCGCCTGATACCACTGCCCCTGCGTGAGCACGGCGTAGGGGAAAAACTGCAGCCGGGGATCGGACACGGGGTTGCCGTAGGCCTCCTGATTGAAAAAATTGCCCCACCGGCCGATAGCCTGGCCGAGCAGCAGGGAGGGAATGGTCATATCCACCAGCGCCCAAAAGGGCACCTTCCGCCGGCGGCTGAGCAGAAAAACGCCGATCAGCCCGCCGATGACTCCGCCGTAGATGGCCAGGCCGCCTTCCCACACACGCAAAATGCTGAGCGGATCAGAAGCGTAATCCGCCCAGCGAAAGACGACGTAGTAAAGCCTGGCCCCGATCAGCGCGCAAGGCACGCCCCACAGGGCCACGTCCAGTCCGGCGTCCCGGGGGAGGGAGAGCCGGGCCGTATTTTTGCCGCAGAGCCAGACGCCGACCAGTATGGCCAGGGCGATCAGAAGCCCGTACATGGGCAGATGCTCAAAGAAAGCGGGAGGCATCGGTCAGTCCTCGCCGTAAGCTGGAACGGCTGCCGCGTTATCCAGTATGCTTTCCAGCGTTTCCAGATAGAACGCCTCGTCAGCGGGGCACAGGTCCATCTGATCCAGCCGGTCCATCGCCTGGCCGGCCAGGGCGTAGCGTTCGTCCATTTCCTTTTGCCTGGACATCATCAGAAGGGGCGTTTTGGAAGTTTCAAGCTCCCGCGTGAACTGATCGTATTCCGCGAGGAAGAGACGGTACTGTTCCATCAGGGCGCTGAATTCGGGCGTAAGACCGTCGGCCTCTGAATAGTCGGTCTGCGCAGCGCGCAGGGCGAAGGCGTTGAAGGCGCTCAGGAAGCCGGCAAACGCGCTGCCGTCTTCGGGCACTTCATACAGGTCGTGCAGGGACTCGGCCTGCGCGTCCTCAGGGAGCTCACCGTCCTCCGGGGCGGTTTCGCCCAGCTCGGGCTCCCCGTCGTCGCGCACGATGAAGGTGCCGTACAGGAAGGCGTGCAGGGCTTCGCGGTTTTTGGGGTAATCGATCTGCTGGGCGGAGCCGCCGTAGTCGATCTCCTCGAACGTCCCCTGGATGGGGATGCGCATTTCGTCGATGGGCGCGCCTTTAAGATCGTAGGCGATCTGAAGCGCCTCGAACAGGTCGGCCGCGGACATATCCGTGACCAAAGTGTTTTCGACTACCGCGTCCAGCAGCTCCAGCGCCCGGTCATACGTGATGTCCCGAAGGGAGGAGGCCAGAGAGGAGAGCACCTGCCTGGCGCGGGAGGTGCGGCGGAAATCGTTGGCTTCGCCGTTTACGACGGTGCTGGAGCGGATGCGCATGAAGATGACCGCCGCGTGGCCCTTGAAGTGGTAGGTGCCGCCGCCGTTCTTTGAGGGCAGCACCGGCTCCGTCCAGGAGGCGGTATAGGCCGTTTTGGAGCGCAGGCGCGTGGCCTCGCCGTCGGTGATGGTGATATCCACCCCGCCGGCGGCGTCGATGATGTTCTGGATCATCGTCCAGTCCACCACGATATAGTGGTCGATATGAAGGCCGAAATGGGACTCATAGATGCCCACCAGCTTTTCGACGGCGGCCTTGTTGCCGCCGTTGTTGATCACATACCGGCTCAGGCGGTTGAAGCCCGATTTTTCGGGGTTTTTAACCAAAAGGTCGCGGATGAAGCTGGTCAGGGAGATCTTGCCCATGTCTTCGTCCGCCGTGACCAGGATCATGCCGTCGGTGTTGCCCAGATTGTCCGGGTTGCCGGCCCAGGAGTCCACGCAGAGCAAAAGATAGTTGTGGATGCCGTGGGGCGTGTCCGGTATTTCCTCAGGACTCAGCACGGGAATTGCCCTGGGCGTGGCGATGGCAGACGCGGACGCGCAGCCGGCCAGCACGCACAGGACCATGAGCGCAGACAGAAGACGTTTCATCAGGGTTCCTCCCTCGGTTCCATTTTTTCAAGCTGAACGCCGGTCTCTTCGAATATTTCAAGGGAAAAGCTGTCCGGGTAGCCCTGCTCGTAGACCACCCTTTTGATACCGGCGTTCACGATCATCTTGGCGCAGACCGAGCAGGGCTGATGGGTGCAGTACAGCGTCGCCCCGTCGATGGAGATGCCCAGCTTGGCGGCCTGGATGATGGCGTTCTGCTCGGCGTGGATGGCGTAGCAGACCTCGGCCCGGGTGCCTGAGGGGATGCCCAGCTTGCGGCGGAGGCATTCGCCCTTTTCCCGGCAGGTCTTCATGCCCTGGGGAGCGCCGTTGTAGCCGGTGGTCATGATGCGCTTGTCCTTGACGATGACCGCGCCGATGGCCCGGCCGGGCGCAAAGCAGCTGGTCCAGCCTGCGATGACGTGCGACATTTCCATGAAACGGTAATCCCATTTGTCAAAGCCCATGTCGTGACCTCCCTGTCAGTCAAGATCCGGTAAAAAGGCGCGCAGCAGGCGCGCGCCGGCGTCTGCGGCAACATGCACGTTCTGCGCGTATTCAAGGCCGTTGCCCATAAGGGTATCGGATATGGCGCGGTAGGCGGCGTAGGGGATGCCTTCTTCCAGGCAGACCTGGGCGACGGCGCCGCCCTCCATGTCGCACGCGCCGGCGCCGAAGGCGGAGGCGATCCATTCCTTTTTTTCGAGGGAAGCGATGAACTGGTCCCCTGTGGCGATGACGGCGCTGACGGCCCGGAGCCCGGCTTTTTCAGCGCTTGCTTTAAGCTTCAGG
The DNA here is from genome assembly GCA_902790015.1 of uncultured Eubacteriales bacterium. GTDB lineage: Bacteria > Bacillota > Clostridia > Christensenellales > Aristaeellaceae > UBA4246. The sequence goes on along the minus strand of CADAQF010000016.1, from coordinate 21,445 downwards.
GACAGACGTTCGTCGCAGGGGATGATGACGCCGGGCAGGCCGGAGACGAGCCCGACGGGATCGCCCAGGGCGGAGGTATCGGAATCATGCTGCACCGCGCCGGAGGCTATCACGACATCTCCCACCGACAATTCGGGCAAAAGCGCGCCGGCCACGCCGATATTGAGCATGGCGTCCGGATGAAAGCGTTCAGCCATGCCCAGCGCGCACATGGCCGCGTGGACCTTGCCGATGCCGCAGCGGGCCAGCACGGCGGGCACGCCCATCAGCGTCCCTTCCCAGTAGCTGATGCCGGCCAGCACGGTTTCCCTGGGGCCTTCCATTTGGACCCGCAGGGCACTAACCTCGCTTTCCATGGCGCCGATGATCCCAAGCAGCATGTGTTTCCCTCCCGCGATACAATTCGAACGGGAAAATAATACCATAAACGAAGCAAAAATACAATCCCGCCGGAAAGAGGAGAATGTAAAACTGCCCGCTTGACAAATCGGGGGATTTTGCTATAATGACACCTGACAACCGAAAAGCCCGCTGGGGGTGCGTCCCTTAAGGACGCTGAGAAGGCCGCGGCCTGACCCTTGGAACCTGTGTAGATCATCCTACCGTAGGGAAGCGGAAACATTTCTTTTTGAAATGCCTTTGCTCCCCTGCGCCACGCGGGGGTTTTTGATTGAATCAAAAAGCATGGAGGCGTTTTTATGGATTTTCTGTTTTCAACTGCGCTGGCTGAAGAAATTGAAAAAACGAGTTATGTGAAGGACACCCTGTTGAAAAAACTGATAAACGCGGATGTCCGCTTCTGGGGAATGATCGTCGGTCTGGTAGCCCTGGCGGTCATTTTGTTCGTGATCTGCCGCGACAGGAAGGCGTGGACCGCCCAGACGGTGGCCTATGGGGCTGTCGCCATCGCGCTGAGCTTTGTGCTGAGCTATATCCGGGTGTTCCGCATGCCGCAGGGCGGTTCCATCACCCCGGCCAGCATGCTGCCCCTGATGCTCTTCGCCGCGGCCTTCGGCTTTGGGCCCGGCGTGGCGGCGGGCCTGGTGTACGGCGTGCTGCAGTACCTGCAGGGAGGGGACTTCCTGTCTGTCTGGCAGGTCATCTTTGATTACCTGATCGCCTTTGCGGCGCTGGGCCTGGCCGGCCTGTACCGGTATACCAAAAAGACCTGGCAGGTCTGGCTGACCATCGGGCTGTCCGCCGCGCTGCTGATACTGATGATGATCAGCTATCAGCAAAACTGGCTGCTGTACGCCGTACTGCTGGCAGCACTTGCCGTGCTCGCCTTCTTTGTCGCCAGGGATTCCGGGCGCTACAGCCTGCTGCCCGCCATGGGCATAGCTGTGCTGGGGAGGGCTGCTTCCGCCGTCATAGCGGGTCTGATGTGGGTGGCCGCCTATCCGGTGGAGGGGCAGGCGCCGTTTGTGTACAGCGTCATCTATAACGGGGCCTATCTGGTGCCGGAGCTGGCGATCTGCATGGCGGTCGCGGGACTGACCGGGAACCGGCTGCTGAGGATGATGGAACAACAGGCCAAAAAAGGAAAAAGATAAGCGCAAGGAATAAAACGGGATACGACGGGAGAAATAATTCATGACAGAGTCAGACAGACAGGTTCGTTTGCTGGTACAGGGCGCCGTGATCGCCGCGCTGTACGCGGTCCTTACGCTGATACTGCCGGTGACGGCGGCGGGAACGGTGGAATTCCGCATCTCGGAGGCGCTGACGCTGCTGGCGGCGCTCACCCCGGCCGCCATTCCGGGGCTCACGGTGGGCTGCGTGCTGGCCAACGTTCTGCACGGCGCGGTCGTGCTGGATGTCGTTTTCGGCAGCCTGGCGACGCTGCTGGCGGCCATCGCGACCTGGACCACGCGGAAGAATTTATTTGTCGCCGCGGTGTGGCCGGCCATTTTCAACGGTCTCATCGTAGGGCTGCTGCTCAGGTATGCCTATCAGATGGACGCGCCGCTGTATGTGCTGATGCTGTCCGTGGCGGGCGGGGAAGCCGTGATCTGCTACGCGCTGGGCATCCCGCTGGCCAAGGGACTGGATAAGACCGGTATCCTGGAGAACGGAAAGTGAACCGCGTAGATAAAAGACAAAGGGTAAGGAATCGCTGATTTCATGAGCAAAAACAGACTGCGGCACCTCATCCGTCCCGGCAAAAACAGTTGAATTCACTGACGTTGTTGGTTCTGCCGGTCCACCTTCCCCTCAAGGGGAAGGCTTTAATCAGCGTTTCCCTAAACAACAATAAAACCATCGGCCGGCAGGGTTTCCTGCCGGCCGGTGGTTTAAAGACAATAAAAAAACCTTCCCGAAAACGGAGAAGGAAAATGGTGGCTCCGAGTGGATTTGAACCACTGACACCCCGGGTATGAACCGAGTGCTCTAGCCACTGAGCTACGGAGCCAAAGTGGTTGCGGGGGAGGGACTTGAACCCTCGACCTCCGGGTTATGAGCCCGACGAGCTACCAAACTGCTCTACCCCGCGTCGTGAAGCGCATCTCCTGCGCAAAAAAGATAATACTACAATCGGCCGTTTTTGTCAACCCCTTTTTTGAAAGTTTCTGATTGACGGACAGGCGGATATATGATAAAATATCTTTTGTTTCTGGTATCCTGTTTGCTTTTATGAAGGCTTTTTTCAGCCGGGAGGCATTGCGCGAATCATGGACAGCGGCAGCGACGACAGTCAAAGCAACTGTGAACATATACGAAAACAGCCATAGGTATATCCTTCCCCAGGGGATGGATATGCCTTTTTGTATTTTTTTCCGCCGGGCGTATCGCGTGACCGGCGGACAAACGAACGCTTTAAAGGAGTCTGAGTACCTGAATGGATATGGATTCCATCAGAAAAATCATCTGGATGGTGCTGTGCGTTGTTTTTTCCGCCTATTTTTCGGCGTCGGAAACAGCCTTTTCCACCATGAACAAGACCCGCATGAAAACCCTGGCCGAGCATGGCAACAAAAGGGCGGAGCTGGCGGTCCGTCTTTCGGAGGACTTTGACAAGCTGATTTCCACCGTGCTGATCGGCAACAACCTGGTCAATATCCTTCTGACCGCGCTGGCCACCGTCTTTTTTATCCGGCTGGTGGGCGGCTCGGGCACATCGGTCGCCACCGCAGTCGTCACCGTGGTCGTGCTGGTTTTCGGCGAGATCACCCCCAAGACCATCGCCAAGGACTATCCGGAGCGCTTTGCCATGTTTTCCGCTCCGGTGCTCAGGGTCCTGATGACGGTATTCGCGCCCCTCAACTTCCTCTTCGGCCAGTGGCAGAAGCTGGTTTCGCGCCTCTTCCCCGGCGAAAAGGACGACAAAATGTCCCAGGAGGAGCTGCTGATGCTGGTGGACGAGGTGCAGGAGGAAGGCGCCATCGATGACGGCGAAGTGAACCTGCTCCGCAACGCCATCGAATTTGGCGACATGAAGGCGGAGGATATCCTGACCCACCGGGTGGACGTCGAGGCGGTGTCCGTAGACGAGCCCACCGAAGAGGTGGCCCGCCTGTTTTCAAAGACCGGCTTTTCCCGTTTGCCCGTGTACGAGGAAACGATCGACAACATCATCGGCGTGGTCCATCAAAAGGACCTTTACGAGGACGGTCAGCTGACCAAAAAGCCCCTGCGCGACCTGATGAGTCCCGTGCTTTTCACCCACCCGTCCGAAAAGCTGGACGACCTGCTGAAGCTTTTGCAGGCGAAAAAGACCCACATCGCCGTCGTACTGGACGAATACGGCGGCACCCTGGGCATAGTCACCATGGAGGACATCCTGGAGGAGCTGGTAGGCGAGATCTGGGACGAGCACGACGAAGTGGAGGAGGATTTCCGCCGCCTGTCCGACACTGCCTGGCTGGTGGACGGCTCGGCCAATTTCGAGGATTTCTGCCAGAAGTTCGATCTGGCCAACGAGGAGGCCGACAGCGTATCCGTCGGCGGCTGGGTGACCGAGCAATTGGACAAGATCCCCGTGAAGGGAGACCATTTCCGTTTTGAAAACCTGAACATCACCGTCACCGAGACCGACGGTCACCGCGTTTCCTACGTCCGTGTCAACGTTAAGCCCAAGGAAACCGAGGAAACCAGGTCCCGCGAGCATAAGCCCCATCAGGAGGAGAAAGCCAAGGCGCACAGTGAGGAATAAACAGATGTCTGGCAGCCCGATGCGTATAAAAAGGGCATCGTCCCTGGTTTTTCAATAATGCGTTTTCACCGGGCAGGACAGGGCTGACTCCGCATCAGCAGCGGTATGCCGCCCTGTCAGACGGGCGTGAATGGCTATATGCTTTCCCAGCCCATCAGCCGGGCTGCGTTGCCGCCGGAAACGGCGGCTTTTTCCATGTCCGAAAGAGGCAGCGCCTGCAGGCGGCGTATCTGTTCGGCCTGGTCCATCCAGGGGGAATCCGTGCCGAACAGGACGCGGCGGGGGCCGAAGGCGCGGATCATCTCCGCCATGCGGGCGTCGTCCAGCATCTGAAGTTCCTCCTCCCGCCAGGGGTGGTCATCTCCCAGGGGCGTGATGCGGCCAAAGGAAAAGGCCGTGTCGATATAAACGCCCAAAGGCGGCAGCAGCGTCTTTGCCTCTTCCCAGCGGCGCCAGCCGCCCATGTGCGCGCAGACCAGCGTGACCGGGCCTGCGGCGCGGAGGGCGTTCGCGATCCTGCGGGGCACGGCGCTGTCGTTTCCGGGCAGACCGACGTCCAACCCGGCGTGGATCACCGTGAAAAGGCCCAGCTCCCCGGCCAGGGAGAGGATGCGGACGTACCGCTTGTCGTCAAAGGGCACGCCCTGATAGGGCGGGTGCAGCTTGATGCCCCGGACGCGGGCTTTCTGCAGGCGCTTCAATTCCTCCCGCCAGTCGGGAAAGTCCGGGTGCATGGCGCCCAGGGAATAAAGCCCCGTATCCTCCGCCGTTTCATTCATGCGGATGGCGGCGTCGTTGATATGCGGCACCTGCCGGGCGGACGTGGCCACGGGCAGCACGACGCAGCGGTCGATGCCGGCGGCCCGCCTGCTTTCGGCAAGCGCTCCGGCTGTGCCGTCCAGAAAGGGCAGGGTGTGGCTGTTTTCCGCCAGATGGCCGACGGCCCGGGCGGCGATGCTGTCCGGAAAAGTGTGGGTGTGAAAATCGACGATCATATATACTCCGTTAATCCGCAGAAGCTTTGTACAGTGACCGCAGGCTCGTCAGCCGCCGGCCTCCCGATGAACGGGATCAAAACGCCAGCCGTGTTCCCCGTGATAGATCATCAGCCGGGTCATGCCCCCGTCCGCGCAGATGTTTTCTCCGTTGATAAAGCCTGCCTGCTCACTGCTTAAAAAGAGGATCAGGCGGGCAATGTCCTCCGGCGTGCCCACCCGGCCGACCGGCTGCTGCCAGGCGTCAGGGCCGGTGCAGGGGACGTTCTGCGTGTCGATCCAGCCGGGAGATATGCTGTTGACCCGCGCCTTCCCCGCAAGGCTTACCGCCAGCGCGTGGGTCAGCGCAGCGATGCCGCCCTTGGCCGCGGTGTAGCTTTCCGTCTGCGGCTGGCTCATGCGGTCGCGCGAGGAGGATATGTTGATGACGCTGGCGCCGGGAGCGAAATAAGGCGCAAGCAGCTTCGTCAGGTAAAAGGGCGCGGTGACGCCTATGCGGAGCGCGCGCTCAAACGCCTCATAGCTGCGGGTATCGATGCCCCGCATGGGCGGCGGGGCGTTGTTGACCAGCACGTCCACGTGGCCGTATAGGCTTACGACGGCACGGGCGAAACGCTCCAGGTCTTCCTTTTTTCCGACGTCGCCCTGAAACCAGGCGCCTTCCGCTGTGTCCATCACGCAGACCTGGGCGCCCTGCACGCGGAAAGCCTCCGCCGTGCAAAGACCTATGCCGTGCGCCCCGCCGGTGATCACAACCACCCGTTCCATACGCAAGCCTTCCTTTCCCGTTTTCTGTTTGTCCGGTACAGTATGTCATATCCGGGGCATAAAAACAATCCTGCTTCTGCATGTTTTTTGCTTTTTACAAAGGGGCCCTGATTGTGCTATAATGAGCCGGAGGACTCTTTGCGGTCATAAAGGAAGGGGAAAAGTATGCTTGAGGTGGTGGCCGGGCTGATCCGGCAGGGAAATAAGGCGCTGATCTGCCAGCGGCCGGAAAACAAGGCCCGGGCGCTGTGCTGGGAATTTCCCGGCGGCAAGGTGGAAAAGGGGGAGACGCTGCGCGAGGCCCTGCGGCGCGAATGCCGGGAGGAGCTGGACATTGACCTGGACGTCGGCGAAGTACTGACGGACACGGTGTACGAATATCCGGACGTGACGGTGCACCTGTCCCTTTTGTGCGCCGTTGTCAAGGAAGGGACGCCCCGGGCCCTGGAGCACCGGGACATACGCTTCGTGTCCCCGGAGGAATTCCCGGGCTATTCTTTCTGCCCGGCCGATCAGCGGTTTCTGGAGGCGGCGGGGGACTTTTTGCAAAGGAAGGCTGAATGACGGGCAGCTGACGGCTGTGTATAAAGGACATAAACGACGGCCTGCGATCCGGGTGGGAACGCAGGCCGTCGTTTGATTTGAATATGCTGGGAAAAAAGCGCGCCGTCAGGCGGCCGGCACAAAGTCCAGCTCGCTCAGGAAATCGACGCACATCTTCACCTGGTCGTCCGTCAGCGCCTGGGATGCGGCTTTGGGGTTCGGGGTCATGACGAATTCGATGGAATAGCCCTTGTAGACGGTCAGAATGTCCACATAGTCCGTATCCGCGCCGATCTCCCGGGCCACCATGAGCTTGGTGCCGTAGGCGGTTTCGGTGTAGGTGATATCCACCTCGTTCATCTGCGTGAAGGAGCCTTCCAGCACCTGCAGGTCCTCCTGACCCAGGTCGTTCAGCCTTTCGACGGCGGAATACATTTCGTCGTAGGCGATGGAGAGGTAAAGCACCGGCTTTTCCTGGTTTTCAGAGGTGATGGAGGCGATGATCCTGGTGCCCAGGGTGTTGATGACCTGCATCTGATAGCCCTCGGGCAGTTTGCACTGCAGGGAAAACTCGCCGTTAACGGTCAGCTTGCCCAGCTGTTCCTTGAAGGGCGCGGGGGTGGGCGAAGCGGTCGCCGCGGGAGCGGGCGTGGTCAGCACGGTGGTCAGGCTTTTGCTGATATAGCCGGTCAGGCCGGTTTCCATATCGACGGCGTGATACCATTTTTCGGTTTCGCCGATGACCTGCAGTTCACGCCCGTCGGGCAGGGAGGCGACGCGCTCCTCCGTGACGCCGGGCAGCACGCGGAAATTGATCCAGCCGGAGGCGCGGGTAGCGCGGACGGCGACGAGGAAAGGCTTCACCGTCTTTTCACCGTTCAGCTGCGCCTGGGTTTCCTGCTGGGCGCGCTGCCTGTTGGCGTTGGGCGTGGTGGTGACCCGGCTGGCGGGACGGGGCGTGGCGGTGACGGAGGCCTTCTTTTTGGCGGCGGGCTTGTAGCTCACCAGGAAGCGCTTCATGACATAGGCGGTGCCGGACCTGTAGGAGATCTGATACCAGTCCGGATAGACGTCAAATTCGGCCGTCACGTGGACCTGCGCGCCGTAGTTAAGGGTGCCTATAACGTTGCCCTTCTCAATCCAGGGCTCGGAACGGACGTTCAGCGTTCCGCCGTTATCGGTGTACACATACATGGTCAGCGACAGGGGGATGGTGCCTCCGCCGAGTGCACGGCCGTCGGGGGTGATATAGCCGCCCATCTGGTCGTCGGTGTAGCCCATATCGTCGGTATAGCCCGAGCCGCTGTAGCCGCTTTCGTCGTCGGCATAGCCGTCGTAGCTGCCGTCGTCGCCGGCGGTGTAATCCGTGCCGTCGTAAATGCCCTGGCCGTCGGTGTAGCCCGGATCTTCCCCGAGGCCGGTGTCAAATCCGAAGTCCTCGGCAAAGGCCGCGCAGGATGAAAGCAGCATGGCCGCAAGCACAAGGGAAAGGAGTTTTTTCAGCATATTTCTGCCTCCTGAATTCATTGACAGCGGAACGGATTTTAAGGATCAATAGCCAACGCGCCCCGCCGGGGATATTGTAGCATAAATCAGGGAAATGGGGGCTGTCTGCAGACAATTTACAACTGCCCCTTTTCCCGAAGCTCCGCCCATTCCCGGCGGATATTCCGCAGGCGTTCCAGCAGGGGCTCAAAGCATGCGGCGTTGGCAGCCAGCAGCGGGGCGGGGCGGGCCAGATCGGGCTCTTCGCCCAGGATATCGCAGCACCGGCCGCCGGCCTCTTCCACCAGCAGCACGCCCGCGCAGATATCCCAGGGCTGCAGGCGCCACTCAAACAGGGCTTCCGCCCAGCCCCGGGCGATATCGCACATTTCCAGAGCGCAGGAGCCCGTGCGGCGGAAATCGGCAATCTCGGGAAGCAGCCGCTGGGCGCACAGGCCCGTCAGGGACATCAGTTCCTCGTAATAGGCCGCCGTGCCCATATATACCAGCGCATTGTCCCGGGGCACAGCGGACACATGCACGGGCTTTCCGTTGCAGAAGGCGCCCTGCCCTTTGGCCGCGGTGAACAGCTCGCCGCGGTAGGGGTTATAGATCCAGCCCCGGACGGGCTTTTTGCCCTCCGCAAGGCCCACGGATATCACGCTGGCCTCCCGGCGGCGGAAATAGTTGGTGGTGCCGTCGATGGGGTCGATGATGAAGGTGGGATCGCCGGTGAGGGCGGCGTTTTCCTTTTCCTCGGCCATGAAGCGGGCTTCGGGGTACAGCCGGTGCAGGCCGTCCATCAGCATTTCCTGCACCAGCTTGTCTTCCTGGGTCACAAAGTCGGCGTGGCGGCCCTTGCCGGTGACTACCAGGTCATGGCAGGAAAGCATGCTTTCGCCCGCCTGCCTGATCAGCAGGCGGGTCTTTTCCTCATTCTGTTCCCAGATGGTCATTTGATTCTCCCGATCCAAAGATAATCAGCGGTTCTTAAGCATTTCAAACGGATATTCTTTGCCGTCCGTTTCCACGCGGATGGAGCGGATCCTCTGATCCTCCAGGGGCTTGTCCCGGTAATCCCGTTTGGCGTTGACGATCTTTTCAGCCGTTTCCATGCCGGAAAGTACCTTGCCGAAGGCGGCGTAGGCCCCGTCCAGATGGGGAGAATCGGAGGTCATGATAAAAAACTGGCTGCCGGCTGAATCGGGATGCTGGCTGCGCGCCATGGACAGCACGCCGTAGGTGTGACGGAGGTCGTTTTTTACGCCGTTCATGCGGAACTCGCCCTTGATGGAATAGCCGGGGCCGCCGATGCCGATGCCCTGGGGATCTCCGCCCTGGATCATGAAGCCGGGGATCACCCGGTGAAAAATGAGCCCGTCATAAAAGCCGGCGTTGGCCAGCGCGATAAAATTGCCCGCGGACTGGGGCGCGATGTCCGGATACAGCTCGCCGGTCATCTTGCCGCCGTCTTCCATTTCGATGACGAATACAGGGTTAGCCATGTCTTTTCCTCCTTAAAAAGCCGCCCGCAGGCGGCTTTGCAGTTTACTCAACAGGGGTGAAGGCATCTTTGCCAAGGCCGCATACCGGGCAGACCCAATCCTCCGGGATGTCCTCGAACGCGGTGCCGGGCGCGATGCCGCCATCGGGATCGCCCGTTTCGGGATCGTAGATGTAGCCGCAGGGGCACTCGTACTGTTTCATGGTTGCTTCTCCTTTCGCCTGAGGGGCCTTCAGGCCCTTGTCTTGACAGTATTATATAGGAAGTCTGCGACGATTGCAACGGCAAAATTGGCGTGAGGCGCTTGACGGCGCTGTTTATCAGGCGAACGGGGAATGTTCCCTTTGCTCGTTTTTCAGGGTGTCCCCGTCGTCGCCCCGGGCGTAGGAGACGGCCAGCACCTGGTCGTAGCGCAGGGTGAAGGGCTTTTTCCGCCCGGCCCTGAGACAGATAAAATCCTCTTCATTAAGCTTAATCACGGTGAGGTTCATATAGCGCAGCTTATCCTCCTGCACCAGGCAGCGCACGGGCCGGGCGTGCCGCAGGGAATAATACAGAAAGCGCTCAAATTCCATCTTCTTCCTCCATGCCGAAGCCGTCCGCCCAGGTGAGGCAGCTGCGGGCCAGGTTGCAAAGCCCGTCGTTGCTCTTGCCGCCGTAGCCGTTGACCACCATGACGAAGGTGAGGCCCGTTTCGGGCTGGTAGAAGGCGTCCGAGGTAAGCCCGTTATAGCGGCCCTGATGCCCGTACCAGGGGGAGGAGCCGAAGGTGTAATGGGTCAGGAAAAGGCCGTAGGGACTGTCTCCCCAGACGCTGCTGCCCTCTATCCAGGCCTGGTCCGCCTCCATCAGGCGGATGGTCTCCTCTTTAAGGAGCCGCACGCCCTGGTATTCCCCGCCGAGCGCCATGGTCACCATCAGGCGGTTAAGGCCCCAGGGGCTGATGTACAGCGCGCCGGAAGTGCGGTCGGTGTGTTTGGCGGGGTCGCAGGTATCGTCATACTCGGCCGCCGCTTTAAGCTGGCGGGAGGCGTTGGAGGTGGTGGTGCCGCCCTTGGTCATCAGCGCGCCGATATTATCCTGATCGATCAGGAGATTCGGGCTGTAGGCGGCGTCGATGCCCAGGGGATGGAAAACGTGCTCGGTCATATACTGGTTTACCGACTGGCCGCTGAGCGCCTCGATCATGGCGCCGGCAAGGCCCCCGTTCAGGTTGGCGTAATAATATTTTTCGCCGGGAACGAGGTTTTTGTAAAAGACGCTGTTGCTTTTCTGCAGGTGCTCCCAGTCCGGCAGGTAGCGGGAGGACTGCTTGAGGGTGGAGGTGTGGCTGAGCACCTGGCGCATGGTGATGGGATGGTCCGGACAGGCGGGGTTGGTCACCTGCATGGGCAGATAATGGTTGATCGGGTCGTCTAGATCGATCAGGTCCTGCTCGTACAGCTGCATCAGGCCTATGGCCGTGACCATTTTGGTCACGGAGGCGATGCGGAAGCGGGTGTTCAGGGTGGTGGGGTTCTTATGGGTGTCCCTGTTGCCGGCGACGTAGACCGCCAGCGGCTTTCCCCGGCGGGTCAGTATGAATACTCCGGTCTTGGCGCCGGAGTGTTTAAAAAAGGAGGCCAGCTGTTCCTCCCATTCGGGGTTGGGCTCGTAGCCGGGAAGCGTTTCCTCCTCCATGGGCAGGCCGAAAACGGCGGGGAAGGAGGCCGGGGCGGCGTCCTGCGAAGGGGAAGCGGGCATATCCAAAGGTGTTTCAGCCGGTTCGGCCGAAGGCGCCGGCTCGGGCGAGGGAGAAGGGGAGGCTTCCGGCGCGGGTGAAGGGCTGGGTTCGGCAGCGGGCGTCAAAGCGGGGGGGACTGCCGTTTCCGCGGCGGGAGAGGCAGTGGCGGCGGGAGCGGGGGAAGGGGTCGGAAAGTCCGTCTGAACAGGTGCTGGTGAGGACTTCGGCTGGGCGAAGGTGAAAGCCCGTGCGCCCGCAGAGGCAAATGCGGTCACCAGCACCAGCAGTAACAGCGCGCACGCTCTTTTCATGTCCTACTTCCTCCCGTCTGCGTTTCCCCGAAATTGTAACACGCCCCGGGGATGTATGCAACCAGGGGGCGTGTAAAAAACGAAAAACGGGCCGGGCGCTTTTCAGCGGTTGTCCACCCGTTCGGGGTTCAGATCATGGCCGCTCAGCCTCTCCCAGGCGACCTGCTCCCAGCGCGTCCCCGGCTTGCCGTAATTGCAGTACGGATCGATGGAGATGCCGCCGCGGGGCAGGAACCTGCCGGTCACCTCGAGATACTTGGGCGAAAGCAGCCGCACCAGGTCGTTCATGATGACGTTCACGCAGTCTTCATGAAAATCGCCGTGGTTTCTGAAGGAGAACAGATAGAGCTTGAGGCTCTTGCTTTCCACCAGCTTCTGATCAGGAACATAGCAGATGGTGAGGCAGGCAAAATCGGGCTGGCCGGTGATAGGGCACAGCGAGGTGAACTCGGGGCAGTTCAGCTTCACAAAAAAGTCGTGGTCGGGATGCCGGTTGTCAAACGATTCGAGCAGCGACGGATCGTAATCCGTTTTGTACGTGGTGTCCCGGCTGCCCAGATGGGTCAGCGTTCCTTTTTCGCGCATGGCTTTTTACCCCCTGATCGGACTGTAGCGGACATCGTAATCGAAGGTATCGACGCCCTCCTGGTTTTTGAGCCACCCTACGACGGCGTAGGTGACAGGCGTGAAGACGATCTCGTAGGTCACCTTGAACAGATACTGATAAAGGATCATCTGCAGGAGTGTGCCGTTGTCCATGGTGCCCAGGAAGGATACGGTGATAAAAATGACGGAATCAAAGCCCTCGCCCACGAGGGTGGACAGGATGGTGCGCGTCCACAGCCGCTTTCCTTTGGTGAAAACCTTGAGCCTGGAGAGGATCATGGAATTGGAAAACTCGCCGAACAGATAGCCGATAAACGAAGCGGCGGCCACGCGGGGGGTGGTTCCCAGGACGGCGGCAAACGCTTCCTGGTTGCCCCAGAAGCCGGGATAGGGAAGCGCTACGGTGATCAGATACACCGATACGGCGAAAAAGCTGCAGCCAAAGCCGAGCCAGATCACCGTGCGGGCCTTCCGGAAGCCGTATACTTCCGTGAAGATGTCCCCGAAAATGTAAGTGAGCGGGAAGAGTATGACGGCCGCGGGCAGGGTGACGCTGCCGGAGACCGCCCACATCTTGCCCGCGATCAGGTTGGATAAAAGCAGGCAGGTGACGTAAATCACCGCGAGGATCATAAAGAGCTTCGATACTGTTTTTCTTTCTTCCATAAAGAGGCCTCCCAAATAAAAAAGCTTTGCAAAACCGCAAAGCCGCCTGAAAGCATATAAAGCTATGGCAGTCCCGGTTTTGTTTTACGGCAGGAAGGTACAAATGAACTGCCGGCGCGATTTGCGCGAAGCCTATTATATCATCAATCCGCCGGATGTCAATGCTAAATCAAGAACCGGCATGAGCGGGCGGATGAGTAGGATTTCTCGGTTTTTCGGGGATTATTCGTATGGTTTTATGAAAAAGCCCCGCACTTGCGGAGCGGGAATTTGTATGATATGATACAGCCAGTAAAGCCGGCAGGGCGCCGGCGGCCAAAGGGAAATAACGGCTGAAGGAGTGGGATGATCAGATGATGAAAGGCGTAAAAGGGGCTTTCTGCGCGCTTATATGTATCATGCTGGCGCTTTGTGCGGCTTACGCGGAGGAGGCTGTCGTGATCAACGGGGAACTGGAGCCGCTGACCGGGGAAGAAACGCTTTCGCTACTGGCCGAAGTGACGGAAGAGTATATGAATGACCCGGAAATCGCCCGGCAGATGGAAGCGTCGCTGACGGCAGGAGAAATACCTGATCCCTTTTCGGAGGAGGGGCAGACGCTTGAGGTCTTCACCCTGACCGACGGGGAAAGGAAGATGCGGTTTCTGATGGAAATTGTCGGGGATGCGGACGAGAACGGCCTTTATCCGCTGTATATCACGCTGCACGGCGGCGGCGGGACCGCGCCCGAGAGCAACGACGAAGAGTGGGTGAGGATGTTTGATTATTACCGGGAGGCGGTGGAAAGCGGCATCTACATCGCGTGCCGGGGGATCACCGATACGTGGGACCTGCACTTCAGGCCCGAATCCTACCCGCTGTACGACCGGCTGATCAGCACGATGGTGCGTTTGTTCAGTGCCGACCCCGACCGGGTGTACCTGCTGGGCTTTTCAGCCGGCGGAGACGGCGTGTACCAGATCGCGGCGCGCATGACGGACCGTTTTGCGGCCGCCAATATGTCGTCCGGCCACCCCAACGGGGTGTCCCTGCGCAATCTGGCAAACTGTCCCTTCAGCATCCAGGCGGGCGTGAGGGACTTTTACAGCGAAGGCGCGATGCGCTGCTTCCGCGCGGCGGAATTTGAGCAGGTGCTGAACGGGTATCACGACGAACTGGGCGGAGGATATGAGCACCAGGTGCTGATACACGTGCCCGAAGGCCACAACTATGACGACACCACCGCAGGCCACCTGGGCGAGGTGCTGGCGGACCCGGCGACATACGCCGACCCCGCCATCAGGGAAAGCATGCTGTACGCCTTCGAGGAAGCCCTGCAAACCTGTGCCGGGGACGACGTATACGCCGATGTGTCCTACTATTACCCGGGGATGAACAGGGAGTTTGACGAGGAGATCCGCAGGATCGTCCGGGAGGATTTCCGGCTGGAAACGACGTTTAAAAATACGAGCGCCGTGGACTATGTGAACCGGTTCACCCGCGACCCCGCCCCGGCCTCGGTCGTGTGGGACCTGGGCACCAGGGCGGAGAGCAGGCAGGTGACGAGCTTTTACTGGCTGAGGGCGGGTAAAGAGGTGACCGAAGGGATCATCACCGCCAAAGTCACGGGGGACAATACCATCACCGTCCGCCCTGAGAACGTGAACGGGGACTTTTCCATACTGCTCCATCCCCTGATGGTGGACTTTTCCCGGCCCGTGCGGATCGTAACGCCGCAGGGGGAATACGAAGTGATCGTTCGTCCTTCCCGGGATGTGCTGAAGGCGTCCATGCTGGAAACCGGCGACCCGGCGCTTGCCTGGGCGGCGGAGATCCCGTACAGCGCCCTCTTTGCGTCGGAATAATCAGGATCAGAGGATATACTTCCTGGTATCCAGCGCCTTTTCGGACTTCAAGTGTTCCTTTACGTACTGCTGGGTGATGGTCAGGTAGACATCCGGCATATCGCCGCCGGCGGCGTTGAAGGAAACGTCCTCCAGCAGTTCCTCGAATATGCCGTGCAGGCGGCGGGCGCCGAGGTCCTCATGGGCCTCGTTTTCCATCAGGGCCATGCGGGCGATCTCGCGCAGGGCGTCCTCGTCGAAGGTCAGATGCACCTTATCGACCTCCAGCAGCGCCGTATACTGGCGGGTCAAGGCGTTGTCGGTGTTTTTGAGGATCTGGACAAAGTCGTCCTCGGTCAGGGATTTGAGGCGCACCTGAACGGGGAAGCGGCCCTGAAGCTCGGGGATCAGGTCGGTCACCTTGGATACGTGGAAGGCGCCGGCGGCGATAAAAAGCATGAAGTCCGTCCGCACCGGGCCGTACTTGGTGTTGACCGTGCTGCCCTCGACGATGGGCAGGATGTCCCGCTGAACGCCCTCGCGGGAAACGTCGGGACCGCTTCCCGAACCGCCGTGGCCGGCGATCTTGTCGATCTCGTCCAGGAAGACGATGCCGCTCTGCTCGGTGCGGCGGACGGCTTCTTCCTTGACGGCGTCGTCGTCGATCAGCTTGTCGGATTCCTCGGCGATCAGGATATCCCGGGCCTCGCGGACCTTCACGCGGCGCATCTTGGTCTTCTTGGGCATCATCCCGCCCATCATGTCGCCGATGCTGATGGAGGTGCCGCCGACCTCAAGCTGGGGCGCCTGCTCCTCCACCTCGATCTCGATCTCGTTGTTGTCCAGTTCGCCGCGGCGCAGCTGATCCCTCAGGTCGTCCTTGCGGCGGGCGAGGGCCTGCTTTTCCTCTTCGGTCTGCTGGGGCTGCTGGGGGGCGGCGCTGCTGCGGCCCAAAAGGAAATCGAAGGGGTTATTGCTCTTTTTCTGGATGCCGCTCAGCATGTTGAGCAGCCGGTCCTCGGCGATCACCTGGGCACGCGTTCTGACCTTTTCGGCGTATTCGTCGTGCACCATGCGGACGGCGTTTTCCGTCAGGTCCCGGATGATGGACTCCACATCGCGGCCCACATAGCCGACCTCGGTGAACTTGGTGGCCTCGACCTTGATGAACGGGGCGTTGACCAGTCTGGCCAGGCGGCGGGCGATCTCGGTCTTGCCTACGCCGGTGGGGCCGATCATCAGGATGTTCTTGGGCGTGATCTCCTCCCGCATTTCCTCGGGAAGCATGGAACGGCGGTAACGGTTGCGCAGGGCGATGGCGACGGCGCGCTTGGCGTCGTCCTGCCCGATGATGTAGCGGTTCAGCTGCCGGACCACCTCATGGGGGGAAAGCTCGTTCATAATCAGTACTCCTTAAATATCCTCGACGATGATGTTATCGTTGGTGTAGACACAGATGGAGGCGGCGATCTGAAGCGCCTTGAGCGCGATCTCGTGGGCGGAAAGATCGGTGTTTTCGTACAGGGCGCGGGCGGCTGCCAGGGCAAAATTGCCGCCGGAGCCGATGGCGGCCACCCCGCCGTCCGGCTCGATCACCTCGCCGGTGCCGGAAAGGATCAGCATCCTGTCCTTGTCGGCCACGATCAGCATGGCGTCCAGCTGACGGGCGGCCTTGCCCAGGCGCCACTCCTGCGCCAGGTTGACAGCGGCGCGCTCCAGGTTGCCGCCGACCTGGGTGAGCATTTCCTCGAAACGCTCGCACAGGGAAAAGGCGTCCGATACCGTGCCCGCGAAGCCGGTGATCACCTGGTCGTTGAAGATGCGGCGCACCTTGTGCGCGTTGGCCTTGAAGATGGTATGTTCGCCCATGGTGACCTGGCCGTCTCCCGCGATGGCGGTGCGGCCGTCCTTGTGCACGGCGCAGATGGTGGTGGCGTGAAATTCAGTCATGTCCGTTTTGTCCTTTCGTAGGGGATGAGCAGAACAAATCGCCTGCCTTGGGAATACGATATCATAAACAGCCTGAAAAAGCAAAGCCCCGGAGCGCTTTGACACGATTTGGTCACATTCAAGGTGAAAGAAAGTCAAACATGCCTGCCCGGCTCAGAACCGGGCAGGCATGTATGTCTGTTCATCCGATGACTTCGCTTAATCGCCAGTCCGGAGTCCAGCGGGTAAGAGGGGCGGGGGAGCCGGGAAGCAGGCGGCCTAAGAGGGACTCGCCAATGGAATCGGCCGGGGCGGCCGTGCACATGCGGACGGCGGCCCAGGGGTCTATGGAGAAGCGATGGATCAGATTGCTCAGGGCCCGGGGCATGGTCAAAACGGAACCGGCCAGGGTGCCGTCGGCCAGGCGGGCTTCGCTGCCATGGACGATCACCCGCTGGCCGCCCAGGGAATAATCGCCGTCAGGCATGCCCGCGGCCTCCATGGCGTCCGTGATGGCCACGGCGCGGGAGGCCCCTTTGCAGGCGCAGATCAGGCGGACGGTATCCCGATGCAGGTGAACGCCGTCACAGATCATCTCGGCGAAAAACCGCTCGTCGGTAAGCACTGCGCCGGGTACGCCGGGACAGCGGTGGTGCAGCGGCGGCTGGGCGTTGAACAGGTGGGTGGCGTGGTCGGCTCCCCAGTCCGCCGCCTGATGGGTAAGCGCGGCGTCCGCGTCGGTATGGCCTACGGAAATGCGCAGACCCTGGGAGACCGCCTTTTTCACGAAGGCTTCGGCGCCCGGCCTTTCCGGGGCCAGCGTCATCAGCCGCACATCCTCAGGATGGCCGCCGGTCATCTGTTCAAACAGCTCCCAGGAGGGATCTGAAAAATAGCAGGCCTGCTGGGCGCCGGCTTTTTTGGGCGACAGGAAGGGGGCTTCCATATGCGCGCCCAGTACGCGCGCCTCGAAGGACTTTGGAAAAAGGCGGACCTGCCGGACGGCGGCCACCGCTTTTTTTGTATCCTCCAAAGATGCGCTCATGGTGGTGGGGCAGAAGGCGGAAACGCCGGTTTCGCGCAGGCCCCGCGCCATGAAGCGTATGTCTTCCTCGCCGCGCATGGTGTCGTGCCCCTGATAGGCGTGGATGTGAACATCCACGAAGCCGGGAATCAGATAGTCCCCCTTTAGATCCCGGACGGGTTCGCCGGGAAGGGGCGAAAGACGGCCGAAAGCGGCTACAAAGCCGTTTTTCAGACGGATGTCAGGGCCTTGTGCAAAGCCTTCTTCCGTCCACAGGACAGCGTTGGTCAGAAGCATGGTTTTTTATGCCTTTCCTCAGTCAGCGTTTTCGGGAAGGAATTCGAGCCTGCCGGCCTGATGATAAAGCCAGGCAAGGGAGCCTCCCGAAAGCACTATGGCGCAGACGGTGAGCCCGATCAGGGAGGGGGTGAAGTCGCCGTTGCGGAATAAAAGCAGCACGGTAATGACACATACCGCGGCGCCCACGATCCAGAAGATCAGGCTGAAGTAGCTGTTGAAGTTTTTCTTGAGGGCGTCGATCTCCGTCATCCAGTTGAGCTTGGGGCGCCGGGCATCCATATACAGGCAGAAGGCAGCGGGAAATACGCTCAGAAGGAAAGCCAGCCCGAAGGCCGCCAGCAGCCCGTGAAGCGGCAGGGGCAGGAAGAACAGGACAGGCACCAGCAGGATGAGCATGGAAAGCAGATTAAGCACCAGGCTCACCAGCAGCTTGGCCGTCAGGCGGACTGACTGCCGGACGGGCAGGGAGAGGGACAGCGGATAGTGCCTGCCCTCCCGGGAAACGGCGGTGGCGGGCAACTGATTGATAAAGCTGCACAGGTAAAAGGCTCCGGTGGCGATGATGATGAGAAGAGACAAGTCCAGCTGGCCGAAGACCTCGGACATTTCATTTTTCCCGACATTCCCGACCTGGCTCATACCGGACGAAACGCCGATCATCAGCGCGATGGGCATGACCAGGCCGCCCAGCACGCCGTTGAGCAGATAGGTCTGCGTCCTGACCAGATCCCGTATTTCGAGGCGGATGAGCGCGGCCAGGGGAGAGGCAGCGCGGGAGGCGGACACGGCGGCCCTGCCCTTTCCGCCTTTGTGGGTCTTTTCGCCGGCGGAGAGGGCGGTGGGCAGATAGTCCCTGCCGGTCAGCAGGAAGGAAACAGCCATGCCCACAGCGGAAACCAGGCAGAAAAGAAGCATCAGCCAGAAGCTTCCGATAAAGCCCTGAGCGGCCCAGCGGGCCGGGGGGAAGCCGGACAGCAGCTTGTTCATCAGCCCGTCCTCGGAGGCCAGCATCCGGGCGACGGCCTCCTCGCCGTCGGCGCCGGAAACGGCGCTGATGCGGCTGACGGTAAGCATATATCCGACCATGAAGAGGATGCTGAGCCCTGTCAGAACGGTTTCGCGGTTGCGCGCAAAAGAGGACAGCTTCATCAGCAGGTAGGATACAAGCGACACGATCGCCAGCGGCAGCACCGGCAGAAAGAGGAAAATGGGGATCAGCCGGAGGATGGGCAGGATCAAGTCCGTCCGCGAGGTCAGGTACAGAACGGCGGCGGGGATGATGATGGGCAGGTTCAGCACCAGGTCGCTCAGGTACAGGCTGGTCAGCTTGGCGGCGTAGATCTGCCGGGAACTGACCGGCAGCACCGCCAGCCAGGCGGCGTCCCGGCCCTGATAAAGGCCCGAAATGCTCTGGAAAAGCCCCAGCAGCAGGGAGGCCATCATGGCCATCAGCATGGTCATGGCAGGCAGGAGCGCTTCCTGCCCCATGGAGCGCAGGACGCCGAAAAGCTCGTATTCGGCGTACACCACGCTGCCCAGGGCGAACAGCAGGACCAGCCCCAGCAGCATGCTTTTGACGGCTGCCTTGGACTTTTTGTCGCTGCGGAAGCGGTCAAAGGGGTTGAGGCCGGTGATCGTGTTTTTTAGCATCATGCGGGCCAGCAGCAGGTAACCTTTCATTCCGCATCATCCTCCCCGGAACCGGTCAGATCCAGGAACACCTGCTCCAGGGAAGCGTCGCCGGTGCGGCTTCGGAGCTCTTCGGGGGTTCCCTGGGCCAGCAGCTTTCCGTGATTGATGATGCCGACCTGGTCGCAGAGCTTTTCGGCCACTTCCAGGACGTGGGTGGAGAAAAACACGGTGACGCCCTTTTGCGCCTGGGCGCGCATTTCCTCCTTGAGCAGGAAGGAGGCCTTCGGGTCCAGGCCGACCATGGGCTCGTCCAGCACGAATACGGGGGGCTGATGGATGAGCGCGCCGATGACGGAGATCTTCTGCTTCATGCCGCGGGAATAGCTCTGGATCCGCTCATTGGCGGCATCCTCGAGCATGAACATATCCAGATATTTTTCCGCGCGGGCCTTGCGGTCAGCCGAGGAAACGCCGTATATATCGGCCATGAAGTTCAGGTATTCCATGCCGGTCAGGCGCTCGTACATCTCCTGGCTGTCCGGCACGAAGCCGATCATGCGCTTGACGGCGACGGGGTCCTCCCGGACGTCGGTGCCGTTGACCAGCACCGTGCCCGAGGTGGGAGCAAGCACCCCGGTCAGAAGCCGGATAGCCGTGGTCTTTCCCGCGCCGTTGGGGCCCAGGAAGCCGAACACGCAGCCGTTTTGCACCCGGAGGTTCAATTGATCCAGCGCGGGGGAGCTGCTTTTGCCGTATACCTTGGTGGCGTTCACGAATTCGATCATGGCGGTACCCCTTCTTTTTCATGAAACAGCCTGCCTCGCAGGACCCTGCCGGGCAGGCGGACGTACAGAGAACCAGTATGAAATGATGAATGGAAACGGTTTTTCAGCGGGCGTCTGCCCAGAAGAACAGGATGATGACGCCGGGGCCGGTATGGCAGCCGATGATGGAGCCGACGCGGCAGGGCTCGATCTGCGCGGAGGGGTTGATGGCGAGGATCTTTTCCTTCAGGTACTCATAGTCCTCCTCGCAGTCCCCGTGACCGGCGAACACCGTATTCCAGCGGGAACGGTCGGCGGTTTCCGCATATTTTTCGGCCATGGTTTTAAGGGAACGCTTGCGGCCCATGATCTTTTCCTGGACCACCAGCTTGCCTTCGAAATTGACGTTGCCCAGGGGCTTGATCTTCATCATGTCGCCGACGATGGCCGTGCTGCGGCTCACGCGGCCGCCGCGGTGGAGATAATCCAGCTTGTCCACCGTCCACCAGTGGGCGATGTGCTGGCGGTTCTCGGTGACCCAGTCCGCCAGCTGGGCGGCATCCATGCCGTGCTGGTCGCGCATCTGCAGAGCGTAATGAATCAGCAGGCCCTGGCCGGCGCTGGCGCACAGCGAATCCGTCACGTACAGGCGGGCGTCAGGATTTTTTTCCATGACGATGCTGCGGGCGAGCACGGCCGTCTGGAAGGTGCCGGTCAGGCCGGAGGACAGGCAGATGTAGATCACGTCGTGTCCGGCGTCGGTCAGCCGGGTGAAAACGGACAGGTACTCGTTCAGATTGATCTGGGCGGTGGTGGACGTTTCGCCTTCGCGCATACGGTCGTACAGGTTTTTAAGCTGATCGGAGCCGTCGTAGCAGGTGTAGACCTCGGTCTTGCTGCCGATGGTGTAATCCATGGGGATCACAAACAGGTCCTTCTGGCGGGAGATATAATCCCGGGTCAGGTCGCAGGCGGCATCTGTGACGATATAGGTGGACATAGGTGAAACCTCGATTTCTGCATGATGGGGTAGGTAAAAACCTTGCTTATTCTACCTGTAGGACCGTTTTCTGTCAAGTGCTTGGGACGGGGACTACGTCCCCTTCCCAACGATCCCCTGCGGCTTTTCCTGCGTCATCCGGAGTAACCCACGGTTCGCTATGGCGTTTTCAGCTTCTCTGACGCTGAAAACGCCATGCTCACCGGGACTTCACCGGCC